>JBEKBH010000003.1:0-222258 GCA_050015495.1 Verrucomicrobiia bacterium
ATCATGGCCACCGATGCCTCCATCCGTCATGGGCTCGAGCTCGCCAAACTGCGACCCGAGACACTCGAGTCCCTCAAGGCGAAGCTGCCACCGACCGCGAACTTTTCCAACCCCGTCGACGTTGTCGGCGACGCCACGTGCGATCGTTATACCGCCGCGCTCGAAGTTGTCCTCGGCGATCCGAACGTTGACGGGTTGGTGGTCTTGCTCACGCCCCAATCGATGACCGACATCGAAGCCATCGCGCGCACGATTGGTGAAATCGCGACGGGCAGCAAAAAGCCGGTGCTCGCGTCCTTCCTCGGTCACGTGGACGTGTCGGCCGGTGTGCGGATTCTCGAGCAACACGGTGTCCCGAACTACGGGTTTCCCGAGAATGCGGCCCGCACGCTCGCGGCCATGTACCGGTACACGCAGTGGCTGTTGCGGCCGCGCACCAAGGAACGCCATTTCGAAGTCGATCGCCAGGCGGTCACGCAGATTTTCGCGAAGGCCCGCGGCGAAGGCCGCACGTTCCTGCCGGAAGCCGAAGCGCTCGCGGTGTTGAAAGCCTATGGCTTCCCGCTTCTCCAACATGCCCTGGCCAAAAACGAAGACGAAGCCGCCGAGTGGTTTGGCAAAATCGGCGGACCTGTCGCCATGAAAATTGCGTCCCCCGACGTCGTCCACAAACTCGATGTCGGCGGCGTATTGCTCAACATTTCCACGCCCGAGGAAGCCCGTGCTGGTTATAAAAAAATCACAAACGGGGTGAAACAAAAACTACCCAGTGCGCGGCTCCTCGGCGTGGAGATACAAGCCATGGCGAACAAGGGTGTCGAGGTCATTCTCGGCATCAGCAAGGATCCGGCCTTCGGTCACGTCATCATGTTTGGCCTGGGCGGCACCTACGTCGAGGTGCTCAAGGACGTCAGCTTCCGGCTGGTGCCGATCCGCGAACTCGGCGCCCGCAATATGATCAAGTCGATCCGCGCCGCCAAGGTGTTCGACAGTTTCCGCGGTCAACCTCCGGCCGACACCGAGGCGATTGCCGAATGTCTGGAGCGTCTTTCGCAGCTCGTTGTCGATTTCCCCGAGATCACCGAACTGGACATCAACCCGCTCATCGTCCATGCCGAGGGCAAGGGCGCGCGGGTGGCCGATGTGCGCATCGCGCTCGCCGCGGACGCGCACGGGCCCTAGGAGGCTGACGATGCAGACGGTGCCCGCCACTCTTTCCGATGGTCGCGCGGGCGAGGCGCGGAAAATCTCGGTCGCGCAAGTCCTCGTGTACGAACTGCGCGTGCGTGATGCCATGAGCAAACCGCCCATCACCGCCGCACCGACCGATACCTTGCGCGCCGTTCAGCATCTGATGAAAGCGCGCCGCATCTCCGGTGTGCCGATCAGCGACGGCGACAACCTGGTCGGCCTTATCAGTATTGAGGACATTATTCGTGCACTCGACAAAGGCTATATCGATGACCGCGTGGAGCAACACATGGCCCGCAATGTGATCACACTGCGTGACCATTTCTCGCTCGTGCGCGCCGTCGCCGAGTTCGACCGACACGATTTCGGCCGTTTTCCGGTGCTCGATGGAACCGACCGTCTCGTCGGCGTCCTCACCCGCGGCGACATCACCGACTGTCTGATGCAGCACCTCGAACGTCGCGCCGAGGAAGCCATCACCCAGGAGGCCGCCTTGCGTGCGGCCCGAATCGCGGATGCTGCCGCGGATCGTGTCGTCGTGCGGGCGCACGTGCGCACCGGCGATTACGACAGCGCGGGGAAGCTTTCCCAGCGAATGCGCCAGGTGTTGCGTGACCGCGGGATCGCCCCGGAAATTCGGCGGCGCGCGGCGGTGGTCGCCTACGAAGCGGAGACCAATATCATCATCCATTCGCTCGGCGGCGAGATCACCGCGACCATTGACCCGGACAAGGTGTGCATCGATGCGGTCGATATCGGTCCCGGCATCGAGAACGTGGACCAGGCAATGCAGGAAGGCTGGTCGACCGCCGGACGACTGCCGCGCGAACTCGGCTTCGGGGCCGGCATGGGATTGCCGAACATCAAGCGATGCTCGGATCATTTGGAGATTACGTCGGATAACAAGCGTGGAACGCAGTTGCGTTCTGAGATTTACCTCCGCAAGACAGGAGTTTCCGCATGAAAACACCCACCCTGGTTCCACTCCAGCCGCTGATGGCCACGCTCCGGGCGGAACCGCTCTCCGACAAGCTGCCGGAAACATTGACGGGCTGTTACATCTCCGATTTGCTCAGTGACGTCCTCGCTCACGCGGAGCCCGGGACGATTTGGCTCACCATCCAGACACACCGCAACGTCATATCCGTTGCCGCCACGAAGGACATTGCCGCCGTCCTCTTCACCTGCGGACGCAAGCCTTACGCCGAAATCATCGCCGAGGCGGAAGAGGAGGGCATCGCGCTGTTGACCACGCCCCTGACGACGTATGAAGCGGCCGGGAAACTTTGGGAAGCGGGATTGCGAGGAGAGAACGGCCATGAGTGACCTCGTGACCGCCCCGACAAACGCGGCGACACCGCCTCCGCAAACCCATGCGGTGAACGGGTCCACGGCCCCGATGCTCCCGCACCACCCGAGCGGCGACCAGCGGTTCGCCTCGCTCGATCAGACGTTGCAGCATTACAATTTCGAGCCGACGGCGCTCATCCAGGTGCTCCATGCGGCGCAACACAGTTTCGGGTATCTCGCGCCCGACGTGCTTCGATACGTCGCCGCGGCGATGAAACTGCCGCTGGCGCACGTGTACGGCGTCACCACGTTCTACAACTTTTTCTCCATCGTCCCGCGCGGCAAACATCAGATCATGGTCTGCCGCGGCACGGCGTGCCACGTGCGCGGCGGCCAGGTGATCCTCGATCGGTTGCAGCAGCAGCTCGGCATCCAGGAGGGCGAGACGACGAAGGATGGTTTGTTCAGCCTGCAAACGGCGCGCTGCATGGGCGCGTGCGCGTTGGCGCCCGCGCTGGCGATTGGCGACGACGTGTACGGCAAGCTTGCGCCCGACAGGATCCCGCGATTTTGCCAGACGGAGTTGAAGAAATATGTTTGACCAACTCTCGCTGAACATTCTCGACATCGGCATGAACTCGCTGGCCGCCGGCGCCACCGTGGTGCGCATCACCGTGATCGAAGACGCGGCCCACGACCAGTTGCTCATTCGCATCCGCGACAACGGGCGGGGGATGGACGAGAAAACACTGCGGGACGTTCTGGCGAAGAACGCGTCCACGAAGGCGGCTCGCAAAAAACCCATCGGTCTGGGTCTCGCCTTGCTCCGGCAGACATCCGAGATGTGCGACGGGGTGTTCCACGTTCAATCCGCCCCCGGCCAGGGGACGGGCGTGACGGCGTCCATGCGTCTGTCGCACATGGACCGCCCGCCGCTGGGTGATCTCAACGCGACCATCTTCGCCTTGTGCGCCGTGAATCCCGATGTGGGCATCCAGCTCCATTATCTGTCTGGCAACAAGAGATTCCATTTCAACTCACAGGAAGGCAAACGCCATGAACCTCGACGAACTCAAGAAACTCAAGGAAAAGGCGCAGCGGCAAGTCGCGCTGCGTGAAGGCAACAAGAAGTACCGCGTTGTGTTCAGCATGGGCACCAGCGGCATCGCCGCCGGCGCGCGCGAGGTGATGACCACCATGCTCGATGAACTCGACAAACGCGGCATCGAGAATGTCGAGGTCGCCGTCACGGGCGAAATCGGCCTGGTCGATGCCGAACCCGTGATCCGCATCGAGGAGAAAAACGGCGAAAAAGTGACCTACGCGAAGGTCAGCCCCGATGCCGCCCGCAAGATCGTCGCCGAACACCTGCAAAAGGGAAAAGTCGTGGACGGCCTCACGGTGGGCAAGACAAAGGAACCGGAGCAGGCAAAATAGATGATTCGCACGCACATCCTCGTTTGCACCGGTACCGGCTGCACCAGCAACGGCAGCCTCCGGACGCGTGACGCCTTGCTCGCCGAACTCAAGAAGCGCGGGCTCGACCACGAGATCGAAGTCGTCGAAACCGGCTGCATGGGCCGTTGCGATCTCGGCCCCGTGTCGCTCGTGCATCCGGACGGTACATTCTACAGGAACGTCCTGGCGGCGGACGTGCCGAAGCTCGTCGAAGAACATTTCTTGAAAGGCCGCCCATACAAAAAGTTGCTTCCCGAGGATCCGGAGACGCACACCGTGGTGGCTACGCAGGCGGACTTCGCGTTCTTTAACCGCCAGGTCCGAATCGTCCGCGACAACTGCGGCGTCATCGATCCGGAGAACATCGAGGAGTACATCGCCCGCGACGGTTACACTGCCCTCGGCAAGGTGCTGACCACGATGACGCCCGAACAGGTGATCGGCGAGATCAAGGCCAGCGGCCTGCGCGGCCGTGGCGGCGCGGGTTTCCCGACGGGCAGGAAGTGGGACATCATGCGCCAGGCCCCGGATTTCCCCAAGTACGTCGTCTGCAATGCGGATGAGGGCGACCCCGGCGCGTTCATGAATCGTTCCGTCCTCGAAGGCGATCCGTTCAGCGTGCTCGAAGGCATGGCCATCGGCGCGTATGCCATGGGCTCCAACCGGGGTTTCATTTATATCCGCGCCGAGTACGGCCTCGCCGTGAAACGCCTGCACATCGCGATCGAACAAGCCTACAAATACGGACTGCTCGGAAAGAACATCCTCGAAGCGTGTTTCGACTTTGACGTCGAAGTCCGCATCGGCGCAGGCGCGTTCGTCTGCGGCGAGGAAACGGCGCTGATGCGTTCGGTGGAAGGCCGGCGCGGCCAGCCGCAACCCCGCCCGCCCTTTCCCGCGCAACGCGGTCTCTGGGGCAAACCGACCAACATCAACAACGTCGAAACGTGGGCCACGATCCGCCCCATTATCCTCAAGGGTGCGCCGTGGTTCGCGTCGATCGGCACCGAGAAAACGAAGGGCACGAAGGTCTTCTGCTTCGCGGGCAAGATCAATAACACCGGGGTTGCCGAACTGCCGTTTGGCACGACTCTGCGGGAAATGATTTTTGAAGTCGGTGGCGGCATCCCGAACGGCAAGCGGTTCAAGGCCGTGCAAACGGGCGGCCCGTCCGGCGGCGTCATTCCCGAAGAGCATCTCGATCTGCCCGTGGACTACGAATCGCTGCAAAAACTTGGCTCGATCATGGGATCGGGCGGCATGGTCGTGATGGACGAAGACTCGTGCATGGTGGACGTGGCCAGGTTCTTCATGGAGTTCTGCTGTGACGAATCCTGCGGCAAATGCCCGCCCTGCCGCGTCGGCACCAAGCAGATGTTCAACATCCTCGATCGCATCTGCCGGGGCGACGCCGAGCTCGACGACCTCGACCGGCTCGAACAGCTCGCCGTCGTTGTCAAGAACGCCAGCCTGTGCGGCCTGGGCCAGACCGCGCCCAACCCGGTGCTGACGACCCTGAGGAATTTCCGCAATGAATACGAGCAGCACATCCGCGAGCGCCGTTGCGTCGCCGGCGTGTGCGGCGCGTTGCAGCTCTCGCCTTGCGAAAACACCTGTCCGTTGCACATGAACATCCCCGCCTTCCTCCAGTTGCTCAAGGAGGAACGGATCGACGACGCGTTCGAGCAGATCGTAATGGACAATCCGTTGCCGTCGACGACCGGCCGCGTTTGCCAGCATCCGTGCGAAAACCGCTGTCGCCGGGCAGGCGTCGACGGGTCGGTCAACATGCGCGACACTCACCGATACATCGGCGACATGATGTACGGGAACGGCGGCGCCGAGAAGGTGCTGCAACGCATCCTCAAACGCAAGAAGCGGCCGACCGGCAAGAGCGTCGCGGTCATCGGCGCCGGTCCGGCCGGGTTGAGCGCGGCGTTTTACCTCGCGTTACTCGGCCACACGGTCACGGTGTGCGACAAAGCTGCGGACGCCGGCGGTCTGCTCCAGTACGCCTTGCCGGAGTACCGCCTCCCGAAGGCGGTCGTAGGCAAGGAAATCGCGTTCATCCGCGGCGCCGGCGTGCAGTTCAAGTTCAACGCCGCGCTCGGCAAACAGCTTGCGCTCGATGCGCTGACCGAGGCCAATGACGCCGTATTCCTTGCGCTGGGTACGGGTGAGGAACAGGCGCTCGGCGTGCCCGGCGAGGAGGCCAAAGGCGTCTATTCGTCCCTGGCGTTTCTCAACGAACAGGCGGTCGGTCGCCAACCGAGGATTGGCCGGAAGGTCACCGTGGTCGGCGGCGGCAATTCCGCGATCGATGCCGCGCGCACGGCGTTGCGCATGGGCGCGGACGTGACGATCGTCTATCGGCGTTCTCGCGAAGACATGCCGGCGATTCGCGAAGAGACCGAGCAGGCGCTCGAGGAAGGGGTCAAGCTCATCACGATGGCGGCGCCCGTCCGCATCGTCACCGGCCCGGACGGTCGTCTTACCGGCTTGGAAGTCGCTCGCACCGTACCCGGCGAATTCGATTCGCGTGGCCGCCGTTCGCCGGTGGTCACGAAGGACACCTATGTGGTCGAGTGCGACACGATCATCAAAGCCATCGGCGAGAAACAGGACAAGGCGTTGACCAAGACCCTCGGCCTCGAACTGACCCCGTGGGGCTCGCTCAAAGTCGATCCGTGGACGCTCCGAACCAGCCACCCGAAGGTATTCGCCGGTGGCGACTACATCACCGGCGCCGCCAACGTGTCCACCGCAATGGGCTACGGCAAGAAAGCGGCGGAGATGATCGACCGGCAGTTGACGGGCCTGGATCGGTTCCAGGAGTTGTGGCCGAAGTTTGAGTACGGCCAGGCCGTGCCGCCCTCCGGCCAGGGTGGCTCGCGCACCTCGACGCGGGTGCTGTCCGTCGAGGAACGGCGCGGCAACTATGTGGATGTCTCCCCGACGTTCACGGAATGGCAGGCTCGGGCGGAAGCGTTGCGCTGCCTGCGCTGCGACATCAAAACCGGCAACGGGGAGCACGCTCACTGACCGAAGGTGACATGTAATGATCGCACCAAACAAAATCACGGTCACGATTGACGGCCAGCGTTGCGAAGGCAACGCCGGACAGACGATCCTGCAAATCGCCACGGAGAACCAGATTTACATCCCGACGCTCTGTTACCTCAAGCACCTCTCGCCGTGGGGCGGGTGCCGCATGTGCATCGTGGAAATCCAGGGCAGCCCGAAAGTCGTGCCATCGTGCGCCACCCCGGCGACCGACGGCAGCGCGGTCATCACCAACAGCCCCCAACTTCAGCATCTGCGCCGCACAACGCTGGAGTTGCTCTTCAGCGAGCGCAATCACTTCTGCCCGATCTGCCCGATGAACAAAGGCGACTGCGACCTGCAGCAACAAGCCTACCGGTTCGGCATCGATTCGATCCGCTACCCCTACCTGTACCCGGCGTTGCCCGTTGACGTTTCCGGCCAATACTTCGGGCTGGACCACAACCGCTGCATTCTCTGCACGCGGTGCGTGCGCACCTGCGACGAGATCGAAGGTGTCCACACCCTCGATGTCTCCAACCGCGGGGTAAAAAACCGGATCGTCGTTGACCTGAATGTCATGTTCGGCGCGTCAACCACCTGCACGTCCTGCGGCGCCTGTGTGGCGGCATGCCCGACGGGCGCGCTGTTCGACAAGTCGGCCGCGTTCCACAGCCCGCTGAGCCGGTGTCAACAGGTGCGCACAACGTGTACCGAATGTCCGGTCGGCTGCGGATTGGTCGTGTACACGAAAGATAACCGAATCGTGGATGTGTTTGGGGACGCCGAGTCACCGGTCAACCGCGGGCACCTCTGTCGCCGCGGTCGCTACGAAACCTGGGCCGAACCACGCCCGCGCATCCTCCGGCCCATGGTGCGGCGCGATGGCCAGCTCACGCCCGCCTCCTGGGACGACGCGATCCGCGCCGTCAAGACGTTGATCAGCGCGTCGAACGACGGGCAGAAAGCGATGCTGATTTCACCGCGGGTGACGAATGAAACGATCCGCACGTTAAAGATGATCGGGTCGCATTTCGACCGGGTCGGCATGTTTGTCGCGGACAAGGAAACGGCGCTGTGCGCGTCGCCCGAATTCTCGACGGATGCCCTGAAGCGATTGGAGGACGCGGACGCGATTATTCTCGTGGGCGCACAGCCGAGTCGGGAACAGGGAGTCGTCGCCGCCAGGATTCGCGCCGCGGTCCGAAAACGGGGCGCCAAGCTGGTGATTTTGCATTCGCGTCGCAGCGATCTCGACGCCTACGCGGATATTTCCGTCCCCGTCGTCAGTCTCGAACGAACGTTCTGGAACCGGGTTGGCAAAGTGCTCGCGAACGCGAAACGGCCGGTGCTGATCTATGGGGCGGCGGCGATAACGACGGTTGGCGTTACGATTCTGGATCGTCTGATCAAGGTGCTCACAGACGAATGCAACGGTGGAGAGATGCTTGCGCCGATCCAGTTGCCCACCAGCACGAACGGCTTGGCCCTGGCGGCGGGCGGCATCGAGCCGGTCGAAGATATTTCCACCTGGCTCGGCGTGCAGCCGGTGAACTTCCTGCACATCGTCGCCAGCGACGAACCCGATGGCGGCGAGCGGTTGTTGAAGGAGCCGCACGTGCGCGCCTTGATGGAGCAAGTCGACGGCGTCGTGGTGCAGGCGAGCTATGAGTCGGCGCTGACGGACGTTGCCCGGGTCGTTCTTCCGTCGGCAATCTGGTGCGAGAAGAGCGGCTCCGTTACGAATTTCGAGGGACGCACACTGCCGCTGCGGGTGGCGTTGGCTCCCAGCGGCGAGTCCCGCGAGGACAACACAGTTCTGGAGACCGTATTTGCGTGAGCGATAAACCGAAAATAAAAGTGGCGACCGCGTGGCTTGGTGGTTGTTCGGGCTGCCATATGTCGTTCCTGGATTTGGACGAGCGGCTGATCGACCTGGCCGGCCTCATCGAGTTCACCGCCAGCCCGATCACCGACGTGAAGGAAATCCCGGAGGTGGATGTGGGCATCGTCGAGGGCGCGGTCTGCAATGAGGACAATGAGCACGTACTGCGCACGATGCGCGCGCGCTGCAAAGTGCTCGTCGCCCTGGGCGATTGCGCGATTACCGGCAATATCCCCGCGTTGCGCAACCGCCAGAAGCTGGCGGACGTGTTGGAGCGTGGCTTTGTCGAAGCGGAAAGCACCCAGGCCGGGGAGGTCCCGAATGCGCCCGAAGTCCCCAAACTGCTCGCCACCGTCCGGCCAATCCAGGAATTCGTGAAAGTCGACGCGCACATCCCGGGCTGTCCACCGGACGCCGATGCGATCTGGTACGCCCTCACGGAGTTGCTCGCGGGCCGCCAACCCAAGTGGACCCCGGCCAATATGCGCTATGACTGACACCAACGCCAAAACCATTACGATCAACCCTGTCACCCGCATCGAGGGACATGCGAAGATCACGATCCATCTCGATGACGCGGGCAACGTGGCCGAGACGCGGTTCCACGTGGTCGAGTTCCGCGGGTTTGAAAAGTTCTGCGAGGGACGGTTCTTTGCCGAGATGCCGCAGATCACCGCGCGCATTTGCGGGATTTGTCCCGTGAGCCATCTGCTCGCCAGCGCGAAAGCCGGCGATGCCATCCTGGGTGTGGACATCCCGCGCCCGGCGAAGCTGCTGCGGGAATTGCTCCACATGGGCCAGTTGACGCAATCGCATGCCTTAAGCTTCTTCCATCTGAGCGCGCCGGATTTGTTGCTGGGGTTCGATAGCGACCCGGCCTCGCGGAATATCATCGGCCTTATCCAGCAACACCCGGACATTGCCCGGCGAGGGATACGGCTTCGCAAGTTTGGTCAGGAGGTCATCAAACTCACCGGCGGACGCAAGATCCACGCGGATTTTCCCGTGCCCGGTGGCGTGAACAAGGCGCTGACGATTGCGGAGCGCGACGAAATGCTCGCAGGCCTCCCCGAGGCCATGCGACACGCGACATTCGCGCTCGACTTGTTGAAGAAGTATCAATCGAACCATCGGCAAGAGGTCGAGGAGTTCGCCAGTTTCGACTCCAATTTCATGGGGCTGGTGCAACCGGACGGCGCGCTCGAACATTATGACGGGAAGCTCCGGTTCTGCGACACGACGGGCCACATTCTCGAAGACCAAATCAATCCGGGCGGATATCTCGATGTGATCGCCGAAACGACCGAAGACTGGTCATATTTGAAATTCCCGTTCATCAAGTCGCGGGGCTACCCGGACGGAATGTATCGCGTGGGGCCGCTCGCGCGCCTCAACATCGCCGATCACATTTCTACACCGTTGGCGGACCACGAACTAAAAGAATGGCGGTCGCCGGGCGCGCCGCCACGGCACAGTTCGTTTTACTACCACTGGGCGCGGCTCATCGAAACGCTGTACGCGATCGAACGCATCGAGCAATTGCTGGGAGACCGCGACATCTGCAGCACGGAGGTTCTGGTGAGCGCGAGGCCGGCCAACAGACAGGGCGTGGGTGTGGTCGAAGCGCCCCGCGGCACGTTGTTCCACCATTATTGGGTGGACGCCGGCGGACGCGTCGAAAAGGTCAACCTCATCGTCGCCACCGGTCACAACAATCTGGCGATGAACCGCGCGGTGAAAGCCGTCGCGCAGAAGTACGTCCAGGCCAACAAGCTGCAGGAGGGCATGCTCAACCGTGTCGAGGCCGCGATCCGCTGCTATGACCCCTGCCTCTCGTGTTCGACTCACGCCGTCGGCCAGATGCCGATGCGCGTGGAGTTGGTGGACGCCGGCGGTCAGGTGTTGCAGACACTCCAGCGCGATGGAAGCAAACCATGAAAACGCTCGTGCTCGGCTACGGCAATCGCAGTCGCACCGATGACGGCGTCGGCTGGTTTGTCCTGGAGCGCTTGCAGGAATTGGGGCTGCCGAACGTCGAGTTGCTGACGTCACACCAACTCGACGTCGATCATGCCGAGCTGATCACTGGTTTCGACGAGGTGATCTTCGTCGATGCCGCGATCCCGCAAAGTCCGGAACCGATCTCCCGTACGGTCGTCCAACCATGCTTTCGCAGCCACGCCGTGGCGCACTACCTGACGCCGGGCGATCTGCTGGCGTTGGCGCAGACCCTTTTCAGTCAGGCGCCCCGGGGGATTTTGTTCAGCATCCGTGGATCAGACTTCAACTTTGGCTCAACACTGTCACCGGCAACCGAGCGCGCCGCGGGCGACGTGGTGCGCCAGATCGAAGACTTGCTGTCGATCCCCGGGCCATCGGGAGCGGGGAAGAAAGCACTGGCGGCGCATGCATGAATTGTCCATCGCCGAGGAAATCGTGCGCGCCATTGGCGAGGAGTTGCACAATCATCCGAACACGCGGCTGAAATCGGCTCTGGTGCGCGTTGGCGAATTGCGGCTGATTGAACCGGCGACGCTTGAACACTGCTTCGAGGCTGCCACTTGTGACTCACCATTGGCGGGCGCGCAATTGTGCGTCGAACAGGTCAAAGCGTCGGCGCGGTGTCGGAAATGTAACCTGGAGTTCGCGGTGGAGCACCACTGGTTCGAATGTCCGCAATGCGGCGAAACCGGCTCCGAGTTGGTGCGCGGTGATGAACTGCAACTCATGAGCTTCGAGATCGAAAGAGAGACGGATGAGATCGAGTCAGTCGTTGAAGGAGTTTATGCAAACCAAAAGTGACCGTTCCGCCTGGCTGAAAGGCCCGGCTTTCCCGTGCGAAGTGGTGCCCGCGAACGTGACGCGCCCGTGGCGACTCGTGTTGCTGGGCGCGCCCGGCGTCGGCAAGGGGACCCAGGCCGAGCTTCTCACGCAGCGACTCGGTGCCTGCCATCTTTCCACCGGCGACATCTTTCGCACCGCAAAATCCCTCACGGAAGATGAACGCAGTCCCGCAATGACCGCCGCGCTGGAATACATGCGGCGGGGTGATCTGGTTCCCGACGCGACGGTGCTGCAAATGGTGCGCGAGCGCGTGAGTTGTCTGCGCTGTAGCGGCGGTTTCCTCCTCGATGGTTTCCCGCGGACAGTGGCGCAAGCGGAGGCCTTGCAGACATTGTTGCAGGAACAGAATCTCGCGCTCGACGCCGTCTTGGATTTCGAATTGCCCATCGATGAAATCGTCGCGCGCCTGGCTGGTCGGCGCACCTGCAGCACATGCAAGGCCGTGTACCATGTCACGGGACTTCCCCCGAAGAAGGAAGGCATTTGCGATAAGTGCGGTGGATCACTCGTGCAACGCGAAGACGACCGGCCGGAGTCGGTGCGCGTCCGCATGGAAGTCTACGAAAAAAGTACGGCGCCACTGACGGATTTCTACCGCCGCCTCGGTCTGCTTGTTCCCATAGCCGCACAGCCCGTCCCGGAAGGAACTTTGGCGCGAACGCTGGCTGCCCTGCAGTCGCGAGATGGGAACACACCGACGCAGCCTGGTCTGTCGGCCCAGCGCGTTTGACAAGTTGTCGTGACCACAAGCTGACAGTGACAGCGTGTCGCTGGCCTTGGTCATCGAACCCGTCAATGGAATTACGCAACCAATTACTGCACAAGCCATTGTGAAATAAATAAACGCCGTGGCATTAGCAGTGCTAACTCTCTAATTAGTGGATTATGAACGTCAAGATTCTCCGTAATGTGCTGGAAGCGAACGACCATGTTGCCTCGCGAATCCGCGAGCAACTGGCGGCCAAGCACATCACGGCCATCAATCTCATCAGTTCGCCCGGCGCCGGCAAGACATCGTTGCTGGAACAAACAATCCCGCTTCTCACTGGCCAGTATCGCGTCGCGGTCCTCGAAGGCGACATCGCCACGACACGCGACTCAGAGCGCATTGAAAAACTCGGCGTGCCCGTGGTGCAATTGCTCACGGGTGGCGCGTGCCATCTGGAAGCGCCCCTGGTGCAGCGAGGTCTCGCCGAATTGAATCTGGACGACATCGACCTGTTGTTCATCGAGAACGTCGGCAATATCGCGTGTCCCGCCGAGTTTGATCTCGGCGAAACCGTGAAGGTCGGCATCCTCAGCGTGACCGAAGGCCACGACAAGCCGGCGAAATATCCCCTGCTGTTCCACGAAATCGGTGCGCTCGTGCTGAACAAAACAGATTTGATCCCGTACACCAATTTCGACTTTGAGCAGTTCCGCGGCGATTTTTGCCGGCTCAATCACGACGCCGCCCTCTTTCAGGTTTCATGCAAGACATCCGGCGGCATCGAGGAATGGGTGCATTGGATCGAGCATGTATGCGCCGGCGAACTTCACTTCGAGCCGCACACGCACGGCTACGGCGATCTGGCCGGCGTCATCCAGCCTCATCAACATCCGCATCGGCAGCACCACGAAGGAGTCGTCCGGGGATGAAAACCCGCGTACGCGCGAAGGTTGTTGGCCGCGTTCAGGGCGTTGGCTTCCGTCCCGCTGTCTATCGTTATGCCACGCGGTTCGGCTTGTGCGGTTTCGTCTGCAACGGCCCGCACGGGGTGACGCTCGAAGTCGAGGGTGACGACCACAAGGTCGGCGCCTTCTTCGATTGTCTTACGCAGGCGCCCCCCCAACAGGCCGTCATTGCCGACATCAAGACGGAAGTGCTCGGCACGAAGGGCTACCGGAATTTCGAGGTCATTGAGTCCGAGCAGCAGGGCCAGGCGGCGGTGCATGTTTCGCCCGACCTCGCGACCTGCGACGATTGCCTGAAGGACATTCTCGACGCCAGGAACCGTCGTTGCGGGTACGCCTTCACCAACTGCACGAACTGTGGTCCGCGATTCACGATCATCCGCGACCTGCCCTACGACCGGGACAAGACGTCGATGGTGAAGTTCGTGATGTGTGAACCCTGCGAACACGAGTACCGCAACCCGCGTGATCGGCGATTCCACGCCCAGCCCAATGCGTGCGAACGCTGCGGTCCACGGTTGCAGCTTCGCGTCGCCGGTGGGATCGCAACCGACGACGCAGACCTGGCGAAAGCGAAGGAACTGCTTCGTCGGGGCCGGATCGTGGCGATCAAAGGCATTGGCGGCTACCATCTGGCCTGCGACGCCGCGAGCGCTGAATCCGTCGCCCGGCTTCGCCGCCGCAAGCATCGCCTGCACAAACCGTTCGCCGTGATGTTCCGTGATATCGCTGCCGTGAAGGAGTTGTGTGAGGTCAACGAGGCGGAGGAAGCAGAACTGTTGAGCGCGGCGCGTCCGATCGTCTTGCTGGCGCGGAAGCCGACCGGAACCCGGCTGGCCATGGGCATTTCTCCGGATACCAAGACTGTTGGCGCATTCCTGCCGTACACGCCGCTCCATCACTTGTTGCTTCGGGATTTCGTCGCCCTGGTGATGACGAGCGGCAATCTCACGGACGAACCTATCATCAGCGATGAAGCGGATTTGCCCGCCCTGCTCGGCCCGATTGCGGACGCAGCCCTCACGCACAATCGCCCCATCGTCCACAAGTGCGATGACTCCGTGCTGCGTGTGGTCAATGGTCAACGCCAGTTTTCGCGGCGCGCCCGCGGCTACGTGCCGAATCCGATTCGGATCGGCGCGCCCGGTACGCCGCACTTACTTGCCGTCGGTGGCGAGCTGAAAAACACCTTCTGTCTGGTGCGTGACGGAACTGCGTTTCTGTCCCAGCACATTGGCGACCTGAAGGATTACAAAACCTACAGCCATTTTTCCGGCGAGATCGAATCGTGGAAACAGCTGATGCGAATTGACCCGCAAGTGATCGCGTACGATCTGCACCCCGGCTATCTGTCCACACGATTTGCCGCCCATTCGCCGATCCTGCACAAGATCGGCGTGCAACACCATCACGCGCACATCGCCAGCGTGATGGCCGAGCATGATTTGCGCGAACCCGTGATTGGCGTCGCGCTCGACGGGACCGGTTATGGGACCAACGACACGATTTGGGGCGGTGAATTCATGGTCGCCGACCGTTGCGACTTCGAACGCGTGGCTCATTTCAAACAATATCGGCTGCCCGGCGGCGACAAAGCCGTCGAAGAGCCATGGCGCATGGCCGTGAGCGTGCTGACCGCCGAGGGACTCAATGACGCGACGGCGCGGAGATTCCCGGTCGCAAAACAGCATCTCGTGCAGAAGATGATCGAGACCGGTTTCAACTCGCCGTTGACCTCGAGTGCGGGACGCCTGTTCGACGCGGTTGCGGCAATTCTCGGCTTGTGCGATGTGACCAGCTATGAGGCGCAGGCGGCGATTCGGTTGGAGTCCATCGCCGACCTCCGTGTGACTGACCGATATCCATTTGCTGTTCAGACGGGGGATCGTCCGTGGGTGCTGGATTTTGGCCCAACCGTTCACGCCATTCTCGATGAGCGTCATCAGGGCGTTGCCGTGGGTGAGATCTCCGCGAAGTTTCACAACACGATTGCGGCTTCGGTGCTGGAGATCTGCCGGTTCCTGCGCGGGCAGCGGGACCTCGCCGTCGTGGCGCTCTCCGGCGGGGTCTTCCAGAACGAGTTGTTGTTGCGTCGCACGGTGGAAGCGCTCCAGTCGCGACATTTCCGGGTATTCACCAACACGGCGGTGCCTCCCAACGACGGTGGTCTCGCGCTCGGCCAGGCGGCGGTCGCAGTGGAAAGGATGAAACGCCTATGTGTTTAGCGGTGCCAGCGCGGATCGTGGAATTGCACAACTCCACCGCCACGATTTCCGTCGATGGCGCGTTGCGCGAGGTGGATGTGTCGTTGATCGACGAGCCGCGGCTCGGAGACCATGTGCTCGTGCACGCGGGGTTTGCGATCCACAAGTGGGACCAGAGCGACGTCGACGAACTGCAGGCGATCCGCGCGGCGACAGGCTTGCAGGAGGCCCTCTCGTGAAGGTCGTGGTGCAAAACATTCGGGACTTATCGCAACGGGTGGGCCGCGACGTGAGGCTGATGGAAGTCTGCGGCACGCACACCATGGCCGCGTTTCGTAGCGGTTTGCGGCAACTGCTGCCAGATGCCGTCCGTCTCGTATCCGGGCCGGGCTGCCCGGTGTGCGTGACTGATCCGAGTTACCTCGACGCGGCCATCGAGCTTTGCGGTCGGCCCGATGTCATCATCGCCACCTTTGGCGATCTGGTTCGCGTCCCGGGCACCGATACCTCGCTGGAACGGGAACGCGCCGCGGGCGCGAACGTGCGCATCGTGTATTCCCCGGGCGACGCGCTGGTGCTGGCGCGCGAATGCCCGTCGAAACAGATTGTCTTCCTCGGCGTCGGCTTCGAAACGACCGCGCCGACAATCGCCTGGGCGATCTGGCGCGCGGCGCGCGATGGTGTGGAGAATTTTTCCGTGCTCTGCGCGCACAAGACGATGCCACGCGCGATGGACGCCTTGCTGCGCGACAAGGAACTCCGAATCGACGGCTTCCTATGTCCCGGCCACGTCAGCGTGATCACGGGCGCGCACATCTATCGATTTATTTGCGAGCAATATCGAATTCCGTGCGTCGTTGCCGGTTTTGAAGCGTGGGACATCTTGAAGTCTGTCGAGATGTTGCTGCGGCAGCTCGCCGAGGGCCGCGCCGAGGTGGAGAACGAATATAGCCGCTCGGTCAACGAACATGGCAACGCGGCCGCGCAACAGTTGATGGACGAGGTGTTCGAACCATGCGACACCGTGTGGCGGGGCATCGGCGTCATCCCCGGCAGCGGGCTGGCGATCCGTGAGCGGTATGCACGCTTCGACGCCGCGAAAGCGCTCGGTGTACAATTTCCGGAAGCGCGCGTAAATCCACTATGCGCCTGCGGCTCCGTGCTGCGTGGGGTCGCGTCACCGCCGGATTGTCGGTTGTTTGGCCGTCCGTGCTCGCCGGCGCACCCGATCGGACCGTGCATGGTGTCGGGAGAAGGCGTGTGCGCGGCGTACTACAAATACGAAGGGGTGGCGGCGTGAGACGAGACCGGATTTTGCTGGCGCATGGCGGCGGCGGTTCGCTCACGCACGAACTGGTCGAGAAACTGTTTCTCCCCAGTCTGGAGAATCCACTGTTAAAGACCCTGGACGACAGCGCGGTGTTGATGATGGGTGGCAAGGGGTACGCCTTTACAACGGACAGCTATGTCGTCAAACCCCACATTTTCCCGGGAGGAGACATCGGCAAACTGGCGGTGTGCGGCACGGTCAACGATCTCGCCGTGATGGGCGCGCGGCCACTCTGGCTGAGCCTCAGTTTCATTCTCGAAGAAGGCTTGTTGCTCGCCGATCTCCAGAACATCGTGGAGTCCATCAGCGCCACGGCCCGGGAGGCCGTCGTGCAGATCGTCACCGGGGACACCAAGGTCGTCGAACACGGCAAATGCGAAGGGTTGTACATCAACACGGCCGGGCTCGGGGAAATTGTGGCCCCCCACCGGCTCGGGGCTGCCAACGTGAAACCGGGCGACGCCGTCATTATCAACGGCCCGATGGGAGAGCATGGCGTCGCGGTGATGAGCCGGCGTGAAGGCATCGCATTTCAGACAAACATTGTGAGCGACTGCGCGCCGGTGTGGCCGCTCGTGAACGCCATTCTGAAGACCGGAGCCGAAGTCCACGCCATGCGCGACCCAACGCGGGGCGGAGTCGCCGCTGCCGTGTGTGACATCGCACGGGCCTCGAACGTCGGAATTCGGTTGCGCGAAGATGCGCTGCCGATTGGCCCCGAAGTGCGCGGCGCGTGCGACCTGCTGGGACTTGAACCGCTGACGATCGCCAACGAAGGAAAGGTGCTTGTATTTTGCCGCGCGACCGACACCGCGCAGGTGCTCGCGGCGATGAAGGAGCATCCTCTTGGCAAACAGGCCTGCGTCATCGGCGAGGTGAGCGAGAAACCGCCGGGCGTGGCGCTGTTGCGCACGACCATCGGCGGCGAACGGATCATCGACATGCCGACCGGTGAGGATTTGCCGCGAATTTGCTGACCATAGAAACCAACGACGAAACATACAGAATGAAAACCAATTCACGAAAATACGTAACCATGGACGGGAATGAAGCGGTGAGCTACGTGGCCTATCGCACCAACGAAGTCATCGCCATCTACCCCATCACGCCATCGTCCCCGATGGGCGAATGGGCGGACGAATGGGCGGCGTACGGCATCCCCAACATCTGGGGCACGGTGCCGTCGGTCATCGAAATGCAAAGCGAAGGCGGCGCGGCCGGCGCGATTCACGGCGCCCTGCAAACGGGCTCGCTGGCGACGACATTCACCGCATCGCAGGGCCTGCTGCTGATGATACCGAATATGTTCAAGATCGCCGGCGAACTGACGCCGGCGGTGTTTCATATTGCGGCGCGTACCCTGGCGACCCATGCGCTGTCGATTTTCGGCGACCACGGGGACGTCATGGCCGCTCGCTCGACGGGATGGGCGATGCTGTGCTCCAACTCCGTGCAAGAGGCGCACGACTGCGCGCTGATCGCGCAGGCCGCCACGCTCGAAGCGCGCGTGCCGTTCCTCCATTTTTTCGACGGCTTCCGCACGTCGCATGAGGTGGGAAAGATCGAGTTGCTGGCCGACGACGATCTGCGCGCGTTGATTGATGATGCCCGCGTGCTCGAACACCGCGCCCGGGCGTTGTCTCCCGATCATCCGGTGTTGCGCGGGACGGCGCAGAATCCCGATGTGTTTTTCCAGGCCCGCGAAGCGTGCAATCCGTTCTATGACGCCTGCCCGGACATCGTGCAGCGCGCGATGGACAAGTTCGCCGCGCAGACGGGGCGCGCGTACCACCTGTTTGACTACTACGGGGATCCGAAGGCAACGCGCGTCGTTGTGTTGATGGGTTCTGGTTGTGAAACCGCGCAGGAGACGGTTGACTACATGACGAAACAGGGTGAGCGCGTGGGCCTGCTGAAGGTGCGATTGTACCGCCCTCTCGACATGGCGCGATTTGTCGCCGCACTGCCCGCGAGCACCACCAGCATTGCCGTTCTCGACCGCACCAAGGAACCCGGCGCGGCGGGCGAGCCACTGTATCAGGACGTGCTCACGGCCTTGCGCGAGACGGGGCGGAATGTGCCCGTGGTTGTGGGCGGACGATATGGTTTGTCGTCCAAGGAGTTCACGCCCGCGATGGTCAAGGCCGTGTTTGACAACCTGGCGGCCAGCAAACCCAAGAACCATTTCACGGTCGGGATCAACGACGACGTAACGCACACCAGCCTCGATTTCGACCCCGGATTCTCGACCGAGTCCGATCGCACGGTGCGTGCGGTGTTCTACGGCCTCGGTTCGGACGGCACCGTGGGCGCGAACAAGAACTCGATCAAAATCATCGGCGAAGACACCGACAACTATGCGCAGGGCTACTTCGTGTACGACTCGAAAAAGTCGGGCTCGACGACGGTATCGCATCTGCGGTTCGGGCCGGAACCGATTCGGTCGACGTATCTGGTCAGCCAGGCCAACTTTGTCGCGTGTCACCAGCCGATTTTCGTCGAGCGGTACGACATTCTCAAGGACGCGATTCCGGGCGGCACATTCCTGCTCAACACGCCGTACAGCGCCGAGGAAATCTGGGGCAAACTTCCGCGTGTTTACCAGGAGCACATCGTCGCCAAGAAACTGAAGATGCACGTCATCGACGCGGTGAAAGTTGCGCGAGACAGCGGCATGGGCGGTCGCATCAACACCGTCATGCAAGTGTGCTTCTTCGCGATCTCGGGCGTGTTGCCGCGGCAGGAGGCCATCGACGCCATCAAGAAGTCCATCAAGAAGACCTACGGCAAGAAGGGCGATGAGATCGTCCAGATGAACCTGAAGGCCGTGGACAACACGTTGGCGCACCTGCATGAAGTGAAAGTCCCGGCGCGCGTGGACAGCCGGATTGAGTTGCCGCCGCCGGTGCCGAAGGAAGCGCCCGAATTCGTTCGGAACGTGCTCGGCGAAATGATTACCGGCTGCGGCGATCGACTCTCCGTGAGCCAGATGCCTTGCGATGGAACGTTCCCGCTGGCGACGGCGCGTTGGGAAAAGCGCAACATCGCGCTGGAGATTCCGGTGTGGGACGCGGCGGTGTGCATTCAGTGCGGCAAATGCGCGATGGTCTGTCCGCACGCGGTGATCCGGGCGAAGGCGTACGAGCCGAGCGCGCTCGCATCCGCCCCGACCACCTTTAAGTCCGTGGACGCGCGCGACCGTGATTGGAAGGGGTTGAAGTTCACGATCCAGGTCGCTCCCGAGGATTGCACCGGCTGTGGCTTGTGTGTCGAAGTTTGTCCCGCGAAGAACAAGAGCGAGCCGCGGCTGAAAGCCATCAACATGGCAGCCCAGCCGCCGATTCGCGAGCAAGAGGTGAAGAACTGGGACTTCTTTCTCAACATTCCCGAGATGGATCGGCGTCGGATCAAAGTGGGCAGCATCCCCCACCAGCAGTTGCAGCAACCGTTGTTCGAGTTCAGCGGCGCATGCGCGGGCTGCGGTGAAACCCCCTACGTGAAACTGGTCAGCCAGTTGTTCGGTGACCGCGCGCTGGTCGCCAACGCCACCGGCTGCTCATCGATTTACGGCGGCAACCTGCCGACGACCCCGTGGGCGGTGAACAAGGACGGACGCGGCACCGCCTGGTGCAACTCGCTGTTCGAGGACAACGCCGAGTTCGGTCTTGGCTACCGTGTGTCGATTGACAAGCAGAAGGAGTTTGCCTCCGAGTTGGTGAAGAAGCTCGCCCCGACCATTGGCGACAAGCTGGTGAGCGCGATTCTCACGGCGGAGCAGAAGACCGAAGCCGACATCTTCGACCAGCGCGAGCGCGTCGCCGAGTTGAAGAAGGTGCTACAGCGGGTCGATTCCGCCGAAGCGCGCGCGCTCCTCGGCGTTGCCGACATTCTGACAAAGAAGAGTGTGTGGATCATGGGCGGTGACGGCTGGGCGTATGATATTGGCTACGGCGGACTTGATCACGTCCTGGCAAGCGGCCGCAACGTGAATGTTCTGGTGTTGGACACGGAAGTGTACTCGAACACGGGCGGCCAAATGTCAAAGGCTACGCCGCGCGGCGCGGTGGCGAAGTTCGCGGCGGGCGGCAAACAAATGGGAAAGAAAGACCTTGGCCTGATCGCGATGACGTACGGCCACGTGTACGTGGCGAGCGTGGCGATGGGGGCGCGTGACGAGCACACCTTGCGGGCGTTCCTGGAAGCTGAGAGTTACGAGGGGCCATCGCTGATCATCGCCTACAGCCATTGCATCGCGCACGGCATCAACATGACCACCGCCATGCAAGATCAAAAGGCGGCCGTGAACTCGGGACAGTGGCTGCTCTACCGCTACGACCCGCGGCGGGCCGCCGCCGGCGAGAACCCGATGCAACTCGACTCGCGGAGCCCGAAACAGAAGGTCGAGGAGTTTCTGCTGATGGAGAACCGCTTCAAGATGCTTACGAAGAGCGATCCCCAGCGCGCAAAGGAATTGTTCCGGCAGGCGCAAATCGATGCCGACCAGCGGTTCAAACGTTACGAACACCTGGCCGCGTGGAAACCAAACGGCCACGCGACGCCTTCCGAAATCGCGCCGCAATCCGCGCCGCCATCAAAACCCGCATGAGAGGTGACACATGGACCTACGCACAACCTACCTGAATCTGCCGCTCCGCACGCCGTTGGTCGTCTCCGCGTGCGGGCCGTTGTCGGAGGACATTGACAACATCAAACGCATGGAGGACGCGGGGGCATCGGCGGTCGTGCTCTATTCGCTGTTCGAGGAACAATTGCGACAGGAAACCCAGGAACTGGACCATTTTCTGACGCAGGGCACGGACAGCTTCGCGGAAGCGCTCAGCTATTTCCCCGAGCCCGAGCAGTTCCACCTCGGCCCGGAAGGATATTTGAACCACATCCACAAGGCCAAGCAGGTTGTGGACATCCCCATCATTGCCAGTTTGAATGGCGCATCAACGGGCGGCTGGATTGATTTCGCCATGCAGATCGAGCAGGCGGGCGCCGATGCGCTGGAGTTGAATATTTACCACATCCCGACGGACCGGAACCTGAGCGGCGCGGCCATTGAGCAAACGTACATCGACATCGTCAAGGCCGTGAAAAGCGCCGTCACGATCCCCGTGGCAGTCAAGCTGAGTCCGTTCTTCAGCAACACGGCGAACATGGCCAAGCAGCTCGACGACGCGGGCGCGGACGGGCTGGTGCTCTTCAACCGGTTCTACCAGCCGGACATCGACCTCGAGGAACTCGAAGTGCGCCCCTCGATTATCTTGAGTACGCCGCAGGCACTGCGATTGCCGATGCGCTGGGTGGCCATCCTGTTCGGGCGGATCGACGCCGACCTCGCCGCCACCAGCGGCATCCATCACGCGCCGGACGTATTGAAGATGCTGATGGCCGGTGCGGACGTGACCATGCTGTGCTCCACGCTGTTGGCGCGCGGGATCGGCCACATCCGCGTCATCGAAAAGGAAATGAGCGCCTGGATGGAAGAGCACTGGTACGACTCCGTGGAACAGCTCAAGGGCAGTTTGAGCCAAATGCGCTGTCCTGATGCGAGCGCGTTCGAACGCGCCCAGTACCTGCGCGCTCTGACCACATGCAAGCCGATCCAGTCGACGGAAGGACGGTGAACCCCATGAAGTACACACGCGACGATGCCCTCAAGAGAATCCGCGAGTTTCTTGTCACCAACACGCGCCCGGAGGAAACCACCTGCGAAGCGGCGGCGCGGTTGGGGATCTTCTGCCACGGATACGACCGGTGGACGCTGGAGCAGTTGCGCCATCTCTACCCCTGGCTCTCGAAGAAGATGCCCGCCGACACGCCGCGAGAAGAATTCCTGAAGTTGATCGTGGCGTGGGACAATGCCCGCCAGTTGGTGCACAAGGTCTCCACGACGTGCGATGTGCACGCCGCCGATCACGACGGCTGTCTCGGTTTCGACCGCTTCAGCAACCAACAGCTCAAGCGGATGTTCCCGCAACTGTTCCAACCCGACGACGAAATCACGCAGTGGTGATCTGAGACCAGGAGCCACGGGTATCGAAATTCCTGTCGGCTCGGAACCTGTTGCAATCCTGAGAGTTCCGTGCTTGCCCACACAAACGACGCAAGCTGAACACGCGGGATGTTAATCGTCTCGGCAACCGCATCCCGTCGGAAGCTGAAAACCCTCGCTGTTTCCAGTGAGGGTTTTTTTCGTCCCGGACGTATCACTCTGTGATGAACGAGAATGACGACAAGCTGAGGGCATTACTCAGGCAGTGGCGTGACATCGAGCCGCAGGGCAACTTTGAGGCCGATGTGTGGCGGCGAATTCGAGTTGCCGCCGCCGTTTACCCCGAACGAGTGAGCCTGATCGAGGCGATGGGACGGTTGCTGTGGCAACCCGCATGGTCGGTTGCCGCGGCCCTGTTTGTGGCCGCGCTCGTCGGCGTCTGGGGCGGCGTCGCCACCACGTCGCGACCGGCGGACACCTCTCGGGCCGAACTTCAATTTCTCGCGCCGGGGACGCTGGCGGGAAGCTACCTGCAAGGCGCGGCGAAGGAATTACAATGAAAAAGACGCTGATCGCCCTGGCGGTTTTGACGTTTTTTGTTTCGTCGCTCTCCTACGGCGTGGCCAATTGGTGCATTCATCGCTCCGTCAGCCGTGGGATGGCCGATTTGAACGACACGCCGTGGCTCAAACGCGAATTGAACCTGACCGACGCCCAGAGTATCGCGATTGACAAGCTGAATCAGGAATTTCGCGCGAAAGTCGACCACTGCTGCGACGCGCATTGCGACGCGCGTTTCGCGTTGGGGAAGGAACTGGCCAATCCACAGGTCGATCTCACCCGGGCCAATGCCTGCGTCGATCGCATGGCGGCGGCCCAGGCCGATTCGGAACGCGCCACGCTCGATCACATCCTCCGCGTGCGCGCGTTGTTGACGCCCGACCAGCAGCAACGGTACGCGGCGCTGGTCAGCCAGCAAATCTGCGCCGCCGGCCCTCTCGGGATGCATCATCCACCGCAATGAAATCAATCCTGGTCGCCCTCTTCTTCGCGGTCGGGACGGTTGCCGCGTCCGCGCAAACGAATGACTCGTTGGACGCGCTCATCGAGACCGCCCTCGCGAACAATCCGGAGATCGCCATGGCCCACAGGAAGTGGGACGCAGCGCTGCAGAAGATTCCGCAAGCGCGGGCGCTGGACGACCCCACGGTCGGTGTGGACGCCTGGCGCAAGAGCGAGGAGGCGGCGTCCGCCAGCCAGACCGGCCTGATGGTTTCGCAGAACATCCCCTGGTTCGGAAAACGCGACTTGCGTGGCGGTGTCGAGAGGGGCGCGGCCAAACAGGCGGAAATGACGTGGCGGATGAAAACGCTGGGGGTCATCGCCGCGGTGAAGCAGTCCTACTACAATCTCTGGCAGACGCAACGCGAATTGGATGTCAACCAGCGCAATCAAGAGTTGATGCAGCAGTTTGTCGAAGTCGCCCGTTCGCGATATGAGACGGGCAAGGCTTCGCAGTCCGACCTGATCCGCGCCCAGAACGAATTGGCCAAACTCGCCGAGGATCGCAGCGACCGCATGCGGACGTATCAGGTGGCGTTGGCGGAATTGAATCGCCTCATGAAGCGCGCGCCCAACATGCCTGTCGAGATCGGACCTGACGTAACCGTTCCGGTGTTGGAGCCTGCGGTGACCCTCGATCAATTGCAAGCGGCTGCGGCGTGCCGGCCCGAGTTGCAGGGGTTGCAGGAAGGCTCAGTGCGTAGCGCTGAGTCGGCGCTGGCGCTGGCAAGGAAAGGCTACGATCCCGATTTGCAGGTTCGGGTCGAGGCCTGGCAGTACGAAGGCAAGAGCGGTGTTCAGGAATATGACGCGGGCGTGTCGGTCAATTTCCCGTGGCTCAACCACGGCAAGTACAGGGCCGCCATCAACGAGGCCCGGGCGAACCTCGACGCGAGCCGGGACGAGTTGGACGCCATGCGCGCGCAAACCGCTACCGAGGTGGAGGAACTGTACGACGGCATCCACGCGATGCATCACCATTACGAATTGTACGTCGGCAAGCTGATTCCACAGCAGCAGCTCGCCATCGAAGCCGCACGGTCGGCCTACGAGAGCGGCACGGGAGGGTTCCTGGATGTTTTGGATGCGCGGCGGACGTTGTTTGACCTGGAAATGGAGAATTTACACCACGCCGCCGAGTTCCAACGACTCCTGGCGTCACTGGAACGAGTGGTGGGAGGTCGGCTGCCGATGGCGACGAGGGAGGAGAAGAAATGAAGCGAAGTGTCAGGTTGCTGGCGGTTTCGGTGGCGCTCGCCCTGGGCGTGGTGGCCCTGTCGTGCTCCCACCAGGAAAACGGGAAGACGGTCAACGCGGCCACGGCAGCGCCGAAGAAGACAATGTACCACTCGACGATGAATCCCAACGAAGTCAGTGATCAACCGGGCAAAGATTCGATGGGCATGGATATGGTTCCTTTCGAACCCGAAACGTCGGCGGAGAAAACGCCGTCGGGGCTGGCAGCGGTATCGATCACGGCGGACGCGCGACAACGAATGGGATTGACGACGGGCGTGGTGGAACGGCGCGCACTGGCGCGCGAGGTTCGAACGTCGGCCCGAATCGCGGCGGACGAGACGCGCGTGTACCGGGTCACCGTCAAAGTGGACGGGTGGGTGGACAAACTTTTCACCGCGACGACCGGGCAATTCGTGAAGCAAGGTGACCCGTTGCTCATGGTTTACAGTCCTGACCTGTTGACGTTGCAAAATGAGTACCTCATGGCATGGCGATCCGGCTCATCGAACCTGGTCGCGTCGGCCCGGCGGCGTTTGACGCTGTGGGACATCACCGACGAGCAGATTGATCGGCTGGAAAAGACCGGGGTTGCCGAAAAGATGCTCACGCTGTATGCGCCGGCCAGCGGATGGATCATTGAGCGCACGGTCTTACCCGGCCAAAAGATCGCCGCCGGCGAATCGTTGTTGGTCATCGCCGATTTGTCGACGGTCTGGGGTGACGCCGACATCTATCAGTCGGATCTTCCCTACGTGAAGGTCGGCATGCCGGTCGAACTGACCTTGTCCTACTGGCCGGACAAGAAGTTCACGGGGAAGGTTACATTTGTCTCGCCGACGCTGGATCCGGACAGTCGTACCATGAAAGCGCGGTTGGAGATTCCGAATCCGGAATTACTGTTGAAGCCGGAGATGTTCGCCACGGCCACGCTCTCGTACGAACTGGGCGACGGCCTGGCCATTCCCGAAACCGCGGTGATGCGCACGGGACTCGAGACGTACGCGTTTCGCGATGCGGGCGATGGGCGCCTGGTGCCGACACCGATCGTGGTGGGTGAACGTAGCGGCGGGTACTGCCAGCTTCTCTCGGGATTGAGCGCCGGCGACAAGGTCGTCACCTCCGCCAATTTCCTGGTGGACTCCGAATCGTCGATGAAAGCCGCCTTGGAGTCGATGGCGGCCAGGTCGCACCAACCGTGAGCAACCGTCCGGTATGATCAAGCGAATCATCCAATTCAGCGCGCACAACCGTCTTCTCGTCGTCCTGCTCGTGGCCGCGGCGGTGGCGTATTCGTTCTATACGATGAAGAATATCCGGTTGGATGCGATCCCCGACCTCAGCGACACGCAGGTTATCGTGTTTACGAAGTGGGACCGCAGCCCGGACATCGTGGAAGACCAGGTCACCTACCCGATCATCTCCGCGTTGCTCGGCGCGCCACGCGTGAAGGCGATCCGCGGAGCCAGCGATTTCGGGTTTTCGTATGTGTACGTGATTTTCGAGGACGGCACCGACCTCTACTGGGCGCGCAGTCGGGTGAACGAGTATCTCTCGAAAATCACCGGCCAATTGCCGGCGGGCGTCACACCCGAACTCGGTCCCGATGCGACGGGCGTGGGTTGGGTTTACCAATACGCGCTGGTGGACAAGTCCGGCACACACAGCCTCGCGGATCTGCGCAGTTATCAGGATTGGGTGCTGCGGTACGCGCTGCAGAGCGTGCCGGGTGTGGCTGAAGTGGCTGGGTTGGGCGGGTTTCAGAAGCAATATCAGGTAACGGTCGATCCGGTGAAACTGCAGGCCTACGGGGTTGGCGTCGTTGACATCATGGACGCCATCAAACGCAGCAACAACGAGGTCGGCGGCCGCCTCATCGAATGGAACGGCAAAGAATTCATGGTGCGCGGGCGTGGTTATGTAAAGTCGACTGATGACCTTGGCCTGATTGCCGTCAAGACAACCAAGGCCGGCACACCGGTGCTGTTGCGCGACGTGGCCGAGATCGCGCTCGGACCGCAAATCCGGCGCGGCGTTGCCGATCTCAACGGCGACGGCGATGTCGTTGGCGGGGTTGTGGTCATGCGCCACGGCGAGAATGCGCTCAATGTCATCGAGCGCGTGAAGGCGAAGCTGAGCGAATTGAAGTCCTCGATGCCCGAAGGCGTTGAGGTTGTTTCCACCTACGACCGGTCCGAGCTGATCCAGCGGTCGATCGACAATCTGAAGGACGATCTGATCATGGAGATGATCATCGTCAGTTTCGTGATCTTGTTTTTCCTCTGGCACATCCCGTCGGCGATTGTCCCGATCATCACCATTCCCGTCGCCGTCGCGCTCGCGTTCATCCCGATGTATTTCATGGGGATCACCTCGAATATCATGAGCCTCGCCGGGATCGCGATTTCCATCGGCGTGCTCGTGGACGGCGCGATTGTCGAGGTCGAGAACGCGTACAAGAAACTCGAACGCTGGCAGGAAGAGGGCGCGCGGGGCGATTTTCACGAGATTCGCCTGGAAGCACTGATGGAGGTCGGGCCATCGGTCTTTTTCTCGTTGCTGGTGATCGCGGTGGCGTTTCTGCCCGTGTTCGCTCTTGTCGACCAGGAAGGACGGCTTTTCAAACCGCTGGCCTACACGAAAACGCTGGCGATGGCCCTGGCGGCGTTGCTGGCGATCACGCTTGATCCCGCGGTGCGCATGCTGTTCACGCGGATGGAACCGTTCAAAATGCGACCACGTTGGTTCGCGAAGCTGATGGACGGCATCTTCGTCGGGAAATACTATCCCGAGGAGAAGCATCCCGTCAGCCGCGTGTTGTTCTCGTTGTACGAGAGACCATGCAGGCTCGTGTTGCGTCATCCAAAAACGACCATCGCGCTGGCGGCGCTCATCGTGGCGACGACCGTGCCGGTGTATTTGAAGTTGGGACACGAATTTATGCCACCCCTGAATGAGGGATCGATCCTCTACATGCCGACCACATTCCCCGGCATTTCGGTCACCGAGGCGCAGCGGTTGATGGAAACACAGGATCGCATCCTGAAGCAGTTTCCCGAGGTCGTTTCCGTACACGGCAAGGCAGGGCGGGCCGATACATCGACCGATCCCGCGCCGTTCTCGATGATGGAAACGGTCGTCCAACTCAAGCCGATGTCCGAATGGCGGCCGAAACAGCGGTTCTTCTCCTCGTGGCCGGGACCCTTGCGGGCAATGCTGGGGCATATCTGGCCCGAACACATTTCGCAGGAGGAACTCATCAACGAAATGGACCGGGCCGTGCAGATTCCCGGCAGCGTCAACGCCTGGACGATGCCGATCAAGAATCGCATCGATATGCTCGCCACGGGAATCCGCACACCGGTTGGCGTCAAGGTCTTTGGGTCCAACCTCGACGAAATCCAGCGCATCGGCGAGCGCATCGAGGGCATTCTTCGCAATGTGCCGGGCACGCGCAGCATCTTCGCCGAACGCGCCGCAGGCGGTTACTTTGTGGACATCACGCCGAGGCGCGAAGCGATCGCGCGGTACGGTCTCACCATCGACGACGTCCAGAACGTCATCATGACCGCCATCGGCGGCGAGACGATTTCCACCACCATCGAAGGCCGGGAGCGTTACTCGATCAATCTGCGTTACCCGCGCGATTTGCGCGACAACGTCGATCAACTGGAGCGCGTGCTGGTCAGGGCGCCGATGGGGCGCCAGGTGCCGTTGAAAGAGTTGGCGGACATTTCGCTGGTGAATGGCCCGTCGATGATTCGCGACGAGAACGGGATGCTCGCGGGCTACGTGTACGTGGACATTACCGGACGCGATGTCGGCGGTTACGTCGAGGACGCGAAGCGGGCGGTGGCGGCGGGATTGAAGCTGCCGACGGGGTACTCGATCGTGTGGAGCGGACAATACGAAAACATGTTGCGTGTGCGTGAGCGATTGAAAATCGTGTTGCCGGTCACGATCGTGGTGATTTTCGTGTTGCTGTACGCCAACACGAAGTCGGGCGTCAAGGCGCTGATCGTCATGCTGGCCGTGCCATTTTCGCTGGTCGGCGCGGTCTGGCTGTTATGGCTGTTGCACTATAATGTCTCCATCGCGGTGTGGGTTGGAATGATTGCGTTGATGGGGCTCGACGCGGAAACGGGAGTGTTCATGCTGTTGTTTCTCGATTTGTCCTACGACGAAGCGAAACGAAACGGAAAATTGCGCAATCTATCGGATTTGCATGAAGCCATCATTCATGGCGCTGTGAAACGCATCCGTCCGAAGATGATGACCGTGGGCGCGGCGGCGATGGGGTTGATGCCGATCATGTGGTCGGTCGGCAGCGGCGCGGATATGATGAAACGGATCGCCGCGCCGATGGTCGGCGGCGTATTCAGTTCGTTCCTGTTGGAGTTATTGGTGTATCCGGCCCTCTATTCCATCTGGAAGTGGCGGTTTGTGATGAAGCGGGGCGAGGTTGTGCCGTAGCCGACCAATCGCCTCAACAAGACGACGAGGCAGATCATTAGCGTCGACGGCGAACTTCATGAGGCATTCCCACGGTGGTGCCAACGGATGGCCGCAACCAGATTGGTTCATATCTTGAGTGCTGCGCCGATGGCATGTAGCATGTGGGTTTGAGAAAAATGCCAATGCTACGGACTCTGGTTAGAGAGCGCTTGTTTTATTTCGCAGTTCTGGCAGCTATCGGCACGGCTCTATTCCTCCATTTGTGGAGGATCGGATCGGCGCCACGCGGGTTCTCTGTGGACGAGTGTTCCATCGCCTACAACGCCTATTGCATCAGCCGAACGGGTGCCGACGAGTACGGAACCTCCCGGCCCTTGTATTTCCGGGGTTTGGATGTCTTTTACGACCCTGTTGACGTTTATTCGGTGGTACTTCCCATCCGGGCATTTGGTCTCGAAAAATGGGTGGCTCGTTTGCCTTCCGGCTTGTATTGCCTGCTGGCTTGTGTTGCCTTTTCAATGCTGCTTCGTCACTGGCGGTTTGAACCGCCGCTCGCCCTGGCAGGGGGCTTCCTCTTGTCAGTCATTCCCTGGGTCTTTCCGTTGAGTCGAGGTTGTGCGTATGCGGGGCACACCGCCGCATTGCTGGGGCTGGCAACAGGGCTGGCCCTGACCGGTTCCGCGTTGCGCCGACGATCCAATTGGCGGGCTGTGCTGGCCGGGGTTACGTGGGCGCTGACCTTCTACACGCACCAGACCATCCAGCCGGTTCTCGCATTGCTCATAATCGGCTGCGTGATTGTTCTCTGGCGTCCATTGGTCCAGCGTTGGCGCTTGGTCTTGCTGATGACGTTTTCTGCGCTGATCATTTTATTGCCACTGATCATCAACATTCTGCGGTCCCCGGAGGGTCTCACAGTAAGGTTTCATCAGGTGAGCATCACCAACGGCGCCACTTCCCTGCGGGATGGGATGGTGGACGTGGCCAGCCGCTACCTCGACTACTTCAAGCCGCAGTTCTTGTTTATTTCCGGCGATCCCGAACCGCGCCATCATACAGGGCATGGTGGAGAATTATACTGGTGCCTCGCGCCCCTGATCCTCATCGGACTCTACGTCGCGGTTCGCTGCTGGCGACAACACGCGTCATCCAGAATCATATTGGTCGGCATCCTAGTTTCGCCGGTATCCGCCGCGCTCACAATGGATCGGGAACACAGCACGCGCGGCGTGTCTGCCGTAATCTTTTGGTTGCTGCTGGCCATGCTCGGAGCCCAATGGTTGTGGCAGCGTCCGGGTCGTTGGCGAAAATTGCTGTTCCTCATCGCGTGCGCTGGGACATTGGAAATCGCGCTCTACATGCGCGATTATTTTGGCGCATACCAAACCCGCGATCCTCAGGCACTCCAAACCGAATTGACTGACGCGTTCGAATACTGCTTTGCCCACCTCGAGACCAATCAAATCTTGTACATCTCCGCATCGACGTATACCCCCTACGGGGCGATCGTGAACGCTGACCTCAAACCACAGCTGTATGTTTACGTTCTGTTTTTCGGCAAGATCGATCCGCACATCTACCAGCGAACAGGCCTTCCAACAGGCACGGTGCGATTGTACGACGGCCATGCGCCCAAGCCGGGCTTGCTGTTGGGCTGCAACAACTATTATATACGAAGCCCGGACAGACCGAACGAGTTCCTTGCCGCGTCCGACAACCTGCCGATGCCACTCGCCGCCAGGCTGATAGAATCCATCCCGTTTAGCGGCCAGTATTCCTTTGCGAAGTATCAGGTGTTTGGCATTCCCTAAGGACCGGGGTCGAGTTTGCCGAGAACATTTTCCGGCTGTTGGGCTGGCTCGACGGAGGGACGCTCATCCTCGAGCATGGATTTCAGAAGAAGACCCCCAAGATGCCAGCCAGTGAAATCCGGGCAACGGAGCAACGAAGGAACCACCATGGCGAGGAACTACAAATAGCGCTGCGGTAGGACTGCGGCGGCGAGATCAGGCGGCGGCGGCACGAACGGGCAGCACTCTGAACCAGTTGGGCAACAACCTCCATCATGAAGTCGTGATTTTTGGATTTTCAATGCAGAAGTCATCCTGTCGATGCAATGTTCGGCAGGCTTGCCATAGTGCTGGTCGCAAACTAGCATTGTCCAGACACAGCAGGCGATACGAGAGGGCTAAGGCAGTTCAGTGAATCGGTCGGAACTGACAGAGTTGCATTACATCACGCCCGTGCAGAATGTGCCGTCGATTCTGCAACACGGTGTCCTCTGTCATCAGTTGGCTGAGAGGGTTGCACATGAGTCAGTGGCGATGCAGGAGGTTCAGGATTTGCGTGCGAGGAAAACTGTTCCTGGCGGTCTGCCTCTTCACCAGTATGTCAACCTGTACGTCCATGCCCGCAATGCGATGCTCTACAAACGCCGAATCCAGCATATGGCGTTGTGCATTTTACGCATCCACACAGATGTTCTGGATTTGCCGCAGGTCATCATCGCCGATGGAAATGCGGCGAGCAGAGGCGACTATACGAGATTTTACGCTTCCCCTTCGGGCTTGGAAGAGTTAGAAAAGGACGAGGTGTTCGCCGTGTATTGGACTGACCCAGACCCGATTAGGGCATTTTACTTGAGGCGGGTCAGATGTGCGGAGGTGCTGGTTCCGAGGAGACTAGATGCCCGATATATCATTGGGGCACACGTTTCATGCAGGGAGGTAGAGGCAACATTGAGGGCGGCTGGCTGGAGACTTGCGGTCAATGTTGACCCTCATCTATTTTTCGTGGGGTGAGATTAAGCGTTATGGTCAAAGTCCTCATAGGTGACTTGTTCCAATCGAAGGCGCAGACATTCGTCAACACCGTCAACTGCGTCGGCATTATGGGCAAGGGGGTTGCGCTTGAGTTCAAGAAACGTTTCCCTGAGATGTTCGAGGACTACGAGCATCGTTGTCTCCACCATGAAGTGCGACTGGGACGCCCATACCTCTACAAGTCGCTCGTTCTTCCGTGGGTTCTCAATTTCCCAACGAAGGACCACTGGCGCTCCGTCACCAAACTTGAAGACATCATTCAGGGACTCGACTTCTTGCTTGCTCATTACAAGCAGTGGGGCATTGCTTCGTTGGCGGTTCCTCCACTTGGTTGCGGCAACGGACAACTAGAGTGGCGTGTAGTCGGTCGGACACTGTATCGCTACTTCAGCCGCATGGATATTCCCGTAGAAGTCTATGCGCCTTACGGGACGCCCCACGCAGAACTACAACCGTCATTTCTCGGCGTGGCTGGCACTGAGGGAGATTTGACCGTCTCGATGCCGCAACCGCATTTCATCAGACCGGCTTGGGTCGCCCTTGTGGAGATACTGCGACGAATCGAAGAGCAACCGTATCACCATCCCGTTGGCAGAGTTTTCTTCCAAAAGATTGCCAACGTTGCGACAGACCAAGGGCTTCCCACGGGCTTGGAGTATCGACGGAGCAGTTTCGGACCTTTCTCCCCAGACCTAAAAGGCGTCACAGCGAGACTCATCAACAACGGTCTCCTCGTCGAGGAGCAACAGGGCAAGATGTTCAATGTTCATGTCGGACGAACCTTCACTGATGCCAGTAAATCTTATGCACTCGATTTGGAGCGCTGGGAGCCCATCATAGAACGAACAGCCGATTTGTTCATGCGCCTAGACAGTCAGCAGGCGGAGATTGCGGCAACTGTCCTTTTTGCCGCTCGTTCAACGGCGGGGACTGAACATGACAAGCCAACGGAGCGTCAGGTATTCGACGAAGTCATGAAGTGGAAACAACGGCGGCGTCCCCCACTGAATGAACAAGAAGTCGCTTCGACGATTCGAAATCTGGCGGCGCTGGGTTGGCTCAACGTGAAAGCCAGCGAGGATTTGCCTCTTCCAGAAGATATTCTCGCTCACACCTAGCCTCCGACTTGACGAGAGGGTTGCTCGACTCGGGTCGTCTCATTATCATCGGGAGTCATGCCAAAGCATGCTGTCTTCATCCTGGGGGCTCCCGCCGAAGCACTCTGTTGAATTCCGCCCGGTCTCTTGACTTCTCTTGCTCTGGATTTGACCTGGTTTTCCGCCTGAAAAGCAGTTGCGCTTTGGGGTGCGGCTGGTATATTCCTTGTGAAACTTTTCTCAAAGTGGGTCGCGTAGGGTCGCAAATGGAAGAGAGACAATAACGGCATGGCATATTTCATTACGGACACGTGTATCGGCTGCACCGTGTGCGAGCTGAAATGTCCCGTCGACACGATCAGCGGCAAGTCGAAGGAGTTGTACGTCATTCACCCCGAGGGTTGCATCGACTGCGGGGTGTGCGCGATTTATTGCCCCGTTTCCTGCATCCAGGACCAGTACGGGAACCTCGTTACCCGCATCAAACCGAGCCAGATCCCCAAGGCCAAGGTCATCGTGGACGACTGCACCGGCTGCGAGTTTTGCGTGGACATTTGCCCGTTCGATTGCATTTACATGAAAGAGGACCCGACGCATACGGGCGCGGGTCATTACAAGGTGGCCGAGGTGGTGGCCGAGGAGTGCGTGGCCTGCCGACTTTGTGAAATTGTGTGCGACAAGGATGCGATCATCGTGCCGAATGCACCGACCCACCGGGCGGCGATGTTGCCGTCCCAGTTGGAAAAACATTAGTTCTTTCACATGAGCGACGCGAAGCAGCCAGCGCCAGCATCTGTGCCCGGCATGATGGAATTGCCGGAAGAGAAGACCCGGCTGGCCACACTGACCGTGCAGTTGGTCGTGATCCCGCTGGCGGTGGTGCTGTTTTGCGTGGCGCTGGCGGGCCTGTTCATCTGGTTGACGACCGAGCGGAAGGGACTGGATGACTATTTGAACGCGTTGCGGGCCAGTTCGGGCGAGCAACGCACCCAGCAGGCCCAGTATCTCCTGAATTACATCCAGGACTCGAAGCGCTGGCAGGGAATCTTCGACGTGAGCGCGCAGATCAGCGCGGATCGCGACCAGTTTCTGGCGAAGAACCCACGCGCCGTCACGGACATCCTCCAGGTATTCAACGAGTCCAAGGGGCAGGACCCGCGGACACGGCGGTATTTGGCGCTGGTGCTGGGGTTGTTGGGGGATCGCGCGGCGGTCACGGCATTGCGGGATGGTCTCGATGACGGCGACGCCGAAACCGTGAAGAACTGCGTGTGGGCGCTCGGGAGAATCGGGGATGACGGTTCGGCGTTGCGCATCATCAATCTGACGCGCAGCGACGAATCTTCCATCCGGTTGATGGCCGTGTACGTACTCGGGTCGATGAACACCCCGGACGCGCGCCACGTGTTGGAGGCGTCGCTGAACGACCCTGACGAACTGGTGAAATGGAACGCGGCGTTTGGGCTGGCCAACAAGGGGAGCCCGGCCGCATGGGACGTGTTGACGAGGTTGCTTGACAAGGATTACGTAGACCGTGTTACTGAATTGATGCCCCGGGAGGGTCGCCCGCTGGAGGAGAACATTCAGCGGTACCGGGTGGCAGCGGTAGTATGGGTGGCGAAGCTGGATCCAGCGAAAGCCCGTCCACTGCTGGAAAAGATGAGCGCCACCGAACCGGATTTGCAGGTGCGAAACGCTGCGATTCAGCAGCTTAACATATTGAATCATAAATAGTTATGGCTGAAATGAAAGTGGTCGGGGCTGACAGGCCCCAGCAGGGGCAGGCGTTGAGTCCTCGTGAAGAGGCGGTTCGCCGATTGAAAGCGAAGGGGATTCTCGATCCCGAAGGCAAACCCATGCCGCGCCGTCAGTTCTTCGTGAGCCTGGCGCTCGCGTGGGCGACGTTTGCCGCGGCGATGGGCGGAGGCATGGCCGCGCTCTTTGCGTTCATGGTGCCTCGCGTCGATTTCACGAGGATCGATATATTCAAGGTGGGCCCGCCGGCCAATTTTCCCCCTAATACCGTGGATGAGTCGTTCAAGGCGGCGCACCGCTGCTGGATCGTGAACCACGAGCACAAAGTATTCTGCATCCAGGCCGTGTGCACCCATCTCGGCTGCACGCCCAACTGGATGGACAGCGAGCACAAGTTCAAGTGCCCCTGCCACGGGAGCGGGTACACCATCGACGGGATCAATTTCGAAGGTCCGGCGCCGTTTCCCATGCGGCGGTACGAGGTCTCCCTGGCCGATGACGGCCAGATTGTCGTGAACCAGGGGCGGCTGTTCTTTTGGGAAAAGGGCGAGTTTGACGATCCTCGCTCCTTCATCGCGGTGTAACGACCATGTTAGACAAAATCAAAAACTCGGTTTTGGATTCGCAGGTCAAGAAATCCATTTTTCGCGTCGGCATTCCCAATACCGACCGCAAACGCGTGCTCATCGTGCTGGGCAACGTGTTCCTGCATTTGCACCCGACGAAGGTGCGCACCAGCGGCGTGAAACTGCGGTACACGTGGTGCGCGGGCGGGTTGAGCTTTTTTCTGTTTCTGGTGCTCACGCTGACGGGCGTGCTGCTGATGTTTTACTATCGGCCCACCGTCGAAGGCGCGTACGTGGACATGCTGGACCTGCGCTCGCAGGTGCCGTTCGGCATCATGCGCGAACTGCATCGCTGGAGCGCGCACGCCATGGTCATCATGGTCATGGTGCACATGTTCCGCGTGTTCATGACGGGCAGTTACAAGCCGCCCCGCGAGTTCAACTGGTGCATCGGTGTGTTGCTGTTGGTGCTCACGTTCCTGCTGTCATTCACGGGCTACCTGCTGCCGTGGGACCAGCTCGCGATTTGGGCGATCACGGTCGGCTCGAACATGGCGAAAGCGACGCCGTTCGTGGGCGCGGGCGGACCGTTCGCGGACTTTTTGCAGATTGGCGGCGTGCCGTTGGTGCATCCGGGTGATGACGCGCGATTTTTCCTGATTGGCGCCAAGGAACTGGGCGGCACGACGTTGTTGCGGTTTTACGTGTTGCACTGCATCGGCATTCCGCTGATCGCGGCGGTGCTGATGGCGGTGCATTTCTGGCGCATTCGCAAAGACGGCGGCGTTTCCGGACCGCTCTAAACGCAAACGCGGGAGCGGGCAAGGTTTTCTCATGGAACAAGCGGCGGCAAGTCATAGTGTTTTGTTCGAGGCGTTCAAGGCGCTGGCCAACATCATGGCCAGCCCGAAGCTGAGCTTTGTCCTGGCCACGGGCGGGCTGCTGTTGATGCTCCGGTTCCGCCGGCACGTGTTCAACTGGGGAATCGGCGCGCTGGTGATCCTGATCGAGGCCGGCGTGGTCGTTTGGGGCATGAAGGACCCGAACTTTTACCTTATCGTCGGCAAGCCGGACAATGTGCCGATCACGGCAATGCTGTTCGTTTCCACACTGGTGCTGTGGCTGGCGATGGCGCAGGCGGTCAACAACGACCGGCGCGTCGAGCAGAAATTGCCGCCGGATGAGAAGGAAAGCTCCAGCCAAAAGACGTGGGTCTGGCCCGACCTGTTGTACATCGAGTTTATTGCGCTGATCATTTGCTCGTTCGTGCTGATTTTCTGGGCGATTTACCTGCGCGCGCCGCTCGAACAGCCAGCGAACCCGGCGGCCACGCCGAATCCGTCAAAAGCGCCGTGGTACTTCCTCGGGTTGCAGGAAATGCTGGTGTATTACGATCCGTGGTACGCGGGTGTTGTCCTGCCGACCATCATCATTGTCGGGTTGATGGCGATCCCGTATATCGATATCAATCCGAAGGGGAACGGCTACTACACGTTCGCGGAGCGGAAGTTCTCGATTGGGATTTTCCTGTTCGGCTACCTCGCGTTGTGGGTGTTCATGATCATCACGGGGACGTTCCTGCGCGGCCCGGGATGGAATTTCTTCGGGCCATTTGAATACTGGGATCCGCACAAGGTGGTCGCGCTCAATAACGTCAATCTTTCCGATTACGTCTGGGTGGTGTGGTTCCAAAAGATCTACCACACGACCCATATCGAATGGTTCAATCAGGGCCTGCCGCAGGTCAAGAACGTCATCCCGCGCCTGCTCCCGCCGGATTTCTTGAGCGTGGGCTGGCACGATAGCACGTGTCGCGCGTTCCTGATCGAACTGGGCCACGCGTTCAAGAAGGAATTTGCCGGCATCCTGTTCCTGGCGCTGTATTTCCTGGCGTTGCCGGGCGTGCTGGCGAAGACGCTGCTGAAAAAGTTCTATGCGTCGATGGATTTTGCGCGGTACAGCGTCCTCGTGGGCCTGGTTCTCACGATGTTCACGCTGCCGCTGAAAATGGTGTTGCGCTGGACGATGAACCTGAAATATTTCGTGGACACCCCGTGGATCAAATTCTGAGCCGATGAGAAACCAACCCGAGACCCTCCACGAGTACAACATCCCGCGCCTCCACTGGTGGTTTTTCCTCAGCGGCTTCGTGTTTCTGTTGTCGCTGGCACTGATGATCTGGGTGGATTACTCCGGCGGTTACATTTCCTGGCTGGCGGTCCGCGGTGATCGCACGTGGAAGAATTACCAGCGCACATTCTACCGGTTGGAGGAACAGCGGCTCGCCAACGACGCCAAGGTCGCGGAAGCGAAGGCGAACGAGGCGGGCCTGGGCAAACTGGAGAGCGACCTCAAGAAGACGAAGGAAGAACTCGCGTCGAAAAAGCTGGAGGAAGCGAAGTTGCAGGCTGACGTCAACCAGATGCAGGTGGACGACGACCTGGTCACGCGCGAGTTCACGATGGAGAAGGGGGTGCGCGACCAGTACCGCTCGTCCTACGAAGAGGCGCTTGAGAAGAGCAACATGAACACCAACACGCCGGAAGTCCAAGAAATCATGGACAAGGCGGAAGCCGAGAACGACCGGGTCAACAAGATCGATCTCCGCAAGCAGGCGGCGGACGCCAAGCTCCAGGAAGCCAAGGACAATCTGACAGCGCTGATGGGTCACGAGGAAGACCTGCAACGCAGCATCAAACATTTTGAAGACAACATCGGTTTGTTGACCAAACGGTTGGACCAGATGAAGAACCCGCTCGTTCAGGACGTGGTCAGGCTTCCGATATTGGAATTCGCCGCATCGCCCTTCAAGGTCGAGCAGATCGTCGCGGACACACACCATGTAGACGTCAACTTCGCGACGGTTCCGCGGGTGGACCGGTGCATCACCTGCCACAAGGCGATCGATCGCAAGGACCCGACGCCGGACGATCTCGCGTTCCGCGCCAAGTACAAGATTGGCGCCATCGAGTGGTCGAAACTGCCCGAGCCGCTCCGCAACCACCCGAACCTCGATCTGTTTGTCAGCGACACCTCGCCGCACCCGATGAGCAAGTATGGGTGCACGACCTGCCATTGGGGCTGGGACCGCGAAACCACGTTTTCACACGCGGGCCACACGCCCGATGCCGAAGAAAAACAGCCGTACACGTATGATTCCGCGACGAAGTTGTGGGTGAAGGTCGAGAAGCACGAGGACGAGGATGACGACGACGCGAAACTGCAAAAGGCGTCGCTGGAAAAGACCAACGTCGTCGAAATGACCCAGCGGGACGCCTGGCGGAAGAATTACCACTGGGAAGAGCAGGAGTTTCTCCTCCAACCGATGCGCGCGGCGAAGTACGTGGAGGCCAGTTGCCTCAAGTGCCACAGCGATCAGACCAATCTCAAGGGCGGCGAAGAACTCGATCACGGCCGGCGGCTCATCGAGCAACTGGGTTGTTGGTCGTGCCACAAGATGAAGCAGTTGGAGACGTACACCACGCACCACGTGGCCGCGGGCGAGGATTTCGACAGCATCTGCAAGTTTTACGATGTGAACGCCGACGACGTGCGCCGGCTCAACGGGTTCCCGCAGGACGTTTCGCTGACCATCGGGCAAGAGGTCAATATCCCGATCCGCACGCTCCGCAAGCCCGGCCCGAGCCTGTTCAAGGTCGCGAGCAAGACGAACAAGGACTGGGTGCGCAAGTGGCTCGCGAATCCGGTCGCATTCCGCCCGAACACCTACATGCCGCGATTTTGGGGCCTGGACAACAATACGAACCCGGACCGCGACGCGGTGGAAATCAACGCGATTGCGAATTTCCTGTTCACCGTGAGCGATACGTCGCCGCGAGGCACGAACGCACAAGGCGGCAACATGCTAGTGAATGACGGGCACGTGGCATGGAAGGATACTTTGCCTGGCTTCATCTATCCAGCGCCGCCCGTGACAGGTGATCCCGAGAACGGCAAGAAGCTCGTCGGCCAGGTGGGATGCATGGCCTGCCACGTCATCGATGACAAGTTGATGGACATCAAACCGCCCGCCACGCTCAAGCAATACATGGACGATTGGCAATACCGACGGCTGCGTTCCCAAGGCCCGCAATTGGCCGGCATCGGCAGCAAATCGGACGTCAACTGGATCTACGCGTGGATCAAGAATCCGAAACAGTACAATCCGCGGACCAAGATGCCCAACCTGCGCCTGGGCGACCAGGAAGCGGCGGACATTGCCGCTTACCTCGCGACGCTGCGCAACACCAAGACGGACCAGGAAGGCCTGCCGGACATCAAGCCGGATCTGCTGGACAGCGAGACGGTCGAATATTTGAAGGTGACGCTTCCGGACGCCGAGGCGCAACAGAAGATCAACGACCTCAACGATCTTATCGAGATGTATTTCGTCGATGAGACGACGATGCCGTATTACCAGGACCCGGCGCGGATGGCGCGGGACGAGGCGCAACTGGCGGAATTGCAGAAGGAATACCAGGACACGTTCGACGACGCGATTGACCGCAAAGCCAAGAAACTGGCGGCCGACATCGACGCTGTGAAAGCGAAGATGGCCGCGGCGAAGCAGAAGGTTGCCGCCATGACGCCGGTCGAGAAGAAGAATGTTTTCCTCGGAAGCCGGCTGGTCGCGCGGTACGGGTGTTTTGCCTGCCACGACATTCACGGGTTCGAGACCGCCAAACCCATCGGCACCGAATTGAGCGAATGGGGCGCCAAGCCGGTGGACAAGCTCGACTTCGGCCTGCTGGACATCGAAAAGGACCGCATCGCCTGGCTGAAGCAGAAACTGCACGCGCCGCGGTCGTATGACCTCGGGCGGATCGATGTCACGCGCATGCCGCAGGAATTGCTCAAGATGCCGAAGTTCAATTTGACGGGGGCCCAGATCGACCAGATTGCGACGGTCATCTCCGGCATGACCGACGAGAAATTGACGGCAAAGGAAGCGCGCCAGCTCACGCCCGCGGAATTCCAGATCGAGCGCGGGCGCTGGACGGTCAAGGAATTGAACTGCATCGGCTGCCACATCGTCGAGGCCCAGGGCGGAGCGATCCGCGCCACGGGGATCCCGCAGGGCATGGAACCGCCGATGCTGATCGGGACGCCGACGCAACTGCACCAGGGCCAGCGCACCCAGCCGGATTGGCTGTTCAGCTTCATTAAGTCCCCGGAGACGGGCGAGATTCGTCCCTGGCTGCACGTGCGGATGCCGACGTTCGGGTTGACGGACGGCGAGGCGAACGTGCTGGTGAAATATTTCGCGGAGGAAGGGCGGGCACAATTCCCCTATCAAACGCCGAAGATCGACACGTCTCCCGAACACCTGGACGCGGGCAAGCAATTGTTTACACAATTGAAGTGCGCGCTGTGCCACATTGTGGATGGCAAGGCGCTCGGGAAACCGCTGGCGGAGATTCCCGAGGAAGACCTGCCGCGATTGGCGCCGAACCTCTCCCTGGCGCACGCGCGCCTGCAACGGGATTGGCTCGTCAATAAGTGGTTGGTCGAGCCGCTGTCGCAGATGCCGGGCACGCGCATGCCCCAGTTCGAGTACGGCACGGCGATCGCGCCGAACATCCTCGGCGGAGACGGACACAAGCAGATCGAGGCGCTGGTGGATTACGTATTGACGCTGGGGGCGAACGAACAGACCGCGCAGGCGACGCCGACGCAGGCCCCGGTGGCAGCGGCTCCAGCAGCTGTGCCAGCAGCCACGGGGCAGCCATGAAGTTTGGCCTTGAAAAACTTGGGTTCCAAAAGAAAAATGCTAGGTTAACGGTAGGAGGATAACATATGAAATCGTTCAGGTTGTTTCTGGTTGTCGCAGTAACACTTTCATTCGCCGCAGTTTCCCGCGGCGCGGACTCGGCGTCGATTTCGGGAAAGATCACGTTTGAGGGGACTCCGCCCAAGCGGAAGAAGATCAACACGGATGCCGACCCGAAGTGCGCCGAAATGCACGCCGATTCACCCCTGTTGAGCGAGGAGGTGGTGGTGAGCCCCGACGGCTCGTTGCAAAACGTGTTCGTCTACATCAAGAGCGGGCTAACCAAGACGTACGACAAGCCGGCGACGCCCGTGGAAATTCACCAGACGGGGTGCCATTACGTCCCGCATGTGTTTGGGATGATGGCTGGACAGAGGCTCGACATCTACAACGACGATGACACGCTTCATAATATCCACGCGATGCCGACCGATCCGAACAACAAGGAATTCAACAAGGGTCAGCCGAACAAAGGGATGAAGAGCAGCGCGACGTTTGCTCATCCCGAAGTCATGGTGCACTTCAAATGCGACGTGCATCCGTGGATGTCGGCGTACGTTGGCGTGATGGACAATCCATTTTACAGCGTCACGGGCGAAGACGGCACGTTTTCGTTGAAGGGACTGCCCGCAGGCGAATACACAGTGGCCGCCTGGCAGGAGAAGTACGGCGAGCAGACTCAGAAAGTGAAGGTCGGCGACGGCGAAGCCAAGACCGTCGACTTCAAGTTCACGAAGCCGGCCGAGTAGAAGCAGAATTGGTTGACGAGGGCAGGCGTGGAAAAATCTGGCGCGGAAGGCCTGTCGGGAGAAGACAGGTTTGTCGGCTGATTTTTCCAGGAGAAGAAAGGGTCAATGACAGACGCAACGCATCATTACGAAGAGCACCATGACGAACATCATGGCGAGTTGCCGTTTTGGCGGAAGTACATCTTTTCGACCGATCACAAGGTCATCGGCATCCAGTACGGCCTGACCTCGCTGGTGTTTTTGTTCTTCGGGTTTTGCCTGATGATGTTGATGCGGTGGCAGTTGGCGTTTCCGGGCAAGCCGCTGCCGATCGGATTTCTGTCGCGTTGGCTCGGTGACGCGCGGATGCCCGGCGGGATCATGGCCCCCGAGTTTTACAACCAACTCGGGGCGATGCACGGCACCATCATGGTTTTCCTCGGCGTCGTGCCGCTGGCGGTCGGCGCCTTCGGCAATTACCTGGTGCCGCTCCAGGTCGGCGCGCAGGACATGGCATTCCCGAAACTCAACATGTCCAGTTACTGGGTGTACTTCATCGGTGGCGTGGTCATGCTGTGCAGCTTCTTTGTGCCGGGCGGCTCGGCCCAGTCCGGCTGGACATCGTACGCGCCCCTGTCGGTAATCACGCCGCCGAGCCATTCGCTGTTTACCGGGCAGTCCATGTGGTTGACGGGGATGGTGTTCCTGATTACGTCGTCGCTTTTGGGGTCGATCAATACCATCACCACGATCGTCCAATTGCGCGCGAAGGGGCTTACCTGGATGCGCCTACCGTTCTTCGTGTGGACGCAGTTGGTGACCGGCTTTCTGCTGTTGCTGGCGTTTCCCCCGCTGGAGGCCGCCGGCGTGATGCAAATGATGGATCGCATGGCCGGAACCAGTTTCTTCCTGCCGAGCGGGTTGGTGGTGGGCGGGAAGGCGCTGAACGTCAGCGGCGGCGGGAGCGCGTTGCTCTGGCAGCACCTGTTCTGGTTCCTGGCGCACCCGGAGGTCTACGTGCTGATCCTGCCAGCGATGGGGATCGTCGGGGAAGTGATCGCCAACAACACCCGCAAACCGCTCTGGGGCTACAAGTCGCTGGTGTACTCGGTGATTTTCCTCGGTTTCATGTCCTTCATCGTGTGGGCGCACCACATGTTCCTCACCGGCATGGGCACGAGCATCAACGCCTTCTTCCAGACGACGACCATGATCATCTCGGTGCCGTCCATCGTTATTTTGACCGCCCTGATCCTGTCACTCTGGGGCGGTTCGATCCGGTTCAACGTGCCGATGCTGTTCGCGCTGGCGTTTCTGCCGATGTTCGGCATCGGGGGGCTGACGGGCCTGCCGCTCGGCCTGGCGAGCGCGGACATTCACCTGCACGACACGTATTACGTGATCGGGCATTTCCATTACGTGGTCGCGCCGGGCACGTTGTTTGCCCTGTTCGCCGGCATTTACTACTGGTTCCCGAAGGTCAGCGGCCGGCAGATGAACGAAGCCCTGGGCAAAATCCATTTCTGGGGCTCGCTGGTCTGCATGAACGGCATCTTCATGCCGATGTTCATCCAGGGGATGGCCGGTGTGTCCCGGCGCTTGTATGACGGCGGAAGTTCGTATCTCCACGCCCAGAACGTGCTTCCCTTGAACATCGGGATGTCGTTCTCCGCGTGGGCGCTGGCGGTGTTTCAACTTGTGTTTATCGTCAACTTCTTGTGGAGCATCTTTGCGGGGCGGAAGGTGACCAGCGACAACCCGTGGGAGTCCACCACCCTTGAGTGGGCCACGCCGACGCCGCCCCCGCACGGGAATTTCCTCAAGGTTCCCGAAGTCTTTCGCGGGCCCTACGAGTACAGCGTGCCGGGCGCGAAACGGGATTTTCTCCCGCAAAACCAACCTCAGGAGGCGTAGATGTCTGGCGCGATTGAAATCCCCTATAACTCGACCGAGCGTCCCGATACGGGGCTGTACAACGCCAAACTGGGCGTCTGGCTGTTCCTGTCGTCGGAAGTGATGTTGTTTGGCGCGTTGTTTTCGACGTATGTGCTGCTGCGGACCGGCTCGGAGACGTGGGAACACGGCGCGGATTTCCTGAACGTCCCGCTGGCCACAATCAACACGCTGGTGTTGATCATTTCGAGCGTGACGATGGTCATGAGCTGGGCGTCGCTGAAAATGAACAATTTCGGCAAGTACAAGCTGTACATGGGGTTGACGATCCTGTGCGGCGCGGTGTTCCTTGTCATCAAGGGTTTTGAGTATGCCCACAAGTTCGAGAACGGGCTGTGGCCGTCGACCAGCACGTTCATGGCGTTGTACTTCACGATGACGGGCCTGCACGGCCTGCACGTCATCGGCGGCATGATCGTCAACAGTTACCTCTGGGGCCCCGGCAGCAAGATGTGGAAGACCGATCCCCAACGGTTCACCAACCGTATCGAGGTCGCCGGCTTGTACTGGCACTTCGTCGATCTGGTATGGATTTTCCTGTTTCCGACCCTGTACCTGTTGCCGGGCAAATAGATTGGATGGAAGAATCATGAGCGACACACATCACGAAGACATTCAGAGCCACGTAGGGACGTACATCAAGGTATTCGTCGCGCTGGCGGTCGGCACCATTGTTACCGTGCTGGCGTCCAATCTTCACTTGGGGATCATCCTCGGCATTATCGTGGCGCTGCTGATTGCCACGGTCAAAGGCTCGCTGGTGGCGGGCTTTTTCATGCATCTGGTCGCGGAGCGGAAGGTGATTTACTGGGTGCTGGTGCTCACCGCGGTGTTTGTCGTGGCGATGGCGGGGTTGATCATGTTCAGCCGCGGAGACCAGCAGGGACGACAACAGGGGATTTTCGCCGTGCCGGCGGGGCGGGTGCAGGTCCCGCAGGAGGAAAAGCCGGCGAACGGTCATCCGGAGTAGCCATGTCACTCAAAGCGTTCCATGTGTTTTTTATCGTCATCTCGGTGTTGCTGTGCCTCGGCTTCGGCGCGTGGTGCCTCGACTCGGATTACGCGCGGGGACGCGCCGCCTACGCGGTCGCGGGGTACGTGTCGTTCGGGCTGGCCGTGGTGCTGGTGGTGTACGAAATCCGGTTTCTGCGAAAGTTCAAGGATTTGAACTGAGGAGTATGCGAATATGACATCACGATGTTTCAGGAAGTTGATCATCGGCGCGATGGCGCTGGGGGCGAGTGCGACGCCGCGGGCGGTGCTGGCGTGCGCCGCTTGCTACGGGGCTCCCGACGCCCTGCAGACGCGCGGCATGAACTTCGGCATTTTCACCATGCTCGGCGTGACGGGCGTGGTGCTGAGCAGTTTTGGCGTCATGATTTTCTGTTTCGCGAGACGGGCCCGCCGACACAACACGGAATTGACACCCTGACAAGTTGATCAACAAGGACGACACCATGCTGGAGAAACTTCTTGGTTTGCCGGTCAGCGCCTCCGAACACGCGGCGCGTGTGGATCAACTCATTTTGTACGTCCACATCCTGATGGTTGCACTGTTCGTCGGGTGGATATTGTTCTTCTTCTACACGCTCTTTCGGTTTCGCAAGAGCAAGAACCCCGTCGCCGACTACACGGGCGTGAAAGCGCACACCTCATCGTATCTGGAGGCGGCGGTGGCGGTGGTCGAAGTCTTGCTGTTGGTTGGCTTGTCGATCCCATTTTGGTCCTGGAAAGTCAGCGCGTTCCCGACGGATCCGGCAACGGTGCACGTGCGTGTCATTGCCCAGCAGTTCGCGTGGAACATTCATTATCCGGGGCCGGACGGCATTTTCGGGCGCACGGACATCAAGCTGGTCGATGAACAGACGAACCCGATTGGCCTCGATCGCAAAGGCGACCCGCATGCCAAGGATGATATTGTCACCTTGAACCAGTTGCATTTGCCGGTCAATCGCCCGGCGGTGATCGAAATCACTACGAAAGACGTGATTCACAGTTTTTCCCTGCCGGTCATGCGCGTGAAGCAGGACGCCATTCCCGGCATGCTCATTCCCATTCACTTTGTCCCCAACAAGACATCCGATCAGTTGCGCGAGGAACTGGCGATGACCGTCACGCTTCCTTCGGCCAAGAGCCTCGATTCCTACGTCGCCATGGATGATTACAAAGCCAAGGACGGCACCGTTCTGGTCAAGAAGGGGCGGTCTATCAGTGCCGACACGGCCGCGAAACTCGTTGCGGGCGGAGTCACGGAGGTCCGTGTCGGGCCCCGATACCCGGCGGAGATCGCGTGCGCGCAACTTTGCGGCCTCGGCCATTACCGCATGAAGGGGTATCTGACCATCGATACGGAAGAACAGTACAAAGCGTGGATGCAGGACCAAGAGGACTCGCTCGGAGACTAGCGGCGCGTCCGACGCCTTCTGGCTGAATGAAATGACCGCAAACTCTTATCGTTGGCTGCATCGGTTCGCCTGCTTCCTGGCGTCGGCGACGTTCCTCTTGATCGTCGCGGGAGCCAACGTGACCAGCCACCGGGCCGGTCTGTCCGTGCCCGATTGGCCAACGACCTACGGCCAGTTCATGTTTTCGTTTCCAATGTCCAAGTGGGTGGGCAACATCTTTTACGAACACGCGCATCGCCTCATCGCGAGCGTGGTTGGCATGCTCACGGTCTTGCTGGCCATTTGGTTGGTCCGCGTCGAGCCGCGCCGGTGGGTGCGAGGTCTCGGGATCGCGGCCCTTGCCGCAGTCATCGCGCAGGGGATTCTGGGCGGCCTGACGGTCAAACTCATGCTCCCCCCGTCGGTGTCGATTGCGCATGCCTGTCTCGCGGAAGCGTTCTTCTGTGTTACGGTGGCCCTGGCGTTCGTCACGTCGGAGAGATGGCAACAGTCAGCACGTCCCGCCGAGGTTTCTGACGCGCGGTTGGTGCAGCGGTTGACCCTCGCTTCGACCATCGCGGTTTATGTTCAGATCATCCTCGGCGCGGCGATTCGCCATGACGAATGGGGCGTTTTCCCGCACATACTCGGTGCGCTGGCGGTTTTTGGGTGCGTCGTGTCGATCTTGTTTGTCGTGCTGTTCACGGTGAAGCACCCTGGATTTCTGCGCCACGCGATTTTGTTGCTTGGCTTGGTGGCCACACAGATTGCCCTGGGCTTGATCACGCTGATGGTGCGCGTCCCGAAGAATGCCGACGAACAGTTATCAGCGGTCCAGATGCTGGTGCCGACGGCGCATCTGGCCCTCGGCGCGCTGGTATTGGCCACCAGTTTGATCATGACCCTGAAAGCATTTCGATTCCTTGCTGCTGCCGGGGAAGAGCCGTCGCTGCCGGTGCCCCAGGGAGTTCTCTCGTGAAGGATCTCCGATTTTATGTTGAATTGGCGAAGCCCCGGATACTGTCGATGGTGCTGGTCACCACGACCATCGGATTCTTCCTTGGCGCGAAAGGAATCCATCCGCTGCCCACGCTTCTATTGACGCTGCTCGGGGTCGGCTGCGCCACCGGCGGCTCGGCGGCGCTGAACAATTACCTCGAACGCGACGTGGACGGCAAAATGGAGCGCACACGCCAGCGCGCGTTGCCGTCGGGGACCATCCAGCCTTCCAATGCGCTCGCCTTTGGGATCAGCCTGGTGTTGATCGGGCTGGTCGCCCTGATTTGGGCGGTCAATTTGCTCACCGCCTTCCTGGTATTGCTCGCGTCATTCCTCTACGTGCTGGTGTACACGCCGATGAAGCGCCTCACGTGGCTGAATACGACATTTGGGGCCATCCCCGGCGCGATTCCGCCGATGTGCGGTTGGGCTGCGGCGACCGGACGACTCGATCCGGGGGCGTGGGTGCTGTTTCTCATTCTCTTCGCGTGGCAACATCCACATTTCTACGCCATTGCGTGGATGTTCCGGGACGATTACCGAAATGCCGGGTTCAAGATGCTGCCCGTGGTCGACCCGAGTGGCGCGAGCACGTTTCGGCAAACCATCCTGTTCGCGGTGCTGCTGATCGGTGTCTCGGTCCTGCCCACGGTCATCGGCATGACGGGCAGGGTGTATTGCGTCGGCGCGCTCGTAATGGGCGTGGCGCTGCTCTTGGTTGGTGCGCTGTTCACCCACACGAGATCCTTTCTCGACGCGCGCCGCTTGCTGAAGGCCTCGGTCGTATACCTTCCGCTGCTGTTGCTCCTCATCATCGTCGACGCCGGCTTTTAGGAGCTGATCGAGATGGCCGACTCTCTTCTCGTGGTCGAATCGCTGACGCACCGGTACGGCGAGCGTGTGGCGCTGGATAAAGTCACCTTCGAAGTTCCCGCCCGCGAGATCTTCGGCCTGCTCGGCCCCAACGGCGGCGGCAAAACCACGCTCTTTCGCATCTTGAGCACGTTGGTCGCCCCTCGCGAGGGAAACGTTCGGTTGTTCGGCATGGATGTGGCGCGCCATCAAAGTGAAATTCGCCGGCGCATCGGCGTGGTCTTCCAGTCGCCGAGCCTCGACCGCAAGCTGACCGTGCTGGAAAACCTGCGTCATCAGGGCCACCTCTACAATCTTCGGGGACACGAACTCCAGTCGCGGATTGACGAATTGCTCTCCCGCTTCGGGGTGGCCGACCGCAAGGCCGATCTGGTGGAAACGCTTTCCGGCGGACAGCGGCGTCGGGTCGAACTGGCCAAGGGTTTGTTGCACAAGCCGCAGGTGCTCCTGCTCGACGAGCCAAGCACGGGCCTCGATCCGCGTGTCCGGCGCGAATTGTCCGACTACCTCGAGCAGTTGCGTGACAAGGATGGTATGACGATTCTGTTGACGACGCATCTGATGGAGGAGGCGGATCGATGCGACCGTCTCGCCATTCTGGATCGGGGCCGGCTCGTCGCGCTCAACACCCCGCGACAGTTGAAGGAAAAGATTGGCGGCGACGTGATCTCGGTCGAAGCCGGACAGCCACAGGCCGTGGCGGACCAGATTGCCAAACGGTTCGGGGTCGAGGCGCGCGTATTGGACGGGAGCGTGCGCGTCGAGCGGGCCAACGGCCATAAGTTCATTACGGACCTTGTCGAAGCGTTCCCGGGGCAGATCGATGCCGTGAGCATTCATAAACCGACACTGGAAGACGTGTTTATCCGGCTGACCGGGCATCGCTTTGAAGGAGACGACGCGTGAACGACCCGCAAGCCAATTATTTCGCCCTGCCTGCGTTCACGCTCTGGTGGCGCGAAATGGTGCGCTTCTTTCGTCAGCGCGACCGCGTCATGGGCGCACTCGGCACGCCGCTGGTATTCTGGTTGTTGTTGGGATCGGGACTCGGCAAATCATTCAACGCGCCGATATCGCCCGAGGGACACGGATACCTGGAATACTTTTTCGGCGGCACCATCGTGCTGGTGTTGTTGTTCACAGCGATCTTTTCGACCATTTCAATCATCGAGGATCGTCGCGAAGGTTTTCTCCAAGCCGTGCTCGTCGCGCCGGTAGGTCGCTTCGGTCTGGTCTTGGGGAAGATCCTGGGTGGGACGACGCTGGCGCTGGTGCAGGGACTGGTGTTTGTCCTGCTGGCGCCGTTGGTCGGTCTATCGCTCAGTATCGAGTCGATAATCTGGCTGGTGGTGGTGATGTTTTTGCTGTCGTTTGCGCTGACCGGTCTGGGATTCCTCATTGCCTGGCGGATGGATTCGACCCAGGGCTTCCACGCCATTATGAACCTGTTTCTCATTCCGCTCTGGTTGTTGTCGGGAGCTGTATTTCCCGCCTCGGGCGCGCCGGCCATCCTGCGTTGGGCGATGATGTGCAACCCGGTCTCCTACGGAGTGATGGCGGTCCGCCAGGGATTATATTGGAATGTTCCGTTGGCCACCGCTGGATTACCATCTCGGGAAACAAACCTGTGCGTCACCTTGATTTTCGCGGCGGCGATGTTCATTCTGTCGTTGCGGGCAGCCCGGCGCACGACGCGGGGAGATTTGCAATGAAAGTGAAAACCATTTTGAACATCGGGGTGGCCGGCACGTTTGCCACCGTTGTCGGATCGATTCTCCTGATTGTCATCCGAGGGACGCCGACGCCGGCGTCGGCGATGGAAGTCCCGGTCATGGGTTGGGTGCCGGAATTCTCGTTGACGGAAGCAAATGGCGCCACGGTAGGTCGCGGGGATTTGATCGGCAAAGTATGGATCGCCAGTTTCCTGTTTACCCGCTGCGGCGAGGCGTGCCCGCTGCTGATGCACCATGAAGTGCGGCTGCAAGCGGAGCTGCCAGCGCGTGACGATTTGCGGCTCGTAAGTTTCTCGGTCGATCCGGACTGGGACACCCCCCAGGTGCTCACCGCGTACGCCCGTTCGTTTGGCGCGGATCAAACTCACTGGTCGTTCCTGACCGGCGACAAAAAGCAGGTCTATCATTTGTCCATCGATGGGTTCCGACTGGCGGCGCAGGAAGGTGATCCGGCCAAGGAAATGCCGATTCTTCACAGTACGAAGCTCGTGTTGGTGGATCGCCATGGGGCGATTCGCGGGTATTACGACAGCACGGACGAAGCCGAGATGCAGAAGCTTGTTCGTGACGCGCGACAGGTGTTGGCCGAGCGATCATGATCACCGTATCGGAATTGCCCACGGTGAACGCCACGCTGAACGCGACGAGCGCGGTGTTCCTGGCGCTGGGCTATGGGTGTATCCGCCGGAAACGGGTGGCGGCGCATCGGACCTGTATGTTGATCGCGGTGGCGGTCTCGGCGTTGTTCCTGGTTTCGTATCTCACGTATCACTGGCATGCGGGCCACAAGCCCTTTGCGGGACAGGGATTGGCGAGGCCCGTGTACCTCATCATCCTGCTGACCCACACCGTTCTCGCCATCGTCGTGGCGCTTTATCTGGTGCCCGTGACCTTGTCCCGCGCGTTGCGCGAGCGGTTCGATCAACACCGGGCGATCGCGCGTTGGACCTTTCCGATCTGGTTTTACGTCTCGGTGACCGGTGTGATCGTCTATTTCATGCTCTATCATTGGTATGCACCCGCCTAGGTTGATCTCATCGTTGGTGTTGACGGTGCTCGTGGTATTTGCCCCGGCAATTGCGGACGGAGAGAATGGCGACGGAGTCATTTCGGGGACCGTTCGCCTGGTTGGATCGGCCCCGACCATCCCCACCATCCAACCCGAGGTGGATTTCGATGCCTGCGGGACGGAACCGCGCCAGACGAAATCGCTGGTTCTGGGCACAAACCAGGCCGTGCGCGATGTGATTATCTATCTGGGAGGTTACGCACAAAACAACGTCACCAGCCAAACAAATGACGCCGTCGTTCTTGACCAGCGCAATTGCGAATTCGTGCCGCGGATCCAGATTGCGCGGAGCGGCGCCCCGCTCATCCTCCGGAACAGCGACCCCGTGCTGCATGTGGTTCGCATCGACTCGATGAGTGGAACCAACGGGCAGCGCACATTGCTCGAGGCGGCGACTCCCTACGCCGGCTTTGAAAAGACGTATCAACTGGCCAATTTTCGCGAGCCGACGCTTCTGCACGTAGCATCCGCCAACGGGCATGAGTGGATGAACGCCTATATCGCCGTGCTGCCGCATCCGTGGGCCGTGCTCACGGACGAGAACGGTCATTTTGTGCTTCACCACGTGCCTCCCGGTACCCAGAAGATCTACGCGTGGCATGAGGTCCTCGGCGTGTTGACGGAAGAAGTGAGGCTCAACGGCAACCGCTCGGCCGTCGTCGATTTCGACTTCGTTACGAAAAAGTAGCGCCGACCGTCAGAATTTTCCTTCGAGACGGAGTTCACTTTTCCTCGCCAATTCCGCGTTGTTCGTGTCCCCCAGCGCATCGAAGCAATCCGCGAGCGCCCTCCAAACGTCAGGGTCTTCGACGTTGTGCTGCGCGAGCGGACGCAGCACGTGGATGGCCTCACGTTGCTTGCCTTGATTGATGTACGCGTAGGCCAAGTTCTTGCGGCCGGGAATGCCGTCGGGCGCAATCTCAATCGCTCGCTGGCCGTGGTGGATCGCCCGGTCAAATTCCTTGAGCCTCGTGTACCAGACGGTGAGATTGATGTGGGCGGGCAGGCAATCGGGATTCTCTTGCAGGGCATTCAGGAACAACGTCTCGGAATTGAACCAGACTTCCGTCCGCCGCTCGGCCAGCACAGTCAGGGCCGCGAAAACAGCGGCAATCGCTCCCCCCAACACGATACGCGCGCCGACACCGCGCGCCGTTCCAGCCGCGTGGGCGATGGCCGCGCCCACGGGCAACATCAGTCCGAGTAGCGCGAGATGCGCGTACCGGTCGGCAACCACGTGGATGCCCACAGGCACCAATCCGATCGTCGGCGAGAGGGTAATGATATAGAACAACCATGAGGGCCAGAGCACGGGCCACCGGCGTCGGGCCGCAAATATCAACACGGTGATGAGAACGAACGCCGCGAGATACTCGAGGCTCAAGGGAACGCTCCAGTGCATCTCGTCGAACGCCGGGTAGACCGCCGAGAGATGGGTCGGCCAGAAGAGCTTTCGGACGTAAAAGAGGGAACAGTATCCCACCAGTCCGGCCCGCGCCCAAAGCGGAATGACTTCGGGGGTTGCGACCGTTTCGCCTATGCCTCCGGCCTGGCAGGCGAATGTAACCCCGGCAATTATCAGGGCAACGGCAAAAAACGGGATCTTTTCCTCCCACGCCTTGCGCTTGGCAAGGAAGCGGTCGATAAGCAGTAACACTGCCGGGAACGTGACCGCGGTGGACTTCGACAATGTGGAGGCAACGAACAACCCGAGGCACATTCCATAGTAGACGCGCCTGCGGCTTTCCAACCACCGGAAATAGCTGATCAAACCGAGCAAATAGAAGAACACAAACAGCACGTCCTTGCGCTCGGTGGCCCACGCGACCGACTCGACGTGCAACGGGTGGACACCGAACATCACCGCGGTCAGCAGCGCCGTCGTCAGTGCGTATCGGGATCGGCCACGCAACACCTCCCGCACGAGGATCAGCACCAGCACGGTGTTGGCGACGTGCAGCAGCAAGTTGGTGAGGTGATACCCGAACGGATCGCGGCCCCAAATCTGGTAGTCGATGGCGAACGATAACCATGTCAGCGGGCAATACAACTTGGCCGTCGGCTGCGTGAACATCATCCACAGGTTATTCGCGCTCAACGAACGGATGGCGAGGTTGGTGGTGATGTGGTTGGTGTCGTCCCATTCCACGAATTGGCCCCGCAACCCGTAAACATGCGCGGCGACCGTCAGGATGACCACGAGAAGTACGTCCAACCAGATTCTATCGGATTCGGAGCGCTCGTTCATGCGCGTGGGGCGCTGACGCTACACCAGGTTGGCGGAAACAAGTTGGCTCACAAGCCGATTGTCGGCGCGACCGGCAAGCTTCGCGTGCACGGCTTTCATGACCTTGCCCATGTCCGCCTTGGTCGTCGCTCCGAGTTCCGCGATCGTGGCTTTGACCACTTCTTCCACTTGCGCCTGGGAAAGCTCCTCCGGCAGGTACGACTTCAAGACCGCCAACTCGGCCTTCTCCTTCTCGACCAGGTCCGCCCGCCCGCCCTTCTCGAACCCCTCAATCGAATCCTGCCGCTGCTTGATCTGCTTCTTGATGACCGTCGTCACGTCCGCATCGGTCAGTTTTTCCTGCTTCTTGTCGATCTTGTAATACTCGATCGCCGATTTGAGCATGCGCAACGTCGAGAGACGCGGCGCATCCTTGGCGCGCATCGCGTCCTTCATGTCGGCCGCAATTTTGTCCGTCAACATACGCTCCAGACTAGGCGGGGGACGCGCGGCTTGTCAACTCATTCGCCCGCATTCATCCTTTCACCACTCCAATGGGACGCAATCGCGCCACCTTCCGCGCGAGGCCGGCGTTATGGCAAACGTCCACCACGGTTTCCACGTCCTTGTACGCCCACGGCGCTTCCTCCAGCGCCGTGCCGTGTCCCTGCGCCATCATCACCACGCCGCGCTCGTCCATCTCGCGCTGCAAATCCTCGAAACCTTTCTCTCTCTTCGCTTGCGCGCGGCTCATCATTCGTCCCGCGCCGTGGCAAACCGTTCCCCACGTCTGTTTCATCGCGCCATCGGTGCCCACGAGCACGAACGAATACCGCCCCATGTCGCCGGGCACCAGCACCGGTTGTCCGATCGGCTTGTATCGGTCCGGAATCATGGCATGACCGGGCGGGAACGCCCGCGTCGCCCCTTTGCGATGGACGCACACGGTCTTCTCGTGCCCATCGACCGTGTGCTGTTCCAGTTTGGCGATGTTGTGCGGGACGTCGTACACCAGTTCCATGCCAAGGTCGCGCGGCGAAATCCGCAGCGCGTGCAGGAACGCCGTCTCCGCTTTCGTCATCAGCACCTGCCGGTTCGCGAAAGCGTAGTTCGCCGCGCAACGCATCGACGACAAGTACTCTTCGCCTTCGGGAGAATGCACCGGCGCGCTCACCAGCTGCCGATCCGGCAGATGAATCCCGTATTTCGCCGGCGCGCCGCGCAAGACCTTCAAATAATCGTCACACACCTGGTACCCGAATCCGCGCGAGCCGCAGTGGATCATCACGGTGACCTGGCCGGGAAACAATCCCATGACGTCAGCCGCGTTTTCGTGGAAGATTTCATCGACGATCTGTACTTCGAGAAAGTGATTGCCGCTGCCGAGCGACCCGAGTTGGCCTTTGCCGCGTTCCAGCGCGCGATCGGTGATGTTCGACGGTTCCGCGTCCCCCAGTTTTCCGTGTTCCTCGATGAACTCCAGGTCATCGGCCTCGCCGAACCCGTGGTCCACGGCCCAGTGGGCGCCCTCGTTGACGCACCGCCGCTCGTCGTCGTAGGACAGTTTCAGGTCGCTTCCCCGGCCAAGCCCGCAGGGGATGTCGCGAAACAGTTGGGCGACCAGCTCGCGGATCTTCGGCGCCACGTCCTCGCGTTTGAGGTTGGTCCGCATCAGGCGGACCCCGCAATTGATGTCGTAACCGACCCCGCCGGGAGAAATCACGCCGCCTTGGTTCGGGTCCGTCGCGCAGCAACCGCCGATGGGAAACCCATAACCCCAATGGATGTCCGGCATGGCAAGCGAGTATTTCTGGATGCCCGGTAGGAACGCGACGTTGGCGACCTGTTCGAGGCAATTGTCGCCGACGATATGCTCCAACATCTTCTCCGACGCGTAAATCCGGCCGGGGACGCGCATCCCTGACTTGTACGACGCCGGCAACTCCCACAGCCAATCATTGATTTTCTCCAGCGGGTTCACACCGTCACCCTACCTCGTGTGCGGAAGTTACACAAACCCGTGCTGTAGCGGCGGTCTATGACCGCCGAAGTCCGCTCTTCGCACGACGGCTTTGTCTCCATCCGCGTTCCCTCGCCCTTGTCGTGTAAAGGGGCGGGTGTTTCGCAGCCCTCTCCTCTCCCCTTGGGGGAGAGGATTAAGGTGAGGGGAAATCTGTTGTGCGCCGGTCTTCCGTAAGTGGACATCGTCGGCAGTCCCTCATTTTGGCTTCGTTTTGCCCTCAGACACGTCATCTTGCCAGTCTGCCCCCCCGAAAGATGGGTTTGTTTTTGGCTTTGTTCCGGTAACTTTTCCACGCCGGCTTGCATAAACTTGGGTTTGTTTTCCAAAAAAGCTTTTTTTGGGCACCCATGTCCGGCGCCGTATGGGACCCGCCCGCCCGCCTTGCCGTTGGCGCGACAAATGTCTGAGTGTAGCGTGCGCTGTCCCCAGCGCATTCGCCCAAGCGCCAACCCGCCGTACGCCAATCGCCAACGCCCGGCTTGTCCGCCTCTGGCGTGACTCGCCCGCCTCTGGCGCCACAAATGCCCGGGTGTAGCGTGCGCTGTTCCCAGCGCATCCGCCCAAGTGCCGATCGCCGTGCGCCAATCGCCACCGTATGGGACCCGCCCACCGTTTCGCGCCTCGACCTTCGTGGTTTCATATTGCCATCACGGCCTGTATCGCAAAGCGATACAACAGTCAAGTCGGAAAAGCGGTAGGCCGTCACGCGCCACACAAGACGAGTGGGGCGGGTACACCGGCTTTTGCATGCTCCCTCATGGCCGCGTGGGAGGCTGCCGGGTGTAGCGGCGCTTCTGTGAAGCGCCGAGCCGCCGCCAAAGTCGTCATCCCGAGCTTGTCGAGAGCCCAGTTCTCGAGACGCGACCATGTAATATCCTAGATTTCATGGACTCCGACGCCCAAGCCTCCTACCGGTGGTGACGTATTTGAGGTTCTTGTAGATGTACTCGACGGTCAGGTCGTGACCACCGGCCACAAAGCGGGGCGCTGGCGTGGTGGCTGTGACGGGTTGCCTGTGGGTTTGGCCCGCAATATAGGCCTGCGCCTCGGAATCGAGCCACTCGTGAGTCTGCTCAAACACGATCTCTGCCAGGTGTATGCGGTGTGCTGCCTTGCAGAACTGTCTCAACTGTTTGGGAGGAACAGCAGCGGGTAGCTTGCGCGGGTCTCTTGAGGCCATTAGCTCCCTTAAGGCCAGATGATCCATGACGGAATTCAAAATCAGGCATCCGAGAGTTTCACCGTGCAGTTGAGAAACATTTACAGGGATCAGAACTCTGAGGTGCTTGGGAAGCTCGCTCAGTTTGAACGCGTCCTTTCCTTGGACCTTGGCGTCCGTGTAGTGGTGCTCGCCCTGAAACTCAAAAGCGAGTCGGAAATCTTCAAACAGCACATCCAGTTCAAGGATTGCACCCGTGAGCGGATTCACCAGAAAATGCGGTTTCACCCCGATTTCCTTTGAAGTCTTAAGGACAGTGAACGTGAGGAACGCATCGAGGTAACAATTCAGAAGTGCCTCACCGTGCGACTTGCATTCGCCGGAGTATTTCGAGCGCAGCCGCAGGGTGAGAGCATCGATCACGTAATGGTTGAGGATCGTTCGCTCTCGCTGAGAATCGTAGCTAGGCAAGTTCAATCGTTGCAGGTCTTCGTGAAGACCGAAGATCAAACGGGCAAGATTCGGGATGGGTTTGAGCGAGTTCGACGAGCCGCCATACTTCCTCAGCAGCGTCTGTAGCTGGTGAGCCAGTCGAGCGAATCTGTATTGCAGGCTTCTAGAATTTGCGCTCGGTCCGATGGCTCGGATATACGCCTTATGGTTCGCCTTGATCGCACCGATAGACCGTTTTCTGGCTGATGAGTCCATAAACCTCTGGTCGCCTACGGACTGGGGGGCGTTGTCGCACCCGACTTCGTCTCGTCGGCCTCAGCACCAAAATCAATGATAAGCGTGTAATACGCGCCTACCTCTGTGTCGATCTTGCTGAAGTAGGTGTCGATAAAATGATTCGCCGCCGCCAATGCGAACTCCGCATCGGAGCGCGTGAACCGGTAGCCGGGAATTTCTGCTGCATGGGCACCGGGAACATTGCCGATCAGACGCACGGCATCGACGATGTTCAACAGGTGCTGCGGAATCGGCGCCGGCTTCTCGTTCTTAAATGCCACGGTCATGTCGTTTAGCATCATAGCCTTGCCCTTGGCATCGACGGGCTGCTTCTTGAGTAGACGGGGAAATGCAAACTTCAGAAGTCCTTCGAGTGCGCGTCGGCACATCACCACGCAAGAGCGATAATTCGCGATTTCTAGCGACTTGTACGCCTCTTCCAAGGACTGGATCAGGATCGGTGGAATCTGATGGTGAGAATCCCATCCGAGTGCGCCGTGGAGCAAGCCCAGAAACATCGCCCGCAGGTTCTCGTCCGTTGACCATTCGCAATCAATGGAGAGTTCAGGTTCGCCATGAAAAGATGGCGGGCACTCCAGCAAAAGCTTCTTCAAAAACGTCACACCGTAAGCTTCATTGTTCGTGAAGCCGGTGATTTTCCCATCGAAATAGAAGTGCAGAACGACGATAACACCCTCGTCCCGGTCGTATTTCCGAACGAGTATGTGCGGCGGCATGTCGCGCAGTAATTGGCCCATCGGATGACCCTCGGGAGCGCCGCGGTCCTTGCGCGGTAGATGCAGGCGAACCCTGTCTGCGGCGGTCCAACCTTGTTGGCTCAAGAAGAGGATATTGAAGTCGATGGGAGAAAAATCCGCCTTGGCGTTGAGAACGCACACAGGTTCTTTGTTCCCCTCAGCAGAATACGCGTCCAAGCTTACGGCCTTTTTGTCTATGCTCATGTTCTAGTCCATATGCTGATGGATCATTTCTTTACGCGCCACCCGCCGATGCGCTGCTGGAGGTAGTCTACGGGGCCAACGCCGTCAACGCATTACAATCTACAAAATCCTGCCGCCTAACGCTCCTGCCCTGCACCTTCCGTTGCCGAAGCTTATTCCACCCCCGCTGCCGCAAACCGCCGCCACTCTTTGTCCAGCGCCGACAGATTCCGTTCGCGTTGCTGTTGGAGATAAACCGCAATGGCCCGGGGGGGAAGCGGGCCTTCCCGTGACAAATGTTCCATCCCCAGATCGATGTCGTGAATCTTTCCGAGCACGCGCTCGATGCCATGCAGCCGTCTCGCGAGCCTGACCGTATCCGGCCCGAGCACCGATCCGAAAAATTCCGCCAGGTAACGCGCCTTGCGGAGGGTGATTCTCAGTCTGTGCAGTTTCTTCGGTGACCGCGAGTGGCGGAGTTGCTCGGCCTTGACGACCCGCCGCATCGCCCTATCCAATTGTTTCGACGCCAGCTTCGGCAACGAGCCGGGTGGCGATGTCCTGATCAGGCGCGGCAATTCTTCCCGTAACAGACGGTTGATCTTGAGGCGCTGGCTGGCAAAGTGCGGTCCGCGGAAACAGCGGCGCACCGTCGCATGGACAAGCTGGCGCTGTTGCTGATGATGCCCCAGGTACGCGGGAAACAACCGGCTCCGCGCGACCACCGAACGGACCGCGCTGGATCCCAATATGTCCACCCATTCGTCGAGGTCGCGCACGGGCCCAAGCTCCTCGCTGATTGTCTCCAGCAAATTCTCAATCTCCTGCCGTGGCCCATCCGGCAGGTGCTTGCGAAACGCCCGCAGAACCGTGCGCATCCGCCTCATGGCAACGCGGATGTCATGTAACGGCTCGCTCGTTTCCCCCGCAACCGCCGCATCCAGGTTGGCCAGAATCGTCTTGAACTGGATCCACAACAACCGGCGCGCGGCCTCGATCACGTGCATGTTGCTGCGGATCAGTGGATCGTGGTCGACCGTCGTCCTCGGGGCGGGTTCGAATTGGATGTCGTAGGGGAACACAGCGCGCCAGACATCGGCCTTGCGATCGGCTCGCGCCAGACATTGGGGGAAGGCGTCACTGCGCACCGTGACCCGTATGGTTCGTTGCGCGCGACGGATGCTTGTGATCTTGGCCGTTTGCGCGTGGCTGTAATCCAATCCGTCGCCGACCCGCAAAAACGCCGCCAACTGTAGTATGGACAATGGGACGCCCTTGGTGCTGATTTTGCCCGAGTGGCAAACCATGATCTGGATGATCCGGTCGCACTCCGCCCGGGTGAACCCTTTGATCCCTTCCTCCATGACGATTTCCGCGCTGGCCTGGACGTGATGCACGGGATCGATGCTGTAACCGACGTCGTGCAATCGGCCGGCCGCTTCCAGCAATCGCCGTCCCCCGGCCGACAGGTCGAGCGCCGCGCGGGTGTGGTCGAACAACCTCAACGCCAGCGCCGTCACGTGCTCGGTGTGCACGTCCTCGTTATCGTAGGCCGCGCACAGCTCGTCGATGCTCAATCGGCCGATTCGGCGCAATGGAGACTGCATATCAACTGGTGGTCGGCGGTGTCGCCGGCCATTGCGGTACGAACGTTTGGTAACGGTCTTTCTGTGCCTGCTTGGCGGCGTCACGCGCCTGTTCGAAAAAAGCCTGTTGCGAGCGCAGGGGTTTCGCCGCGTCCGACGGCTCTAGTCGCTGGTAACGCCCATCGGGCATCAGCCGTCGCGATTTCACGTTGTCCTGGAACGTGGTCTTCAGAATGGAAATGAGCTTCGCCTGGCAGGCGGGATCCTGGACGGGCACGAGCAACTCGACACGCCGGTCCAGATTGCGCGGCATCCAGTCCGCGCTGGAAATGTACACGAGCGGCTCCCCGCCGTGATGAAAGTACAGGATGCGGCTGTGTTCGAGGAACCGGTCAACGATGCTGACGACCTCGATGTTCTTGCTCAACCGGGGAACGCCGGGCCGGAGGCAGCAGATACCGCGCACGTTGAGCTGGACCTTCACTCCGTGCTGCGACACATCGTACAACGCCTGGATGACGTCGGCGTCCACCAGCGAGTTGAGCTTGGCCATGATGTGTCCCGTCTGGCCCTGCTTGCACCGTTGCGCTTCGCTCTCGATCAGGGCCAGCAACTGGGCCCGCAATCCCAGCGGCGCGGCTTCGAGCCGCCGGTACTTGATCGGCTGCGAGTACGCGGTAATCGTGTTGAAAAATTGCGTGGCGTCCGACCCGAAATCCTCGTTGCAGGTCATCAGGCTCACGTCGCTGTAGAGTCTCGCGGTAACTTCGTTGTAGTTGCCCGTGCCGAAGTGGACGTACCGCCGGATCCCCGTGGCTTCGCGGCGAACGATGATGCAGATTTTCGCGTGCACCTTCAGTCCCCGCAGCCCGTAAATAATCTGCACCCCGGACAACTCGAGCGCTTGCGCCCAATCGATGTTGCGGGCCTCGTCGAACCGAGCCTTCAACTCGACGACGACCGTGACGTGTTTGCCCTTGCTTGCGGCCCGTGCCAGGGCGGCGACAATCGGGCTGTTGCCACTGGTGCGGTACAGAATTTGTTTGATGGCCAGCACGTCGGGATCGTCAGCCGCTTGTTCGATGAGACGCACGACCGGCTCGAAACTCTCGTAGGGATGGTAGAGAAGAATGTCGCGGCGATTGATGGCTTCAAACATGGATTCGCCGGGGGCGACATCGGGCGAAGCCTGCGGCGGCCACGGCTCGTAATTCAGGTTCTCGTGGCCGGCGCGGCCGGCGATCTCCCGGTACGACGCGAGATCGAGCGGGCCGGGGATCACATACACCTGGTCGTCGCTGACATCGAGGGCGTGCTTCAGAAACGATAGCGACCCCGTGGAGATGTTCTGCCCCACCTCCAACCGGACACAGCCGCTGCGCTTGCGCGCGTCGAGCACCTCGCGCATTTGGACCAGCAGGTCGCCGGCGAGATCCTCCCGAACGATCAGGTCGGCATTCCGTGTCAGGCGAAACGGCGTGCACTCGACGACGGATTCGCCGGGGAACAACGTCTCCTTGAACAGGTCAACGACGTCTTCCAAAAGCGTGTAATCGTACCCGTCCTGCTGCACAGGGACGGTGATAAACCGGCTGAGGCGTTTCGGCAGCGTGACGACGGCGAATCGCGGTTTGCGCGAGCCGGTGGTGCGAGGCTTGAGACGCACCAAGAGATCGAGGCCGAGCCCGGTCAACGAGGCGAAATCATCGGAATCTTCCACGGCCCGTGGCGTAATGATGGGATAGATCTCGCGGTCGAACAACCGTTCCAGATACTCCGCATACTCGGGTCCGATCTGTTCGGCTTTCAACCGGCGTATCCCGGCGTTCGCCAGCCCCGGCTCGATGTCCTGCAGGAAACAGGCGTATTGCCCGGACACGAGCGCGCGTGCGCGCCGGCTGATCTCCGCCAGTTGTTGTCGGGTCGTCATGCCCGCGGGATCGAACACACTCTTGCCCTCGTTGAGCAACTGTTGCAGACCCCCGACCCGCACCATGAAAAATTCGTCGAGATTCGAACTCGTGATGGCGAGAAATTTCAAGCGCTCCAGCAAGGGTGCCGATGAATCGGTCGCCTCTTCGAGCACGCGGTGGTTGAACTCCAACCAGCTCAGCTCGCGGTTCAGGAACAGATCGCGGGTCTTATCCATCGGACACCAACCCCTGCGTGGTCTCCGCGTTGCGGACAACGGCCTTCATCCCAAAAACTTCCTCAAACAAATTGCCCTTTTCCTTGAGGGCGAATCGCTCCAGCGTCAGATCGGCGGCGTCGCGGATGGAGATGACAAATTGGCCCGGCTCGCGCGTGAACGTCATGGCGCGCGCCTGCTGCATGTGGTCGCGGTCGAGGGCGTCAGCCACGCGCAAGATGGCGGCCATCTTGGCCACCGCAATGCGGCTGTCGCGATCCAGCGACGTGTACTCTTCGTGATAGGGACGCGGCGTGGCGCGGCGATGGTAGCGGGCGACCAGCGCGATGAGGGAAATGTCTTTTCGCGTCAGCCCGAACAACTCGCTGTTCATGATGATGTACATCGAGTGCTTGTGGTGGCTGCGGTCGCCGATAAACATCCCCACCTCGTGCAACAACGCCGCGATCTTGAGCAACAACTCAAACCGTTTGTCGAGACGATGCTCGGGCTGGAGTTCGCGAAACAGGCGGACGCTCAGTTCGGCAACCTGCTTGGAATGTTTTTCATCGAAGGCGTATTTTTCGCCCAGGGCGAGCGCGGACTGAATGGCCTGCTCGGAGAACCCCTCGGTCCACGTGCCCCCGGCGGCGATCTCCTTCAGCAACCCCTCGCGCAAGCTCGTCTTGGGGACGAGGATCTGTTTCACATGGAACACCTCTGCCAGGTGTGAATACGCCAGGAGCGCCGGTCCGACCGTCTCGGCCTCCTGATACGGAATCCGGTATTTCCGCACGAGATCGTCCACAGGAGTGGGCACCAGTTGTTCCGTGAGCGAGGCGAAGGTTTTCATGCTGACCGAACTGAGGCGCGACTCCGCCCACTTCGGCGAGAGCATCGAGGCCGCAAATTGGGCGTCGCCCGAAATTGCCACCATATACTTCACCTTGTCCACCGGCACGTTGCGGTAGAGCTGGTCGACAACGCGGTGAATGTGCTGGTCCAGAATCGTGCGCACCCGCTCCGCCGGTGCGCGGAACGTCTCCAGGGACTCGCGCATGCGCAACGAGCCGAGCCGGTAACTGTTGGCGAACGTGACGCTGCCATTTTGCACCAGCACCAGTTCCGTACTGCCGCCACCGACGTCCACAATGATCGCGTCGGCATTCTTCAACAGGTCATCCTGCTCAAGCACATCCTGGACGGCGATATACGTGAGACGATTCTCTTCCGTGCCCTCGATCACTTCGACGTTGAGCTGCGTCGACATGTACACGCGATCGACGAACGCATACCGGTTTTCCGCTTCACGCACGGCACTGGTGGCGACCGCCCGAATCTGGTCGTCGCGCGTGATCCCGTACTCGGTCATCACCCGGCGAAAGCCCAATAATACCTTGATGCACTCCTCGATGGTCGAAGCCTGAATCCGCCCGGTGCTGAATGTGTCCTTGCCGAGGCGGAGCGCTTGCTGGAGAGAGTCGAGGTTGCGGATCTCGCCATTGGGCCCAATTTCGGCGATGCGCAACCGAATGGCGCTGGCCCCAATATCGATCACCGCGACGGGCCGCATGCCGGGAGTAACCCGCGGGGTTGTCGAGGGCGCCAGTGTCTTGGTCGTTGCATCCGACATGATAAAGTTCACTCCCGGTTACGAGCGTGTTCCGCAGCGAGCGCCGCGGCGCCCATCGCCACGGCATCGTCTCCGAGCTTCGCCACGACTACTTTTAACGATTTTGTATACGGACGCAATGCCTGCTTTTTGATCGATGCCCGGACCAGTTGGACGTACAGACCTGGCATGGCTTCCACCAGCCCGCCCCCGAGGACAACCATATCGGGAGCAAGAAGATTCACGACACTGCCAATGGCGATCCCGAGGTCCTTGGCCGCATGGGTAACAATTTCCTCAATGACGTGGTCGCCAGCCTTGATGGCCGACGCCAGCGCGCCGCTGCGGATGGCGGCGACGTCGGTTCCAGCCAGTTCGAGCAGGCGCGGGGCTTCGCCGCGGTAGGCGGCCGCACCGGCTTCGGCAGCGATTGCGAGGCGGCTGGCGACCGTTTCCAGGCAGCCGCGTCGACCGCAACCGCACAATCGACCCTTGGGCTGCATGTGGATATGGCCAATTTCCATGCATGACCCGACCTGTCCGCGAAATAGTTTCCCCTCATAAACCAGTCCGCCGCCGATGCCGGTGCCGGGGAAGACACCGAGGAGACAACGCACACCCTGACCGGCGCCGAAGAGGTATTCGCCATACGTGCCCGCGTCCACATCGTTGGCGACGACGACCGGACACCCGAAATCCTTGCTCAGTTCCTTCTTCAGGGCAAGGTTGCGCAAACCGAGGTTCGGCGCCAGCAGGACAACGCCGCGGTTAAGGTCGAGCCAGCCGGGGCTGCCGATGCCGATCGCGCCCAGGTGCCGGTGATCGAGGTGCGCGGCCTGGAGCGCTTCTTCGACGGTCTCGACAATCCGCGGGAGCACCCCCTTGGACCCCTTGCCGTCCTTGGTTTTCTTGCGACGGTACGCGATGATGTTGAAATCCTTGTCGAATACCGTGGCCATCATCTTGGTCCCGCCAAGGTCGAAGCCCAGCCAGTAACGATTCTTGGAAAATGACTTCATCTATTCTCCTTCTGTCGTCAGCCGGGCCGGCGTCCGGCAGCGACCCCGACGATTGCGACACACTCTACCCGTTTTGGTGACGAATGTCGCGTCCTTCGTAGAGATAGACAATATCTTCCGCGATATTGGTGGCGTGATCGGCGATCCGCTCCAGGTTGTGCGCGACACTCATCAGGTTCAAGCAACGCGTAATCGTGTGGGGGTCTTCGATCATAAAGCTGGTCAGTTCCCGGTGAAGCTGGCGGTTTAACAAGTCGACCTTCTCGTCCCGGGTCACGACCGCTCGCGCCATTTCGGGCTTGGCGTAGACGAACGCGTCCAGCGCGTTGTGAATCATACCCTGGGCATGTTCGGCCATGCGCGGAATGTCCACGAGCGGTTTCAACAACGGTTCCTTGTTCAACTCCTCGGCGCGATGGGCGATATTGACCGCCTGATCGCCGATGCGTTCCAGTTCGCTGGAGATCTTCATGGCCATCGTGATGAAGCGCAAATCGGTGGCAATGGGTTGGCGGAGCGCGAGGAGTTTGATGCACCGATCGTCAATATCGACCTCCAGTTTGTCCAGCAACCCATCGTCCGTATCGACCTTTTTGGCGAGAGAATCGTCCCGTTGGACCAGCGCTTTGAGAGCCTGGGCCACACCTTGTTCCGCGAGACCCGCCATGCGGAGCAAATGCTCCTTCAACTCCGCCAGTTCTTGATCGAAATGCCGTTCCATAATCAACCAAATCTCCCGGTCACATAATCTTCCGTCTGTTTGTTGGACGGATTGGTGAAGACCTTCTCGGTCTTGTCGTACTCGATCAGGCGGCCCATGTAGAAGAATGCCGTGTAATCACTGCAACGGGCCGCCTGCTGCATGTTGTGCGTCACGATCACGATGGTATAATCCTTCTTCAACTCCTGGATCAACTCTTCGATTTTCATGGTGGCAATGGGATCGAGCGCCGAGGCCGGCTCATCCATCAGGAGCACTTCGGGCTGTACCGCCAGCGCCCGGGCGATGCACAACCGTTGCTGCTGGCCACCGGACAAACTCGTGCCCGGTCGATCAAGGTGGTCCTTGACCTCCTCCCACAGCGCGGCCATCCGCAAGGCCCGTTCCGTACGCTCGTCGAGGATCGCCCGCGCGCGCACACCGTTGAGACGCAGACCCACCGTGACGTTTTCGCCAATGCTCATCGTGGGGAACGGATTGGATTTTTGGAACACCATGCCGACGCGCCGGCGCACGAGCGTCGCGTCCACATGTGGCCCGTAGATGTCCTCTCCGAACAGGCGGATGCGTCCGCTCAGCCGGCTGCCTCGTACCAGTTCGTGCATCCGGTTCAGGCAACGCAGGAATGTGGACTTGCCGCAACCACTGGGACCGATGATGGCCGTGACGGCTTTCGCGGGCACGCGCAGATTCAGATCGTAAACCGCCTGATGTTGACTGAACCAGCAACAAAGGTCGTCCACTTCAAACGCCACCTCGGAAACAGGCGTGCTGCGGGAAGGCGGCTCCTGGCGGACGGCCGCGGCGAGGACGGTCAGCGCCGGCCGCGGGTTCTTTTCGGTCGTCGGCGGGTTGATCTCCCGTTTGGGTTGCGTCGCGGTTGCGTTCACATTCATTTGGGCGCTCCGGAGAATCGTCCCTGGGTGAGTGCCCGCACGCCCGTATTGATGAGAAAGATGATCATGATCAACACCAGCGCCCCCGCCCATGCCTGGCGGTGCCAGTCGTTGTACGGCGAGATGGCATAGGCGAAAATCTGGAGCGGCAACGCGGCAATGGGGTCTTTCAGGTGGTGCGTCCAAAACCGATTGCCGAAGGCCGTGAACAAGAGCGGCGCGGTCTCGCCGGCAATGCGGGCGCCCGCCAGCAGTACACCGGTCACGATCCCCCGGAGGGCGGTCTTCATCACAATACGAACGATGATCTTCCACCGGGAGATCCCCAGGGCCAGGGCCGCCTCGCGATAGCTATTGGGAACCAGCAACAGCACTTCTTCCGTTGTGCGGATGATCAACGGGACCATCATGAATCCCAGCGCGATGCCGCCGGCATACGCGGAGAATCCTTTCATCGGCACCACGACCAGCGCGTACGCCACAATGCCCCAGACGATCGACGGCACGCCGTTCAGCACGTCCGCCCCGAAGCGAATCCACCAATTGACCCGCTCGGCGCCGTACTCCGATAAGTACACGCCCCCCATCACACCGATGGGCACGCCGATGAGCGATGCCAGTGCCAGCAGGGTCAACGTTCCCACGATGGCATTGGCCATTCCGCCGCCAGCCTCGCCCACCGGCTTGGGGAGTTGGGTGAAAAATCGCCAGTCAACAGACGTGGCCCCCTCCTTGAGGAGATAGAATAGAATAAGGCCCAGCGGCATGATGACCAGGATGGCGCACACCAGAGACAGGACGGACATGGTGACGTCCTTTAACTTCCGCCACGCATGATAAGGGGAATTCGCGTTGATGATCATGGCGTCACTGGACCGCTCGACTTGCCTTCGGGCCGGTTGTGGACGCGATGAGCAATTGCGCCAGGATGTTGGTGAGAATCGTAACGCCGAACAGCACCAGACCGATTTCAAACAGGGCGGACAAGTACAGGTCGGTCGTGGCTTCCGAGAACTCGTTGGCAATCACGCTGGCCAGCGTGTAGCCGGGCGCCAGCAGCGATGCGGAAATCTCCGGGCGGTTGCCGATCAACATCGTCACCGCCATCGTTTCCCCGAGCGCGCGCCCGAGACCGAGCACGACAGCGCCGAATAATCCGCGCTTGGCGTAGCTGAGTACCGCAATGCGCGTGACTTCCCAGCGGGTGGCGCCCAAACCGTACGCGGCCTCGCGTTGCAAGTCGGGCACCGAACGGAGGATCTCCCGTGAAACCGACGTGATGATCGGCAGGATCATGATGGCAATAATGATTCCCGCCGCCAGCATACTGACACCGTAATTGGGACCCTGGAACAACGGCAGGAATCCGAACAGGTGTTGGAGCAACGGAAATACATGGACTCGCAACCACGGAACCAGGACGAAGATGCCCCACAAACCGAAAATCACGCTGGGCACGGCCGAGAGCATCTCGATGACCGAGACAATGGGCTGGCGCACGCGCACCGGCGCCAATTCGGTCAGAAACACAGCGGAGCCGATGCTCAGTGGCACCGCAATTACCAGGCCGATCACCGAAGACACGAGGGTACCGTAAATGAATGGCAAGGCGCCGAAGACCTCTTGCACGGGGTCCCAGGACGAACTCGTGAGGAATTGCGGTCCAAATTGGTGAACGGCAGGCGCGGCACCATGCCACAGCGTGACGCCGACCAGAACAATCAATACACCAACCGACAGGCCCATGCCCATGGCCAGCCACTTAAACAGGCGGTCGCCGAACCGTGACGGGTGCGCCAGACGTACGTCGGCAAATGTCTGCGATGTTGTGCCAAAGGACTCAGCCATATTACCTGTATTCATCCATTTCCCAAACCATTCGGGGAAAGAGAACGTCCGCAGCGTTCTCTCTCCCACCGCCGGTCGACAACTCGTCGAGCAGGCACAACCTAGAACTTGATCTCTTTGACGCGAGCCAGAGCGCGTTCCTGGAGGCTCTTGGGGAGCGGCGCGTAATTCAGCGACGCCGCCAGTTGTTCTCCGCTGGTGAGCGCCCAATTGAGGAATTCCACCAATTTCTTGCCCTTGGCTGGGTCCTTTTGTGTCTCGTATACGAGAAGCCATGTGGCGCCGGCGATCGGATAGGCGTCGGCACCGGGGGCATTGACCACCGAGAACCGGAAATCGTCGGGCACCTTGGCTGTCGCAACGGCTGCGGTCACGGAAGATAACGACGCAGAAACATAATGGCCGCTGGAATTCTTAATGTCCGCAAAGGACAGTTTGTTTTGGAGAGCGTAAATCAACTCAATGTAGCCAATCGCGCCCGGAGTTTGTTCGACCTGACCGGCAACGCCTTCATTGCCTTTCCCACCCAGACCCACAGGCCATTTGACGGACGTGTTCTTGCCCACTTCCGTACGCCAGACATCGCTGATACTGCTCAGATAGTCGGTGAAAATGTACGACGTGCCGCTGCCATCGGAGCGATGCACCACAACAATGTCAAGGGACGGCAACTCCACCCCGGGATTCTGGACGGTGATGCGGGGGTCGTTCCACTTGGTGATCTTTCCCCGAAAGATGTCGACAATCGTCGGGCCATCCAGTTTGAGTTTCGGGCCGCCCGGCAGATTGTACGTAACCACCACGGCTCCCGCGACGGTCGGAATGTGGAGGAGCTTGGCGGGCGCTTTCGCGAGGTTTTCATCACTCATGGGGCCGTCGGAGGCGCCAAAATCCACGGTTTCGGCAAGAATCTGTTTCTGGCCACCACCCGAACCGATGGATTGATAGTTGAATCGGACGGACGGATCCACTTTCGCGTATTCATCGAACCACTTGGAGTAGATCGGGTAGGGGAACGTCGCGCCGGCTCCATTAATGAGCAACTGTGCCGGTGCTTTCGTTGCCGACATCCACAACAACGCCAAAACGGCCAGATTGCGGAGTCTCTTGGTTGGGGTCATCGCCATGTCAATGCTCCGGTATCCTTTGTTTGTTACGGTTTGGTTACGGAATTGTTTCGCCACGGTGATATCCACGCCTCGCGGCGACGGTGTGGCGCCTCACCTGATGGGCCGCTGCGCTACTATCTATCCCAGACGTAACAAGGAGTGGTGACGAACCGGACGCATCTAGGCTACAGAATGGAAAACTCATTCGCTCGGGGGCAAACGCAGCAGCGATTCGATGCGGGCCAACAGTTCAGATATTTCGAACGGCTTGGTCATGTACTCGTTTGCGCCGAGACTAAATCCCTGCAGTTTGTTCTCGGTCGACGCCATTGCGGTCAGCATGAACACAGGGATGTGGCGCGTCGACGGGCTGGTCTTGAGCATCCGACAGACTTCGAATCCATGGAGTTTCGGGAGCATCAAGTCGAGAATGACCAGATCCGGGTGTCTCTCGAAGCTGAGGTTCAGGGCGTTGAGACCATCGGACGCAACGGTCGTCTGATATCCGCGTCGCTGCAAATGAAACTGGAGCAGGTTCGCGGTATCCGGTTCGTCCTCAGCAATCAATATAGATCGGTGCTTGGCCATCAGATAACCCCCATGAATGGTGACACCAAGCTGCATCATTGCCGTCGCGGATCGGTTACAGAACGGTGACGAATTTCCGGCGGCCTACACGCGCGGCAGGGTGAAAAAAAACGTGCTGCCCTTTTCAATCTGGCTTTCGGCCCAGACACGACCGCCGTGGGATTGGACGATGTGTTTGACGATCGAAAGGCCGAGACCCGTGCCGCCCAGTTCACGGCTGCGCGCTTTATCGACGCGGTAAAAGCGCTCGAAAACGTGGGGCAGGTGTTCCAGCGCGATGCCGGCGCCGTCGTCGGCGACGGCCGTTTCGATCGCGCCGTCCTTTTCCACCGCCAGAATCGTCACATGACCGCCGGTCTGCGTGTATTTGATGGCATTGTCGAGCAGGTTGAAGAGGACCTGATGCAGGCGCTGGGCGTCGGCACGGACGGCGGGAAGCTGCTCGGGAATCTTCAGCGAAATGGTGATCGCTCTCTCTTGCGCCTGGCGCGTCAGCTCGTCAAGAACCGATTGGGCAGCCGCCCGCATCGATACCGGCTCGAAGTTGAGGCGGGCCTGCTGCGATTCCAGCGCCGAGATGCTCAATAAATCCGCAATCAGCGCCTCGAGCCGGCGCGAGTGGCGCTGGATCGTATGCAGAAACTGACGCGTCGTCTCCGCGTCAGGGGGTTGATCGTCGAGCAGGGTTTCCACGTATCCCTTGATGATCGAGAGCGGAGTGCGCAGTTCGTGACTGACATTGGCGACGAATTCCTTCCGCGTATTCTCAAATTGCCGCATGCGGGTGATGTCGTGGAACACGATGATCACGCCTGTCACCGCGCCGTGACTGCCCTGCAGACGCGTGGCGCTCAACTCGTACGTGCGTTCGTTGGGCGTTAGGAACGACAGTTCGCGCGCCGAGACGTCGCCGTCCTGAATCACTTCGCCTACCAATTCCTGCAGGGGAACATTTCGGAACGCCTCCAGCACCGTTTTCCCGATGGTCTCTTCCGTGATGCCGAATTGGTGCCGTAACGCCTGGTTCGTGAGGCGAATCCGGCCGTCAGGACGGGCCACGAGCACGCCTTCGGTCATACCGGCCAGAATCGCGCTGAGATCGGCCTTTTCTTCACTGAGCTCGCGGATGCGCGCTTCCAGTTGCGACGACATTTGGTTCAACGCGGTCGCCAGTTCGCCCAGTTCGCCGTGGGCCCGATACGGCGCTTTCTCGGTGAAATCCCCGTGCGCCATCCGCCCGGCGGCTTTCTGCATCTGCAAAATGGGGCGGGTCACGCGCCGCGACAGCCAGAACAAAATCGGGATGACGGCAAGGCCAACCGCCAGGATGGACACACTCACGGTGTGGAGCACCCGCGCCGTGGTTTGCTGGATTTCCACCAGCGGCATCGCCACGCGCACGATTCCGACGACCTTGTCGTCCCGAACCGGCAGGGCCACGTACAGCAGATTGACGCCAATGGTATCACTCTTGCGGGTGGCGCTGCCGATGCCTTCGTGAAGGGCCTGTTGAACTTCGGGCCGTTGCAGGTGGTTCTCGATGTTTTTCAGATCGCTTTCCGGCTTGTCGGATTCCCCGACGACGGTCCCGTCGCGGGTGATTACCGTGACGCGCAGGCCGGTCTGCTTCGCCAGATCGTGGCTGAGCCGATTGATGTCGGCGAGGGTTGTGGTTCGCGTCCGGAGTTCCGATTCGAACACGTCGCGCGTGACGTAGGCGTCGCGCTGGAGATCCGACTCGATTTGGCGCACCAAATAGGGCGGCAACGTCAGGCGAATGGCCACATACACCACCAGCAGCAAATCCCCCAGCAGGATCGCCAACCCGAGGAACCATTTTGATGGCAGCGAGAGTTTCACGCGTCTGGCGCAATACGATAGCGGACAACGTGCATTGTTTCAACGAAATCGGGCGAAGTGGCATTATGGGCCTGAGCAACTTGTTGCTATTCCGTCGGAATTTCGTTACACAATCGTCATCAGGAGAGGGCCCCATGCTGAAGCGATGGATTCCACAGGAGTACAATTTTTTTGAGTCGTTCGACCAGGCAACCAGGCATGCCGTCAGTGCTGCGAAACTGTTGTTAAGGCTGACCGAGCACTATGACGACGCCGATCCCATCGCGCGCGAACTGAACGGCATCGAACACGCCTGCGACGACGTGGCCCACCGCACGATGGAACAGTTGAACAAGTCTTTCATCACGCCGCTCGACCGGGAAGACATTCACGTCATGATCCTCCGCATCGATGATGTCGTGGACCTGACCAACGCCGCCGCCAATCGCATGGCGTTTTTCGGTATCCAAAAGCCCACGCAGCATTCGGTCAACCTCGCCAAACAGGTCGTGCGCGGGTGTGAAAAACTGGCCGAAGCCGTCCATGGCATGCGCTCGGCGAAGAACTACGAGCAGGTGATGCAAGATTGCATTACCGTGCACGAAGTGGAAAACGCGGCGGACGACATTCTGCATGCCGCGCTGGCCGAGTTGTTTGCAAAAGAGAAAAACGCCATCGAAGTCATCAAGTGGAAGGACATCTACGAGACGATGGAGAAAATCACCGATCGTCTGGAAGACGTGGCCAACGTGCTCCAGGGGGTCATCGTCAAGATGAGTTGAGCGACGGCGACAGGAGAGCTGAATGTCCGCGTTTCTTTCCGACCTGCTTCACATCGTCCAGAATCCCTACATTGCCCTGATCTTCTTCACGGCGCTCGTGTTCGATTTCATCAATGGGTTCCACGACTCGGCCAATTCGATTGCCACGATTGTCAGCACGCGCGTATTGCGGCCGTTTCAAGCGGTGGTCTGGGCGGCGTGGTGGAACTTCGCGGCGGCATGGTTTTTCGGGGTGCACGTGGCCAACGCTGTCGCCACGTGGGTGCACGCGGATTACGTGACGGTCGAGGTGATCTTTGCCGGGTTGCTCGGCGCGATCGTGTGGAATCTCATTACGTGGTACGGCGGGCTGCCATCGAGTTCCTCGCACGCGTTACTCGGGGGATTCGGCGGCGCCGCCATCGTTCACGCGGGAACGTGGACCGGGGTGCTTCACACAGCGAAGGTAATTTCCACGGTGGAATTTATCGTGATTGCGCCCCTGATCGGTTTGGCGCTGGGCCTGTTGTTTACCTTTGTCGTCATGTGGACGTTTCGGAAGGTGGCCCCGATCAAGATCGACCGCTGGTTCCGCGTTGCCCAACTCGGTTCCGCCGCGGCCTACAGCCTGGGTCACGGCACAAACGACGCGCAAAAAACCATGGGGATCGTCGCCGCGCTGTTGTACGCCAGCATCTGGAAGAGCCAACAGGCCGCGTTTGCCTCGGGCCAACTGCAATTCCCATTCTGGATCGTTCTGGTTTGTCATCTGGCGATCGGTCTCGGCACCATGGCGGGCGGTTGGCGAATTGTGAAGACGATGGGTATGAAGATCACGAAACTGCGCCCCTACGATGGCGCGTGCGCGGAACTGGCGGCGGCCACGTCGCTCTTCGCGTCGGCGTCGATGGGAATCCCCGTCAGCACCACGCACACGATTACGGGCGCGATTGTCGGCGTCGGGGCGGTCCACCGCCTGTCCGCCGTTCGTTGGGGGGTGGCGCGCCGCGTCGTGTGGGCGTGGGTGTTGACCATCCCATGTTCGGCCGCGGTCGCAGCCGTGGTCTACCAGCTTTTCGCGCTACTGCACCATGGATAATTCTCAGGGCGCGTCCGCGAAGCGGTACCCGACACCGCGCACGGTCTCAACGTAGTCAGCAGCCTTGCCCAGTTTTTCGCGCAGCCGGCGCATATGCGTGTCCACCGTTCGCGTGTCCACGTCGCCCTCATAACCCCACACATCCGTCAACAGTCGGTCGCGTGACTGCACGCGTCCGCGCCGCTCCAGCAAGGTGGTCAGCAACTTGAATTCCGTGGCCGTCAATTCGACAACTTTGCCTTTGAGCGTGACCTCGTGCTTGGCAATGTCCACGGTGATATCGGCGAACTTGAGAATCTCGGCGGGGGCGGTTTTGCCGCTGGCCCGACGCAGGACGCCCTTGACCCGCAGCGCCATCTCGCGGGGACTGAACGGTTTGGTCACGTAGTCGTCCGCGCCAAGTTCCAACCCCACGACGCGATCCACTTCCTCGGCCTTGGCCGTGAGCATGATGATCGGGATGTGGGTGGTCTTGGGGTCAGCCTTCAAATGACGGCACACCTCGGTGCCGTCCATTTGCGGCAGCATCAGGTCCAACACGATCAGGGACGGGACTTCATCGCGCGCCTTTTGCAGCGCCGTAACGCCGTCGCGCGCGGTGATGGTTTTATACCCCGCCTTCTGGAGATTGTAGACCAGCAGGTCGAGCACGTCTGGCTCATCATCGACAATCAGAATTGATTCCGGCATGGCGGCATTCTGTAACGAATCTGTAACGCCCAGACAACGCCGGGGTTACAAATGCGTTACGAGACTCAATTTATGATCGCGCCCTCCAAGGCCGACCGAGCGCGCGGCGGCGTCTCCCGGCCCGTCCGTGGCTGTAAATCCCGCAGCCAGTTATTTATCACAGCCGGAACGTGTGGGGAAGTAATTCCGAAAGCAGATGGATATGAATCCGCTTTGGGTTTCGCGAATCGGCGCAGATGACGACCATCTCGCCGAACTCGGCCAACACCTGGCGGCAGGCGCCGCACGGGCTGAGCGACGCGCTGGGGGCGACGACCGCAAGCGCCTGAAACCGGCGATGCCCCTCGCTGACGGCCTTTCCGACCGCGACACGTTCGGCGCAGTTGGTCAACCCGTAGCTGGCGTTCTCGACATTGACGCCCGTGTACACTTTTCCGCTCTTCGTCAGGAGCGCCGCGCCGACGCGAAATTTCGAATACGGAGCATGGGCGTTCCGCCGCGCTGCCGCGGCGGCGGCAATCAGTTTGCGGAACCTGGGCGAAGTGGACTTCACAGCGACCCGATGAATTCGGTCAGGAGTTTTGCCAGTTTGCCCTGCGCGGCCCGGCCCACTTCCAGGACTTCATCGTGGGAAAGTTTCTTGCTGGAGATGCCGGCCGCGAGGTTGGTGATGCAGGAGACGCCGGCGACCTCGATGTTGTGATAGCGCGCCACGATGACTTCGGGCACGGTGCTCATCCCCACGGCGTCGGCGCCGATCCAGGCGAACGCCTTGATCTCGGCGGGCGTTTCGTAACTCGGCCCCGTCGTGGCCAGATAGACGCCGCGCCAGATGGGTATCTGTTGCTTTTCCGCGGCGGTGTCGAGTTTCTCGCGTAACCGCGGCGAGTAGGCCTGCGTCATGTCGATGAATTTGACGCCCCCGTCGCCGTTGACGCCGCCGATAAGCGGGTTGATCCCCATGTGGTTGATATGGTCTTCGATGACCATGAGGTCGCCGGGTTTGTACTGGGGATTGATGCCGCCGGCGGCATTCGTGACGATCAAGATTTTCACTCCGAGCGCGTCGACCACATTGATGGGATACACGATCTCGGCGGGACTGCGCCCTTCGTAGCAGTGGAACCGTCCGCTGAGCACCATCAGTTTTTTGCCCGCCCACTCGCCGAAGATCATCTGCCCGGCATGACCGGCGACCGTCGGTTTGGGAAAATGCGGAATGTCGGTGTAGGGGATGACGACCGGTTTGGCAACGCCCTGCGTGATGCCCCCCAGTCCCGAGCCCACCACCAACGCGGCGTCCGGCTTGAACCCGGCCAGCTTGGCATCCAGAAAGTCTTTCGTCTCTTTTACGTTCGCCATCATCGGAATGGATCCCTCACTCGATCTTCTGCACGATCAACGGCAGCCGCGCGGCCACGGGCTTGTCCTCGATCTTGTAGGCGTGTTGCACCATGCCTTCGGCCTCGGCAGCGCGCGTCGCATCGTTGTAATGCATGATCATCAACGGTTCGCCTGCCGTCACGGCATCGCCGATCTTCTTCGGCTGTTCGAAACCGACGGCAAAATCAATCTTATCGGCCGAAACTTTGCGTCCGCCGCCGAGCGCGATCACGGCGTAGCCGATCTGGTCGCATTCGATCGCTTGCACGACGCCGGATTTCGGGGTGGCAATCGGCCGGGTCTGTTTGGCCGCCGGCAATCTCTTCACATCATCACACACACGGGAATCGCCGCCCTGCGCGGCGATCATCTCGGCGAATTTCCGCAACGCTTCGCCGCTGGCGAGCTTCTTTTGCAGCATTTGCCGGGCGTCTGCAACATTTTTCGCCACGCCCGCCATGAGCAACATCTCAGCGGAAAGGGCGAGGGTGACTTGCATCAAGTCATCGGCTTGGGCCGAACCGTTCATAATCTCGATGCACTCGCGCACTTCGAGAGCGTTCCCGATCTTTTGACCGAGCGGCTGGTTCATGTCCGTTTGCAGTGCGCACACCTTTTTGCCGTAGCGCTTTCCGACCTCGACCATCGCCCGGGCCAGTTCCGCAGACGTCTCGCGTGTCCGCATAAACGCGCCGCTGCCCCATTTCACATCGAGCACGAGGCCGTCCACATTTTCCGCCAATTTTTTGCACATGATGCTGGCAACGATGAGCGGAAGGCACGAAACGGTAGCGGTGACATCGCGCAGCGCGTACAGCTTCTTATCGGCAGGAGCGATTTCGGCGGTTTGGCCGATCATGCAGCAGCCGACCTTGTCCGTGACGTGCTGGAACTCGTCGAGCGAAAGATTGACGTTGAAACCGGAAATGCTTTCGAGTTTGTCGAGCGTCCCGCCCGTCGGGCCGAGTCCGCGCCCCGAAATCATCGGCACTCTCACGCCGCAAGAGGCCACGAGCGGGGCGATGATCAATGATGTCTTGTCGCCAATGCCGCCCGTGCTGTGTTTGTCGGCGTAGAACAGGCCGGCGCGCCGTTTCCATTCGACGATCTTACCGCTCGCGATCATTGCGCGGGTCAGCCACATCGTCTCGTCGAAATTCATCCCTTGGAAGCAAATCGCCATAGCGAGAGCCGACATCTGGTAATCGGGAAGTTCGCCGCTGGTGAACCCGTTGACGAAGAAACGGATTTCCTCTTCGGTCAGCGCCTGTCCATCGCGCTTCTTCTGGATGATTTGTGCAGGGAGAAGCATTTGAGCTATCAGCTTCGGAATTGAAGTTCCGTACGGAATGTGGCACGCTGCATTTCAGAAGCCGATTCTAAGGCGACCTGCGAAAATGGCAATGGAATTACGCTTCAGGTATTGACCGTCAACATCTCCGCAAACTTCTTGTACAGCGATTTCAATTTATCGAGGTAGTAATCGATGTTTTCGTCGCGGCGTGCGGGGTTGAATTCGGCGACGAGCTTGCAGTTGTCGTAGACACTGACGCGTTTGCCGTCGCCAGTGACGTAGTAAGTGATCTGGTCGCCGGGCTGGTAATTGCGGCCTGATTTCAGGGCCAATTCATAGGCAGCGCTGCGGTTGCGGGCGGACTGCGCAATCTTCTGCCGGTAAACGTCGAGCGTGTCCTGGAGCGTCTCGGTCTTGGCGAGCATGTCGATAAGAAACTGGCCGCGCTCGATCTTCTGGCAATACTCCTCGTAGAGTTGCGGCACCTTCTTCGCTTCGCCCCGGAGCGCGAGCGTCAGCATTTCTTCGAGGAACTGGCGCTGGAATTTTTCCAGGCCGCGCGAGCGGAGCGCGGAGCCGGTCACGTGGAGTTTTCCCTCGCTGTCCAGCAACGCGTAATTCTTCATCTTGTAGCTGAACATCGCGGGGAACTGCCCGTCGATTTCGACATCGACGCCCTTGGGCAGCGCTTCCTGCAGTTCGCGCTCCAGTGTTTTGGGGTCGGCCTTTTGTGGCGGCACGAAATACAAGCCGTCGGTGTCGATTTCGATGACGCGGGCGCCGCGTTTCTGCAGCCAATCGAGCATCATCTTGAGCGTTTCCCGGCCTTTGGCGGTGACTTCCTCGGCGGCGCTGAAATCGCCGAAGTGCGCCTGCGAGAACCCGAGATAGCCGTAGAACGAGTTGATGAGGATCTTGAAGGTCTGTTGCATCGCGTCGAGGTGCCGACGCTGCGTCTCGTCCGTTGCGGTTTTGGCGTCCGCTTTGGCTTTTAGTCGGAACTGGCGCAGGTCGCGGAGCAGCGGCAGGAACAGGTTCAGCTCGTCGCCGCGCGGTTTGATGTCGAACGCGAGCATCAGCGACGGGTACAGCGATTGCGCGTCGCAATGCCACACGTCGCGGATGATGCCTTCGTGAAACAGGTCCGTGTAACCGCCCGCAAACGGACGCGGTTCGCCGAACTGGGGGATGGTGTGACGCTGGTGCAGGTATTCGCGGAGGAAGAGCGCATCGATCTTCGTCGCGTTGCCGCGCACGACAACGTCCTGGTAGTTGTACGGGAAGACCTGGGCCTGGACGAAGTAGCTCGGGCTGAGCAGGTCGCTGATCCGTCGCACAGCCACCGCGCCGGATTCCTGGATGCCGAAATGCGCGGCGACCTCGGCGAGATCGAAGCCCTCCAGTTCGCGCGTGGAGACATCGTAAAACACGGCGAGCAGGAACGTATCGACGACGTGCCGCCCGTGGATCTCATGTTTCGGGTACTGGATCGTGCGCTCGGCGATTTGGACGCGTGATTGTCGGGAGCCGAGCACGGAGCCGTCGCGCCCGAGTTTCAACGGCACACGGGCGGCGCGGGCGCGCGCCGTGAGTTGCGTCAATGCCGCGCGAAAAATATCGTGGCCTTCGATTACATCGGGGTCGCGTTCCCGGATGGTCTCTACGAACTTCTTGAGAATCTGGGCTTCCGTTCCGGTGAGCTCCAATTGTCTGCCCCGGTTATCACAAACCTGCACGGCCTGCAACGTGTTGTCAACGGCGGTCACGACCGCCAATTGGAGGCGGTTGATCTGATCGAAGCGCAACCCCTTGAACGACGTGCGGCCGGTCGCCATGAGATATTGTTGTACAGGATCGTTGACGGCGAAGCACAGGGCGGGACCGAGGAATTTGCGTGCCTGCTGAAAATCCGTCCACGATTGGAATTTCGCCAGGAATTTTAACTGGCCGTGGCCTTCCAGCGGCAGGTACTCGACCTTGCGATCGAACCCCTGCAAGTAGACCTGCTCGGGGAGCCAGAGGAACGGTTGGAACGGCTGCGTTTCGGCGGCCAATTTGCCATCGAGCCGGCGGAAGACGGTGATTTGCGAATCGCCTGCGGGTTTGGCGCAGACGATGGATGATGTATCGTCGCGCCCGAACAGCAGCCGGTTCCCGACGAAGGGTGCCGCGCTCGGTTTCACATCGGCACTATAGCAGAAACGGCCTGTTCCGAAAAATTTCGGGACAGGCCGTGCAGAAAAGCGTTTGCGTTATTTCAGATCGGCCCAGCAAAACACGATGCGGTAAATATTGGTAGCGAAGGTGGTGAGTTGCTGCCACATGCAACCCAAGGGGCCGAGGTTGTTTACGTCGCCGCATTGCACCGTGCCACCGGCCTGAATCATGTCGGCTTGGGCGGCCAATTGGCCGAGTTGTTGGTCGCTGAGCTGCGAGAGGCGCGCGTGCGCCTGCTGGGCGGTTAGTCCGACGGCTTGGAGCCGGCAAGCCACTATCTGCTCGCCAAACATCGCATCGACCTTCTGGTACGCGGTGGACGCGCCGGCGGATTCGACGGATTCGCTCGGTGCGGCAAAACCCGAGGACGCAGTGAGGATGATGACGGAAACGGCAACCAGATGCGCTATCTTCATAATAATGCCTCCGAGAATCTTGACGCACAATACAGCCGGAGCATGCATCAGACAAGAAGATTTTATCGCACCCTCAGCCGGCGCGTGTTTGGTCGGCAATTAGTGGGTGGCGGACGGAGCGGATTTCGGCGCGGCGTGTGAAGTCGGCGGCGGGATTTTTTCGCCCATGGCGTTCAGGAATTCGATGGAAGCGCGGGCGACCTCGGCGGCGCGATGGCTGTGGCCGGGGAGTTCGACATTAATGAGGCCGGTGTATTTGTTGTCGTTGAGCACGCGGAGGATGGCGACGAAATCGAGTTCGCCCTCACCGAACATGAGATGCTCGTGCTTGCGGTCGCGAATGTCTTCGATGTGGATGTTGCGGATGAGATTGGCGAACTTGCCGTAGACCTGACGGAACGGCGCGGTCTCGGTGCAGAAGACGTGGCCGACGTCCATCGTCAGGCCGAACCGGGCGCTGGTGATGTGTTTCTTGAGGACCTCGAATTTGGCCATATCATCGACGAGCATACCCGGCTCGGGCTCGAAGGCGAGTTGCACGCCCCGCCGTTTGGAATGCTCGGCCAATTGCAGGCAGCCGGTGACGAGCCAGTCCCACGCCTGATGTTCGGGGACTTCCGGCTCGGGCGCTCCCGACCAGAAGCTGACGCATTCGGCGTGGAGATCGGCGGCGATGTCGACCGCGCGCCGCAGGAACTCGAGGCGGATGGGGCGTCCTTCGCTGCTGACCAGCGTGGGATAACGTTGCCGCTGCGGATTGAGGAGGTAGCGCGCGCCGGTTTCGATCACCACGCGGAGTTGCAGTTTATCCAGGACCTGGCGGAGGCGGTTGAGATCGGCGGGCTCGACGGTGAACGGGTTGCAGTGATAGTTGTCCAGCGTCAGCGCGACGCCGCGATAGCCGGAGTCGGCGATGATCTCCAGCGCATCTTCGAGTTTGTGTTGGGCAAACCCGTTTGTATTGTAACCGAAACTCAGATTCATCTCGCCTGTCTCGAACGACGACTCGCCCGGACCGATCAAGCTCGAAAAATAGCGCGAGTCTGTTAGATTTGCCAGAGCAAATGAGCGAGCCACAGCCATCCCCGACGGGAACCAGAACCCGCATCATTCCACGCGCCGCCAGCGGGATTGCGGGCGCGCTGGCATTGATGTTGTTCGTGGCGGCGCTGTACGAACCGCCCGCGAAACCCGACACGGACCTGCTCAAGAACGATCAACCCGTCAGCGAACGCGACCCCGCGCGCGCGGTATTGTATCAGGGCCGCGGCATTCAGTTCGTCAAGGATGGCAAATTGGAGTTGGCGCTGGACCAATTTCATCGCGCGGCGGCGTATGACCCGCTCAATATCAGCGTGGTCGTCAATCTCGCCTACGTGCTGGACAAGCTGGGGCGGTACCAGGAAGCCATTGACGAACTCAAGGGCGCCGAAAAGATCGACTCCCGCAACAGCACGATCTACCTCAACTGGGGCAACTCGCTGATTAACATGAAGAAGTACGAGGAGGCGTTGGAGCCTCTCCAGAAGGCGGCGGACCTCGATCCCAGCAATCAACTGGCGTACGTGAACCTCGGCGCGGCGCTCAATAATCTGGGGCGGTACCGCGACGCGGCGGCGAAATTCGGGAAGGCGCTCGAGCTCGATCCGAAGAACGACGCCCTTATCCTCCATCTGGCGACGATCTGGACCAATCTCGGCGAACTGGACAAGGCCATCGTGCTCTACGGGCGATCGATCGATCTCGACCCGAAAAACCTGTCGGCGTATTACAATTGCGCCGCACTGTACGAGAAGCAGGGCAAACTCGATGCCGCCATCGAGACAATCCGCGCGGCCATCAAGATCGATCCCGACAACGAGACTCTTCGTGAAGCGCTGTCGCGTCTGCTGGCGGCGAGAGCCAATCAGAATCCGGCGGTCAACATACCCTCCGCGTCTCCTAGGCCGGCATTGGCGCACTAACCCCGGAATCGGGCTGGAAATGCGGCGGGAGGTTGGCGACAATGCGACGTCCACGTGAGTGGCGTTGTCGCGTGACCGCGTTGGACGCGGAACGCGACCTCACGCTGCCACAACGTGGCTTACGCCATGCACGGGAAAGCGCTCAAGATCCTCGCCGCAACGGTCGTCGTGTTGGCCGTTGCATTCCCGTTCCTGCTGGCGCTGGAGAAGATTTCCGAGCCCGACACATTTTGGCACCTGAAGACAGGCGAGTGGATCATCGCGCACGACGCCGTCCCGCACGCCGATCCGTTTTCGGCCACAGTGAACGGGAAAGAGTGGCTCGACTGGGAGTGGCTGTTTCAGGTCGGCGTCTATGTCCTGTATTCATGGGGCGGATTTAATGCGCTGGTGGTGGGCAAAGCCATCGTCGTATTCCTGGCCGGGGTGGTGGTGTTTCGTGCATGCCAGCGGAATGGGGCGGGAGTGTCGCTGTCGGCGTTTGCGGTGCTGGTGGCATTCGTGGCGGCGCGAGCGCGGCTCGAGGTCCGACCGGATGTCGTGATGCTGTTGTTCGCGGCGGTGACGATGGCGCTGCTGGAAGCGGCGCGGCGGGGCAAAATGTCCGCGCTCCTGTGGGTGCCGGTGGTGGAGTTGCTCTGGGTGAACAGTCACGGATCGTTCGTGTTGGGGGTTGGGCTTATGGCCATGTACGGTCTGGTTCAGGGGATCGAGTTTGCCCGGCGGAAAGAGTGGCGTGGGTTGGGGATGATCGTCGGCGCGCTCGCGTTGTCGTGCGCGGCGTGCCTGGTGAATCCGTTTGGCATCGGTCTCGTGCAACACGCGATCGAGCAGACGAGGAGGGCAAGTCCCTCTGGAACGATTGGCGAATGGCAACCGACGCGGGAACTGTTGCTGACAGAGCCGAACTGGGCGCTGCAGGTGTTTTGGTGGATGTTCTGGCTGAACCCGGCGGTGCTCGTGACCGTGCTGGCGATCCAGCGTCGCGCGTTTCCGTGGGCCCACGTGTTGGTGGTGGCGGCGATGAGCGTGCTGGCGCTGCACGCGAACCGGTTCACGGCGTTGTACGCAGTGGTGACCGCGCCGATCCTGGCGCATGGGCTCGCGGTGCTGCGGGAGAAATTCGCGGGGAAGAAACGCTCGGATTGGGGCGAGGCGATGGCGGGAGTGTTGGCGGGGATCACGGCGGCGTTCCTGATTTTCGTCGTGGTCACGAACCGCTGGGCAATCGCCGAGAGTCGGCCGGCCCAATTCGGCGTGGGCGTGGACGAATCGATCGTGCCGACGCGGGCGCTGTCGGTGATGATGAAACTGCCGGCGGGGTTGAACCTGTTCAATACGTTCCTGTCCGGCGGGCCGCTGATCTGGACGGGGTATCCGCAGTGGCGGCCGTTCTGCGATGGGCGCGCGAATCTGTACGGCCGGGAATTTGTGGACCGGTACCAGCGGGCGATGTTCGACCCATCGGAATGGGAGAAATGGATGCGCGAGCGGTCGGTATCCGTGGTCTTCATGCAGTACGGGACAGCGGACGACCGCCCGTTGGTGCAGTACCTGGCGAACAGCCGGGTGTGGGACCTCCTGTATTTCGACCATGCCGCGTGCATCTTCGTACACATGAGTTGCTGGGCAAAATTGCGAGCCGACAAGCAATTGAAAGACCTCAAACCCGTGCACCTGATGGACACGAACGCGGTGCTGGCGTACACGCACAAGCTTGCGGACGAGACGGCCGGCCCGAATGCCTATCTCCGCGCCCGCATGGTGACGACGATGGGAAACTTCCTGATGGTTCTCGGGGCGGTCGATACTGCGAAAGCATTGTTCGAAGACGCCATCGCGATCCATCCGCGGCCCTCGGAAGCGTGGATGAACCTGGCCGTCATCAACCTCGACGCGGGCGACAAGGAACGGGCGATGGACCTGACGGACAAGCTGCTGGCGATGAACCCGCGGTATTTTTACGCGCGGTTGATGCAGGCCCAGATCAAGGCTACCGCGGGCGACCTCGATGGAGCGGTGGCGGAGACGGAGGCGGTGCTGGATGAGCACCCACACTCGGTGCAGGCGTGGCTGTTGCGGGGGCAGTTGGCGGCGCGTCAAGGGGACCGGGCGACAGCGATCCGGGCGTTGCAACGCACCGTGGCGGAACACGTGGAAGATCCGCACCTCTATCTGTTCCTCGGCCAACTGCTCGCGGCGGACGGACGGACGAAGGAAGCGGTGGCGGCCTACGAGAAGTGTCTGGAAACGTGGCGGGGCCCGTCCAAACAGCGGGAGCAGATCGAAGCCGATTTGGCCAGGTTGCGCCCGCCGGCGGCGAAGTGACATCCGTGCAAATCGCGCTTGCGCGCGTCCGATTTTTTATTATTGTTTCGGCGCAAGGTCAGTAGAAGGGGGGAACAAGCATGGAACAAGTAACGTGCCCGAACTGCAATGTGGACGTCGAGCCCGAGGAATTGAAGCGGAACAATCTGCGGTGTCCGACGTGCGGCTTCGACTTGAGCGATCAGGAAGACACGGAGAGCCTGGACAAGGATGTGGACTTGGAGGATGAGGAGGACGCCGACGACGAGGAAGAGGACGAGGAAGACGAAGACGATGAGGATGAAGAGGAATGAGGCTGGCTGCAAACGCGACCACGCGGCGTTGAATGATTATCGAGACTTTTGAAGCCGGCCCGGTGGCGACCAACGGGTATTTGGTCGCAGATAAGACGGGCGGCACGGCACTGGTGATCGACGCGCCGCAGGGGACCTCAGCGTCGATCGTCGAACAAGCCCGAAAGTGGAACACCCCGATCGCCCGGCTGGTGAACACGCATGGTCACTGGGACCACTTCCTGGATAACGCCGAGTTGTTACGGTTGACCGGGGCGAAGTTTGGCATCCACCGCGAGAGCGCGCCGCTGCTGACCCTTCCGCAAGCGCGGTATTTCGGATTGGATCTGGACATCGAACCCAGCCAACCAGATTTTTTTCTGGAGGAGGATAAACCATTGGACGTTGGCGGGTTGCGGTTCGAGGTTTTTCATTGTCCCGGTCATTGTCCCGGGAGCGTAGCGCTGGTGGAACGCAAGGAACGCGTGGCTTTTGTGGGGGACGTGCTGTTCGCCGGATCGGTGGGGCGAGTGGATCTTCCGGGCGGCGACTACGAAACGTTGATGCGTTCCATTCGAGAGAAGCTGTTGCCGCTCGGGGACGACATGCGCGTGTTTCCCGGGCACGGACCGGTGACCACGATTGGCAACGAGCGCCGCACGAACCCGTTTTTGGTTGCGGCACGAGAGTCGACACCCTGAAAAATCAATAGTTGCAAGGTTTCCGGCACTTTTGTAGTATTTGGCGAACCCTAAACCAAGGAGAACAGTAAGGAGCTTTATGGCAAAGTTGACGAAGTCACAAGTTTTGGGAACTCTGGCGGAGAAGACCGGCGTGTCGAAAAAGAGCGCGGGCCTGTTCATCGACGAGTTGGTGAAGCTGGCGTACAAGGAAGCGAAGAATTCGTTCACGATTCCCGGGCTGGGCAAGATCGTGCTGGTGAATCGCAAGGCGCGCATCGGCCGCAATCCGGCCACGGGCGAGCAGATTCAGATTCCGGCGAAGCGAGTCGTGAAGTTCCGCATCGCCAAGGCAGCGAAAGACGCGATCCTCGGCGGGAAGTAGTCCGTTAGAGTTTACAAATTCAACGGGCGGCTGTGTTCGGCACAGCCGCCCGTGTTGTTTTCAGCGGGAATGGGTTACTTGGCGGATTTCTTGGTGAATGCCGTGATGTCCGGGATGCCGGCGGATCGCGCCGCATCGACGATGGCCACGACCGTGCCGTAGGTGACCGTCTTGTCGGCGGAGAACTGCACCTGCAGTTTCGGGTTCTTCTCTTTCGCGTCGCGCAGGGTCTGTTCGAGCGTGCTCAACGCGATGGGTTTGTTGTCGAGATAGATGGTTTCATCGGAACTGACGGCAATTGAGAGGCGCTCGACCTTTTCGCGGCCGACTTCCTCGGCGGTCTTGGCTTCGGGGAGGACAAGTTTCACGGCCGTCGGCGAGCTCGCGCGAAAGGTGGTCGTGGCGATAAAGAAAATGAGCAGGATAAACAGCACGTCCACGAGGTTGATCAGGCGGATGGCCGGTGGGCGCTGGGCTTTGGCCGGATCGAAGATGCGCATGGCGGATTCCTACAGGGAATTGCGGTACAGGCGGGTCAGCAACTCGTTGGTGTACCGTTCCAGTTCCAGCACCAGCACCTCGATGCGGCGGCGCAAATACATGTAGGCGATCAGCGCGGGAATCGCGATGCTGAGGCCGGTCATCGTCGCCGTCAACGCCTCGTAGATGCCGCGGGAAATCATCGTCGGTTCGCCGAGTCCCTTCTTCGCCACGTCCTCGAACAATTTCACCATACCGATGACCGTGCCCAGCAGTCCCAGCAGCGGTCCGAGCTCGGCGATGAGTGAGAGCGTGGTCAGCCCGCGCTCCATGCGGCCAACGATCTGGCGGGCCAGCGCCTGCATGACCTCGACGTTTTCCGTTTTCGGCAGGGACGCGTGGGCGAACATGGCTTGCACGAGCCTGCCCAACACTGACGTATCGGATTCGCTCAGCACGCGCACCGTCTCGGTTTGCTCGGGTGTGACCGGCCGCCGTTCAATGGCCGCGGCCAACTCCGGGGAGATAATGCGGCGCCGCTGCAGCGCCCAGACGCGTTCCAAAATGATGGCCAACCCCGCTATCGAGCACACCAACAGCGGCCACATGGCAAGTCCGCCCCGAAAAAACCAATCCGGCATGAAGCTCCTCCTTTTCCGATGTCTCAGTAGTAAAACGTAAAAGTCGCCTGACGCGGCTCTTTCCCAGCCAGCGCACGCAGTTCGTCAGGCCACGGATCGAACGGCCCCGATTCTATGATGGCTTTCTCGCAAAACAACGACAAAATGCTGTTGTCACCGCCGTCGATGGTTTTCACATTCTTGACCTGGCCATCATCAAACAATTCGAAGTAGATCGTGACGGTTGCCGTGCTCTCGTAAATCCCGTAGCGATCGATGAGCTGGAACCAGCGGGTTTGAATTGCATTCACGACTTTCTTGTCATACGCGCCGAACGGACTCGCCTCGACATTGAATGCGGTCACACCCGTGCGCGAGACGCCAACGGCGACAAGGTGTGATTTTCGCGCCACAATCTCGCGGCCTTCCACGCCCGGCTCGCTGGCAAGCGCGGGAGCGCCACCCTCTCCCACTTCGGCAGCCGCCGGCGGCGTGGGCACTTCCGAACTGGCCACGGCGGCCGGCGTCACGGTCGGTTTCGGCGCCATCGCCATTTTCTGTTCTTCCACGATCTTTAACCCGACCGCCGGGATCTCCTGGGGTTGGGCTGGTGACTGCGGTTGGGGTTGCGACTGGGGCTGGACGGACGATTTTTCCTGTGGCGGCGTCGGAGCCGGCTTGGAAGCCGTGGACGGAGACGGCTGGGCGACCCGGCCCGGGGCTCCCGGCGCGCCCGCCTGCACGACGAGTGGGGCCGAGACACCTGATTGGGTGGGCACATCCACGGTGCTCATCACCTGCTTGTCCTTGTACTTGGTCTCAGCGCCGTTCAGGTACGGGGTGTCACCCAACTTGCCGCTGGCATTGTTCGGATTGGCGGCCACAGTCGATTTGTCGGAGTAGTACTGGGCGTTTTTCGGTTTCTCGCCCGTGACCTGCGACGCGTCGGTTTCCATGAACTGCTGGGATTGTTTGCCCTGGTTCGGTTGATTTTGAGGGCGCGGCTCGTTCACTTCCACGAAAGTAATGGTTTGCACCTGCGGATGGGCCGGGGTCGGCTGAACATGGACTGCCTGCACCAATCTCGCCAACGAGGACAACCACGGCAACTTCAGGATGGGCGCGCCGTATTGCACGGTGCAATAGGCCATCGCGTGCAAAAGCAACGACACCAAGAGCGCGATTTCAACCGGCAAGTTTTCGCGGTCCGCCATTCGATCCATAGTTGTTATCATGATAACAGATTGCGTTGCGCCATCAACACGCTGGGCGTTGGGCGTCGATCCGCTTGGGAATGAGTGGCAATCGTTGTGCCAGCAGGCCGGTGTGTTCATACGGCAGGGGGGAACCGCGCCGATGTGATTGATGTAAGATATTCATAATAAGCGCGATGCACAATACAACAACCAGATTAATCAAAGTAGTTGACTATTTAGTAAACTTGGATATTGTTCTTTGAAATTTTTTTGAAAGAGGCGAATAGGCGACCAAAGTCAGAAGGTGAGAGCCATGGGACGCGTCAGTGATGCCAAAGAGAGGTTGATGGAGGCCGTGTTGGAGCTGATTTGGACCGGCTCCTACGGCGGCACGACGATCGACCATATATGCGACAAGGCGGGGGTCAAGAAGGGCAGCTTCTATTATTTCTTCGATTCGAAGGCCGATCTCGCGTTGGCGGCCATTGATATGGGATGGAACCGCATACGGCCCGAACTCGACGCACTTTTCTCCGTGACGGTTCCTCCGCTGGAACGACTCCGGAAATACTGTGAATATAGCTATCAGTTCCAGGCTGAGATCAGGGCCAAGTACGGTCATGTGCTGGGGTGCCCACAATTCTCGTTGGGCTCGGAAATCAGTACGCGGGAAGATGGTTTGCCGCGGAAGATCCAGGAGATCCTGGAGTGCAAGCGGAAGTATTTTGAATCGGCCATCCGCGACGCCCACGCGGCGGGGTTGATTAACGCGCCGGATGCGGCGGCCAAGTCACGGACATTATTTGCCTACGACGAGGGACTGCTGACCCAGGCTCGGATTCAGAATGACCTTGAGGTCTTGCGGGAAGCAGAACGCGGGATGCGCGAATTGCTCGGGGTGAAAGAAACCGAATCGACCGCGATGGAATCGAACTCGAGTGCGTTGCGCACCAACTAGGAAGGGAATGCTGTGACTACGCCCATAATTGGACAAGGTTCTCCACGATCAAGTCAGGATCCGACCATGTCGTCCACACCATCACACACTCACGTCAGCGCTTCCCTGAAAAGCCAGGCGGGACAAAGGCCGGGGCCCGGTTCCCTGATGAAACGAATGCTGATCATGTTGGCGCTCGCGCTTCTCTTCATCGGGGGGATTGGGGCCTGGAAGGTGATGCAGATTCGCGCGGGGATGGCGCAATTTGCCAAGTACGCCGCGCCGCCGGAGGCGGTGACGACGACCGTGGCGAAGCGGGAGCGGTGGCAGCCCGCGTTGAGCGCCGTGGGGTCATTGCGGGCCGTCAACGGCGTCACGGTCAGCACGGACCTGGCCGGTATTATCTCGCAGATTTCGTTTCAGTCCGGCACGGCGGTGAAGAAGGGGGACCTACTGGTGAAGTTGGACAGCCAGCAGGAAGAGGCGCAACTGCGTTCGGCGGAAGCCCGCCGGGACCTGTCGAAGCTCAGTCTCGACCGCCAGCGCAGTCTCGTATCCGATGGGGCGTCGTCGCGATCGGACTATGACGTTGCCGAGAGCGAAGCCCGTCAGGCGACTGCCGCGGTGGATGATGCGCGGGCGCTGATCGCCCGAAAAACGATCACCGCTCCGTTTGACGGGCTGGTTGGAATCCGCCGGGTGGACCTTGGCCAGTATTTGGAGGTCGGCGCGCCAATCGTGACGCTCCAATCGGTCAACCCGATTTACGTCGAGTTTGCCATCCCCCAGCAGGACCTCGATCAGATTGCGGTCGGGAAACAAATCCGGCTCAAGGCGGCGGGGGTTGAGGGCGATGGGTTCGAGGGTGAAATCACCGCCATCGAGTCGCGACTCGACGAATCCACTCGCAACATGACGATCCAGGGCACGGTCAAGAATCCGGACAACAAGCTGCGCCCCGGCATGTTCGTCAACGTTGACGTGCTCCTGCCGGAAAAGGAGGCCATCTTTATCCCCACGTCGTCCATCAGCTATGCGCCCTACGGTGACTCGGTCTTCGTCGTCAAAGCCAAACAAGGTTCCGACGGCTCGGCGGGGAAGGAAGTCCAGCAGCAATTTGTGAAGCTCGGTCCGAGCCGGGGCGATCAGGTCACGGTCGTCTCGGGCGTCAAGGAAGGTGACGAGGTCGTCAGTTCGGGCGTGTTCAAGCTGCGCGGCGGCGCGGCGGTGCAGGTCAACAACAGCGTCCAACCGGGCAACGATGCCAACCCGAATCCGCCGAACATGTAAGACGATCCACGGCGAAGGACAGGCATGAAACTCACCGATTTCTTCATCCGCCGGCCGGTCGTGGCGACCGTTGTCAACCTGATCATCCTGCTGGCAGGCCTTCAGGCCATTCGCAGCCTCAACGTGCGTCAGTACCCGCGCAGCGATATCGCCATCATCACCGTCCGGACGATCTACGTGGGAGCCAACGCGGACCTGGTACGCGGGTTCATCACCACGCCGTTGGAACGCGTTATCGCCAGCGCGGACGGCATCGACTACATCGAATCCCAAAGCGCCCAGGGATTGAGCACGATCACGGTGCATCTGAAGATCAATTACGACAACAACGCGGCGCTCACGCAGATTCAGGCGAAAGTCGCCCAAGTGCGCAATGATTTGCCGCCGGAAGCCGAGGCGCCCATCATCGATATCGAGACCAGCGACAACCAATTCGCGGCCGCCTACCTGAGTTTTTATTCCAAGGACCTCGATCAGAACCAAATCACCGATTACCTGACCCGTGTCGTTCAACCGAAGTTGACGGCCGTCAGCGGCGTCCAGCGGGCAGACATACTCGGCGCCCGCACGTTTGCGATGCGCGTCTGGCTCAAGGCTGACCGGCTCGCCGCGCTGAATATTTCGCCGTCGGAAGTGCGGCAGGCGCTGGCCAACAACAATTACCTGTCCGCAGTGGGCGCGACAAAAGGGTCGATGATTTCCGTGAACCTGACCGCCAACACCGATCTGCGCACGGCGGAAGAATTTCGCAATCTCGTGGTCCGTGAGAAAGACAACACCATTGTTCGATTGAAAGACGTCGCCGATGTCGAGCTGGGCGCGGAAACCTACGATGAAGACGTGCGGTTTTCCGGGGAAAAAGCCACGTTCATGGGCATCTGGGTGTTGCCGACGGCCAACTCACTGGATGTGATCAAGGCGGTGCGGGCCGAGATCCCCGAAATCCGACGGCAGTTGCCCGCGGGAATGAACGTGGGCGTTCCGTACGACTCGACGGAGTACATCAACGACGCGCTGCACGAGGTGACCCACACGCTGATCGAGACGTTGATCATCGTCATTATCGTCATCTTCTTGTTCCTCGGGTCATTCCGTTCCGTCGTCATTCCCGTGGTCGCCATTCCCATCTCGCTCATTGGCGCGGCGTTCTTGATGCTGGTGTTTGGGTTCACCCTGAACCTTCTGACGCTGCTGGCCATCGTGCTTTCGGTCGGGTTGGTGGTGGACGACGCGATCGTGGTGGTCGAGAACGTCGAGCGCCATTTGCACGAAGGGCTGACGCCGTACGATGCCGCCATTAAGGGCGCGCGGGAGCTGTTCAGCCCGATCATCGCGATGACGATCACGCTGGCGGCGGTGTACGCGCCGATCGGATTTCAGGGCGGGCTGACCGGGGCGTTGTTCCGCGAGTTCGCGCTCACGCTCGCGGGCGCGGTGATTGTTTCGGGGGTCGTCGCCATCACCTTGTCGCCGATGATGTCGTCGAAGCTGCTGCGCGCCGGCACGTCGCACCATGGATTTGCGGGAATGATCAACCGGCACTTTGAAGTTGTGCGAAAAAAGTATGTCCAGATTCTCACCAACACGCTCCGATGGCGGCCGGTGACGATCACCCTGGCCGTCATTGTCATTCTCCTGATGGCGCCGTTCGTGATGCTCTCGCAACACGAGTTGGCGCCGAAAGAGGATCAGGGCGTGGTCTTCGGCATTGTCCAGGCCGCGCCCAATGCCACGATTGACCAGACCACGCGGTTCACCGAAAAGGTGAACGACGTGTTCGAGTCGATGCCGGAAACGGAGCATACATTCCAGATCACCGATCCTTCGGGAGGTTTTTCCGGCATGGTGACGAAGCCGTGGAGCGAACGGAAGCGGTCCACGGAACAAATCCTTGCCGACGTGTCGGGGAAGCTAACCAGCATTCCCGGCGTCCGGATCATCCCGACGACGCCGGCGCCGCTGCCCGGCAGCGGGAATTTCCCGGTGGAATTTGTCATCGCGTCGACCGCGGAACCGCGAGAGCTTCTCGAATTCGCCAATCAAATCGTGGCGAAAGCATTCCAGAGCGGCATCTTCATGTTTGCGGACACGGACCTGAAATTTGACCAACCCCAAACGGAAGTTGTGTTTGACCGCGACAAGGTGGCGTCGCTCGGGCTGAACCTGCAACAGGTCGGCCTTGACCTGGGCACGATGTTGGGAGGTGATTATGTCAATCGTTTCAGCATCGAGGGCCGCAGCTACAAGGTCATTCCCCAGGTCACGCGCGTGCAGCGGTTGAACGCCGATCAGTTGAAGGATTTTTACGTCAGCGGTCCGAACGGGAAGCTGGTGCAGCTCTCGACGTTTGCGACGCTGAAGAACACGACGGAACCGCGGGCGATTTATCGGTTTCAGCAGTTGAACTCCGTCAAGATTCAGGCGGCGACGGCTCCCGGCGTCACGCTCGACCAGGCGTTAAAGGTGCTCGAAGGAGAAGCCGCGAGGATTCTCCCCAAAGGATACACGGTCGATTATGCCGGGGAGGCGCGTCAGTTGCGGGTGGAAGGCAACAACCTGAACTCGACGCTGATCCTGTCGTTCATCCTCATCTTTCTGGTTCTGGCGGCACAATTTGAAAGTTTCCGCGATCCATTCATCATTTTGCTTGGGTCGGTGCCGCTGGCGCTGTCGGGATCGTTGCTGTTCGCCTTTCTCGGATTCACCACGCTCAATATCTACAGCCAGATCGGGTTGATCACGCTGGTGGGGCTCGTCTCCAAGAACGGAATCCTGATTGTCGAATTTGCCAACACGTTGCAGGAAGCGGGCGCCGCCAAGCTTGACGCGGTCATTGAGGCGGCGGGAACACGGTTGCGCCCGATCCTGATGACATCGGTGGCCACCATCGCCGGCCATTTCCCGCTGGTGTTGGCCCGCGGACCGGGCGCCGGGTCCCGTAACAGCATCGGTACCGTGCTTGTCACCGGCATGGCCGTCGGGACGTTATTCACGTTGTTCGTCGTCCCGGCCATTTACATGCTCGTGGCGCGAAATCGGTCGGCCCGGGCAAACAGAATTGAAACGGAAGACGTGATAGCGGAATCCGAACTGGAACGGGCGGCAGGGGTCGCGTCACTTCGGGGCGATGTGCTGGCTTCTGCGCCCCGCGAGCAAGTGTGAATCAAGGAAAAGAAATAGGACAATGATGAACGACGCCGAAACCGCCAGGAACGCACGGACCCAACTGCTCGCGCAGCTCCGTTGGCGGTACGCCACCAAACAATTCGACCCGCAGCGCAAGATCAGCGCGGAGGACTGGGCGGCGCTGGAAGAGGCGCTGGTGCTCACGCCGTCGTCGTTTGGATTGCAACCCTGGAAATTTATCGTCATCACCGATCCCGCGGTGAAAGAGAAGTTGGTTCCCGTTTCGTGGGGGCAGCGCCAGCCAGCGGATTGCTCGCATCTGGTCGTGTTCGCGATCCAGAAGAACCTCGGCGAAGCCGAGATCGACGCGTATCTCAAGCGGATTGCGGAAGTGCGGAAGGTGTCCATCGAATCGCTCGGGAGCTATCGTGAGATCACGGTCGGCAGCATTGTCAAGGGCATGGACAACGCCGAGCGAAATGGCTGGGCGGAGCGGCAGGTGTACATCGCCGTTGGCAACTTCCTGACGAGCGCCGCGGTGTTGGGAATTGATACATGCCCGATGGAGGGCATCGAACCCGACAAGTACAACGAGATCCTCGGTCTGGACAAATTGGGGTTGAGCGTCATTGTTGCGGCGGCGGCGGGCTATCGGGCGGCCGGCGACAAATACGCCATGGCCGCAAAGGTCCGGTTCCCGAAGGAACAGGTCATCGTCCACATCTGACGTGGGTGGTGGTTTTTGGAGGCGGGCGCGTTTCCTGTACGCCACGGACACGGATAATACCGTTCTCGCTTCCACGGTGATCTCTGATCCCCAGGAAGTCTCTGACGGCGCGAAGCGCCGCTGGCTGAGGCCCGTCGGCGATCCCGTCGAACACCTGATGAGCCTTATGGGCAGAGGGCGAGAAGACGCTCTTCAGGCCACTGACCGCAAATTGCCACGACAACCTGTTCAGCCTGTGGTTATTGCGTAGTCCACAGGAATAGCTATCATACTGTGGATTACCCTTGTACGCTCAGGCGAGAGGCGGACGTAGCAAAAAGTGCTTGCAAACAACAACTCCGTTGCTATTATAACAACAATGATGTTGTTTTAGTAACGGAGGACTAATGAGCACAAGAAACATCGTAGGTCCAATACCTGAGCCCGAAGAGCTTTATGGGCGTGAGGAATTGGTTGATTACATTTGGCATCAGATCGGTGGTTGTAACATCCTGCTGCTTGCGCCGAGGCGATTCGGGAAAAGCGGCGTGATGAGGCACGTGTTGCTTCACCCACGCGATGGTTATTTGCCGGTGCCTCTGGAGCTGGAGGATGTAACAACACCACAGGAGTTTGTCTGGCGAATCACTTCCGTGCTGCTTTCGAACGACCTCCTTCGAACAGCCTTGGCCAAGGCCCGTCGCTTACCCACGGCGATTGAGACGTGGGTGAAGGACACTTTTGATGAGGTCGAATTCCAGGGCGCCAAGGCCAAATTCAAGGAGTCGGTAGGCGAGGAGTGGCGCGAGGCAGCCACCCGCATGCTCTTGGAGATGGAAAATGCAGACCCGACGATTATTTTCATTTTGGACGAGTTTCCTTCGATGATTGAGAATTTGATCAAACACGACGGCGCTCAGGCGGCTGAGGAGTTTCTGGCTTGGTTCCGCACCGTCCGCTTGGAGCACAAGGACAAATTGCGCCGCCATCGTTTCATCGTTGCCGGCAGCGTTGGGATTGACACGATTCTTCGCAAACTAAAGTGCGCCGACAAGTTCAACGATTTTCAACGCATTTACGTCGAACCGATTGCTACCCCTGCAGCATGTAGGTTGGCCGGCGATTTGGCCGAGGCGTACGAGATCACATGGAATGGTCAACTGGAAGCGGAGCTTTTCAGTCTCTTGGGTGTGCATGTGCCGTATTTCATCCACCTTTTCTTTTCTCAAGTCGGCCAGCTTCCTGCGGAAACACGATCCAAATTGACCGTGGCGGACATCCAGGGGATATATGAGAGCCGCGTCCTAGGTCGAACCTGCAAGGATTACTTCGAGCATTATAGAGGGCGTCTCAGACGGCTGGGGAAACCGGCGGAAAAAGCGGCGATTGCAATCCTGCGCGCTGTGTCCGGTTCACCCCAAGGGCGCGTTTCTCGAAGTGCTCTCTTTGAGGTCTACTCCAAAGCACACGGCAAGGGAGCGTCCGATGCAGGGTTCGACGAATTGCTTGGCGACCTAGAGCACGACTTTTACCTCGTCCTGGATGCCAACACGAACGAATACCACTTTCTGGTCAAGGTCATGAGCGATTGGTGGCGCCGATGGTATCCGCCATCCAAGCGAGAAGGGGGAAAACCATGAGCATTGTGGCTTACAAGTACACCCCCGAGGCGATGTCCGAAGACGAACTGCAGCGCACGTTCGCGGCGCGTTGGGACACACTGAATTACCTTCTGGAAGAGCTCCGCAAACAGTCGCCTGTCTCTACGCCATCCAGCTATCTGATGACCGGCCCCCGTGGGGCCGGCAAGTCCACGTTGTTGAGAATGCTGCGCGTGAAAATACACGAGGATGCCAAACTTCGCGACGAGTGGCTCTTGGTGCCGTTCACCGAGGAACAGCACAATGTCGCATCCCTGCGCGACCTCTTGGCGGCGACGCTGGAGTTGCTTTCACTGCAAGGCGTCGCCTTTGCCGCTGAATGGCTCCGGAAGGTCGAGGCCGAGACCGACGATGACCAGAGCCAGGATCTTGCCGTCAGCGCCCTCAAAGAGATTTCGCGTGCTCAGAAGAAGCGGCTGATTCTTTTTATCGAGAACCTCGACCAGCTTTTCGATCGTGGCCTGTCCGACAAGATGAAGGGCACGCTGCGGCGCCTTCTGATGACCGATGCATTTATGATCATCATCGGCAGCGCCGTGCACGTCTTCGAGTCGCTACGCAGTTACGACAAGGCTTTCTTTAACTATTTCTGCCCGGTCCCACTGGCGCGTCTAACTGACCAGGAAGTGTTCGATATGCTCCATCGCCGCGCCGAGTTTGACGAGAACAAGGATTTTCTCCGTCACTTTTCCGAGCATCGACCGCAGATCCGTGCCATTACCCACCTGTCCGGCGGCAACCCCCGCCTGATCCTGATGCTTTATGAACTTCTGAGCGAAAAACGGGTGGCCACTATTGTGCAGCAACTGAGGCGGTTGGTGGACGAACTGACACCACTTTACAAGCACGAGATTGAGAACCTTCCGCCTCAGCAGCAAAAAATCTTCCATGCTTTGATGGAAAAGGGAGGCACCGCCAAACCAAGCGAGATCACGGAGGCCACGCGCCTGTCGTTGAATAAGGTCACCATGCAGCTTCGACGCCTCAAGGAAATGCAGATTCTTGAACTACGGGGTGGGGGCAAGGGCCGTCCTGCCTTCTACACCGCCCCTGATACTCTGCTTTCGATTTGGTACCAGATGAGGTATCTCCGTCCGCAACGCCGGCGCATCGAGATGTTCGTGCAAGTCCTGCAAATCTGGTTCGAGGCGGAAGAGCGGTACAAGACTCTCGAATCCCTTACGTCAGTCAAGGCAACGACGGATGCCTGCAAAGTGCGGGAGCGAGCTGCCGCTGCGGAGTACTTCGCCGCGTCCCTAACGGGCACGAGCTACGAGGAGAAAGCGCGGACTTTGGCGCTGCGATTATGGATACGATTAAACGATCTACGCGAAGCCGCGTTCGCTCATGCTGAGTTCTGCAATATCCAGGCCAAGGATGAAATTGCTTACGAAAAGCAGGCGTTTGCCAGCCTCGGTGAATGGTCATTGGAGCATGATGATCTGCAAACGGCAGTATCGGCGTTAGAGAAAGTCGCCGAAGGTTCCGATGACCCGAGAGATCTTGTCCAGTTAGGTACGGCCTTACGTAAAGCGGGACAAAATGCCCGGGCAATTGGCGTGCTCGACCGCGCCATCAACGCCCGGCCGACAAACATCAATATCCTTGCCATGGCGTTGGCAAATCGTGTGTTGGTAAGGGGCGAACTTGGTGACTCCAAGGGCATGTCGGCGGATCTCACCGCGATAATTGAAAACTCGGGCATGCCTCAGAGCTTGGTTGCTCGCGCGCTTTACTATCGTGGTGTGAAGAAGGGCCTCGATGGTGACTTACAGGGCTCCATAGAAGACCAGACGAGAGTCATAGGAATGCCCGATGCAGCTGGGGACGTTCTTGGCGATGCCCTGCTTTTTCGTGGAAGACACAGGATGGAACTTGGCGATTTAGCAGGTGCGATTCCGGACTTGACGGCGGTCATTGAGGAGCCCCAGACGCCGAAGGCCGAATTGGCGGAAGCCCTTGTCAATCGTGGTTATTCCAAGAATTCACTTGGTGATGTTCAAGGCGCACTCGCGGACTGTACGGCCGTTATTGAAATGCTGGATGCGCCGCCTGATCGTCTCGCGTATGCACTTGTTATGCGGGGTCGAATTGAGAGTCAGCAAGGAGAGGACTCCAAAGCTATCGCCGATCTGACACGTGCAATCGAGTTGCCGGAAGCAGACCAAAATCTTGTCGCCGAGGGCTTAGTTCAACGCGGTTGGGTCAAGATCATTTCGAAGGATAGTACTGCCCTTGCTGATTTTGAGCGCGTTTTGAGCATGCCAGACGTTCCCCCAGAGAATGCGTGTTTTGCTCTAATTGGCTTCGGATTCGCGAGAGGGCTACGCGATGAAAACGAAGAAGCATTGAATGCCTTCCTCCGCGCAGTTCGGGTACCCGGGGCGAGCGAGACTGCTCGGATCATTGCCACAAAGAACGGGATGATGTTTTGCGCAGCCGCGAATATGGGCGAAAAGGCAGAGGAGCTTTTGGAGTCCTTCGCTGCCTCCCTTGAACGTTCCGATAGAGGAGAGAAGACGCGAGCCATTACAGAGCTTCTTCAACAGCTTGCCGCTCCCGACTTAAGGAAAGAGTGGCCTGTGGCCTGCCGGTACTTCATCAAGCGTTTGCCGCCCGAGGTGACGGAGTCGCTGCGGATCTTTCTGCCGGTTTGTGAGGTGTTGGAGGGGGCTGAGGTGTCTGTGCTCGATGCCCTGCCACCCGAGCAACGCACCTTCGCGTTGAAATTGCTCGATCAATTTAAGGAACAACCAAGCGACGAAAGGGAGATGCCCTAAGACGGCCCGGGATGCGCTGGGGCCGGCGCACGGTACACCTTTTTTGACCCGCCATCGGAATTATGTGGACAAGCGATATGCGAATATGTATAGTTGGGGCGGTTTGGGTTGTTTGATCTTTGAAATGATGGGAAAGGGGGAAACGGCAGAGCGTCCATAGGGGGAGCGCAGACGGAAGGCCCCTCACCTTAATCCTCTCCCTCAAGGGGCGAGGAGACGGGAACGGAGCCGGGGAGGGGACGGACGGTTCCGCGGTCAGCGCCCGCGGCTACAAGGGCGGGTGCTACCGGGCGGCGGGGCATGGCGTTTCGCCTGGGACAGGCGACGCTACAAGGCAACGTCGTGGGTACAAGGACAGGGTGGGCGTGGGAGCCCCACCCCTACGGGGAAGAGGGGCTGCAAGAAAGGCGGTTTTTGCGAAACGAACCCACCGATTTATGGTCGAAAATGCGTGTGGATAAGCTTGTGGGATAATCGGTTAGAACTTTCAGAATTCGGATTTTTGGTTGGGTTCGTTTTCCCCAAAATTGGGTTCGGCTGTTGATGCGGTTTTAACGCCGGAGCGTCCCCATTTAATTACCCGGCCTTGAGGTTTGATGGCATAGTGCCGCCATGAAGACGACCCAAGCTTGTCCACTCGAACACGTCGGCTGTTGCCAGGGCGTGGCCGAATACCATCCTGCCGTCGAGGCGAACAGGGTCGGCGAGTTGCACCCGGGCGACATTTTGGACGACCGCTTTGTGATTACCGAGGTGATCAGCCGGAGCGGGATGGCGATGATTTTCAAGGCGCAAGATTTGTTCGACCACAACAACAACGTCGCCCTGAAAGTGCCGCATCTGGAGTACGAGAGCGATCCCGGCTTTTTCACGCGCTTCCGTCGCGAGGAAGAGATCGGGTTGACGCTAAATCATCCGTACGTGCTGAAATTCATTCCCGTGCCCGGACCGAAGAGCCGTCCGTACCTGGTGACGGAGTACCTGCGCGGCTGCACGCTGGCGCATTTGTTGAAGGCGATGCGGCCGTTGCCGGAAAAGGACGCGCTCAAGATTGCCAGTCTGTTGTGCGAGGCGTTGCAGTACCTGCACGAGAACGGCGTGATCCACCGCGATTTGAAGCCGCAGAACGTGATGGTCGGCTGCGACGGATCGATCCGGGTGCTGGATTTCGGGTTGGCCAAATCCAACGAGTTTCGCCGGGTGACCTTCGGGGGTTTCACGCCGACGATGGGGACGCCGGATTACATGGCGCCCGAACAGGTCCAAGGCAAACGCGGTGACGCGCGGACGGACATCTACAGCCTGGGAGCGATGTTGTACGAGATGCTGACCGGCGAGACGCCATTTTACGGCGATAATCCGCTGGCGGCGATGAACGCCCGGGTCATTGGCGACCCCGAGCCGTTGCGGAAGTTGAATCCGAGTATTTCGCCCCAGGCCGAGGAAATCGTCCTGCACGCGATGGACCGCAATCCGGCGAACCGTTATGCCAGCGCCGCGGACATGCAAGCGGAGTTGGATAATCTCAGCAAGGTGAAGGTCACGGGCCGCTGCGATCACGTGACGGAAGTGAAGCCATGGAAACGGAATGTCCGGCAGTATGCGGGCGTGGTTCTGGCGCTGACGACTCCGGTGGTGGTGCCGGCTGTTTTGTGTTTGTGGTTCCTGTTGCGGCACCACAACTTGCACTGACCGCGACTGGCAAGGAGCCAGAGTCTCCGAAGCCGAGAATAGAACATGATCGCCACCGCTCCCCGTCAGCGAAGCTCGACCGACGCTACGAAGTCTTCGTACACCGCGCTGATTATTGATGACGAACGTCCCCTCCGCCGGTTGCTGCGCGTGTTGTTGGAAGTGCAGGGCTATCAGGTTTGTGAGGCGGAGACGGGTGATCTGGGGCTGCAACTGGCGGCGTCGCGCCGGCCCGATGTGATCCTGCTCGATCTCGGGTTGCCCGACATGGACGGCTTGACGGTTCTCAAGCGGCTCCGCGAATGGAGCCGCACGCCGGTGCTGATACTGAGCGTGCGGGACCGCGAGGCGGACAAGGTGGCCGCGTTGGACAACGGCGCGGACGATTACGTGACCAAGCCATTCGGCACGGACGAATTGCTGGCGCGGCTGCGGGCGTTGCGGCGGCATTCCCCCGAGGCGTTCGAGGAGCCGACGTACGCTCACGCCGATGTGACCATCGACATCAGCGCGCGCAAGGTGACGGTCAAGGACAGCGAAGTGCATCTGACGGCGACCGAGTACGCGCTGCTCCACGAATTGGTGCGTCACGCCGGCAAGGTGGTCTTGCAAAAGCAGTTGCTCCGCGCGGTTTGGGGACCGGACGCGGAGAGCCAGTTGCAATATCTGCGGGTGTATATCACGCACTTGCGCAAGAAGCTGGAGACACCCAACAGCGGGAGGCTGATCGAGACGCAACCCGGCATCGGCTATCGTCTGATTGCCGGTAATTGAGGGTGCCGCACCCTCCCGTTGTAGTGAGGCTGAAGCGGCCTGAGTGCAATTCTTCGGTTTGCAGCAGCGGCGTGTTGCAATGTTTTGTTGCAATGTCGCCGGTGAATTTGAGTGGTTTCAGGCAAACGATAGCAAACGTCCAACACGGCTGAAACCCTTATGGCTATTGGGTTTTGTGTACTTCAGCAAACCTGAGCGAAGGCGGGCTAAAAACCTCGGCGGGAATCAGAAATCCGATGCTCTATCCAACTGAGCTACAGACGCAGACCTTCGATCAACCTACTTGAGCAGCGTGTGCGCGGTGGAGCGTGCAATGGAGCTTCAAACTACAGTGCATCGGATTGAGCGCAGTGGGTTTTGGCACACGGATGCCCCACCTTCAGCAGCACACCCTCTAAGCGAATGCTGTGCGATGGAAATTGCTGGTAATGTTTGAGTTGCAGGGTCTGATTAGGTCTGCCAAGACGGAGATTGTTAGCAATCTTTTTCCGATGCGGCTTCCCCATTTAATTAACACCTGTCGTTCTTCAAGAGTATAGATACGCAGTGTAAGGCTCGGCGTGTCCGACGGACGGTGCTCATGGCTTGAGCGCTTCCTCGAATCTGCCGAGCCCGGGATCAGCTTCCCGACTTGAACGAAGAGGACCAAACGATATGGACGTAGTGTCTCGACAGACTGACATGGGACGCGACCATGAGCTTCGGCAGATGCACCAACTGGCCGGCGCCTGTGGGCCGGCCCGTTGTGTCCGGCTGCCGATTTGGCTCTTCGTTGATTCGGGCAGCTTTACCAATGGACCAAGAAAGGAGTTGGAGCAATGTTTCTAAGTACCTGGCTGCTTCCGATAGCGATTCTGATTACCACGACGGTGATTGCGTTTCCCGTCAGTCGTTATCTGGCGTGGATCATGGACGGCAAATACAAGCCGCTGCCGGTGTTTCGCTGGTTCGAGCGTCGCTTGGACAGCGGGCCGCAGAACTGGAAGCAATACACGGGGGCGCTGATCGTTTTCAACGTCCTGCTGTTTGTCTGGGGGTTTGTGGTTCTGGCAGTCCAGCCCTGGATGCCATTCAATGCAGATGGCAAGGGGATGCTGGCTCCCAGCACCATTTTCAACAGCGTGTGCTCGTTCATGACCAACACGAACCTCCAGCACTATGCCGGTGACCAGCACCTGTCGAACTTCAGCCAGATCTTCTTTTGCATCAGCAATCAGTTTCTTTCGGCGGCCGTAGGTTTTTGCGCGCTGACAGCGATCATCCGCGCATTTCGCGGGGAATCAAAAGTCGGCAACTTCTTTTTGGATATGTGGCGGGTCGTGGTCTACATGTTCGTGCCCGCATCCCTGCTGATCGGCGTCATTTTCGTGCAGCAAGGCATGCCGATGACCTTGAAGAGTTCTTACCACATCTCGACCCTGGAATCGGGGGCGATGGGCACCACCGACAAGGGAGAGCCCAAGCCGCAGGCCGTTGTCATCGGACCGGTGGCGGCGATGGAACCGATCAAAATGCTGGGAACCAACGGCGGCGGATTCTTCGGCATGAACGCGGCGCATCCGTTCGAGAATCCCACCGCGCTCGCCAATTTCGTGAACACGATGGCCATGATGGTCTTCCCGTTCATGCTCGTGCTCATGTATGGCCGGATGCTGGGGCGGTTCCGTCACAGTATCGTCGTGTTTTGCGTGATGATGCTGCTGATGGCGGGGACCATTGCGTGGACGATCTGCTTCGATACGTTGAAACCGAATCCCGGATTGACTGCGCATCCAGTGGCGCGGACGTATGAGATTGCCAGCGCCACGGCGTCGGGCGGGAAACGGACCGTGACCCTGCCGGCGGTCGCGGGGCTTCCGGTCGATCAACATCTGGGCAATCTCGAAGGCAAGGAAATGCGCTTTGGAACGGCTGCCGGTGCCACGTACGCCGCTGTCACGGTGGACGTGACTTGTGGCGCGGTGAACAGCGAGCATGACAGTCTCAATCCGATTGCCGCGTTGTCGCCGATGATCGGCATGTGGCTGAACTGCATTTTTGGGGGCAAAGGCGTCGGGATGATCAACATGTTGCTGTTCGTGATTATCGGGATCTTCATAGCGGGCATGATGGTCGGGCGGACACCGGAGTACCTCGGCAGGAAAATCGGCGCCCGCGAGGTCAAGCTCGCCGTGATCGCGCTGCTGGTGCATCCGCTCATGATTCTGTTTCCCACGGGGCTGTTTGCGGCCACTGATTGGGGAATGAAAGCGGCGAGCAATCCCGGGCCGCACGGGTTCTCGCAGATGCTGTACCAGTTCTCCTCCGCCTCCGCGAACAACGGCTCGGCATTTGACGGGTTGGGCGTGACCTACGGATTTGCCAACAACGCCAACCCCGGCCAGGCGGCTCCCTGGGACATTGCGACAGGGCTGGTGATGTTGTTTAGCCGGTATCTGCCGATCATCGCCCCGATCGCCATGGCCGCATACCTGGGCGCCAAGAAAACCAGTCCGTTTGGTCTGGGGACGCTGCGAGACGACACGTTGACGTTTGGGTTTCTCCTGCTCGCGACGGTGCTCATTATCGGCGCGCTGTTGTTTCTCCCCGTGGCGGCGCTTGGGCCTGTCGCGGAGCACCTGGGACCGATTCCGTTTGGCGGGTGAACAAACGAACCCGAAGCGATCAAGGATTTGGCAACCTTGGCAAGGGGAGATGCCCGCATGACCTAAGTTAACCCATCCCGCGCACAGGAGCATACCCCGATCACACGTCTCCATGGCCATTAAACGACACGGAGTGATCAAGATTGTCCACGCTGTCTAATTACCGAGCAACAGCGACAGGCAATTAACACTCTTTTAGCAATCCGGCGGGGCCATTTAATTAGCGCACTCGTTTGGAGGCCGCTATTGTTGCCGCATGAAACATGAACGAATGCATGCGATTCGCGGCACGGGTCGGATCGACGCCGGTCTGGCCGGCGTTGGGAGTATCGACCTCGACTGCGAATCGGGCGTTTCGTTCCTGGCAACAATCGCGAAAGGAGTTTCATAATGTTGGAATCGAATGTTGGCATCTGGTTGGCCGCGATGTTTGTGTTGGGCCTTGTGTGCATGGGCCTGTGTGTCCTGTTTCTCAAGGCCTGCGAAAAAATCTGAGGTGATAACCATGATCTATGTAACCATAGCAATCGCCGCGTTTCTGTTCATCTATCTGTGGGTGGCCCTGATTCGGCCCGAGTGGTTCTGAGCAACGGCGCCCGCAAACCAAAATTAGAATTAAGGAGCGACAACCATGACACTGCAAATCTGGCTTCTCCCCATCGCCATACTCGTCGTCACGACGATCCTCGCGCTGCCGCTGGGCCGTTACCTCGCGTGGATCATGAACGGCCAATACAAGGCGCCGCGGTTCTTCCATTGGTTTGAAGCGCGCCTGGACAGCGGGCCGCAGAACTGGAAGCAGTACACCGTCTCCATTCTGCTGTTCAATACGGTGCTGTTCGTGTTCGGCTTTGCCATCCTCGCGCTGCAGCCCTGGCTGCCGCTGAATCCCGACGCCAAGGGAATGATCGCGCCGACCACGATCTTCCACAGCGTCATATCGTTCATGACGAATACGGACCTCCAGCATTACTCCGGCGACCAGGTGTTCTCGAATTTCAGCCAGATTTTCTTCTGCCTGACCAACTTCTTCCTGTCGGCGTCGATCGGGTTCTGCGGATTGACGGCCATCATCCGCGCGTTCCGCGGGGATTCGCACGTAGGCAACTTCTTCGTGGATATGTGGCGGGTGGTGGTCTACATGTTCCTGCCCTGCGCGTTCCTCCTCGGGATCGTGTTCGTGCAACAGGGCAGCCCGATGACCTACCAAAGCTCGTACCACGTCTCCACCCTGGAGCCGGCGTCCATGGGGACGACCGACAAAGGCGACGCGAAACCGCAGAACATCGTCGTCGGCCCGCTGGCGTGCTTTGTGCCGATGAAGCAATTGGGAACCAACGGCGGCGGATTCTACGGGATGAACTCCGCGCATCCATTTGAGAACCCCACCGCGCTCACCAACTTTCTGTCCTGCGTGGCGATGATGCTGTTCCCCTACTCGCTGGTGCTGATGTACGGACGGATGCTGGGGCGCCCCAAACATGCGTGGGTTATTTTTGGGGTCATGATGGTCCTGATGATCGGCACCATCGTCTGGCCGATTTACTACGACACGTACAAACCCAACCCCGGATTGACCGCGCACCCGGTGGCGCGGACGTATGACATCCCGAGCGCGACGGCGCCCGGCGGGAAGCGAACCGTGACACTGCCCGCGGTGGCCGGTTTGCCGGTTGACCAGCACCTCGGCAACCTCGAAGGCAAGGAAATGCGTTTCGGGACCTCGGCAGGCGCTACGTTCTGCGCGCTGACCGTAGACGTGACCGACGGGGCGATCAATTGCGAACACGACAGCCTCAATCCGATTGCCGCGCTGTCGCCGATGGTGGGCATGTGGTTGAACTGCATCTATGGTGGCAAAGGCGTCGGCATGATCAACATGCTGCTGTTCGTGATCGTGGGAATCTTCGTGGCGGGCCAGATGGTGGGACGGACGCCCGAGTATTTGGGCAAGAAAATCGGCGCCCGCGAGGTCAAGCTGGCGGTCATCGCACTGTTGATCCATCCGCTGATGATTCTGTTTCCCACGGGGCTGTTCGCGGCGACCGATTGGGGGATGAAAGCCACCAGCAATCCGGGGCCGCATGGGTTCTCGCAGATCTTCTACCAGTTCTCGTCGGCCTCGGCCAACAACGGCTCGGCGTTCGACGGGCTGGGTGTGACCTATGGATTTGCCAACAACTCGAGCCCTGGACAAGCGGCGGCGTGGGACATCGCGGCGGCGCTGGTGATCATCATCAGCCGGTTCTTGCCGATCATCGCCCCGATCGCGATGGCGGCCTATCTCGGCATGAAAAAGCCCGCCCCATTCGGTCTGGGGACGTTGCGCGACGATACGATGACATTCGGGTGGCTGTTGTTTGCCACGATTCTCATCATCGGGGCGCTGCTGTTTCTGCCCATCGCCGTGCTCGGGCCGGCGGCCGAACACCTGGGGCCGATCCCGTTTGGCGGGTAAACGAGACAATTCCACTGCGCACGAAAGGAACGATACTATGAATAACGTTGCCAATACCCAAGAACCTAAAACCGCCAAGAAGGTTGCCAGCGTCACGGTAAAGCCGATTGGCGAACTCCAACTGCCGTCGGGGTTTTCGCCCCATCACAAACGGCAAAAGGTGCTTCTGACAGGAGAGGCCGTCGGGGAAGCCCTCAAGCAGGCGTTCGTCATGCTGCGTCCGGACATCCAATGGAAGAACCCCGTGATGTTCGTGGTCGAGGTCGGCGCGATCTTGACGTTGTTCTACGTCGTCCAGGCCCTCTTCGGGCACTCGGCCAGCCTCGCGCCGGTGAGTTACTTCATCGCGCTGGATGCATGGCTGTTCGCCACCGTGCTGTTCGCGAATTTTGCGACGGCGCTGGCGGAAGTGCGCGGGAAAGCCCAGGCCGAATCCCTGCGAAAGGCGCGCCATGACACCGTTGCCAATCGCGTGACGGCCACGGGCATTGAGAAGGTTTCCTCGTCGGTATTGAAGCAAGGCGACCGGGTCGTCGTGCAGGAAGGCGAAACGATCCCCGGCGATGGCGAAATCATCGAGGGCATCGCCTCGGTAGATGAATCGGCGATCACGGGGGAATCCGCGCCGGTCATTCGCGAGTCGGGCGGCGACCGCTCCGGCGTGACCGGGGGAACGGTGGTATTGTCCGACCGCATCGTGGTCAAGATCACGAGCAGCTCCGGTGATTCGTTCCTCGAACGGATGATCCGTCTGGTGGAGGGGGCGATTCGTCAACGCACGCCCAACGAGATCGCGCTGACGATGGCGCTGTCCGCGTTCACGCTGATCTTCCTGATCGTCGTGATTCCGCTGTGGCCGATGGCGTGGAACGCCGAGCAGTACATGATGGGTTATATGGGCATCACGGACCCGTTGCACAGTTTGGGCACCGATATCCCGACGCTGATCGCGCTGTTGGTTTGCCTGATTCCCACGACCATCGGCGCGTTGCTGGCGGCCATCGGCATCGCCGGCATGGACCGCGCGCTGCAGAACAACATTATCGCGAAGAGCGGCAAAGCGGTCGAGTTGGCGGGCGACATCGACGTGGTGTTGTTGGACAAGACGGGCACGATCACGATGGGCAACCGGCACGCGACGAAGTTTATCCCGTACGGCACGTATACCACGGAGGACGTAGGCCGGCTGGCGGCGTTGGCGTCGGCGGCGGATCAGACGCCGGAGGGAAAGAGCATTGTGAAGCTGTTTGAAGAGCAAGACCGGGTCCCGGTCAATCAGCCGCACGGCCAGACACCGCTGCCGCGCGGCGCGGTGCCCGTTCCGTTCACCGCGCAGACGCGCATGAGCGGCGTGGATCTGCCCGATGGACGCCACATACGAAAAGGCGCAGCGGACGCCATCATCAAATTCGTTACCGGCAACGGTGGCAGCATGCCCGCCGACCTGAAGAGTCAGGTGGACAGCGTTGCGTCGAAAGGCGCCACGCCCCTGGTGGTGTGCGAGGACCAGAAAATCGTGGGGATCGTGGTGTTGGAAGACATCTTGAAACCGGCCATGAAAGATCGCTTTGCGCGACTGCGGAAGATGGGGTTGCGGACGGTCATGATTACCGGGGACAACCCGCTGACGGCAGCGACCATCGCCGCGAATGCGGGCGTGGACGACTTCATTGCGCAGGCGACCCCGGAAAGCAAACTGGCGTACCTCCGCAAGGAGCAGGCGGAAGGCAAACTGGTCGCCATGATGGGGGACGGCACGAACGACGCCCCCGCCCTCGCCCAAGCGGACGTGGCGCTGGCGATGAACGCCGGCACGCAGGCGGCCAAGGAAGCGGCCAATATGGTGGATCTGGACAGCGACCCGACCAAGTTGATCGAGGTCGTCGAGATCGGGAAACAACTTCTCATGACGCGCGGCGCGCTGACGACGTTCTCGATCGCCAACGACGTGGCGAAGTATTTCGCGATCATTCCGGCGCTGTTTGCCGGGACATTGCCGTGGCTGAAGGCCATCGATATCATGCATCTGCATTCGCCGACCTCGGCCATTCTCTCGGCGGTGATCTTCAATGCGTTGATTATCCCCGCGCTCATTCCCGTGGCGCTCAAAGGGGTGAACTACCAGCCGCTGGGCGCGGACGCGTTGTTGCGCAAGAACCTGTTCGTCTGGGGACTGGGGGGCGTGATCATCCCGTTTATCGGAATCAAACTGATCGATGTCGCCATGGTCGGCATGCACATGGCCAGCTAAGGAGACTCGAATATGAAATACATCACCAAAAGCATCTGGTTGCTGTTGTTTGCGGTCGTTCTAGGTTGCGGCGTCTATCCGGCGCTGCTGTGGGCCATCGGGCAAACCGTGTTTCCGTTCCAGGCCAATGGCAGCATGGTGAAGGACCAGGATGGGCACGTGGTAGGCTCGTTGCTGATCGCGCAACCGTTCACGAAGGATGAGTACTTCCAACCACGTCCGTCAGCCTGCTCGTATGATGGCTCGGCGTCGTCCTCGTCGGCCATTGCGGCGTCGAACTACGCGTTGCGCAATCGCGTCGCCACGACGCTCGGCCCGATTGTTACGTACAAGGGCGGAGCCAAGGACGGCAAACCGGTCGCGCCCGACATCGAGGCATGGTTCCAACTCGACCAGTTCCAAGGCGGCTCGAATATTGTGGCGCAATGGGCGGACGCCCACAACAGTGTTGCCCAGGGTTGGGTGACAGGCGATCCGAGCCATACGGCGTACGTGTCCAACTGGGCAATCGCGCATGCGCCGATCGTTGCGCAGTTCATCAAGGACAACCCGGGCACGCCCCAGCCGCAGCCGAGCGATCTCGCGATGGTGTTCTTCGAGAATTTCTCGAAGGATTACCCGGGCCAGTTCCCGTCGGCGGTCACGACCAACGGGGCCGATGGCAAGCCCGTCACGAACATTCAGCCGGTCAAGGAAGGCTCGGATATACAGTCGACCTTCTTCGATATGTGGCGTCAGGACCACGCGGACGTGGCGCTTCAGGACGTGCCCGGCGACATGGTGACGACGTCCGGGTCCGGGCTGGACCCGCATATCACGCTTCAGAACGCCGAGTATCAGTTGGATCGCGTGTCGTCGAAATGGGCGGCGGATACCAAGGCTGACCCGGCAAAGGTGCGCGCCGAGATCGAACAGCTCCTGCAAGACAAGGCGTTTGCGCCGTTTGGCGGGCTCGCGGGCGAGAAGATGATCAACGTCCTTGAGGTCAATCTCGAATTGCGGAAGCACTACGGCGCGCCGTCGTAACCGGTAGCCTTCGAAACAGAGGACAGAACAAAATATGGTCACCACCGCTCCCCCGCAGCGGGAATCCGCCGATCGGCGGGGGTCGGCGGCGGCCGACGCGATGAAGTCTTCGTACACCGCGCTGGTGATTGATGACGAGCGTCCACTCCGCCGGTTGCTGCGCGTGTTGTTGGAGGTGCAGGGGTATCAGGTTTGCGAGGCGGAGACGGGCGATCTGGGGCTGCAACTGGCGGCGTCGCGCCGGCCCGATGTGATCCTGCTCGACCTCGGGTTGCCCGACATGGATGGCTTGAAGGTCCTCAAGCGGCTCCGCGAATGGAGCCGCACGCCGGTGCTGGTACTGACCGTGCGGGACCGCGAAGCGGACAAGGTGGCCGCGTTGGACAACGGCGCGGACGATTACGTGACCAAGCCGTTCGGCACGGACGAATTGCTGGCGCGGCTGCGGGCGTTGCGGCGGCATTCCCCCGAGGCGTTCGAGGAGCCGATGTATGTGCACGGCGATCTGACCATTGATATGAGCGCGCGCAACGTGACGGTACAGGACAGCGAGGTGCATCTGACCGCGACCGAGTACGCGCTGCTCCACGAATTGGTGCGTCACGCCGGCAAGGTGGTGCTGCAAAAGCAGTTGCTCCGCGCTGTTTGGGGACCGGATGCGGAGAGCCAGTTGCAATATCTGCGTGTGTACATCACGCACTTGCGCAAGAAGCTGGAGACGCCCGACAGCGGGAGGCTGATCGAGACGCAACCCGGCATCGGCTATCGCCTGGTGGCCGGTAATTGAGGGTCGCCGCGCGGCGTCGAGATGCGCCGCGATCAAAGCATGCCCAGCCGCTCGAGCGTCGCCTGCAGGCGTTCGGTGGGGAACCCGATGACGTTATTGTAGCTGCCGTCGATCCGCTCGACGACGCCTTCGCCGTGCTCCTGGATCGCGTAGGCCCCGGCCTTATCGAGCGGGTCGATCTTGGCGTGGTACTCGGCGATTTGGGCGGGCTGGAGCGGACGCATCCACACGCGGGTGGTGTCGGCGAAAACCAGTTCCGTGTCGAGGGAGCGGTGGACGAGACAGACGCCCGTGATAACCTCGTGACGTAGTCCCGTGAGTTGGCCGAGCATACGCCGGGCGTCCTCGCGGTCGCGCGGTTTCCCGAAAATCTTCCCGTCGAGCACGACGATGGTGTCCGCGCCGATGACCATCGCGTGGGGATGCCGGCCCGCCACGGCGCGGGCCTTGCGTTGGGCGTTTTGCATGGCCACCACGTCGGGCGCCGCGCCGCCGGCCAATTCTTCGGTGCCGTCCGGGCGCACGACGATGAAGCGCAAGCCCAACTCGCGCAGCAACCGCTCGCGCCGCGGTGACGCGCTGGCGAGGATGATTTGGGGTTTGTCTGCCGTCATGGACAAGGGTATCGTTACGCGAGAAGTATGAGAATTCCATCGGCCAAAGTCGAGCACCTGTACGTGCACGTGCCGTTCTGCGCGGCGAAGTGCCAGTACTGCGCGTTCTACTCGGAGGCAGGCAGCGCGGCGAAAATGGAAGGTTATGTGGACGCGGTGCTGGCGGAACTCGACCGATTCGCGTCGCAACTCGGGCCGAGAACCATTTTTTTTGGCGGCGGCACACCGAGCCTGTTGCCCACGCCGCTGATGCGGCGGGTATTGGAAGGGCTCGCGAGCAAGCTTCCATTGGGGCAAGTCAGCGAGTGGACCATCGAATGCAATCCGTCGACGGTATCGAGCGAGAAGGCGAGATTGTTTCGCGAGTTTGGCGTCAATCGCATTTCCATGGGCGTGCAGGCGCTCGATGATGAATTATTGGAAACGATCGGGCGCGTGCATTCGGTGGCGGGGGCCATTAATTCTTACGAGAGACTGCGCGAGGCGGGCTTCCAGAACATCAATCTCGATTTAATGTTCGGGTTGCCGGGCCAGACGATGGAACATTGGAAACGGACGTTGGCCCTGGCCATCCAGCTTGAGCCGGAGCATCTCTCGACGTATTGCCTGATTCTGGAAGAGGACACGCATTTCTGGTCGCTGCTCGAACAGGGACTGATCAAGCCCGACGAAGAACTGGAACTGTCGATGTACGAGACCAGCATGGAGATGCTGGCGGCGGCGGGCTATCGTCAATACGAGATCAGCAACTTCGCGAAACCGGATCGGGAATGCGCGCACAACATCGCATACTGGGAAGGCAAGGAGTACGTCGGGCTCGGGCCGAGCGCGTGCTCGACCGTGGGCGACAAGCGGTGGCAAAACGCGCCGGATATCGATCGGTACGTCGAAGGGGTCAGGAGCCAGAAGGCAGTTGTCAGCTTTGAAGAGGCGATCACGCCTGAGTTGCGCGCCGCCGAGCGCGCGGCATTCGGGATGCGGATGAACGCCGGTGTGCCGGCCGAGTTGGTGAAAGGCCGCTGGGACAAACAGATTGCCGAGTTGCTGTCCGCCGACCTGGTCCAGTGGAGTCACGGTCGTCTTCAGCCCACCAAGCGCGGGATTCTGTTTGCCGACGAAGTCGCTGCGGAGTTTGTGTAGTGCGTATCTTGTTGCGTCTTGTCAGCGCGCCGTCCGCTCGAAGTCGTCCACGATCTTGCGCACGCGCGCGTAGTGGGCGGCGATGGAGGCGGAGGACGCACCGACCAGGAAAATCAGGACCGTGATGTCGGCGAACAGGAAGAAGATGAGCAACCCGGCCAGGGAGGCGATCTCCGAAAAGGCGAACCCGATGAAGAACCGTCGCTGAAGTTCGACAGCGAGCGCGGGGAAGTCGCCGCCGGGAGGTTGTCGTCGCGACAGGATATTGACGGCGGGAAAGGACGCGATCACGCCCAGTATCCCGAACGCGAACGCACCGATGGTAAACGGCGCTCGCGACGGCGCATCCGTGGGAGCGGTGAACCCGCTGTACAGCAGGTAAAGCCCCAAGGCGAGGTACAGAGCCTGGGCGGCGATGAGTTGGACGGCCAAGACTCCGAGCCGTCGGCGGAACGCGGCGGGTTTGGCCAGCGCGGATTGGGATGGCTGATACGGCATCGGTAGATTTATACTGCGATATCAACGACAGCACAATGGTCAAAGCGAATCCAGATGGCGCAAGTCGCCAAGATGAAATCGTGGTGATTTGCGGCGAAGATCACGGAGATCAGGCAGTTCAGGCCACGAGCATGGGCCAAGACAAGAGCGAAGGAGAAATTGGTTGCTCGGTCGGCCCAAACGAGTCGGCAACCGGTCGAGCGTAACCTCCCGTTTTCAATTTCCGCGCCATGACGGTTGCGTGCTTCCTCCCAACCGGATACGTCTGATCGACCGTCCGAAACAGTGAAGTGAACGTTTGGATGGTGGCCTTCTGAATCGCCCTTTACTTTTGCCAAAAAGGGGACCACTCCTTATTTGACCTCGTAGACCTCGTACCTAACCTCGGCAGGAAACAAACCGTCAACGGGTTTCGTTTCCATGAGTGTGGCGTTCGGGGGGACGGGTTCCCGACTGCGGACGTAAGTGGCTTTCCCGGGGATATACGTTGCCCCGGCGACCGGTACCGTGTGGCCCCCTGTGGGAAGGATGACGCTCATCGTGGAACGAAGCAGCAGCCCGGGGTTCGTGATCGACCCACCGTACAGGCGCACGCGATCCCGGGGAATGCCGCCGTGTTGGTAGGTGAGCGGGTCGATGCGTCCAAAGAAGAGGAGGTGGATATAGAAGTACGGTTTGAAGTCCGTGCCCGGGATCATGTTGAAAGGCGAAAAGGCGCTTGGGGAAATGTAGAGAGTCTGGTTGTCGCCGAGGGCGCGGAAGCAGTCTTGCAGCGCCACGATAAAGTTGGCTTGGAATTCTGACCGGCAGCGCACCTGATAGGGGCCAAAATAATCCCTCAAGTACCACCCCGTTTCGACCAGCCCGGCGCAGCAAGCTGCCAGCAGGATCGTTCGCCCGACCACGCGCCGCCGCCACAGGAAGTACGCGCCGATCGCCGCCGTCAACAGCCAGAAAATGACGCCTTGCACACAACGGCCGCTGTGCATCCGATCGGGTGTCAGGGCGGCGGCCAGCGGATAGACCACCAGTCCCAGACCGATAAAACGGTAACAGGGCCGGCTCCGGGCGAACCGCACCAGGCAGTACAGGCCGGCGAGGACCAGGGGCGCGAGGAACATAAACAGTTCGCCGCCGCGCCCCGTGTGCTGGCGCAGGTTCGGGTCGCCTTTGAGGAACAGGAACGCCGGGCTGAAATAGTCCGGGTACCGGGACAGGAAATTGGATGCGATCAGCCCAACCGTCGGCCGCTCGGCCGTCCCGACCCACACGACCCGGAACCGTTCAGTCAGGGCGACCTGATTATGGCACGCGACCGGGATCAACGGCAGGGTTACAGCGATAAAGCCAAGCACGAATGCCAACCCCACTTTCCATCTCTTCACAAGCACGCGGACGAATGCCAGCCCAAAGCACAGGAGGGTCAATACCGACATGGGGCGGCCGACACTGTAGATATAGATGGGGAGTGCCCAGAGCAGGCCGGCGCAGACCGCCAGGACGCACGATCGTTTCCGCAACGCCACCAGCGCCAGCAGCCAACTCATGGTCACTACCCAGACCAAGAGCGTGTAGCTGCTGGTGGCGATCCGGCTGGCTGGAAAGAGCCATGGAGTGACCGAGAAACAGAACCCGGACAACAGGGAAAGCCATTGTTTCCGGCAATGCTGCTGCACCAGAAACGCGAACGTGATGGAGGTCAGAATACCGAAGATCGCATTCGGCAGGCGAGCGGCCCACCGTTGCAGGCCGAACACATCGATGATTGGCACCAGAGGATAAACCATGCCAGCATCATGGTCATAATCGAAGCACCGGAAGACCACCGGGAACCTGGTCCCATATTCATCCGCCCCGGTCCGGGCGATGCAGTAGGCGTTGTAGGCGTTGGAACTCTCGTCGATGTTGAACCCCGGCGGTGCGGAATCAATCCTCCAGAGATGCAGCGCCAACGAAAGAATCAGCAACGCGATTGCCGCGGACCAGAATACAGCGGACCGCCATTCTGGCCGGCGGGTTTTGGTGGGGATCGATGAATTCATGCCGGGGTCGACGGTTACTTCATTACATCGGACTACGGGCCTTGAACAGGTTATTCGGCACGTTGTTCTCCGTCCTGCGGTATCGACGGCGGCACAACGGCCAAAGCGAAAGCAAGTGGCGCGAATAATTCAGGTGAGATCCGGGGGATTCGCGGCGGGGGATTGGGCGCTATTTTGCCGACGAGGTCGCGGCGGAGTTTGTGTGATGCGATTCGGAGTCGCGCCATAGGTATCCGCGTTCGGTATGGATAACTCCGGTCCGTAGGTTCGGAGCGTTTGCGACCAAAGCACGGTGAAGTCGCGTTTACACCACCGGCGGGCACTCGGCGCGTCTCGCTCCGCTAGTGCTGCGTCCGGCTTTGAAGACTTGGCTCTACCCGGGCGTTTGCGCCCGAGACCGAGGGCTGTGCAAAAGGGTGTTTTTGCGAAATGAGCCCAAGCTTTTTTCCGGAAACTGCGTTTTGATATGCTTGATGGAAAGCCACTTAGATAGCACGACCCCCGGTTTTCCCATTGGGTTCGTACCCCCTCCGGACGGATTTTCCGAAGCCAATCTGGTGGGGATGGGGGCGAATTATTGAGGTGAAATCGGGTGGATTCACGGGTAGATTGGCGGCGTTATGGCAAAGAAGCTGGCGCTGATTGTCGATGGTCTGGTGGATTCGTTCCACAAGTACGGTGGGATCAATCATCTGGACGGGGTGAACCTGCCATCGCGGGAAGCGGTGGTGGAGATCGCGCGGGATTTGCTGCGGTTGGTGTTCCCCGGATTTTACGACAAGGACCCGATTCATTCCAATCAACTGGCCGAGTACACCTCGGAGCTGGTGTCGTCGCTGGCGCGGCGGTTGGAGAACGAGATCCAGCGGAGCCTGGAGTATCGTCCGTGCGACGGCTGCGACAAGAACGATCTGGCGGGGACGGCGGCGCGGGTGACGCAGGAGTTTCTGGGCGAGCTGGCGGGCGTGCGGTCGATTCTGCAGACGGACGTGACGGCAGCGTATGAGGGCGATCCGGCGGCGATCAGCAACGAGGAGATCATCCTGGCGTATCCGGGGATCGAAGCGATCGCGGTGCAGCGGATGGCGCATTTGCTGTATCGGCGGCATGTGGCATTGATTCCGCGGATCATGACGGAATGGGCGCACAACAAAACGGGGATCGACATTCATCCGGGCGCGGCGATCGGGGCGCATTTTTTTATCGATCACGGCACGGGCGTGGTCGTCGGCGAGACGACGGTGATCGGCCAGCGCGTGAAAATTTACCAGGGCGTCACGCTCGGGGCGAAGAGTTTCCCGAAGGATGAGAAGGGACGGGTCGTCAAGGGCGTCAAGCGCCATCCGAACATCGAGGATGACGTGACGATTTACGCCGGGGCGACGATCCTGGGCGATGTGACCATCGGGCAAGGGTCGATCATCGGCGGCAACGTGTGGTTGCTGGACTCGGTGCCGGCGCGGACGGTGGTATACCAGGAAGGCGGCAAGACGCTGATGAAGACGGCCGCCGCGGACCGCGACCGGATGATCGGTCAGACGCACGGCGCGGGAATTTGACATTACACTGGAGCCTGTGCCGATGACGCTTTCGGCGTGGTTTAGTGCTCCTCGTTAGACATCACTGCGGGTTATGTTTGGCATTCACAACTATTGGTTATTCATCGTAAGCGGACTTCTGCTTAATATCACTCCCGGTCAAGACACGCTCTATATTGTTGGGAGGAGCACTTCGCAAGGACGGCGCGCCGGCGTACTTTCCGTCCTTGGGATAAGCACGGGCTGTCTGGTTCACACACTCGCCGCAGCATTTGGTTTGTCAGCGGTATTGGTCGCTTCCAGTCACGCGTTTATGGTTGTCAAGTTCATTGGAGCAGCCTATCTCGTCTATCTTGGTTTTCAGATGCTGTTCAGTCGTGCTTCCGCACACAACGAAGTCACGAGCGGTCCACCCGTCCCCGGCTGGGTCATTTACCGGCAGGCGATACTTACGAATGTTCTGAACCCCAAGGTGGCTCTTTTCTTCATGGCATTTCTTCCACAGTTTATCGAACCAGGCAGCGGTATGAAGGTGATGGCTTTTCTTATTCTCGGCCTGACCTTTATTTTCAATGGCACTATTTGGTGTATGCTGGTTGTGTGGTTCGCGTCGGCCTTTAGCCAGCGCCTTCGGCAGCGGCACTCAACGGAGTCGTGGCTCAAGCGAGCTACGGGTGCCTTGTTTATTGGTCTGGGACTGAAAATAGCATTTGAGAAAACGTGATACCTAATCCTTTCATTACTGCGAGGCTGGTTTGCGGCGCCAAACCGACCCGCGAACAGGATTCGCGGGACTGATTACCATGAGCCGCATCTACGCCGACCATAACGCGACCACGCCGCTGGATCCCACGGTGCTGGACGCGATGTTGCCATATCTGCGGGAACATTTCGGCAATGCCAGCAGCGTGCATGTGTTTGGACGCGAGGCGCGGGCGGCGATCGACGATGCGCGGGTGCGCGTGGCGAAACTGTTGGGCGCGCAGGAAGGGGAGATTGTTTTCACAGGCGGCGGCACCGAGGCGGACAACATGGCGGTGTTTGGCGTGGCGCGCGCGTTGCGGAAGAAGGGTCGGCACATTATTGCCAGCAGCATCGAGCACCACGCGGTGCTGCACGCCTGCCAGTATCTCGAAAAGACGGGCGAATGCGAGGTCACGTATCTGCCCGTGAACCGCGATTGCCTGGTCGATCCCGGCGACCTGCGAACGGCGATCCGCGACGATACGGTGTTGGTCTCGGTGATGTCGGCAAACAATGAGACCGGCACGATCCAGCCCATACCGGAACTGGCGGCGATCTGCCGGGAGCGCGGCGTTCCGTTTCACACCGACGCGGTGCAATCGTTCGGCAAGGTGCCGGTGAATGTGGGCGATTGGGGAGTGGATTTGCTGTCGATGGCGGCGCACAAGTTTTACGGGCCGAAGGGCAGCGGTGTGCTGTACGCGCGGCGCGGGACGAAGATGGAGCCGTTGCTGTTTGGCGGAAGCCACGAGAACGAGCGGCGGGCGGGCACGGAAAACGTGGCGGCGATCGTCGGCTTGGCCAAGGCAGCGGAGTTGGCGACGGCGAAGATGGACGAGGAACAGGTCCGGCTGTTCTGGCTTACCGAGAATCTTGGCGAAGAGATTACGAAGCGCGTGACGGGGGTGCACCGCAACGGTCACGAAAAACGACGCATCGGCAACACCATCAATTTCAGTTTCGAGGGATGCGAGGAAGAAGGCCTGTTGCTCGGGCTCGATCTGGAAGGTGTGGCGGTTTCGAGCGGATCGGCGTGCGCGGTCGGTTCCCTCGAACCATCGCACGTGCTCAAGGCGATGGGAGTATCGCACGAATTGTCGCGGGCGGCGGTGCGATTTTCGTTTGGGGCGGGCAATACTCTCGCCGATATCGACAATATCGTCGAAGCGCTGACAAGAGTGGTTGGCCGACTACGACAATTTGCGCGCGCGTAGGCAGGAGGAAAATTTGCGGGTTCGCCCGCCGTTACCAGCTTTTTTCCACTGGCCACAAGCCGCAGGGCGTGGTATTCTGGTGGGGTCGAGGGAGGGCGGGTTAGCCAAGTGGTAAGGCGGGAGTCTGCAAAACTCCTATCCGTCGGTTCGATTCCGACACCCGCCTCCAATTCTTTCTTCTGGCAGAGCGACATGGCCCGTTGTCTGGGACGGTGCGAGTCCAAGCCCCGTCGGCGAGAGCGCAGGTATATCGAGAAGGTTCTTGGTCCCTGTCACCTATTCGGCGGGATTTATCTTCGCGGACCGGACGACGAAACCGGAGGCCACTACTCTTTTGGTCTGGAGCCAACGAGAGAGTCGATCGTGGCGATTAGCTCGCGGGCGTCCAACGGCTTCTTGAGAAACTTGTCAACCCCGTCACGGAAGGACGCCGCCACTTGATTGGGGTTCGATGATGTGACGGCCACGACTTTGATCGACGGGTTGAGTTTCCGCAAATGGCGAAGCGTTTCGTCCCCATTGAGGTTGGGCATGGTGTAATCGAGGAGCACGAGACGGATGTCGCTGGGGGCATACGTAAGCATGGTGAGACCTTTGACGCCGGAGGACGCGTTCAAGACATTGTAACCGTGCTTGCGCAACACCGAGCTCACCAGATGCAGGAACGACGCATCGTCATCCACGACCAGGACGGTGAACTCGTTGCGATAGACGAGCTTGCCCGAGGGCTTGTCATACTGCCCTGTGGGCGGTTGTCTGTAGGTGTCCACCATTCCTTCAATAAATGATTCAGAAACCTGTGTCATGCCCTATGTGAGGATGCATACTGTATGCCAAGATCGAGGATGGCAAACTGCACGGAAGTATCGACATTGGAAGGTGTTAATCAGTTCCCGTCGCCAGCCATTGTGTGCGGAAAGGATTTCACCTGCCGCTGTTCTTGGGCAGGCAGAAGCCGGTGTGCCCTTCCGGAGATGCAGGGTAAACAGTCTCTTGACCTTCCATCCGTCGCCGGATATTCCTCGTGTTGGATGGAACAGAAAGGCACCTGTAGCACCACGGTCGCAGCCGACCGAATTTCGGAAACCAGTAGGGGCGGCACGCTGTTACATCCGGAACCTGAAGTTGCCACACCTGACTCGCATGGATGGAGAGGCATACGGGGCCTTTCACGCTCTGCCGTCACCCTTGTTTGCGATCTTGTGACGGGAATGTCGCCGTGAGTGTCTCCCGGGAAAGCGATCGAGTTGGACGTCTGGCCCTTTTCTTTGGGCTGTTTGTGCTGTTTTGGCTGGTGCTGGTCAACCCGCCGACTCGAAGCTTTCTTCCTGAAGTGGACGCGTCGTGGCAGGGTGCCCTGAGCTACTTTGCCTTCCAAGGCTTGCAATTCGGGAAAGACACGATTTTTACCTATGGCCCGCTGGGATATATCACGACCGACACGTATTCGGGCTATCTTCTGACGAGCCGGATTGGTTTCGACCTGGCGCTGAAGGGCGTCTTTGCGATGCTCATGGCCGGGCTGGCAGTGCGGCTGCGCCCTGTTTTGCGGTGGTGGTTTTTCGTGAATGTCGTTCTTCTCTCGGTGGCTTCACCCGACGCGGTGTATTTGTTTGTCATTGCCCTATCAGCCTGTTTGGTGATCGGGTCTCAATTATCCCCAGGACTTGCACTCGGTACGGGGATCCTCTTTGCCTTTGTGTCGCTCACCAAGTTCACTTTTTTCCTGCAATGCGGGGCCAGCCTGCTGATCGTTGTCGTGTACGCACTGTCGAAACGGAAATGGCGTCGGGCGAGTGGACTGGCGATGACGTATCTCGTTTGTCTGTTGTTGTTTTGGTGTCTTGCCAAACAGCAGGTCTCGGGGTTTCTGCCGTTTCTGCGCGGGGCCTACGAGGTGGCGTCCGGGTATACCGAGGCGATGGCGGCTACCGGGTCGTGGTTGGCGTTCTGGAGCGGTTTGGGCGAACTCCTGCTGGGGGTGAGTCTGCTCATTGGTCTGGCGTGCGCCAGCAAGGAAAAGGACCGCGATCTGGCAATCCTGCTCGTCCTCGGGGTGGCGTTGTTCCTCGCCTGGAAAGAAAGTTTCGTTCGTGCCGACCTCTGGCATATTGACAACTTGTTTGCCTTTCTGCTCTTCGTCGAGCCGGCGGCATGGGCCGTCTTTCGTCCGCCAGCCAAACACCGTGCACTGCTGCTCGGAATGACGCTCATCGCACTGCTGTCTTCTTATGTCCTCGTGTTCCTGATCCAGCCGGAGTTTTTCGCGGAGTTGCTCCCGCGAGCTAATGACAGAGTCGTCCTGAACCGAACGACCTTCTTCCATCCGTCTGATTTTCGCGCGCAGCTGGAAAATGGGCTGTCACAAGTCAAAGAACAGAACGCCCTGCCCATCATCAAACATCTGATCGGCCGGGATTCCGTCGACGTATTTGGTCACGAGCAGGCGATCGCAATCTTGAACGGCCTTAACTATCAGCCCCGCCCCGTGTTTCAAGGGTACTCGGCTTATACCCCGTTTCTCGTCGCCCGCAACCGCGGCTTTTATCTCGGGCCCACGGCTCCAAAATTTGTCATTCTCAAGTGTGAGACCATTGATGACCGCTTTGCGGCCGAAGATGACGCGGGCGCGCTGGAAGTGATCCTGCAGAACTATGGGGTGTTCGCCGGGGAGAATGAGTATCTGCTGTTGAAGCGGGATGTGGGGAGCCCGCGGCTTGCCCCCCACCGCCTGCTTCGCGAAGGAACAGCCACCTGGGGTGATCCGCTGCCGCTGTCGGCCTACCCGTGCCCCGTGTGGATCGAGATCGAGATTGACAGCACCTGGTTGGGGAAGCTGCGCGAGTTTCTGTACAAACCCGCGGGTATCACAATGACCCTGGAGACGCTTGATCACGAAACCAAGCATTACCGGCTCATTCGCCCACTTGCCAGAAGCGGGTTTATGGTCAACCCGGCACTTCGCAACCGGGCCGACCTGTTGGAAATGTACATGAATCCAAGCAAAGGGAATGCCTCGTCCGTGACTCTTAACGTGGCGGATTCAGCGCGTCCGTTGTATGGGGCAACATACCATTACCGGATCTACGCAGAAGGCATGAATTGAACTCGAACTCCACTCCCGACCGGGCCCAAACGCGGTGTGACGCGGTGGGCTACTCGGCCTGTGCCGGTGGCCAAAACAGGAATCGCGCGTAGCCGTAGGCGATCATTTCGCCAACAACCGTGCGGACGCCCTCGCTTGATTGCCACCACCGATTGGGGTCGTAGTCTTGATTCTCAATGCTGATGATGCCCACTTGATACTCGCGGCCCAATGCCTTGCGGAAGAGCAGGCGCGTGCGCCGTGAGTGGTCGGCCATCGTCATGATATTGAGCGACGCGGTGTCGATGTGATGACGATGGAGCCAGGTATGCAACGCAACTGCTGACGCGTACGTGCGATCCCGGGTCACCCTGGCGGCGGGCAGGGCCTCGATCGTGTTCGTATCGACGCCGAGCCGAATCAACGTGGCCGCACCGAGTTCGGCCCAGTTTGTGTAGCCACACAGGAGGGTGCCGGAGCTTATGGGTCCGCCGGTCACGAGGATCTTGCGGTAGTGATCGCCCGCGACGTTAGCCAGCGCTCTTTGCAGCGCATAATCCGGAATCCATCCTTCAATCACGAGGATGTCGCTGGGGACCGGATCATTCACGGTGAGGAATGTGTGCGCTCCGCTGATACCGAGTGCGGCGAGTGCAACCCCGAGTAGCAGCAGGACGATCCAACCCCGCAGGGTCGGAATCAGGCACTCCCGACGCTGCCACATGCCCCAGGTGTGTTTGCTCGGTTTCAAGTGAGTGGCGAGCGGATCGGTCCGTTTCCGTGCGCCACGGCTCCATGCTGGTGGTTTCGTGACGTCTTAATCAAGCACAATCAAGGCGTGGAATGAATCAAACCTGCCGTCATTCTGGTGGCGCACCATCAGCCGGCGGGGGGAATCAATCTCGTCATGGCAGCGTCTGGCGGCTCGTTAGCAGCCGCCAGTTCTTGACCGCGCGCAGAGTGGCGGAGGCTTCGGACGCGATGATGGTGCCGCCGTGCAGGTCCAACCGCACAGCGTCGCTTCGGGGCCCGGCCGGGGCGGAGAAGACCAAGGTCGTGCTGCCGCTGCCGCCTGCATATTCCAGAAACCTGCCCGATTGCAGGACCACTCGTGGTTTTCCCTTAACGGTCACACTCTCGCCAAATGTCACGGCAATCCGACCACCCTGTTCATCGGTTCTCTGAATGACCGGCCCGTCAGTTCGTTCGGGGTCCCAGGTCCCCGCGAACGCCCACGCGGCGGTGATTTGGCCGGGTGTGGGCGACCCCGGTGCGGAGGAGAAGTTGTCCTTGTGCCACGAATAGTCGCCCCCATCACGATGGCAATTGTGGTAATAGGCGCGCTCGCCCCAAACGTTCACGGGATCCAGGTCCCGGTTTCGCTTGGTGTCTGCTCCGGTCGGCTGGCTCCCATTGATCGGATAGACGACACGCTGCGGAGGCCGATTGCTGAGCGTCTTCGAGAACGCGCAATCCAGCAGGAAGAATTGGGCGTCGCGATGATGACGGGCCAAAATCCAACTGCTCACACCCTCCGCGCCATCGAACCGGCAGTTGCGCAGGACGAACTTCATGTCCTTATCTTTGCACCCGTCGTGCCAGATGGTCGCGTCGGCCCGGGGGTTGACCTGACGCAACGTGCAATCGGCCATGTAACTCCAGCCGCGCGGACACACGAAATCCACGGATCCACAGATGCTGAGCCGCGCCTGATACGACCGGCTGCGCTGATCTTTCGACCAGGCCAATGCCAGTGTGTCGGCCCCCTGGCTGAGCACGTCGCTGTCCTCGATCACGGTCCTGTCGGCGGTGCCATACACGGCAAACGCATGCGGACCGATGACGCCCTGGGTATTCCTGGCCGTGAGGTTTTGGACGACACAATCGTTGCCGTTAATGTTGACGACGGCGCGCCCGATCTTGTCCGGCTTCTGGTTGAACTCGTCGGTACCCTGGGGAAATTCGATCCGCGTACCCTGTCGGCTCTGGCCTCGCAGAGTGACGAAATCAGCGTCAATCCGCACTTTCTCGTGATAGACGCCGTCTTTGATGAAGATAATCATGCGCTGGCCGTTGTCAGACGGGATGGAATCGATGGCCTCCTGGATCGTCTTGAAATCTCCGCTGCCATCGGGCGCAACAGTGACGTCTGGTTTGATGGGTTCACCATGACTGACGCACAATGGTGAGACGACAAGCAGCGCGGTCAACATCAAGAAGGTGAGACGGCCGGCGATGGTATTTGATATATTCATGGTACGGTTCCTATTCTTTGCAAACCCCCGTCAGGTGTAAAGAAACCAATCAAAGTCGGCGTATCCAGTTTTCCGATTACCGAAAGCTGACATGGAAAATAATCCGACCTTGGCACCCACCCAGTTGCCTTTCCGGGCAGTGAACGGTTTGCCCAAGGGAACGAAGTTATCACCGTCCGAGCTGTAACGGAACGTGCAGACGGCGCCGGCACGAACGTCGATCACAAGTTCCACGGCCTTGGCGGGACAGGGAACACTATCCTCAATGATTTCGGAACCGTCTTCCGCTGCATTCTGGCAGGCAACCTTGACCACGCGGTAGTTGGCCGGCGTTCGTCGGACGGCGACGTAAGAGTAATCCTGCCCCATCATGATCAGCCCCGCCTGTTGGCCAACGGCCAGGTGGCTGACGTCCAATCTGGTGGCGACCGAGAACTCCGGCGCCGGAAGCTTTTGGAGGAGCAGATGGGGGACTGGCCAGAGATTGACGGTCTTGCGTGGCGGCGGCACCGAGAACAATCGCAGCCAGCCAGGCCGCGCGGAGAGTGAATACCAGCTTTCCTGGTGGTTTGCCTGCCATTGCCATTGCCGGCCAAGCTTGCGCGAATCGAAATCATCACTGGTCTGCGATGCGATGCTGCGGCGTCCACGCGCCATCGCCGGTTTCTTGAAGGAGGCCACGGGTTCGCCCCGGCCATCCCCATCGTCGTCGTTTCCGATCACCGGCCAATCATTGACCCATTTCATGGGCTGTAAATGGACAATGCGTCCGTAAGGACCGTGGTCTTGAAAATGGATGAACCAGGATTCGCCGGACTTCGTTTCGACCCAGGCGCCCTGGTGAGGCCCGTTGATTTCCGTTTTGCCTTGCGCGAGAACGACCTTGTCCTCGTATGGTCCGAAAATGTTGGTCGAACGCAGGACGGTCTGCCAACCATTCTCGACACCTCCCGCAGGAGCGAAGATGTAATATTGGCCGTCGCGCTTATAAAGCTTCGGTCCTTCAATCGTGGGATGGCGCGCGGTGCCATCGAATACCACGGTCCCGTTGTCGAGGAGTTTCCTGCCATCCGTGCTCATGCGGTGGAGGGTGAGGAGGCTATGGAATCCTGCGCGGCTCTTCGCCCAGGCATGGACGAGGTAGGCGTTGCCATCATCGTCCCAAAACGGGCACGGATCGATCAACCCCTTGCCGGCTTGCACGAGATGAGGTTCCGACCACACGCGGGCCGGGTCCTTTGCCGTCGTCATGTAAATGCCTTCGTCCGGCATGGGAAAGAAAATCCAGAATTTGCCGGCGTGAAACCGAATGGCCGGCGCCCAAACGCCGCAGCCGTGCTGGACCCCGGCGAAGCGCGGATGGGGGAGGTTGTTGACGGCATGATTGATAATTCTCCAATTGATCAGGTCGTACGAATGAAGGATTGGCAATCCGGGCGTGCAGTGGAAGCTGGAGGCCACCAGATAGAAGTCGTCGTTGTGGCGGATAACATCCGGGTCGGAGTAATCGGCAAAGATGATCGGGTTGCGGAACGTCCGACCCTTTCCGCCGTGGCGAGGCACCGGAACACGTCGAGCAGACTTGGTCGCGGTGGGCGAGGTCATTCGATCCTCACCGGTTTGATTTGCGGGACGGCGATCTGGAAGATGATCCAGGCCAAAACGTAGGCGCTGCCGCAGATCAACATAATTGCCTGATACTGCCCCTGGTTCTGGAGAATGGTGCTGACGAGCCAGAAGAACGCCATGGTCGTGAGCGACGCCAGCGTGCCACCGAATCCGACGATGGACGCGACCGCGCGACGGGGAAAGATATCGGCCACAACCGTGTACATAGTGGCCGACCAGCCCTGGTGCGCCGCCGCGGCCAGCGCAAAGAAACCGGCGGCCAGCCACACGCTGCTCACTCGCGGCGCCAGGATGACCGGCAAGGTGCCGCAGGCGCACAGCAGCGACGCGGTCTTGCGCGCGGGATTGACCCGCCAGCCGCGCTTGAGAAACCACGCGGAAATCGCCCCGCCCATGATGCTGCCGAGGCCCGCAATCGCGTAGACGATCACCAACGGGGGGCCAAATTGTTTCATGTTGAGGTGAAACTGTTTGTTGAAGAAGTCCGGCAACCAGAACCCGTAGAACCACCAGACCGGGCCAACCAATACACAGGTGCCATAGTACCCCCAGGCCTCGCGGTAGCCAAGCAGTCTCGTCCACGGGATCTTCAACTCGAGTTGGCCCGCCCCGGCGTGAATGTGGGCGAGTTCGTTCGCATCGACCCGTTTCGATGTCTCCGGCGGATCGTACAGGCCAAGCCAGAAACAGAGCCAGACCAAGTCAACCAGGCCAAGGGCAATGAACGCTCCTCTCCAGCCGAAGTGGATCGCCAGCACCGGCACGAGCAGTGGTCCGAACATGGCCCCAATGTTGGCCCCGGAATTGAACAGGCCCGTGGCGACGGAACGTTCCTTGGGAGGAAACCATTCCGTGGTCGTGCGGATGGCGGCGGGAAAATTGCCGGATTCGCCGAGTCCCAGTGCGAACCGCGACGCGCAGAAACCCGGTACCGAGCGCGCCAGCGCGTGTGACATGGCTGCCAGGCTCCAGAAAACGACGGAAAGCGCGTAGGCGCTCTTGGTGCCCAGCCAGTCGATGAACGGCCCGAAGAGGATTTGCCCAATCGTGTAGGAAGCCTGGAACGCGATGGCGATAGTGCCGTAGTCTCGTTCGGACCAGCCAAACACCCCGGAAAGCTCGGGCTTGAGGATGCCGAGAATCTGGCGATCCATGTAATTGATCAGGCAGGCGACAAACAGCAGGGCACAGATGACCCACCGAAACCGGCCGGTGGGTGACGTTGGCGAAGCCGGCTCGTTTGCCATGGGGCTGGTTGCTTGTCCTTTGCCCGCAAGCATTGGCGTCACTCCGTCAGTCGAACCATTTGATGCTCAAAGGGAACCACCCGCCCGAGCGCGACGGATCACGGCGCCAATTCAAGGATCACAGAGCCAGTTTCATCCGACCCCCGAAACAGCCCGGCTCCGGATCCGTCGAGCTGCAGGGACGACCCGTTGAATTTGACCGTCTTGTTCAGCACGGGATGGGTGAAGCTCCCACTGAAAAGGCCCGTGGACGGATTGAGCTTCATCTGCAGGTTCACGTTGTTCGGGGGAGACACGGACACATGGCCCACCGAGTTGACAACGGCTGTCTCCACCAGACTGCCCACCAGATTGCCTCCGGTCAATGTGACCTGTCGCGTGCCGGAGGGCTCCGGGCCGTTATCCGCAGGCGGTACGAAAACCTCCCCGGACAGGGTGACATTGGTGGCAATACGGTTGGGGTAGAACGTGGAACCGGAGATCGCGGGCTTGAACCAATCCAGCGTCGCCTGGATTGTACCGTTGGTGGCGAATGTCAGCCATCCAACCGACGCGCCCTGGTTCCTGTAGAGAGGTACGTAGAACGGCGACGTCCCGTGCTTCGACAACGGGGCCGTGGACTTGATTTTTGTGCCATCACCGAGAACACCCTGGAGGTGAGCAAGGCCGGTGGACGCGACGGTCAACGTGCCGTACCCGAATCCTTGGGGGATGTCTGGATCGTTCCCCGGCGGGGGCTCGATCACCATCGTGTAGCGGCCCGCAAACGGGCACGGATTGTGGGAACTGAAAGTCACCTTGTCGGCCAGCAGTGCAGACCTGAACTCACTATTGGAAACCGTTCCGGTGATCTGGTCGGTTCCATCCGGTGGCGCATGGAGGGTCACCTGGGATGGATTGTTACCGGGAAGGGTGACGAAGCTCGTCGCGTTGCCAAAGGAATCGAGGAATCCGCCAAATGAGACACGAGCACCTTCGATGGTCAACTTGCCGGTAAATGACAACGACGGCGTCACTGTCACCTGGATCAAGCCCGAACTGGCGGAGGACGGCGCATTGGTTTGCAGGACGAGCCCGTTATACACGCCCTGCACCGAGCTGGCGGGGCCGAGCGTCTGTGCGCAAACCTCGGCGTCAGCGGAGACATGTCCGAGACTGTCGAATGCGGCAACAGTGTAACAATACTCCGTCGCGGTAGCGAGGTCGCTGTCCGAGTAGTAGTTGGTGGTTACGTTCGCAAAGGATGATCCGCCACGGATCACCTGATAGCCCGTCACCCCCGCGGCGTCCGTGGACGGACTCCAATTCAAGTTGATTTGGTTGGTGGAAACTGCCGTGGCCGTGAGCCCGGTGGGCGCCGTCGGAGGCAGATTGTCCACGATCAGGCAATTGGTGGAGGAACTGGCCACGTTGTTGTTCGGATCATACGCCGTGGCGTAGAAGCAATGGGACCCGTCGTCCACGGTTGTGGTGTCGAAGGTCACGCCGTACGGCGGGGTGGTGACGGTCCCCAGCAACACGCCATTGTCCCGAAAGAACTCGACTTTGACGACGGAAACATAATCCGTTGCGGTCGCACTCAGCGTGATGGTGTTGTCGACGGCGCCCAGGGTCGGGAGCGTCAGGACGACCGTCGGCGGGGGAGTGTTGGCGATCAACCGGACGTATCCGTTGGAACTGATGTTGATCGAATAGATCAGGTTCGTGTTGGGCACGGTGCCAATCGTCAGGATCGACGGGCTGCCGTTCGTGGTCAGCGTCCCGCCATAACTGAACAGCGTGTAGGCGCCGTAGGTAAACCCGCCGCCATCCGTAACGTTAATGGCGCCATCCAGCGCGAGGTTGCCACTTACGACGGCGAGGCTGCTGTTTGTGCCGAGCACGTAGTTCATGGCCGACGAGCCATTCAGCGCCAGATTGTTACTGATGGTCAACGTGCCCGGCCCATCGTTGCCCGGGGCCAGTGTCCCGTTCACCGTCACCGGTCCCGTGATGACGCCGTTGCCGGCCAGCGTGGCGCTGCCGGCCACGGTGAGCGCACCGGCGCCGGTTCCGCTGCCCGTCGGGTTGTCGACGAACAATGTACCATTGCTGATCGTCACGGCTCCGTTGAAGCCCGTGGAATCGCCTAGCAGCGCCAGCAAGCTGCCACCGATCAAATCCAGAGTCAAGGGGCCGGAACCACTGAACGCGCCGGTGAATAAATTCGTGCCGCTGGTGACAGCCAGCGTGCCGGCGGCCAGAAAGAGGTTATTGCTGAAGTACACCGAATCCTCGGTGAACGTGAGTGTGCTGGCTTCCAGGGTAATGGAGCTGGTCCCGAGCAAACTCGTGTTGGTAATGGCGGCCTGCGCGTCGAAAAAGGCCAGGACGTTGTTGGTCGGCGGCGCGGCCAATCCACCCAGGGTCACCACATTCGTGTTGGCCACGCTATTGCTGATGGTCATCCCGGCGTTGTAGATCGTCCAGGTGTTCGTGCCCGTGGTCGGCGCGGTGAAGTTCGAGTCGATGACCTGAATACCCGTGGCGTTATACACGCAGAAGGTTTTGGTCGGGGCGGAGATGTTGATGTCGTCGAGCACGACGTTGGACACGAGCGATTCCGGCAGGCCCCAGATGATGCCGGCGATATTCGCGCCGATCGAAGTCACCGTCACATTGCTGATGGTGATGTTCTGCCAGACCGGCGTTTCTGAGACCGAGTGCACGACGTCCGTGGACGCCATGAACGGGGTGACACTGATGGTGTTGGCGGGCGCTCCGATTTCGTTGTAGTAGCTGTAGATGGCGATGGCGAAATTCACGTTGGACATGATGAGGTCCTCATACGTGAGATTCTGGACCAACCCGCCAATGCCCCGATCCGACTTCATGTGAATCCCGTACTCGGTGCCGTTCCATGTACAGTTGCTCACGAGCAGATTGTTCACCCCGGCGGCTATCTTGCTGCCAATTGACAGGCCATGTCCGGTGCCGAACGTGCAATTAGAGACGGTAATGTCCGTCGCCACATCGCCACTGCCCCCGATCTCGAGGTTGTCGTCTCCATCGCTGATGTAGCAATTGCGGATCAGAACGTTGGTGGAACTGATGTCAGACCCGTCGGTATTGGGCGAATCGTACGGGGTGTTGATCGTAATGCCCTGGATCGTGACACTCGTGTCGCTGTTCTTCAAATAAATGTGGAATGTCGGCGGGTTTTGCAGCACCACGTTCTGAATCAGCACCCGTGTGCAATGGTCGAACTCGACAAAATTAGGTCGGGATACCTTACTGCTATGGTATGCCAACCACCAGTTCGTCCCCTGTCCATCGATGGTGCCCGGCCCGTTGATTTCGACATCGGTGAGGGTGGCCCCGTCGATGAACGGAGTGGTAGAGGGCCAGGTGCCGTACGGGAGCATCTGCAGCATCGCGCCGCCATCGATCTGCAAGTTGACGTGGCTGGCCATCGTGATCGGGCCGGACAGATAGTTGGTCAACGCGCCCACCTTCGGGATCTCGACGGTGCCGCCGCCGTTGGCCGACGCATACGCAATCGCCGCGTTGATCGCGGCGGCGTTGTTCGATGCCCCGTTCCCGTACGCGCCGCCGGCAAACGCCGTATTCGTAACGACAAACACCTGGTTGGAGATACTTGGCAACGGCGGATCGGCGTACCCAGACCCGGCCACTGCCAGAGAGGCCGATATCAGGGCAGCCCAAAGGAATCTCCGACTCCAAGAGGCTCTGAAGAATTGCACAGGTTCGTACCGAATGTCTCGCCGTCGAAGGTTCACCGTGATTGTCCCCTTTCCCGCTATCACAGTATGAGGACACAAGCAGGCCGTCTACCGCAAGCCTAAATTTGCGCTCTATTTCTCCATGAAACGTCTGGCTACCGCGGCAAGAGTAATCCGCCACGTGTGAAGGCGAAGCGTATAGGGTGCCATAGCTCTCGGGCGGCCTCCTTGGGCCGCCCGATGATCGACCAACGAATTCCGATGATCCCAGGTTTCCTAGTTGGTGCGTCTAGGGCACCAACACACGGACGCGGTAGTATCGCGATGGGACATTCGTCGCCCCGCCGGGATCGACCATGTTGGTCACCACGCCAGAGCCGTTTCCTCCGCTGAGGATATTGATCTGGCCGGTACTCGTGAAGTTGATATTGGAGTACCCGCCGTCGTTCGCGCCGGTGGTGTAATCCAAGATGTTGGTGTACGTCAGGCTGCCCAACGTCGAGTTGCTGTCGCCATTGGCGCCGAGATAGGTAACCTGGATGTCCTGGCCATTGTTTATCCTGGCGACGCTAATCACGTGCAGATACGCCGCGCTATTGGTCGGATTGAAGCCCGCGAGGAACTTGTTGGTATTGCTCATGCCGTCGCCCGTGTAGGAGGCGTCCCCGCCACAGACCGTGCAGCCGGCGTTGGTGAGGCCGTAGTTCGCTTCCCACTGGTTGAATGGCGAGACTACGTTAATCAGGTCGCTCGACACGAGCGTGCTGTTGGCGCCGAAGGCATTGCTGGCGGTCAACGTCACCGTGTAGATGCCCGCCCCGTATGTATGCACGAAGATCGAGCCGCCAGCGTTGGTGGCCTGGCTGTTGTCGCCGAAGTCCCAGAACAGCGTGATATTTGGCGAGCCAGTGGAAGTGTCCGTGAAGGTCACACCCAACGGTTCCGTGCCCGAGGTTGGATTGGCCGTGAAGCTGGCCGTCGGTCCCGTACCCACAACCGTCAACGTCGCGTTGCTGCTCGTCACAGTGCCCGCGCTGTTCGACACGATCACCGAATACACACCGGCATCTCCCGCCAAGGCATTCGAGATGACCAAAGTCGAATCGCTTGCGGTGGCGTTGATCACATTCGTGCCGTTCAGGAGCCACTGATAGGACGGATCAGGGACGCCGGTGGCGGCGACGCTGAACGTCGCGGTCATGGCGGCGGTTACCGTCACGCTGACCGGGTTGGTCAGGATGTTCGGGGACAGTTGCGGCACCCAGCCGTACAACCAGCATGTCGCGGAACCCGCACAGGCCAGTCGGGGATCGTTGTTGGTGAGCGTCGTGAGACCCAGGTCGACTGCGGCCGAGTTGTTCAGATTGCTGTTCCCATATTGCCACAGGATCTGGGTGGCCACAACGTTCGAGGCCGGGGTCACGTAGCCGTTGCCGCCGGTGACGTCGATATGACAGAAGATCCAGGACGCCACGCCGTCCTCGAACCCGTTCGAATCCGACATTGTGATATTGGAAACGGTGCTGCTGGACCTTGTGAGCAGGCAGTTCACGAACGAAATGCCGTTACTCGATAAGTTGCCATCCGGCCCGCGCCAGCTGCCGCAGCCGGTGATCGAGCTGTTGTCGGTGCGCGGGGCCGCCAGGTTGTAGCTGCTGGCGGTCGGAATCGTCTGGAATTGGCAGTTGGTTACGAAGAGATCGCCCCCACCCCAGATGTAGTCGAAGTTGCCCTGTATGAGGCTGTTGTAGAAATACCCCTGGGACTGCGGGAGACTGTTGGCGTAGATGGTGTCCTGACGGCTGTCCACCTCGGCGTTGTTCAAGATGAACTGCGTAACGCCCGCTTCAAGCATCAACGCCTCGGATTGCTGGCCTCCTTGCGCCGTGGTGTTGGCAACCGTCATGTTTTCGACCGCCAGGTTGTTGGCGTAGATCTTGAACGCCATGCGGTAGTGCGTGCTGCCACCGGGGGCCACGAGCGCATTGTTGGGATATTCCACAATCGTGCCCGAACGACTCTGGCCGCGGAACGTGATATCATTCTTGCCCTTGGTATCGACGATTTCCGTGTAGGTGCCGTTGCGGATGTTCACCAGCGTGTAAGTCGTGTTATTGGCCGGCAACGAGTCCACGGCGCCTTGGACTGTCACAAAGTCACCACTGCCATCGGCAGCGACGACGATGTTGGTCGGATTGGCCGGGCCGGTGGGTTTGGTGGTGAACACCCACCCGTTGGTGGTGGTAATACCGGCAAACAGCGCGCCATTGGTATCGGTGAAGACACCCTGGTCGACCGTCACGAAGTACGTCTGGTTGGAACTCAGCACGTCCAGATGAGGGTACATCGCCGCCGTGTTGCCCGAAATGATGACCGGGAAAGAATTGAACGTCTCTCCCCCAATCAACCGCCCCTGAATGTTAACGGCATACGGGACGTTGTTGGTGAAGTTCTGGGTCATGTCCAATGTGTCGACAGGCGCAAGAGGATTGGTCACATTGTAAATGCGAATCGTGCCCGTGTCTTGCAACACCGGCGCCTGGCTGAACGTGATATACAGCGGCGTGTCGTAGCAGACATTCACCGCGCTGTTCGCCGGCGTTATCGAGGCAGGTGTCATGGTGGAAAGCACCGTCAGCTTGGCGGTGCTGCTCGGCACGGTTGCCGCCGTGTTGATGGCATTGACGTAGTAGGTCCCCGCGTTGGCAGCGGTGACACTGGGAATCGTGTACGTCGGACCCGTGGCGCCGCCGATGAGGCTGTTGTTGAAATACCACTGATACGTCGGTGTGGGCACGCCCGTGACCGATACCGAGAACGACGCGCTCTGGCCGACCGTTGCGACATAGTTCGTCGGCTGCTGGGTGAAGGCCGGCGTCACGATGACGGTCAGCGTCGCGCTGTTGGTCGCCGAACCCGCCTCGTTGCTTGCAATGATCGAATAAACGTAGTTGTTCTGTGCGAAGAGAACGTTCGTCAGGATCAACGGCACATCTGTGGCACCGGGGATGTTGGTCCCGTTCTGCTGCCACTGGATCGCGGGCGCGGGCAGGCCGGCCACGGAGGCAGCGAACGTGCCGTAGTTGCCTTGAATGACGGTCTGGTCCGTCGGCCCGTTGATCGTTGGCGGGCACCCGCCGGCGCAGACCGAGAGGGCCATGCAATTGGTGACCGAGCCGCCAATGTTGCTGGCAATCAAACAGTATTCGCCGGAGTCGGTGGTTTGCGCATTCGGGATGTAGAGGGAGGACGTGGTTGCTCCGACAAGATTCGTGCCGGCCAGTTGCCACTGCAGCGACGGCACCGGCACGCCGGTGACCACGGCGCTAATCGTCACGTTGCTACCCGGGAAGCACGCCTGGTCCGCCGGTCCCGTCATGCTGGGCAAAAGAATGATCGAGATGATGCCCTGAGAACCCAACTGCGAGGTGTTCCAAATCAGCTGGGAACCCAGTGATGGCAGGTTGGTCGTCCCGAAATTGCCGGAGGGACTCCCGGAAGAAAATATCTGGAAGGTATCGCCACCGACGAGTCCGGGGCCAACGTTGTTGACGGTCAATGTGCCGGCCTCCGTCAGTGCGCCGACGACATCGAGATAGTCGTTGCTGGCGGCCTGGTTCTTGTTCAACTTGATGATGGTCGTGTTGGTGGAGATCGAGGTCACGATCACGTTGTTGGACACGACGAGTGTTCCAACCGAGTTCCCGGAACCAAGGGTCAGGGTGCCGTAGCCCGCAAAGACGATGTTGCCCACGATGGTGCCGAAACCCGAGATCGTGCCGGAGTTGTTGGTCAGCCCGGCGGACGTGCTGAGCAGGCCGCCCGCAAGGAACAAGGAATTCCCCGAAGCGATGGTGGCTACCGACACGCTTTGCACGGTGGCGGTAGCGCCAATCGTCAGTGAGTTGCCCGTACCCGTGCCACCAATGGGGAGTGCCGTATTATTGAGGTCCCAAAGACCACCGTTCCGGACGGTCACAGAGTTGTTGGCGCCGGAGCCGGTGCCGATGGTTGTTCCCCCGACACGCGTGTAGAATTGGCCGCCGGAATCCACCAAGAGCGAATTGCCGCTGGCGCCGGACGTGCCCGTGGTGAAAGTGCCCACACAGGTCATCGATGCCGAGTCCGAGATCACAACGAGGTTGGAGGTGGCAGCTCCGTTGTTGCCAATGTTCAAGGAGGCGTTGTTCGTCCAATAGGTAGTGGGCCCGGTAATAATAATGTGACCCTGAGAGCCGGGACCGGTGCTATTGCCACAAATTACCTGGTTATTGCCGAACAAACCGCCCCCAGTAATGACCGTCATGTTGGAGACGACAATCGTGCCGTTGCCGCTTCGGCCGGCGCTAAATCGGATACCGTTGGAGCTGGAAGTACCGGCATTGGTGCAGATCATAGTCCCCGGAGTGGTCGACGAAACTATATAGACGATGGCGGTTGAGCCGCTTGAGTCGCCCGAGAGAAACACGGTGGGCTGCCCAGTGCCGGGCTTGTAAAGCGCGATTGTATTCCCCTGTGTGTCCAGTGTTAGGATTTGTCCCACGGTGTTTTTGACATCGATGCTGTCAAGGAATGTGTTATTGGTAATCGTCACCGTGAAAGTGGTGGTGGCGCTGAAGGTCGCGTCGTCAGCCGGGCCCGGGACAATCCCTGTGCCCCACGCTTGGGGATCCGCCCAGTAGTCGCTGACAGTATTTGTCCATGTGAGAACTGCCGCGCGGCTGTTGACCGCGGCCGCGAGTAGTCCCAACGCCAGAGCCAGTGTCACCGCCAGCCGGTGGAATGGTTGGTAAAATGTTGATGTGATTTCGGGTAGGTGCGTCGCGGTCCTCATGGCTTCTCCCTTCGGCGATAATTCGTCTGATTGGTCAAACAAAACGTCTCCGCCTGGTTTTTTCCGTCTCGACTATTTGGTTGCTCGCCAACAACTCAGGTTGCGTGCAGGGAACTGCGCGCCACACTGATTATGTTGTCCCGTCCCCGTCATTATTTAGGGGACGAGGCACACGAGTCAAGTTGGCCATTGTGCAAACAACCCTGAAAAAAGTGCACTCGCGAATAGCACGTCCAGTCAATTACTGGTTCTGCTCCTCCCGTTTCCAGTTCTAAAAAGCCGCTTTCGTACCAGTTTGCTGGCCCGTGTTTCGGGGCTTTTCACTCATACGATTAAATGATAGGAGTTGGGAATCATGCGAACAACCCCGACCCCGACAGCTTCCATGCGGCAAAATGGTTACGGCCCGCGACACTGCGTCCAGTTGCTTCTGCTGCTGGGTTTCTCCACACCGGCGCTCTGCGGGATGGTCGGTGGTTTCCAGATACCAAAGATCCAGGAGCCCGAGTTTCACGCCAACGTCGTGAATCTGGCCCAGTGCGGCGGCGCCAACGACGGCCGGACCCTCAACACCGAGGTCATCGCGAAGGCCATTGCGTCGCTCGCGGCGAAGGGCGGCGGGACGCTCGTGGTTCCACCGGGAATCTGGCTGACCGGCCCGATTCGTCTTCAGAGCAACATCGAGTTGCGCTTGGAAGCCGGCGCGCTCCTGCAATTTACGTCAGACTACAAACAGTACCCGTTGATGGTATTGGACGTGAAAGGGGAGAAAGACGTGCTCTCAACTTCCCCCATCTTCGGTGAGAACCTTGACAACGTCGCCATCACCGGTCACGGCGTGATCGATGGCGCGGGCCAGGCATGGAGACCGTTGAAAAAATCGAAGGTCACCGATGCCGAGTGGAAAATGCAGACCGCGTCGGGCTTTGTGGACGCGAGCGGCACCACGTGGTGGCCCAGCCGCGAAGCCAGCGAAGGCGGCCGGCTCGTGCGCCGCCTGCGCGCGGCCAATTCCTTTGATGTCCGCGATTACGAGCCGGCCCATCAGTTCCTGCGCCCGAAGCTCGTAAAGCTGCTGAATTGCCGCCGGGTATTGCTCGACGGCGTCACGTTCCAGAACTCGCCGAATTGGACGTTGAACCCGACGTTTTGTGAGGACGTGACCATTCGCGGCGTCACCTCACGCAATCCATATTATGGACAGAACACCGATGCCCTCGACGTCGAGTCGTGCCGCAATGTGATCATCCGCGATTCCACCTTTGATGTGGGTGACGACGGCATCTGCCTGAAGTCGGGGTCGGGCGCGACAGGACGCCGGATCGGTGTGCCGACGGAAAACGTGTGGATCGACGGGTGTGTCGTGTATCACGCCCACGGCGGGTTCACGATTGGCAGCGAAATGTCCGGCGGCGTGCGCAATATCCATGTCAACGATTGCCTGTTCATGGGCACGGATATCGGGCTCCGCTTCAAAAGCACCCGCGGCCGCGGCGGGGTCGTCGAGAAAATCTACATCTCCAACATCCGCATGACGGACATCCCGGGCAACGCGATCGACTTCGATATGTATTATGGCGGGCGGTCGCCGTTGGATGCGAAGGGCGAATCGGCGGAGGTCGGTCAGCCGCCCGTGCCCGTGGACGAGGGGACCCCGCAGTTTCGCGACATTCATATCGAGAACGTCGTTTGTCGCGGGGCGCGGGCCGCGGTGGTGCTCCAGGGGTTGCCTGAAATGCCGATCCGCGACATCGACTTGCGGAATGTCTCGATCACGTCCGAGGAAGGAATGAAGTGGACGGATGCCGCGAGCATCCACTGCGAGAACGTCGATATCGTCAACAGCCGTGGCCCCGTGCTGAATCTGTTTCGCACCCGGGACTCGGTGATCGATCACCTGACCTGGCCGGCCGCCGCCGAGCCGGTCATCGAATCGCAGGGAGACGCGAACAGCGGGATCGTGATCAAGAACACGGATCTCAAAGCCGCCGTGAAAGATTTCCTGTTCACCAACGGCGCGACCGCCGCCGCGTTCCACGTCGAGTGACTTGCCTGCCCCGGGATTGGGGCTCGGCCCGCGAAAACTTCTTTGCATCGGGGCAGCGGCCCGTGAGAACATTCACGGCATGACACTCACGGAAGTCCGCCAATTGCTCGCGGAACTGGACATTCGCCCCAGCAAAGCGTTGGGGCAGAATTTTCTCGTCGATGGAAACATTCTGCGGATTCTCATCGAGCAGGCCGACCTTCGCCGCGACGAGTCGGTGTTGGAGATCGGACCGGGGCTGGGGGTGCTGACGGTCGAGTTGGTCGCGCGCGCCAAACGGGTGGTAGCGATCGAGAAAGACCCGCGACTGTGCCGGTATTTGCGGGGCCAGTTGGACGGCGTCGATTTGATCGAGGGTGACGCCGTGGACGCGCTGGAGACGGCGAATTTTCCCATCGACGCGCCCTACAAGGTCGTCTCGAATCTCCCGTACAACATCTCGACGCCGATTCTCGAACGGCTGGTCGAGCGCGGGGACAAACCGCGCGCGATGGTGCTGACCGTGCAACGCGAAGTCGCCCACCGGCTAGCGGCGACGCCCCGCCACAAGGACTACGGCGCGCTGACCGTGTTCACGCAACTCTGGTATCACGTCACCATCGCCCACGTCATTTCGCCGCGATGCTTTTATCCCGCGCCCAAGGTGGACAGCGCGATTGTCGTTCTCGAACGGCGCGATCCGCGGGTGAAACTGCGGGCGGGCGCGCCGTTTCATGACATCGTGCGCGCGGGCTTCGGTCAACGCCGCAAGATGCTTCATAAATTGCTCTCGCCGTTCGGAGAGGTGGACAACGCGTTCGCCGCGGCCTCGGTTGCGCCCACCGCGCGCGCCGAAGAACTCGCGGTGGAACAGTGGATCATGCTGGCGAACACCCTGACGCCGGCCACGTGAGGAAGAACCAACTCACTCCGCCGTGCCGGCCTGGGCAATCGGCGTGGGCGTAATGGCCTGCGACCGGGGCGGAAGCTTCAGCTTGTTCTTGGCCGCTTTGCCTTCCTTGGTCTTGGGCCAGCGTTTGGCGACGTGTTCGAGGATCTTGCGGCCGAATTTCAATTCTTCCCCCGACCCTTCGCTGAAGTGGAACCCAATATAGTAGAAGTCAGCGGCGTCGAGCGCTTTCTCCTTCTTCAGCCGATCGAAAAGTTTGAACCCCTTGACCGGCAGCGACGCCTGAAACGCGCGCAACGCGTAATCCTCGGCGCGCAAATGCGGCGCGAGATCCTTGGCGGACTGTTTGATGTTGCAAATACCGAGTTCGAACCGCAGTTCGTTGTCGAATCCATCGGAGCGCGCGATTTGCCGGAGGCAATCCACCGCCTTGGACCATTTCCGGGCCTTCTTGTATTTCAGGCCAACCTCGCGATAGACGCCGTCCGCCAGCGCCGGGTCGATGTTGCGCAGGAAGTACAGCAGCGTCTCGTAACGCGGCTCGCCGGCTTCCAGGGCGCGCGCGGCGAGCGCGGCAAACTTCCGGGCGGTCTTTTTGTCGATCCATTCGCTGTGCGGTTTCAGGATCTTCGCCAACCGCCACGCGCGCTCAGCCTTGCGCTCCCGGGCCAGCGCCGCCAACAACAGTCCGGTGGCGCCCCTGTGACGGGCGAGCGCGCCGGCGGCGATCTCGCTGACCTGCGGGTCGCCATGCGCCAGCAGATTCATCATCAGGCGATTGCCGACGGGGTTGTCGTTGGACGCCAGCTTGCGAGCCGCGAAAGCGCGGACACTCGGGTGTTTGCTCTTCAGCAGTTTCCGCCACTGGGCGTCGTACGATTTGCCCAGCGCCAGCTTCTCAATAATGTCCAGCGCGTTCTGGACGACGTTCGGGTAATCCGCTTCGCCGAGGTACTTCAACATCTGGCCCGCGATTTGGTTGACCGCCGCGCCCGTGTACGGGAGGCCTTTCAGGCCAATGAGGGCATTGCGCCGGATGTAGCCGAGGTTCTTCGCCGTGCTGTACTTCAACAAAACTTTGCGCGCGTCCGGCGCGCCCACGTAGCCGATCAATAACAGACAGGAGGTCAACACGCGGTCGTTCTTCTTCACGCGCGACGTCGTCATGAACTTCGTGATCTGACGGTGCAACGCGGCGCGGTCCCTTGGCTCGGCGTCGCCGATGTGGCGGCGGACAGCCTGGCAGGTTTCCTTGACGAGTTCAAAATCGGTGTCGAACAGGACATCGAGGATCAACTGCATCGCTTCGCGGTTGTGGATGCGCGCCAATATATCCACCAACACCCGCCTCTGCTGGGGATTGGCCTTCAGAAACTGGTCGCGCAAACTGGACACATTGTCTCCACCGGCGTTGGCGATGATGGCTGCGGCGCGGAGCTTGGTTTCGATCTCGGGCGCGTCCAGCAGCGGCAACACGTACGGAACAACCGCGCGCGTGCCGATGGCCTCGAACGCCTCAAGTACATAGCGCGTAAGCAGTTGGTTCGCGTCTTTCAAGGTATCGCCGAGGGCTTTAACCACCGAGTCCTGTTTCGGCTTCAATTCGGCAATAACCATGGCTGCCGCACAACGCCGCATACCGTCAGGGCTTTGCAGCATGCCACAGATCGATTGGATGACCTTGTCCATAGATAGATAGACTGTTACCGTAGCAGAATGACCCCGTGCTTGCAATGTGTGCGCGGTTTTTGTACGATTTTGGCGGTGGCGCACGGCCGTATTGGGTTAACCTGTTTATAGTCAGATACTTGAGATTGCAATTTATATGAGTTCATACTCCTTTGGACGCTTGGAGGAAATTTATTCCCAGCCTTTTTTTGACCTTATCCAGCAGGGTCGCAACGTTTATCTCCAACATTGGCGGAGTAACGAAGTCCAGCTTTGCACCCTCCTGAGCATCAAAACCGGCGGCTGTAGCGAGGATTGCGCCTATTGCGCCCAGAGCGCCCGCTACGAGTCGGGCGTCGGTGCCGAACATCTCATGTCCACGCCGGAAATCCTCGAGGTGGCCCGCCGCGCCCGCGCCAACGGCTCGACCCGCTTCTGCATGGGCGCGGCCTGGAAAGGTGTCCGCGAAGGGACCAGCACCTTCGATTCCGTCCTCGAGACCGTCCGCGAAGTGAGCAAGCTCGGCATGGAGGTCTGCGTCACGCTCGGCGAACTCACCGATCAAGCCGCGCAACAACTCAAAGCCGCCGGCGTGACCGCCTACAACCACAACCTCGACACCAGCCCCGAATTCTACTCGCAGATCATCACCACCCACACGTTCCAGGACCGGCTCGATACCATCCATGCCGTCCAACGCGCCGGCATGTCGGTTTGTTGCGGCGGGATCATCGGCATGGGCGAATCCGTGGCCGACCGGCTGCGGATGCTCGAAGTGCTCACGAATTTCGATCCGCCACCCGAAAGCGTGCCCATCAACTGTCTGATGGCCATGCCCGGCACGCCGCTCGAAGACGCGCCGCCCGTCGATGTGTTCGAATTGATTCGGCTCATCGCTACCACGCGCATCGCGTTCCCGCGCGCCAAGGTCCGCCTCTCCGCCGGACGCTCCCGACTGTCGCGCGAAGCTCAGGCCCTGTGCTTTTTCGCCGGTGCCAACTCGATCTTTTACGGAAACAAATTGCTCACCGCCCAAAACCCCGAAGCCGACGCCGACCGCGACCTGTTGCGCGATCTGGGCCTCATTCCCCAACAACCATTCTCCGATTCCCCACCCCCCGCCGCCGTGCTGGCCGAATAGCCGCGTCGGAGCAACCCCTCCCACGCGCGCCCGATGGACGACGTTTCTGCCCATAAACTGGCATTCAAACCCTGTCAAACACCCCAACCGAGGCCAACGGGCAAACTGGCCTAATTGACCTCCTAACACCCTCCCTATCAAGTTAATCCACATGTGACAACCAGCTCGGGGCAAATGGGTTCGTTTTTGGCTTTCCAAAAACACTTTTTCCACGCCGGCTTGATCCAATTTGGGTTCGTTTTACAATTTTACCTTTTTCCACCCGTTTCCCCCATCGACCTGCACTGCCCGTTGTAGCCACGGCACTGCGTGCCGTGCTTCGTGCGGTTGGGACGCGGTGGCTTGTCCTGAGCGGAGTCGAAGGGCCCACCGCGCCGCCCACCAAACCATTTCACAGCACCCTCATATCGCCATACCGATATCATAAAGCGATATACAAGTCAAGCCCAGGCGGGATACAGCGCGGCGTGTCGTGCGGCAAGGGCGAGGGGCCGAAATTCAGCCGGTCTTGGTTAGCTCCACCGCAACTCTCGGTACTCGCCGGGTTGCAGTAAGTTGACCGCCGTGGTCACGTCAGTCGAGTGATTCTGGATCTCCAGCCAATTGGTCGTCGGCAGGACAAGAATCGCCAGACGCCTCCCTTGGAGGTTCTGTTGGTAGCGCAGATTCTGGTCGGTCGTGACGAGCAGATCGAATTTCCCTTCCGCCATCGCCAGCAACTCGCCATTTTCAAGCTGGGACCACCCCACCTCAAACGCCGTAGCCACCGAATGCGCTGTGAGTGAATGCCGTAGTGGAACCGGCGTCCCCTGATCGAAGAGGATTTTCATGCGGAGCCGGGCATCAAACCACCGACTCGGCCAGCGACGACTCGGTGTACTTGAGCACCGCCAGCGCCTGCTCGCGGCTCACGCCGGGAAACCATTCGAGAAACTGTTCCACAGTCGCGCCGCCTTCCAGATTCTCGAACAACGCCCGCACCGGCACGCGCGTGCCTTTGAACAGCCAAGCGCCGCTGACTTTCCCCGGTGCCCGCTCTAGGGCGGGACATTTGCTCCAGTCCAACATGCCTCTATCATATCCCCGCCAACGGATGGCGGCAAGTCGGGAAGCACACCCGGTGCAGTTTTTCGCCCAATTCCTCACATTTTGCCCAGCCTCACTCACGATCTGCTTGACACCACACAAATGAGTGGTATCATGCGCGCATGGACACGAAATTGGTGAAACTGGCGGAGCAGTTGATGGCGTTGGTGACATGGGCGCTGGTCGTGGTAGTCGCTGTCGGCAACTGGAAACTGTACCGACGGGTTCGTAAACTGGAATCCAGTCTCGGATTGTGACCCGGTCCGCGGCGCGACACGAGATGATGTTGTCACGCCAGTTGCCTTCATGCCGCCCGAGATAGTAATCTGAGCCGCGTTCCCATCCGCATCGAGGTCGGGAACGGGCAGCGATGAACACAACGGTCATAGCCACCACCAATCCCGCCACCGGGACAATCACAACAACCACCATCATCCACCACTCCCACTTCCATTATGGCTGGCTGCTCCTGGCCCTCCTCGCGACGGCGCTGATCTCTTCCGGACTGCGCGCCCTCTTCTGGAACAAGGACTCAAATTAGCCGTTGTAGCGTCGGCTGTCCTCAGCCGAAACTCCGCAAGAACCCGCCCGGATGCGCTGAGACAGCGCACGCTACACCCTCCAATGCAATTGCAGTGCTCAATCCCGCAAAATCCGCCTTGCCACAACCCCGGTAGGGGATTACATTATTATCGTTCGCCGCGCCGCGAGCCGATGGGTGAGAGCCATATGACGCTCGAGGAATTGAGAGTTCTCAGGGTGGTGCAGGGCATTCTGGTGCGCAACTACGTTGACACCCAGAAGCTCGATGTGCAGGTCATCGGGTCCTCCGTCTACATCGAGGGCGATTTCGTGATGTTCGACTACCAGCCCGGCCGCAGGAAGGACGATCACCTCGAACAAGAACTCGGCGTCCAGCGCACCTTGCTCCACATCGAACAGCAAATCCGCTGCATGAGCGAGGTCAATCACCTCGAGATCAAGCTGCGAAACTGGGAGCGTCACGGCATGCAGTGGGTTGCCAAACACGAACTGAGCGGATAACTCAATCCGTGCCGTTCCTGCCGCCGCCGCTCTCGGCGTGAAACTTCTCGGTCGCAAACCAATCCACGGGCAGGTGCGTGTCGTAATCACCTTCGTACACTTCCAGCCGCGATTTCTCTTCCGACGGCAGGCTTTGCGCCGGCGGCACCCGCGACGCTTCCAGGCCGCGCGGCACCCACGCGTCCCCGATCTTCTTGAAACTCGTCACCGCGAACCGCCGCGTAAGATTGTCGTTGGTATCAAACGCCTCCGCGCGCAACAGGGCGTAGTACTCCTTGTCGATCCACAGTTCCACGCGGGGGTACGGCTCGCCGTCGGCCCTGGCCTCGATCGCAAAACAATCGCGGCCCCGGACCCGGTCTTCGTCGAGAAGTTTCACGTTCGGCCAGTGGAGAAACGCCAGACCAAGGTCGTAGTAGGTAAAATTCGACCCGAGCAGTTTCTGCGTCCGCTGGTTGCCGGTCAATTCGCCCACGCCCCGCAGGTAAAACTTCGGTTCGCCGTGAAGCGGTTGCACGACCAGCGCCTCGGTCTGTCTCCCGCGATAGAGTGTGCGCGTTTCCCCCGGCGTGTTCTTCACGAAAATCTCCACGGGGACGGGGTCTTCCGTTCCCACGAACAATCTCGCTTTCAGCGAGAAATCCTTCATGGGTCGATTCGCCAGCACCCGGTCCAGGATCGCCTGTGCCGTCTGGTTCGTCGGTGCCGAATCGGCATACGCCGCAAAGGGCAACGCCGCCGCGAGTGCGACCATGAATACGATTCTCATCCCAAGCCCGGTTGTAGCGGAAAACGCTTGCGGGGACAAGCGTGCATCGTTAGCCTTGACAGAATGAAACCTCTTGACGGCATCCGGGTCGTCGATCTTTCGCGCATCCTGGCGGGGCCATACTGTTCGATGCTGTTGAGCGATTTTGGCGCGGACATCGTCAAGATCGAGAACCCCGACAAAGGCGACGACACCCGCGCCTACGGGCCGCCGTTCCTCGACGGCGAGAGCGTGTACTTCCTCAGCGTCAATCGCGGCAAGAAATCGCTCACGCTCAACCTCAAGACGCCCGAAGCCCGCGAGATCCTCACGAAGCTCATCCGCAACGCCGACGTGCTGGTCGAGAATTTCCGGAAAGATTTCCTCCCGAGCATCGGTTTCGGTTACGACGAGGTCGCGAAACTGAATCCGCAAATCATCTACGCCTCGGTGACCGGCTACGGCCACACCGGTCCGTGGGCCGAGCGCCCCGGTTACGACCTCGCCATTCAGGGCCAGGGCGGCATCATGAGCCTGACCGGCGACCCGAACGGTTCGCCCTATAAGACCGGGACGTCCCTGGCCGACATCACGGCGGGCATTTACGCGACCCTTGGCATTTTGTTGGCGTTGCAGGCCCGCCAACGCACGGGCAAGGGACAAAAAGTGGACGTGTCGCTGCTCGATGGACAGGTCTCGTTCCTCACGTACCAGGCCGGCATTTACTTCGGCACCGGCAAATCGCCGACGCGCAAGGGTAACCAGCATCCGACGATCGTTCCGTATGAGACATTCAAGGCGCGTGACCGCTACTTCAACCTCGCTGTGGGTAATGACCGGCTCTGGGGACAGTTTTGTGATTTGCTGGGACGAGCGGACCTGAAGACGCACGAGAAATTCGCCACGAACCCAAAGCGCGTGGCGAATCACGAAGAACTCTACCCGATCCTCCAAAAGATTTTCGCGGAAAAAACCGCTGACGAGTGGCTCGCGTTGTTTGAGAAGAACGGCATTCCCTGCGGCCCGATCTTTTCCGTGGGCGAAGCGCTCGAACACCCGCAGGTGCGCGCCCGCGAGATGGTCGTCGAGCGCCCGCATCCGAAGCTCAAGTCCGTGAAGATGACCGGCGTGCCCGTGAAATTGTCCGCCACCCCCGGCGTGGCGGGCGACGCCCCGCCGTTGCTCGGCCAGCACACCCTGGGCTTGCTGCGGGATCTGGGGTACACGGACGAGCAGTTCGCTGACTTCAAGAAGCGAGGCGTTGTATGATCAAGGGCATCGACCATGTCGGCATCGCCGTGAAGAGCATCGACGAAGCGAAGAAGTTCTGGGTCGACACGCTCGGCCTGAAGCTGTCCCGCATCGAAGAGGTGCCCGGGCAAAAGGTGCGCGTCGCGATCTTGAAAGCGGGCAACACGACGATTGAGTTGCTCGAACCCACTTCCCCCGACAGCCCTGTCCAGCGGTTCATCGAGAAACGCGGCGAAGGATTGCATCACCTGACTCTGGCGACCGACGAGATCGCCGAGCAACTGCAAAAGCTGAAAAGCGCCAACATCGCTCTGATCGACGAACAACCGCGCACCGGTGCCGGCGGCTCGAAGATCGCCTTCCTCCACCCGAAATCCGCCCACGGCGTGCTCGTGGAACTGTGTGAATCCAATAAGTGAGTATAGACGATGGAGAAGCCTTACATGATTTACAATTCGGGCTGGGCATTTCTGGCTTTTTTTGTCGGACTGTTTGTGGTCGTGCCCTTGGTTATGTACGCGCTTGTGTCCTTGCCAATGGAGAACCCGCATGTCGTCCCAGCGACAGGCGCGGTTCTGGCCGGGCTAAGCGTCCTGTTTGGTTACTACGTCGATGGACAAGTAAAGCGTCGAAGGCGCTCAAAGCATGGAAAAAGCTGAGAAATCTCGCGGGGACATCGAACAACCAGGGAAGTTCCCGTATACGCGCGGCATCCACGCGACGATGTATCGCGGCAAGCTGTGGACGATGCGCCAGTACGCCGGGTTCGGCACCGCAACGGAAACCAACAAGCGCTACAAGTACCTGCTCTCGCAGGGCCAGACGGGCCTCTCGATGGCGTTCGATTTGCCGACGCAGATCGGCTACGACAGCGACGATAAGATGGCCCTCGGCGAAGTCGGCCGCGTCGGCGTCGCGATCTCCTCGTTGGCGGACATGGAGCAGGTGTTTCACGGGATTCCGCTCGATAAGGTCAGCACGTCGATGACCATCAATGCGACCGCGTCCATATTATTGGCGTTGTACCTGGCCGTCGCCGAGAGGCAGGGCGTGCCGTGGTCGAAGGTCTCCGGCACGGTGCAGAACGACATCCTCAAGGAATACATCGCGCGCGGAACATACATTTTCCCGCCCGCCCCGTCGCTACGGCTCATCGCCGACGTCGTCGAGTTCTGCGCGAAGGAAGTGCCGGGGTGGAACACGATCAGCGTCGGCGGCTATCATATGCGCGAGGCGGGCTGCACCGCCGCGCAGGAGATCGCGTTCACGCTCGCCGATGGAATCGCCTACGTGCAGACCTGCGTGGAACGCGGCTTGGACGTTGACAGCTTCGCGCCGCGCCTCGCGTTCTTCTTCAACTGTCACAGCAATTTCCTCGAAGAAATCGCGAAGTTCCGCGCCGCCCGCCGTCTTTGGGCGCACATCATGCGCGATCGTTTCGGCGTGAAGAACGAGCGGTCGATGATGCTGCGGTTTCACACGCAGACCGCCGGTTCGACGCTCACCGCCCAGCAACCGGATAATAATGTGGTGCGCACCACCATCGAGGCGCTCGCTGCCGTCCTTGGCGGGACCCAGAGTTTGCATACGAACGCCAAAGACGAAGCCATCGCGCTGCCGACCGAGGAATCGGCCCTGCTGGCGTTGCGCACGCAACAGATCATCGCCTACGAATCGGGCGTGACCGTCGCGCCCGACCCGCTCGGCGGAAGTTATTATGTCGAATCGCTAACTAATCAACTCGAGCAGCAGGCCCGTGAGTATCTGAACAAGATCGACAACATGGGCGGGATGCTCAAGGCCATCGAAGGCGGCTACGTGTACAAGGAGATTTACCGGGCCGCTTACGAACACCAGAAGGCCGTCGAGAAAAAGGAAAAGATCATCGTTGGCGTCAACGAGTTCGTCAGCGAGAAGAAATTGACGTTGAAAACGCAGAAGATCGATCCGAAGCTCGAGGCGCGCCGCCGGCGCGAGCTAGCAGCTCTACGAAAACGGCGCAACGCGTCGAAGGTCGAGAAGTGCCTCGCAACCCTCGAACGTGCCACCAGAAGTTCGGAGAACCTGATGCCCATCATCGTCGATTGCGTGCGCAGTTACGTGACTGTCGGCGAAATCTGCAAGGTGCTGCGCGGAACGTTTGGGGAATACCGGCCAAGTCATTCGATATGAAGAGACCGATTAAAGTCCTCATTGCGAAAGCCGGGCTTGACGGCCACGAGCGCGGCGCGCTGGTCGTGGCGATGGGATTGCGCGACGCGGGGATGGAGGTCGTGTACACGGGCATTCGCAATACGCCGGAGCAAATCGTCCAAGCGGCCATTCAGGAGGACGTGAATGCCATCGGACTGAGTTCGCTTTCGGGCGGTCACATGGCCCAATTCACACGGGTGATGGAATTGCTAAAGAAGGAAAAGATCAAGGGCGTGCTTGTGTTTGCCGGCGGCATCATCCCCGACGCCGATGCCAGGAAGCTGAAGAAACTCGGTATCAAGGAAGTCTTCGGCCCGGGCAGTTCCATCTCCAGCATCGCCGAGTTTTTGAAGAAGAACGTGCGGTCGAGATGAACATGACACGTCGGGAGCTCACGAAACTGGTCACGCGCCTGGAAGCGGGCGAGCCGTTGTCCCCGGAACTGTACGCGCACACCGGACGCGCGCGCATTTTCGGCATCACGGGACCGCCGGGCGTGGGCAAGAGTTCGCTGATTGATCGCCTGATAGACGAATTGCGCCGACAGGGCAGGACGGTCGGCGTCATCGCCGTTGATCCGACCAGTCCAATTTCGGGCGGGGCGCTGCTCGGCGACCGGTTGCGAATGCAGCGGCACAGTGACGATGACGGCGTGTTCATTCGGAGCTTGGCGACGCGCCATCACCACGGCGGACTGACGGATGCGACGCCGCAGATCATCCATGCGCTGGATGCGGCGGGGTTCGATGTGGTGATTGTCGAAACGGTCGGCACGGGCCAGGACGAAGTCGAAGTCGCCGAGGTGGCGGACACGGTTGTGGTCGTGCTCATGCCGGAGCTGGGCGACGAAATTCAGCGCGCCAAGTCGGGCTTGATGGAAATTGCCGATGTGCTGGTGATTAACAAAGCGGATTTGCTTGGTGAGAATGCAACTCGCGACAAGGTTTCCCCTCCAAAGCACGCCACGAAATGGGAGCGACCAACACTCCACACATCGGCGAAAACTGGTGACGGAATTACAACCCTTTGTGGTGTGGCGGACGCACATCACGCATATCTTGTGGCGTCGCATGAATTGGTCCGGCGCCGCGAGCGGGCCGCGCGCGCCGAGGTGATTCGGCTGTTGCAATCACGGATGACGGCGTCTATACTTCGCGCGTTGGAAGCACCACAGGCGCAAACCATTCTGGCCGCGGTCGCCAAGAGAAAACTTGACCCAAACGACGCGGTGCAGAAGCTGTCGGAAGTAATTTGGGGTAGCAAGAACAGGAGTCCCTGACATGTCATCGCACGTCCTCGCTGAAAAACCGAAGGCCGGCACGAAGCCCGCCACGGAATCCCACCGATACAAGAACTTTGTCAATGGGCAATGGGTGGATTCATCCTCTGGGAAATCCAGTCCGAACGTCAATCCCGCCAACACCGACGATGTGATCGGTCACGCGCCGCAATCGACACGCGACGAAGCCCGGGCGGCGATTGAAGCGGCACGGGCGGCGTTTCCAGCCTGGCGGAACACGCCCGCGCCCGCGCGCGGCCGCGTCCTCGCCAAGGCCGCGCAGCTTACAATCGAACGCAAGGAAGAGATTGCCCGGATGATGACACACGAGGAAGGGAAAATTCTCAGTGAAGCGCGCGGCGAAGTGCAGAAGAGCATCAACCTGTTCGAGTACTACGCGGGCATGTCGTTTCGCGTCGAGGGACGCACCTCGCCCAGCGAAATGCCGAGCACGTTCGTGTACACGGTCCGTCAACCGCTCGGCGTGGTGAGTTGCGTCACGCCGTGGAATTTTCCGTTCTGCATCCCCGTGTGGAAGACGGCGCCGGCCCTGGTCGCGGGGAATACAGTGGTGTTGAAAGCGGCGACCAACACGCCCGGCTGCGCGGAGTTGCTCGTGAAAATTTATCAGGACGCCGGCCTGCCGAAGGGCGTGCTCAATCTCGTGTATGGCAGCGGCGGCACGGTGGGCGACGAACTCGTGAACAACCAGACGGTTCGCGCGGTGTCGTTTACCGGCTCATGCGAGACGGGCGCCCAGGTGGCGAAACAGGCCGCGTCACACCTCGCAAAGGTCACCTGTGAAATGGGCGGCAAAAACCCGCTCGTGGTGATGGACGACGCCGATCTCGATCTGGCGGTCGAAGGCTGCGCGCAGGGCGCGTTCGGGTCGACGGGACAACGCTGCACGGCGACCAGTCGGCTGGTGTTGCACAAGGCGATTGCGGACAAGTTTCTCGAAAAGTTGGTCGAACGTGTGAAGAAGATCAAGGTGGGCGACGGCATGGAAGACGGTGTGGGCATGGGCCCGGCGGTCGACAAGGCGCAATACGAAACCGATTTGCGGTACATTGAGATCGCCAAGAAGGAAGGCTGCAAGTGTTTGATTGGCGGCGGAGCGCTCACCGAAGGGAAGCTCGCGAGGGGCTATTTCGTCGCTCCGACGATATTTGACAACGTCAAACCCGAGAACACGCTGGCCCAGGAGGAAGTATTCGGCCCGGTGCTGGCGGTATTTCGCGTGGGTGATTTCGAGGAGGCGATGAAGGTCGCCAACAATGTCCGGTTCGGATTGACCTGCGCGATCTACACGGGCGATGCGAACCTCGTGATGAGGTTCACCGACCGCATCGAGGCGGGAATGGTGCACATCAATTCGCCGACCGTTGGCGGCGAAGCCCAATTGCCGTTCGGCGGATTCAAGGCGACCGGCTACGGCAGCCGCGAGATGAGTGATGAAGGGCTGAATTTCTTCACGCAACTGAAGACCGTGTTCTACGATTACACGGGCGTGAAGCGGCAGACGAACATTTATTGATGACTATAACCCCTCACCCTGACCCTCTCCCCGCAAGCGGGGCGAGGGCAGTGGTGGGAATTTCCTCTCCCCTCGGGGGGAGCCGAGTCTGCGAGACGCCGCTGTCGTTTGCGGCAAAGGATTGAGGTGAGGGGAGAAAACGTAAGGAGAAGAAGACATGGCGCGTATTGTGCGAGGCGGACTGATTCAGGCAACGAACCCGGAGCCGGGGACGTCGTCGGTGAAGAAGATCAAGCAGGCAATGATCGAGAAGCACATCAAGCTGATCGATCAGGCGGCGAAAAAGGGCGTGCAGGTGTTGTGCATGCAGGAGATTTTTTACGGCCCGTATTTTTGCTGCGAGCAGGAGATCAAATGGTACGAGTCAACCGAGCGCGTGCCGGACGGCCCGACGACGAAGCTGATGCAGCGGCTCGCCAAGAAACACGGCATGGTCATCGCCGTGCCCATGTACGAGGAAGAATCCACGGGCACGTACTACAACACGACGGCGGTGATCGATGCCGACGGCAAGTTTCTCGGCAAATACCGCAAGAACCACATCCCGCATTGCAAACCCGGTTTCTGGGAGAAATTTTACTTCAAGCCGGGCAACCTCGGCTACCCCGTGTTCGAGACGGCCATCGGCAAGGTCGGGATCTACACCTGCTATGACCGCCATTTCCCCGAGGGCTGGCGGTTGCTCGGGCTCAACGGCGCGGAGATCGTGTTCAACCCGAGCGCGACCACAGCGGGTCTGAGCGAGTACCTGTGGAAATTGGAGCAGCCCGCCGCGGCGGTGGCCAACATCTACTACGTCGGCGCGATTAACCGCGTCGGCACGGAGAAGCCATGGAGTTTCGGGGAATTTTACGGATCGAGTTACTTCGCCAATCCGCGCGGCCAGATCATCGCCGAAGGCCCGCGTGACAAGGATGCCATCGTCGTCGCGGACCTGAACCTCGACCTGATTCGCGAAGTGCGCAACGTGTGGCAGTTCTATCGCGATCGCCGTCCCGAAACGTACCAGGCCATGGCCGAGTTGCTCCCGTAGCGTGATGAATCCCCCGGTCCAGGAACTCGACGGCGTCCGCGTCACCAACGGCATTCACGAGGTCACCGACGACATCTCGCATTCGCCGTACTGGAACGCGGACATCGCGCCGACGCGCGTCAGCGACCGCAAATGGGGGCTGAAGGACATCGCGGCGCTGTGGATTTCGATGTCGGCGTGCATCCCGACGTACATGCTGGCCTCGTCGCTGATTTCCGAGGGCATGAATTGGTACCAGGCGGTGCTGACGATCTTCTTTGGCAACGCCATCGTGCTGCTGCCGATGATTCTCAACGCGCACGCGGGCACGAAGTACGGCATTCCGTTCCCCGTGTATTGTCGCGCGTCATTTGGCGTGCGCGGGGCGAACATTCCGGCGTTGTTGCGCGCGTTCGTGGCTTGCGGATGGTTCGGAATCCAGACGTGGATTGGCGGGTGGGCGATTTACAAGATCGGCACGATCTACATTCCGTCGTGGGACCAGCTCCCGACGTGGTGGGGCGGAATCAACATCGCGCAATTCGCCTGCTTCATGTTTTTCTGGTGCATCAACATGTTCGTCATCTTCAAGGGCATCGAATCGATCCGCATCCTGCTCGACATCAAGGCGCCGCTGCTCATCCTGCTCGGCTTGGCGCTGCTCGCGTGGGCGTACCACGCCGCGGGCGGGTTCGGGCCGATGCTGTCGCAGCCGTCGGCGTTCGTGCCGGGCGGGCCGAAGGCCGGCCAATTCTGGCTGGTGTTCTTTCCGGGGTTGACGGGCATGATCGGGTATTGGGCGACGCTGTCGCTGAACATCCCGGATTTTACCCGCTACTCGCACACGCAACGCGACCAGGTGATCGGGCAGGCCATCGGCCTGCCGACGACCATGGCGCTGTACTCGTTCATCGGCGTGGCGGTGACCTCGGCGACGATCGTGATTTACGGTTCCACGATTTGGGACCCGGTCGTGCTGATTACAAAATTCAAGAGCCCGACTGTACTGGGGATTTCATTGTTCGCGCTTTGCCTCGCGACGCTGGCGACGAACCTCGCCGCGAACGTGGTCAGCCCCGCGAACGATTTCTCGAATCTCTGGCCATCGAAAATCACGTTTCGGATTGGCGGGCTGATCACGGGCATCATTGGCATCCTGATCCAGCCGTGGAAACTCGTGTCGGACCCGAGCGGCTACATCTTCACGTGGCTGGTTGGCTATTCCGCGCTGCTGGGACCGATTGGCGGTATCCTTATTTGTGACTACTTTGTCATCCGGCGAACGCGGCTGCATCCGATCGAACTGTATTTGCGCGACGGCCAGTATTTTTATCGGAACGGGTTCAATCCCGCGGGGATCGTGGCGCTGTTGCTCGGCATCGCGCCCAACGTGCCCGGATTCCTCGGCACGATCAAGGTGGTCGATCCCGCCACGGTCGGGCCGTTCCTGATGCAGTTGTACAGCTACGCCTGGTTTGTCGGTTTCTTCATTTCCTTCGCTGCGTACTGGCTCTTGATGGCCTTGATGCGCAAACCTCAATCACGCGTGTCGTCAGGATGATTTTCGGTAGAGCCGCGCGCCGTGAAGAACGGTCAGGATGCGCACTGTTGAGCCGCTGATATCGTAGATCACGCGGTAGTTTCCCACGATGACCTCGCGCGTGTTTGGATCATCTTCTTCGGGTACGGCGCGGCCGGATCGGGGGGAATTTCGCGAGACGGTCGACGGCGTCAAAAACCTCCCCGACCGTTGTATCGGCGTAGACCTCGGAGTCGCGGGCGATGTAATCACGAATCGCCTGCAAATCGGAAACTGCCGGAGCAGTCCAGACGACCTTCATCGCCTGGCAAAACGGCGTTTGACGGCGGCGTGGGAAATGACACGTCCTTCTGCGGCGGCCTTTCGGCCAGCGGCGATCTTCATGCGCACGTAAAGCTCATACATCGCGTCGGAATAAGTGGCCGAATCGGGCAGTTGCGCCGCGATGCTTTTCAATTCGCTTTTCACGCTCGGCGTGCTCATATGCATATACTATCGCCAAACTGCTTGGGTGCGTCAACCTGTTACGGCGTATAATCGGGCGTTCGACTTGGCGCCGTCCGCGGGCTACAGACGCGACACGTCCCAACCGCTGGTCAAGAAATTTCTGGCCAAGAAACAGGCTTGAGGTGTAGGCTGTTATTCACGAATTCGCAATTGCGGGGGAATAGACCATGCACATGAAAAAGACGGACACATTGACGCCCGAACAAATCGGCCAGATGCGGGACGAGTACATTTTGCCCAGCACGATGAAGTATTTCCCGATGAACATCGTCAAGGGCGACATGCAGTTTGTCTACGACGACAAGGGCAACAAGTACCTCGATGGATTCTCCGCGGTGGTGACGATCAGCGTCGGCCATTGCCATCCCGAGGTCACAGGCCCGGTGGTCGAGCAGGTCAAAACGCTGCAGCACATGACCACGTTGTATTACCACCCGAACCTGGTCCGCTACGCCGAGAAACTGGCGAGCGTGATGCCCGACGGCCTGAAGGTGAGCTTCTTCACCAACAGCGGCTGCGAGGCGAACGAGCTGGCGGCGCTGCTGGCCAAGAACTACACCAAGCAAACCGAGTTTGTCGCGTTGCGCCACAGTTTCCATGGGCGCACGCTGATGGCGATGACGATGACCGGGCAATCGAAGTGGCGGCACTCGTTGCCCTACGTGTTCGGGGTGCTGCACGCGTCGCCGGGCTACTGTTATCGGTGCCCGTTCGGCCTCAAGTATCCGTCGTGCAACGTCGCCTGCGCGCGCGAGATCGAGGACATCATCAAGTACGGCACGTCGGGCAAGATCGCCGCGTTCATTGCCGAGCCGATCCAGGGATTTGGCGGCGTAGTGGATCCGCCGAAGGAATACTTCGAGATCGCCTACGACATCGTGAAGCGGTACGGCGGCGTGTTCATTTCCGACGAAGTGCAGACCGGGTTTGGGCGGACCGGCGACAAATGGTGGGGCATCGAGCAATGGGGCGTGAAGCCCGACATGATTACGATGGCCAAAGGCATGGGCAACGGCATCCCGCTCGGCGGCGTCACCTGCACGACAGAAATCGCGGAATCGATGCGCGAGAAGGTCCACTTCAACACCTACGGCGGCAATCCGGTGTCGATGGCGGCGGGGTTGGCGGTGCTCGAGACCATCGAGCGCAACAAATACATGCGCAATGCGAAGGTCATGGGCGACCGGTTGCACGAGGGGTTCGACAAGCTCGTCCGCAAACATAAGATCGTCGGCGAACACCGTGGCAAGGGCCTGATGCGCGGGTTGGAGATCGTGAAGGACAAGGAATCGAAGGAAGTCGCCCCGCAACACTGCCAGCGGGCGATGGACCTGTGCAAGGAGCGCGGATTGCTCATCGGGCGCGGCGGCATGGCGGCCAACACGATCCGCATCAAACCGCCGTTCTGCATCACGAAAGACGACACCGATTTCATCGTGAAGACGCTCGACGAGGCGTTTACGGTGATTGAGAAGGGGTAGGACGGGCGGCAGAAGTTCCGGCCTTGGCGACAGATCGTGCTTCTGAGCGGATGGCGCGATGGTGTGCGGCAGCGCCGATTCGTCGCGGATCAGGGGTTGACCAAGGCGAGTCTGTCACTTCCGCGCTACCGGTTCCGTCCACATGGCTAGGCCTTGTAGTACTTCATCAACTGGTAAATCTTCTTGCAGTAGGGGACGTAAAGATTCAGCAGCACGTAACACTGTTCTCGGCTGATGATTTTTCTAGACGGATGACCCGACTCATTTCGGAAGGTGCGGATGATGTCCAGAGTGCCGGAAAGTTGTGTGTCGATGCCTTCCTGAATCTCGTGCGGCATCTTCGGTATCTGTGAATCGATGGCTTTACGAAACGCGTTGAACTTCCGAAGAATTAAGCGTTCGGCAAGCGCATTCCTAAACGTGGACTTGTGTGTCGGGTTCGCCTCAATCACTTCAAGCAGGCTGAGAAAGGCGTGCTCCGCAGCTACGCCAATCATGACAGTAGCCGATAAAATGCAACCAGACCTGAATGCTTGCATGGCCTCTTTCAAATACAACAAAGTCGTCGCATCGATACCGGGAACTGAATCTGTTACTACCTTTTCGTAACTGGCAACATCATGAAAGAAATATAGATTCTGGTTATCCAAAAGTTGTTTGCCGTAGCTGCTAACACGGAACCACGGGAATTCTCTGTTTGCCGTGTCGGATCCGATCGTGATAATCCCTTGGCGGAATAGATCCCAAAAGACCTCTTGGCAGAGCAATGCTTGATCTTCTGGAAGTCTAAGCTGTTGGCCTTGCACGGTCTGAGATGGCGACTTTACGTCTTGCCGGCGAGCCAGAACTTCTGCAACACCAGACTCTAAGAATTCGTATCGACTTGGTGGGAATTGCACCTTCTCCCGGTCTGCGAGGATGTCTATCGCCGCGTTTCTGATTTCTTCGTATGAGTGATCCATTTTACATTTCCTCCAAGCAGGCAACTACACCAACCCTTTTGCGATCTGTTCGTCGAGGATTCGGCGGATCATCACCATGCTATGGAGTCTAGTCACACGAGGTGCGCTCGACAAGCCCTGAGGGGAATTGGGGCGGCGACGGCAAGCGGGGACATTGCGGCAAGGGAGCGGAAAGAGGCGTTGAAATCGATGCGCGGACCGTGTAGACTATTGTCATGAACGAGGTTGTGTTTGAGGTGACGCAGGAAGCCGACGGCGGTTTTGTCGCCGAGTGTTTGTCCGAAAGCATCATCACGCAGGCAGACACGTGGGAGGACCTGCGCGGGAATGTTCGGGAAGCCGTTGACGCGTACTTCTTCGACAAAGCCAAGCCGACCAGTATTCGCCTGCATCTCGTTCGCGACGAAGTGCTCGCTTCCGAATGAAAGTCCCGCGCGACCTTGGCGGGCAAGAGCTGGTCAAAGTCTTGTGTCGCGACTGGGGTTACCGGCAGGTTCACCAGGAAGGCAGCCACGTTGTGCTGCAGACCGAACAACCTTCTCACCACCGCATCGCTGTGCCAGCGCACAAAAGTTTGCGTATCGGAACTCTCAACGCCATCCTCAAGGCTGTCGCCCTACACAAGAACGTTTCGCGGGATGAGGTCCTGCAATCGTTGGGGTAACGAAGGCAAGGACGTTGCTCGACAAGCGGCTCGCCGGGAGGCTCGCCCTCCCACCCGGAAAGCGCCGATTCTAGTGCTCGATGTAGCCGGGCGGCCTGACTGCTTTGACCTGCCATCAAACAAAAAAAGATGTAGACAATGGTTATGCGATGCCGTATAATCTGGGTGTTTTGGGTTGTTTGACATAAGGGGAAGAGGGAGCGGGGGAAATGGCCAAGGGCAAGGCGGCGCTCGCGGCGCGAACGCCCTACCGGGGCATCAGGGAAGGGTGGGTCACGAAAAAATGGGGAAATTGCGAAACGAACCCACCGATTTCTTGACAAAACACAGTGTAGATGGAGCTTGTGGTGCAGGTAGTTATGGGGTTTTAGGGGTGTGTTTTATGGTTGGGTTCGTTTGCCCTAAGAATGGGTTCGGTCGGGCCTGTTCGGGCCGCGTTCGGGTGCCAAAAGAGGTGTTTTAGGCCGCTTTTAGTGCTCGATGTAGCCGGGCGGGGCGCACGTCGGGTTCTTGCCCAGCTCGGCCTGGTACTGGCGCCAGGAGGTGGATTTCTTGCCGGTGGGCTGCTCGACCATGGTGATGCAGCCGTCGACCGGGCAGACGAGCATGCAGAGGTTGCACCCGACGCACTCGGGTTCGTTGATGACGGGAACGCGATGGCCGTTGCCGGTTTCGAGGTCGATGCACTGGTGGGACCCGTCCCAGGCGGCGACGTGGCAAAGTTCGCACCCGATGCAGAGGTCGGAATTGATTTTGGCGATGATGCGGTAATTGAGGTTGAGGTCGGACCAGTCCTTGATGTTGGGCAGGGCCTTGCCGATGAAGTCGGTGCACTTCCGGTAACCCTTCTCGTCCATCCAATTCGAGAGGCCGTCGATCATGTCTTCGACGATGCGATAGCCGTAATGCATGACGGCGGTGCACACCTGCACGCTCGACGCGCCGAGCAACATGAACTCGACCGCATCCTGCCACGTGGCGATGCCGCCGATGCCGGACACCGGAATGCCGATCTCGGGGTCCTTGGCGATGGCGCTGACCATGTTGAGGGCGATGGGTTTGACCGCCGGGCCGCAGTAACCGCCATGGGAGCCTTGGCCGTCCACGCTCGGGTAGGGCGAAAAATTGTCGAGGTTGATGCCCATGATCGAGTTGATGGTGTTGATCAACGAAATGCCGTCGGCCTTGCCGGCGGCGGCGGCGCGACCGATCACGGCGACGTTGCTGATGTTCGGCGTCAACTTCACGAGCACGGGGACCTCGGCGACTTCCTTGACCCATTCGGTGATCATCTTTGTGTACTCGGGGACCTGGCCGACGGCGCTGCCCATGCCGCGCTCGCTCATCCCGTGCGGGCAACCGAAATTCAACTCGATGCCGTCGCAGCCGGTGTCGTTGACCTCCTTGACGGCCTTGTGCCACGACTCGCGCTTGGATTCGATCATCATCGACACGATGAGGGCGTTCTTCGGGTACTTCTTTTTCGTCTCGATGATCTCGCGGATGTTGGTGGCCCACGGACGCGCGGTGATGAGTTCGATGTTGTTGAGGCCCATCATGCGGGTCGAACCGTAATCGAGCGACCAGAAGCGGGAATTGACGTTGATGATCGGTTCGCCGAGCGTCTTCCACACCGCGCCGCCCCAGCCGAGGTCGAACGCGCGTTGGATTTGCGCGCCGCTGTTGGTGGGCGGGGCGCTGGCGAGCCAGAATGGGTTGGGGGATTTGATGCCCGCGCAATTGACGCTTAAATCTGCCATGATTCTTTCCTCCAAAAATTGTCTTATGTCACTTCCCCCTCACCTCAATCCTCTCCCCGCGGGGGAGAGGAGAGTTTCCCTCGCCCTTGATCGCAAGGGAGAGGGTCAGGGTGAGGGTTGTCATTCATGCGTACTGATGACTGGCCGTGTTGGCGACGCGGCGGATGGACTCGGTCTTCCACAGGCCGTCGAGGTCGATGTCCTCGCCTGTGACCTGTTTGTGGATGGCCCAGGCGGCGCGTTTGCCGTGGGCGACGGCGTTGACGACTTCGCGACCGCCGTTGACGCAATCGCCGCCGGCATAAAACTTCGGGTTGCTGGTCTGGAGGGTGGTTTCGTTGACAACGATCCGGCCACGGTTGTCAGTCTTCAGGCCGAGCATCTTCTGGATGAAGTCGCGCCGCTTTTTCTGGCCGAGCGACTTGATGACCATGTCGCACTCGAGGACGAACTCGCTGCCGGGAACCGGTTCGGGTGCGGGTCGGCCGGAACGGTCGGGCTTGCCGAGTTTCATGCGGACGCACTCGATGCCCTCGACGCCTTTCTTGCCGATGATCCGTTTGGGAGCGGTGAGGAAATAATAGACGCAACCGTCTTTCTTGGCGATCTCGTACTCGTAATTGTACGCGGGCATCTCGGTCTCGCCGCGGCGGTAGAGCACCATGACCATCTCCGCGCCGAGACGTTTGGCCTGGGTCGCCGCGTCGACCGACGTGTTGCCGGCGCCGATGACGGCAACACGTCGCCCCACCCGAACGTTGCGAAGCTTGTTGTGTTTGAGGTCGTCAATAAATGTGATGGCGTCCACCACGCCCGGCAGGTCCTCGCCCGGGACGCTGAGGTCATCGGTTTGGCCGAGGCCGATGCCGACGAACACGGCATCGTTTTCCTTCGTGAGCTTGTCGACTTTGATCTCTTTGCCCACCTCGGTCTTCTGTTTGAACGTCACGCCGACGTGCTCGACGAGTTTCACTTCCTGGAGGGCTTCCTCGGCGGACATCTTGTAGCGGGCGATGCCGTAGGTATTGAGGCCGCCGGGTTTGTCGTTCTTGTCGTAAATCGTGACGGCGTACCCGAGTTGCGCGAGATAGAACGCGCAGGACAGGCTCGCTGGCCCGCCGCCGATGCAGGCGACCTTCTTGCCGTTGGGCTTGCCCGGCGCGAACATCGACTTCGCCTTGTCCCAGTTCTCGTAAAACCAATCGATGGAGTAGCGTTGGAGCCGGCCGATCTGGATCGGCTCGGTCTCGCGTTCGTTGTAGACGCAAGCGCCTTCGCACAGGGAACCGACGGGACAAACGCGGGCGCAACTCATGCCGAGAATGTTGGCATCGAGGATTTCCCTGGCGCTGCCGCGCATGTTGCCCGAGGCGATCTTCTTGATGAATGCGGGAATGTCGATGTGCGTCGGACAGGCGCGCGTGCACGGCGCGTCGAAACAGAACAGGCAGCGGTTGGCCTCGATCTTGGAGTTGTGGGGCGCGAACGGCGGGTTGATGTCGGCGAAATTCCTCTCGTACTCGGCGTCGGACAACTTCGGGGCCAGATTCTTCATCATTATAGACGTTCTCCGTTTCGCGCGGCCAGCGGGGCGATGGTCGCAACTGCCTCCGCCCTGTCAATGAATTATAGGCGACGCCCGGCGCGGCGCAACGCAAAACTTCCCGGAGATGGAGAAATATGCCGCTGGGCGTTTGCGGGATTGCTCCGGCCACCGTCGTATGCGAGATTTGGCCGTCGCAGTTTGTTCAATTGTACGTCTTCTCGAAAAAACGACCGCGTCATAAAACGCCGCGGTGGGAGGAAACGATGAGCAGAGTACGAGTTCTGGTGGGCACACGAAAAGGCGCGTTCATCCTGACCTCGGATGGCACGCGCAAGAAATGGGATATCAGCGGCCCGCACTTTGGTGGCTGGGAGATTTACCATGTGAAGGGTTCGCCCATTGACCCGAACCGCTTGTACGCCTCGCAGTGCAGCGGGTGGTTTGGGCAGATCATCCAGCGCTCCGATGACGGCGGGAAGACCTGGGAGACGCCCGGCGGCGGGCCTACGACGACTCCCGACGGCATGCCCAAGGGCGAGAGCAACAAGTTCGTGTACGAGGGCGAAGTCGGCAAGCACCTGTGGTACGACGGCACGCCGCACCCATGGGAGTTCAAGCGCGTCTGGCATCTCGAACCGTCGTTGACCGACCCGGATACCGTGTACGCGGGCGTGGAGGACGCCGCGTTGTTCCGCACGACCGATGGCGGACGAACCTGGCAGGAGCTACCGGCCCTGCGCAGCGCCAAAGGTCATCTCTGGCAACCCGGCGCCGGCGGAATGGGCCTGCACACGATCCTTCTCGACAAGAGCAACCCGAACCGCATTTATGTCGCCATTTCCGCCGCGGGCGTGTTCCGCACCGACGACGCCGGCAAGACCTGGCGGCCGGCCACGCGCGGCCTCAAATCCTCGTATGAATTGCCGGACAAGAGTTCGGATGTCGGCCATTGCGTGCACCGCATCACGATGCACCCGTCGCGCCCGAATGTGCTGTTCATGCAGAAGCACTGGGATGTCAACCGCAGCGACGACGCCGGCGAGTCGTGGCACGAGGTCAGCGGAAATTTGCCGACCGACTTCGGGTTTCCCATCGACGTTCACGCGCACGAGCCGAACACCATTTACGTTGTCCCGATCAAGAGCGATTCCGAGCATTATCCGCCCGACGGCAAACTGCGCGTGTACCGGAGTCGAACCGGCGGCGACGAATGGGAAGCGCTCACGAACGGCCTGCCGCAACGCGACTGCTACGTCAACGTGTTGCGCGAGGCGATGGCGGTGGATTCGCTCGATTCGTGCGGCGTGTATTTCGGCACCACCGGCGGACAGGTGTACGCGTCGGCGGATGGTGGGGACCGTTGGTCACCCATCGTCCGCGACCTTCCCGCTGTGCTGTCGGTGGAAGTCCAGACACTGTCATGATTCGCGTCGTGCTGCCATTTCATCTGCGGACGCTGGCGCACGTCGACAGCGAGGTGGCGCTCGAAGTGAAAGGCCCCGTGACGTTGCGAACAGTCCTCGATGCGATCGAAAGCCAGTATCCGGTATTGGCGGGGACGATCCGCGATCACGTCACGCAAAAGCGTCGGCCATTCCTGCGGTTCTACGCCTGCGAGGAAGACTGGTCCAACAAGTCGCCGGATGAACCGTTGCCGGAAGCCGTGGTTTCCGGGAAGGAACCACTCCTGATCATCGGCGCCATCGCCGGCGGGTAAGGATCATCACCGTCAGAAGCCTGCACGACCGCACAAATACAGCTAGTCAGCTCGTAATGCAGTGCTTATCGACTCTACGTATGCTCGTGCGTCCCGTATGAGGTCATCATATGTTCTGATGGAAACATGGCCGCGCATGTTGATATTCCGTCGAGCGAGTCGCCGCTTGCATTCGTTCGTGACGTTGACGTCTCGGCCAAATACGTCAAGAACACGACCCAAAGCCGCAATCTTGCGATCGGCTGTCTCAGGCTCAACTGGAGCTGGCGTAACGCCGTACAATCTCACATGCTCAAGCGCACGTCGGGCCTCTTCCACTGCGGTGAGAATCTGAATTTCGGCAGCTACGCCTTCCGTTAGCGACACCGCGCTTCTGGTGACGAGATGTGTAACACTTGCAATGGCACGCCGTCACAAATGCGTCGGGTCGCGCGCGCCGAATCTGCCCGCATTCGCCGCGATCTACGAACTGGCAACGCCGCGGCAATTATGGTAGTCTTAAAGTGAAGATTATGGCTGATGTTAAGGAAATCATCCGTGACGCCGAATCTCTTCCGGTTGAGGAACGGGCCAAGTTGGTGGATTCGTTGCTCCGTTCCTTGAATCCTACCGATGCGGCGGTTGACCGGAAATGGGTGGCGGTGGCCAAACGTCGGCTCGCTGAGTTGCGATTGGGCAGGGTGAAGGCCGTGCCCGGTGACGTGGTAATTAGGGAAGTTCAGAAGCGCTTCGGGAAATGACCTTCGCGTTCCACCCGGAAGCCAAGGCCGAGTTCTTCGCCGCCATTGACTATTACGAGAGCGTTGATACCGGCCTCGGACTCGATTTTTCAATCGAGGTTTTCTCCACCATTCAGAATGCTGTAGACTATCCAACTGCGTGGCCTGTCCTCAAAGATGATGTGCGGCGCTGCCTTGTCCACCGGTTCCCCTATGGCGTGTTGTACAGCATCGAGAACGACGAGATATTCATCCTCGCCGTAATGCATCTCCATCGCGATCCGGACTACTGGAAGAGCCGCGTCTAGCGCTCAAAAATGCGTCGGGTCGCGTTTGACGAGTTTGCCGCGGCCGACTTTGCCGACGAATTTCCCGTCCTTGGCAGCGATTTCGCCGCGGACAGTGACGACGTGCGGACGGCCTTTGATCGGCCAGCCTTCGAACGCGCTGTAATCGAGGTTCATGTACTGCGTCTTCTGCGAGATTTTGCCGCGATAGTCGGGATCGTAGACGACGAGATCGGCGTCGCTGCCGACGGCGATCGTGCCCTTGCGTGGGAAGAGGCCGAACAACTTCGCCGCCTGCGTGCTGGCGCAATCGACGAACGTGTTCAGGTCGAGCCGGCCATCGGCAACGCCGTGCGTGTACAACAGGTTCACCCGGTCCTCGATCGCCGGGATGCCGTTGGGGATCTTGGTGAAATCGCCGCGGCCCATTTCCTTCTGGCCCTTGAAATCAAACGGCGCATGGTCGGTCGCGACGGTGCTGATGAACCGCTGGCGCAAACCGTTCCAATGGACTTCCTGGTTCTTCTTGTCGCGGAGTGGGGGCGACATGACGTACTTCGAGCCTTCGAAGTTGGGGAGTTCGGCGTAGCTCTTGTCGAGCACGAGATACTCGATCAGCGTTTCAATCCAGACCTTCACTCCGCGTTGCTTGCCGATCAGTGCTTCGGTGATCGATTCCTCGCAACTGGTGTGCACGGTATACACGTGGGTGTCGAACATCTCGGCGAAAGTTAACAGGTGATGCACGCCCTCGGCCTCGACGCGGGGCGGTCGGCTCCAGTAATGCCATTCAGGGCCGGTCTTGCCTTCGGCGAGTAGCCTCTTCTGCGACTCCAACACGAGATCGGCGTTCTCGCAGTGGGCAGTGACGATCACCCCAAGTTTCTTTGCCAGACGCATGATGTGATACAGCTCTTCATCGGTGACGGCGAATGCGCCTTTGTAGGCGAGGAAGATCTTGAAGCTCGCGATGCCCGCTTTGACGATCTCGATGAGCTGTCCCTCGGCTTCCTTGTCGAGGCGCGATATGGTCTGGTGGAACGTGAAATCGCAGGCGCTGTTGCCCTCGGCCTTCTTCAGCCAGAACTCGAATCCATCGGCGATGGGCTGCTGGTTGCGCGCCTGGCAGACCATTTCGATAAAGGTCGTGGTGCCGCCGACGAGCGCAGCTTTGCTAGCAGTCTCGTGCGTGTCCTTCGAGAACGTGCCCATGAACGGCAGGTAAATGTGCGTGTGCGGGTCGATGAAGCCGGGGAACACGTATTTGCCCGTGGCATCGACGACCGTCGCTTTCGGGGGCGCATCGAGGTTCGTGCCGATGCGCGTGATTTGTTCGCCGTCGCAGAAGATGTCTGCGGTATACTGTTCGCCTGCGGTGACGATACGGCCATTCTTGATGAGGAGTGACATGGAAAAGCCTCCCAAAATAGGTGCAGCGTTTCTGATTTTTTCTGGACGGATTCTACTCCTGTGGAGGAAGCGAAATCAAGCGCTAGCAACGCCTTGACCCGGCGGGCCGTTCGGCCTACAAGAGGCTACATGATGTCAACTTTGCTTCAACGCCGTCTGCGGACGTATGGGATGGCGGCGATTTCACTGGCTGGCCTTCTGGGGATGGTGACGCCGTCGGCGGTTGCGGAATTCAAGGTCGGCCTACTGCTGGATCGCGGCGGCAAAGACGACAAGTCGTTCAACGCCTCGGCGTACGAAGGCGCGACCGAAGCGAAGAAGAAGCTTGGGATCACCCTAAAATACGTCGAGGCCACGGATGATAATTCGTTCGAGCCGCTCCTGCGGGCGTTCGCGCAAAAAGATTTCGACCTGATCATCGGGATTGGGTTCGCGCAGAAGGAAGCCATCGCCAAGGTCGCCGCGCAATTTCCGCAGAAACATTTTGTGATTGTGGACTCGCAGGTGGACGGCCCGAATGTCCGGTCGCTCATGTTCGAGGAGCACGAGGGCGCGTACATTGTCGGCGCCATCGCCGCCATGACCAGCCAGACGGGCAAGGTCGGATTCGTCGGGGGAATGGACGTTCCCCTGATCCGCCGTTTCGAGATGGGGTACGAAGCCGGCGCGAAGAAGATCAACCCGCAGGTCACCGTCATCGCCAACTACGTCGGCGTGACCAGCGAAGCATGGAACAATCCGCCCAAGGGCAAGGAACTCGCCATGGCCCAGTACGATGAGGGCGCGGACGTGATTTTTGCCGCCGCCGGCGCGTCGGGTTTTGGCGTGTTCGACGCGGCGGAGGAGAAGAAGAAGCTCGCCATCGGCGTCGATTCCAACCAGGACTGGACGAAGCCCGGCCAAATCCTCACCAGCATGCTCAAGCGGGTCGATCTGGCGGTGTTCTCGGCCATTCAGGACGCGCAAAACGGGAAGTTCACCAGCGGCCTGAAGCGCTTCGGACTCGCCGATAAAGGCGTCGATTATTCCATCGACGAATACAACGAGAAACTTCTGCCAGAGTCCGTCCGCCAGCGTGCCGACGCCCTGAAAACCGACGTCATCGCCGGCAAGATCATCGTCCCGGATTACTACAAGAAGTGATGGACCTTTAACCCAGAGTTTGTTGAAGGGTCTCAGGTTGGCCAAGCCACCACGGTCGGACGGAGTCTAGTTTTGCCCCGACTCAGAATGCATTGACTCCGCCCATTCAAATCTGGACACTGCGAAGCCATGGCGCCCGAGACAGCGGCAGCGGTTGAATTGCGCGGACTGACCAAGCGGTTTGGCAGTGTGGTCGCCAACGCGGGGGTGAATCTGCGGATTCAGCCGGGCACGATTCACGGCGTGATCGGCGAGAACGGCGCGGGCAAATCCACCGCGATGAAGATGCTCTACGGCATTTTCCCGCCGGACGCGGGGGAAATCATTGTCCACGGCAGGACGTGTGTGTGGGAATCGCCGGCGGACGCCATCGCCGCCGGTATCGGCATGGTGCACCAGCATTTCATGCTTGCGGGTCCGTACACGGCATTGGACAACATCCTGCTCGGAGCGGAACCGGTCCGTTACGGCGTGGTGGAACGGAAGAAAGCCCGCGCGCGTCTGGATGCGTTGGCCCGGCAATACGGCCTGCCGGTTGACTGGGATTCAACCATCGAAGAACTTCCCGTGGGCGCGCAACAGCGGGTCGAAATCCTGAAGCTGTTGTATCGCGACGCGAAGATTCTGATTCTCGACGAGCCAACCGCGGTCCTCACGCCCCAGGAAACCAACGAACTGTTTCGTAACCTGAAGAAGCTTCGCGACGAAGGCAAGACGATCATCCTCATCACACACAAGCTCAAAGAGGTGATGTCCTTCACCGATCATGTCACGGTGTTTCGCGCGGGCAAGGTCACCGGTGAGATGCCGACCTCGCAGACCAATCCGCAAGAACTCGCCAACCTCATGGTCGGACGGAAGGTGGTCTTGAATATTCACGTTCCACCCGCACATCCTCGCGATGAACTGGCCATGGAGATCGCGGCGTTGAGTCTGGCGGGAACAGTGGCCGGAAGCCGTCACAAACTTTCGGAGGTGAGTTTTTCCGTGAAGCGCGGCGAGATCGTCGGCATCGCCGGGGTCGAGGGCAATGGACAGTCGGAATTGTTGGAGGCCATTCTTCATCCACGCGATCCGCTGTGCCGGACGTCGGGTACGGTCCGGTTTCTGGGTGAAGACGTGACGCATTGGGAAGCGCGAAGGATTCGCGATCTCGGCGTTGCCGTGATCCCCGAGGACCGCCAACGCGAGGGACTTCTGCTGGAGCGACCCGTGAGCGAGAATTTCCTGTTGGGTTTGCAACGAAGCACGGCGTTCAGCCAGGCCGGCCTGTTGAATTCGAAGAACCTCCGGGCCGCCGCCACGCAAGCGGTGGAAGAATACGACGTGCGCCCGCGCGATCTGGCGATTCCGGCCGGAAAGCTTTCCGGTGGGAACCAGCAAAAGCTGATCGTAGCGCGCGAATTCCAGAGGAAACCGCGCCTGTTGATCGCCGCCCAGCCGACGCGCGGGGTGGACGTGGGCGCGATCGAATTCATTCATAATCGAATCGTCCGCGCGCGCGATGAAGGCGCGGGCGTCCTGCTTGTCTCCTTCGAACTGGAAGACATCCTGACCCTGTCGGACCGCATTCTCGTGATGTACGAGGGCCGGATCGCGGCCGAGTTCGCTCGCGGGCAGGTTTCCGAGCGCGAGCTGGGATTGAAGATGGCCGGTTCATGAGAAAACTTCTGCAGCCTGTCCTTGCCGTGGTCTTCGGGCTGGCCCTCGGGCTCGGAGTCACGCGGCTCGCCGGCGAAAGCCCGTGGCACGTTCTGCAAATTCTCTGGAGGAGCGCATTTGGCTCCCGCTACGACTTCGGGATGACGTTGTTTTACTCGACGCCGCTGGTGTTCACCGGGCTTGCGGTTGCGGTGCCGTTTCAGGCGGGCTTGTTCAACATTGGCGCCGAGGGACAACTCACGCTTGGCGCTCTCGCGGCGGCGGTGGTCGGCGCCGTCTGGCCGGGGTTACCGTGGCCGTTGGCACCGATGCTGGCGGTCTTGGCGGCAATCACGGCGGGGACGATTTGGGGTGCCATCCCCGGCTGGCTACGCGCCAGGCGCGGCAGCCACGAGGTCATCAATACGATCATGCTCAATTTTATCGCCGCCGGCCTCGCGAGTTACGTGACGTTGTATCTGCTCAAGAATCCCGATACACAAAATCCCGAGACACGATCCATCGGCGCGGGTTACCTGATCAGCCAGTTTGGAATTTTCGGCGGCGCGCCCGTGAGCATGGCGTTGCCGTTGGCGATTCTGGCGGCGGTCCTCGTCTGGATTCTCTTGTGGCGGACCGTCGTCGGATTTGAGATGCGCGCCGTGGGCCAGAACGAATCCGCCGCGCGCGCGGCGGGAATCAACACGAGCCGCATGACCATCATCGCGCTGGCCGTGGCCGGCGGACTGGCCGGACTCGTGGGCGTTGGCGAGGTCCTGGGCAATGCCGGCAAGTTTCGTCTCGGATTCTCTCCCGAGTACGGGTTCATCGGGATCGCCGTGGCGCTGTTAGGACGCAACCAGCCTGCGGGCGTGGTCGCCGCCGCGTTGCTTTTCGGCGCGCTCCATAAAGGCACCGCGGATTTGGACTTTGAAACCGAGCACGTCACGCGCGAGCTCTCGCTGGTCCTTCAGGCGCTCATTATTCTGTCGGTTTCGGCGGACGGACTGTGGAGCTGGATGAAGAAACGGGGCGAACAATGACCGGGGACCTCGCTGCGTCCACACTGAGGGTGTCGACACCGCTGATCTTCGCGGCGCTTGGCGGAATGTTCAGCGAGCGCTCGGGCGTGATCAACATCGCGCTCGAAGGCCTTATGCTTCTCGGCGCGTTTGCCGCGGCGGTGGGGACATTGCTGACCCATTCGCCCTGGCTGGGCTGCGCGTTCGGAATGGCCGCGGGCGTTCTGTTGGCCGCCGTTTACGCGTTGTTCGTGATTCGGTTGCGGGCCAATCAAATTGTGGCCGGCACGGCGATCAATATGCTGGCGATGGGGCTTACACCATTTCTTTGCAAGATCCTCTACGACGTTACCGGCTCGACGCCCGCCATCCCGCTTCACGAGCGGTTTCGGTCCGCGCCGTTGTACCTGAGCTGGGCGCTCGTGGCGGCGTGCGTGCTCTGGATGAAATATACGCCAACCGGTTTGTGGGTCAGTTTCGCCGGCGAACACCCCGAGGCGCTTGATGCGGCCGGGATTCGAGTCAACCGGGTCCGCTGGATGGCGGTGCTGGTCAGCGGCGCGCTGGCGGGAATGGGCGGCGCGTCGCTGTCCATTTTCCTCTCGTCGTCGTTCTCGCGCGACATGACGGCGGGCCGCGGTTTCATGGCGCTGGCCGCGCTGATCTTCGGCAAGTGGAAACCACTGCCGACGGCGCTGGCGTGTTTGCTCTTCGGGTTTGCCGATGCCGTGCAGATTCGTCTCCAAGGCGTGGCGGTTTGGGGCGGGCACCCCATCCCCGTTGAATTCATCCAGGTCCTTCCCTATCTGGTGACGATTCTCGTTCTGGCCGGCTTCGTTGGCCGCTCCCGTCCCCCCAAAGCCAGCGGCACTCCGTTCCAAAGCGGATAGCGGTTTCGTCGGCCAAATAATGAGGGTGAGCGACGTGTGAAGCGATGAGGCTTCGAGGTAAGACCCTACGGCGCAACGGGTTGCACAGAAACACCGCCGAACTGAAAAAATCGGAAAATAACGCTTGCAAACATCTATCATATTAGTAGACTTAACAAAGTCTACTATATAGATAGACAATATACTGGGTGAGCGGTTCAGAACTCAATAATCGCAGGAGGAGTCGAAGAGAAAGGAACCATGAAGACGCATCAACGCATTCTAGTTCTGATGATGGTGGTGGCAACGGTCGTTGCGTCCACCGGCAGTTTATTCGCGGATGACACCAACACCACGCCGGCCGCTACGGTCGATGACAAGATTAATCGGTTGGAGCAGGAGATCCAGGACCTGAAACAGCAGCGCGAGCTTGACCGACAACAAGCGCAGCAGCAGGCGCAGCAGTTGTCGAATCAGGTTTTACAGGTGACGAAGACGGGACCAGCCGTCCTGGCGGGGCGCGCTGGATTTGGCCTGCAATCGCCGAACACCAACTTCGTGTTGCGGCTCCTCGGGTACGCGCAGGCGGACGGAAGGTTCTATCTTCACGACGAAGCCAAGAATGGAGTCGACACATTTCTCATGCGGCGAGTTCGGCCGATTTTCGAGGGCACGTTCTATCATGATTTCGATTTCCGCCTCATGCCGGACTTCGGAAACGGGGCTGCTTCCTCGACGATTCTGCAGGACGCCTATATGGAATGGCATTCGTTACCATGGTTGAAGATCAGAGTCGGCAAATTCAAACCACCCGTCGGATTGGAGCAACTGCAGTCGGACACCGATTTGATTTTCATGGAGCGCGGCTTGCCATCGGATCTGGTGCCACAGCGTGATGTTGGCGCCCAAGTGTCGGGGGATTTGCTGGGAGGAGTCGTTAGTTACGCCGGCGGCATATTTAACGGTGTTGTTGACGGGGGAATCGCTGATCTTGACTCGGCGGACCCGAAAGACGGGGCGGCGCGCATTTTCATCCAGCCGTTCAAGACCACCACGATACGTCCGTTACAAGGATTTGGCTTTGGGGCGGGCGGGACGATTGGAGACCAGAAGTTTACGAGTTCAGCCACGAACCTGCCGACCTACAAGACAACGGGACAACTGACGATGTTTTCCTACCGTTCAGGGGTAGCCAACGATGGGAGGGAGATGCGCGGCACACCGCAGGCCTATTATTACTACGGACCGTTTAACTTGCTGGGGGAATACGCCATGTCGGAAGAGGACGTTCGCGCGGGAACGCTCACGGACAATATTCGTAACACAGCCTGTCAGGTAATGGGTGGCTTCTTCCTCACAGGCGAAGAAGCGCAATATCGTGGTTCGCCCTATAATCCAGCATACGTGTTGGCACCGCGCCATCCATTCAACCCGGCCGCTGGCGGTTGGGGGGCGGTTGAAGTCGTGGCGCGCTACGGTGAATTGCGAATGGACCCGGACGCGTTCAGCAAGAATCCGACAGCGGGGGGCTTGCGGTTTGCTGACCCAACGAAGTCGGCCCAAGAAGCGCGTGAGTGGGGTGTAGGCCTCAATTGGTACCTGAACAGGAGCGTCAAGCTAGCCCTGGATTATGAACAGACGGTGTTCGACGGCGGCGCAGGGAGCACGGCAGCGACCGCGTACACGGTCAAGAACCGCGAGACCGAGGAGGACATGTTTGGTCGCGTGCAATTCCAATTCTAACGGCGATCTCTCAACCCGTGAAATGATGTCTCTACACATTCATCATGCCGGCCCTCACGTTGGGGGGCCGGCAGGGGCAGTGGCAGCCAAGGACATCACGCTCCTGAATGTGTCGTATGATTGGACGCCACGAGCGGACAAGATTTTCCTGGCCACCGAAGGAATGAAAGTGTTTCGCGCCTCGTGACCGGCGCGGGGACGGAAAACAAGTTTGCAATTCTCTAGTTCGCGTGTAGACTTCGCTCGGCATGAAGGTGTCGAAACGAGGCGAGTATGCCCTGCGGTCGCTGATCAATCTCGGAATCGCGCAGGAACTGGGTCGGCCGATGATCCAGATCCGTCAATTGGCTGAGAAGGAAAACATCCCCGTGAAGTTTTTGGAAGCGATTTTGCTGGAATTGAATCGGGCGGGCTATTTGGACAGCAAACGCGGCAAGGGCGGCGGCTATTTTCTCAGGAAACCGATGGCCAAAATCACGATTGGCGAGATTGTGCGGTTGATCGACGGGCCGCTGGCGCCGATTTCCTGCGCGAGTGTGACCGCCTACCACCCGTGTTCCTGTCCCGATGAAGCGCATTGTGGACTGCGATTGTTGATGGTGGATGTCCGCAACGCGATCGCCAACATTCTGGATCGGTATACCCTGGCCGACACTGTCGAAGTGACCCTTCGCAAAATGCGACGGGACAAAGTACCGCTGCCGTTTGCGGAATTGAAGAAGTGAATCTGATGAAAACGACGTTGATGCTGGTGCTGTGTCTGGGCCTGTGCGCTTCCGTTCGCGCGGAAAAGATCGTCTTGCGCGTGGGCCATTTTCCGAATGTGACCCATGCGCAGGCCGTGATTGCCCACGGGTTGAGCCGCGCGGGCAAGGGGTGGTTTGAAGAACGGCTCGGGCCGGACGTCGAAGTGCAGTGGTTCGTGTACAACGCCGGGCCAAGCGCGATGGAAGCCATTTTTGCGCGGTCGATCGACCTCACCTATGTCGGTCCGAATCCGGCGATCAACGCCTACCTGCGGTCGCATGGCGAAGAGATCCGCATTGTGGCCGGCGCGTGCAGCGGCGGCGCCGCGCTGGTGGTGCAACCCGACGAGCGAATTACGAAGGACGCCGATTTTCGAGGCAAGCGAATTGGCACGCCACAATTCGGCAACACCCAGGACGTGGCCTGTCGCGCCTGGTTGCTGTCGAAGGGGCTGCGGATCACCATGGTCGGTGGTGATGCGCGGGTCATTCCCACGGACAACCCCGATCAACTCTCCCTGTTCCAACGAGGGGAGATGGACGCGGTGTGGACCGTCGAACCGTGGGTGAGTCGGCTGGTGGTCGAGGGCAAGGGCAAGGTATATCTGGATGAGGGATCGCTGTGGCACGACACGGGCGGCCGGTACGTCACCACGCACCTGGTCAGCAGCGTCAAGTTTCTCAGCGACCACCCGGCCTTGCTGAAGAAATGGATTACCGCCCACGTGGAGTTGACGGAATGGATCAACACGCACCCCGACGAAGCGAAGCGAATCCTGAATGACGAGATCCGGGCGGAGACGACCCGGGCGCTCCCGCAGGCCATATTGGACGGCGCGTGGAAGCGGTTGCAAATCACCTACGATCCGGTCACTGACTCGCTGTTGAAGTCCGCCGAGGACGCGTATCACATTGGATTCCTGAAGGAGAAGCCGGATTTGTCGCACATCTATGACCTCAAGCTGCTCAATGAGGTCTTGCGGGAAAAAGGCCTGGCCGAAATCAAATGATGGCGATTCAGGACGAACTCCAAAACGTCCAACCGGTGAAGCTGGTTGTCGACGGAGTGTCGAAATGGTTTCGAACACGCCGGGCGACCGTGCACGCGCTCGACAACGTGTCGCTGAACATTCACGAGGGCGAGTTTGTGTGCCTGGTCGGCCCGTCGGGTTGCGGCAAGTCCACGCTCCTGAACATCATCGCGGGTCTGGAGATGCCGGACAGCGGGCAGGTGTTGGCCGACGGCAAACCCGTCACCGGTCCGGGCCGCGAGCGGATGATGATGTTCCAGGAATCGGCGCTATTTCCCTGGCTCGACGTGATGGACAACGTGATGTTCGGCCTGAAGCTCAAACCGAACTTGTCGTCGAGCGAGCGTCGCGAGGTGGCGAAGTACTACCTCCAACTCGTGGGCTTGAGCAAATTCGCCAACGCCAACATCCATGAACTGTCCGGCGGCATGAAACAACGCGTCGCGTTGGCCCGCGCCCTCGCGCCCAATCCACGGGTGCTCCTGATGGATGAACCATTTGGAGCGCTGGATGCGCTTACCCGCGAACAACTCTACGGCGACATCCAACGCATCTGGGAGGAACGAAAGAAGACGATCGTATTCGTTACCCACAACGTTCGCGAGGCCACCTGTCTGGGCGACCGCGTGGTGTTGTTCTCGCCGCACCCGGGCCGTATTCAGGAAAAGTTTGGCGTCGAGTTGCCGCGGCCCCGCGACATCAACAGCGTCGCCCTGGCGAAGTATTCCACGGAGATCACCCGCGCCCTGAAGCGACACCTGAACCCGGAGTTGGTGGAGGTGGGGGAGTGAGGCGGCGGTTGATGGTCATCGCATTTTTCGTGTTGCTCATCGGCATTTGGGAAGTGCTGGTGCGGATGAAGATCTGGTCGCCCGTGCTCGTGCCGTCGCCGCTGGCGGTGGCGAGCTACCTCAAGGGCGCGCTTGCCAGCGGTGACCTCGAACGCGCGACGCTGGTGACCGTCCGGCGCCTGGTCATCGGCTACGCGCTCGGGTTGATCCTGGGGTTGCCGTTGGGGTTGCTGACGGCGCGATTCAAGTTCTGCGAAGCCACGTTGGGCGTCATCGCGTTGGGATTGCAGACACTTCCGAGTGTGTGCTGGGTGCCGCTGGCGTTGCTGTGGTTCGGGCAGACCGAGGCGGCGATGCTGTTCGTGGTCATCATGGGCACGCTGTGGTCGGTGGTGATCGCGACGGACAACGGCGTGCGGACGGTACCGCCCATTTACGCGCACGCGGCGCGCACGATGGGCTCGAAGCAATGGCACACGTGGGCGAAGGTGATCGTGCCCGCGTCGCTGCCGTTCATCGTCAGCGGCATGAAACAGGGATGGGCGTTCGCGTGGCGTTCGCTGATGGCCGCGGAGATTTACGTGACGATCTTGACGGGATTTGGGCTGGGCAACCTGTTGAACTACGGACGCGAACTCCAGGCCATGGACCAGGTCATCGGCATCATGCTGGTCATCATCGTCATCGGTCTGCTCGCGGATAAAATCCTCTTTTCGCCGTGGGAACGCTTCCTCTACCGCCGTTGGGGAACGGCAAAGAGCTAGAGGCAAAAAAGGCGCGCAGGATTCACGCAAACCTGCGCGCCCAAGTTGGTAGCGGGGGTGGGATTTGAACCCACGACCTTCAGGTTATGAGCCTGACGAGCTACCGGGCTGCTCCACCCCGCAGTCGAAAGTCTGCTGCACCTTAGGGGCGGAGCAGGGGTTCGTCAAGCCCTGAATCCCGGTCAACACCGCGCGAGCCGGAACGCGTTCAACGCTGGGGAACCGGCGTCTGCGGCGCGGGTTCGAACCGGAAGATCATTTCGTTCGGTCGCGAGAGGTTCAGCTTGTTGCGCGCCGTCCGCTCGACGTAGCTCGGGTCGGTCTTCAACGCTTCGACTTCGGTCTGTTGTTTGTTCTCCAGCGCTTCCTGTTGCTCGATCTCGTGGTCCAGCCGGGCGATGTCCAATTGCATCGCGTGACGCTGGTGAAGCAGCGGCACGAACAACAGCGCCACGCCAAATCCGACGACCGCCACGAAGACGAAAAACCCGAGCGACTGCAATCGGGACCACAATGCCGAGGTCCAACTCATTGCCTAGAGTTTGCCTCCATAGATGGCGTCCTTGCCGAGGCTCTCCTCGATCCGCAAGAGCTGGTTGTATTTGCAGACGCGATCGGTGCGGCACAACGAGCCGGTCTTGATCTGGCCGGCGTTGGTCGCGACCGCGATATCGGCGATGGTGGTGTCCTCCGTCTCGCCGGAGCGATGGCTGATGACCGCCGTGTAACCGGCTTCCTTCGCCATCTCAATCGCATCCAGGGTTTCCGTCAACGAGCCGATCTGGTTTACCTTCACCAGGATCGAGTTCGCGACGCCCAAATCGATGCCGCGTTTCAGGAATTTCGTGTTGGTGACGAACACATCATCCCCGACCAGTTGGATCGAATCGCCCAACGCATCCGTGAGCTTCTTCCAGCCAGCCCAGTCGCTTTCCGCGAGGCCGTCTTCGAGGGAAACGATCGGGTACTTCCGGCAGAGCCCGCGGTAGAACTCGATCATCTGCTCGGCGGAGCGCTTCGAACCGTCGGATTTCTTGAAGACGTATTTTTTGGAGGCGGCGTCGTAGAACTCGCTGGCGGCGGGATCGAGGGCGATGAAGATGTCCTTGCCCGGCTTGTAGCCCGCCTGTTTGATCGCCGCGAGGATGACTTCGAGCGGGTGCTCGTTGTTCTTGAGCACGGGAGCAAACCCGCCTTCATCGCCGACGGCGGTGCTGAGTTTGTTGGCTTTCAACACGCCTTTCAGCGCGTGGAAGACCTCCGCGCCCATCCGCAACGCTTCGCGGAAACTCGGCGCGCCCTTGGGCATGATCATGTACTCCTGCAAATCGATCGGCGCATCGCTGTGGGCGCCGCCGTTGAGGATGTTCATCATCGGGACGGGCAATACCTTCGCGTTTGGTCCGCCGAGGTACTTGAACAGTTCGACGCCGAGTTGGGTGGCCGCCGCGTGCGCGGTCGCGAGCGACACGCCGAGGATGGCGTTGGCGCCGAGCTTGCCTTTGTTCGGCGTGCCATCGAGCGCAATCATCAGGTTGTCAATGCCGACCTGGTCGAGCGCGTCGTGCCCGAGCAGTTCGAGGGCGATCTTCGTGTTGACGTTGGCGACCGCCTTGAGGACGCCTTTGCCGCCGAAGCGTTTCTTGTCGCCGTCACGCAGTTCCCAGGCTTCAAATTCGCCGGTGCTGGCGCCGCTGGGAACGGCGGCGCGGCCGACCGCACCGCCGGAAAGTTCCACATCCACTTCAATCGTAGGATTCCCGCGTGAATCGAGAATTTCGCGGGCGTGTATTCGAGTAATCTTGGTCACAAAAATCAGGTTCCTCCTCGGCGCGCATTTTAGAGCGAACTCCTCCTGAATCAAGAAATTAAACGTCGCACCGGCAGGATTTTGCGCGCGCAATCGCGCAGGGCTTGGTGGCTTGTACCAACGAGATGAATCGGGCAAGTCGTTGCCAGCTGCTGGCGGTGACCAATTAAACCCAAAAGTCCGCGAGTACGACGCGAACTACACTGTACTTGACGCCGAGAGTTGGGGCACTAGCCGGACGACATCCGCCCAACCAAGGACAGGAATTCCGGCGACCCGAGCTGCTTCCATCTCCAGTCGCATGCCGGCCGAAGTCTGTGGCGAAACAAGCCACAGCTCATCGCAGGCTGAAACAATTCGCTGGCTAACTATCTCCGTGATCGGACGGACAAGACCGTTCTGATCCTCATCATAAACGGACAGGGCGAGATGGGGGACGACGGGCGCGCAGACTTTGGGAAGAGCCTTGTCCAAAGACAACCGTACAATCAAACGAGCGATTCGCACTACGCGTTCGACATTTCTAACCGGGTCGTTTGCGAAAGGATGCGCGAGGAAAACAAGCGTAACATTATCTGTGCTCATTCTGTCTCGGCTAGAAGCTGTCCACAGCCAGCACGGACATCTTGCCCACGGCTTCTAAACGTCTTAACGGTTAAACCGGCGCGTTCGAGTTCCTCTACAAAAGCACGCCGTTGCCGCTCGGGTGCAGGAACGAGCGTGCTCTCTGTGATAGGACAGAATGTGCTGACTTTGATATAGCAGCCTTCTCTCGGCAGGACACTCGCCAGAGCCAATGCGTGTTCCCGGCTGTCGTTGATACCATCGAACAGCAGATAGTTCACACAAGGATCGTCCTCCATAGCTCTACCAAACGCGAGTAGCGCCCGAACAGAATCGACCACGCTGGGCAACTGCCTACGAAGTAAGCGAGAGCGTTCGTCGTCGAAGGCCGAGTGCAGCGACAATTGCAAGTGAAGCCGGCCGCAAAGCGGAAGCGTACTAAGCTTCTCGATCATACCTTTCGGGCCGATGGTAGAGACATTGATGCGATGCAGATTCCGGAACTTATCCAAGAGGAGACGGAACGATGCCGTAACTTCGGAGTAGTTGGCCAAAGGTTCTCCGACCCCCATATACGTAACATCGAACGGATAGTCGTGGACGCTGCGGACTAATTCCTCAGCCGCTTCAACTTGCTCGACAATCTCACCTGCCTGTAAATTGCGAATAAAGTCCCGATATCCGCTTGCACAGAAAGAGCATTTGTATGGACACCCGGCTTGGGAAGAAATACAGATAACCCTAGATGGCGTGCGATAGTCGAGACTTAACACGCAGGCCTCGACGTGCAGCCCATCGAGCAACCTGTGCTTAAACTTAATCGTTCCGTCGGCGCTGGTTTCTGTCGGCGTCGTTGGTGGTGGGGAGATTACGAGCATACGCTTATTCCTAATGGGGCGCTTCGTTGTGAGTGTGACGCATTCATTCGGTTAGTCAGCCTTGTCGTAGGCGGGCCCTGCATCGAAGTTCTTCACAAGCGCGACTTGCAGTGGATGGCCTTGGAATACGGTGTAAATAACGAAGCGATCGGTCATTTCCGATATATAATCGACCGTCTCCACAGCCGGCTGAATTCTAGGCCAGAGGTCGTCTCGAAACGAGACGGCGTGCTTCATGCCGGCCCAGGAAAACGCGCCCTCGATGACTCGCTTTTCATCTTCGTTCTTCACCTCACTGTAATAGTCCTTCTTCCATTTAACATAATCAGCCAGCAGATGTTTGTCGCTCTCACTCTCGGTCTCTTTGCGAGCGTCGTCAACCCATCCCTCGCCACTCGATGCAAGGAACGCGTAAGTGAGAAGCCGATGGAACATCACGGACACGGCCGCCTCTGCCAAGGAGTCCTTTACCCGGATCATAGGCTCCGTGTAAACCATTCGCCTGGTTGCTCGCTCCAGAACGTTCAGGGCGACTGCAATTGCTGGTGCCGGCTTCAACGGCGCCTTATAAGCTTCCGTCGAGGAATTACAGCTTTCCACCGCCTTCAGCGACCGGTCATATATCGAGGAGATAATCGCTTGAAATCGCTGCTTGCGTCCCCACCCGCGCCTTGCCGATTGGGCCTCGGAGCCATGTTCGGCGACCACCCACTGGTTAAGAAACCCAGACACCTCTTCCTTTTCGCCCTTACTGATCGTCAGAATGTCAAGAAGGTCGTGAGCGGTTGTCCGTAGCGGGGCTGCGTCCCCCTTATGAATGTTTATAAGATCTTCAATGTCGCTATTCAGCCCAGCAATTTGATCCGACAGGGCAACCGCCTGCGCTTCGTAGCAAGGCAGGAATGTCCTTGTGGTTCCCTCTAGGGGCTTTGTTAATAGAGCTCCAACTTCAGGCAAGGATCCGCAGGTGTTCGCACTGCTCCACGGTGACCAACTGTGCCCGACGACAGAGAGCAGGGTAGTGTCGGTGACGCCGTTTGTCTTTCGTAATAAAATGCGCCGTGAATTGGCGGAGTGCGTAAACTCGAAGGCTTTCAGTATCTCTTCCTCGCCATCACGCTTCCCGACGATGTTTCGTAGTGTCTTCTTGACGTAGTCCTTAAGAATTCGTTGAAGCGTCATCTCGCCGATGTGTGCGAAAGGGGGGTGTCCGAGATCGTGCCCGAAGGCTATCGCGCGTGTCGCGTCTTCATTGAGATGAAGCAAGTCACAAAAGTTGTCTGCGATCTGAGCTACTTCTAGCGTGTGTGAATTGCGCGTTCGGAATGTTTCATCGCGTGGCTGAGTAACCACCTGGGTCTTTTGCGCCAACTTCCGGAAAGAATGGCCGTAAACGATCTCATCCACGTCATGCTTAGCCTTCGTGCGGGAGTCACCATCAGCGAGAAATTCATCCTGCAACGCCCATGATGGTCGTGCTGGCGTCTCGAATGTGGTAGCCTTGGACCCGGCAGCAGAACGGCCTTGGGTCCGTGGGAGTGGCATCGCCTTCGCAACCGGCCGGGCCGAGTTTGCCCCTTCCACGAGGGTCTGCTTGGTGCCCTTAGTGGCCATGTCCCCCTTCTGCAAAAAGACATGACTGGTTCGGGCGGGGGTGGCCAGACCGAGGGCACAAATTCGCATTGAGAGAAAATCCGAAGGCGCCGTATCGGGATTGTGTTGTGGCACTCATCTCTCTGGCACATTTTAAAGCGACAACAGTCCAATACAAGTGCAAAATTACTTCATCGGGGACTGCAGATGGAGCGGGGACGCAGTGAGCTGGCTAGAGGAAACGTTAGAGGCCGGTTGATCGCGCGCGGGATCGAGCAGGGCCGCCCCGGGTATTGACAGGTTTTCCACGGCGCGACTAGGATGCGGCGAACGCCATGGCACTGATTGATTGTCCCGAATGCGGAAAAGAGGTTTCGACCGCGGCAGCGGCATGTCCGTACTGTGGTTTCCCCGTGGCATCGCAGCTTCCGCAGCCCGCGCAACCCGCGGCGGTGTCCGACAAACTGCTCGCCGAGGTGCGGCCCTCGTGGTGGCAGTTCTTCTGGTACTTGGTCTTTTGCTGGCTGATCGTGCCGTGGATTGTCGCGTGGTGCCGTCGAAGATCGGTCGTGCTGCGAATCTACCCGGGACGGATCGTGCTGGAGCGCGGCCTGCTCTCGAAGAGCTACCGGGAGTTGATCATCCGCGACATCCGTTCGGTCGAGATTGACCAGAGTCTGCTCGCGCGAATGGTCGGCATCGGCGATCTGACCATATCGAGCGCGGCCCGCGTCGATGCGGACGAGGAAATCGAGGGGATTCCAAATCCGAAGGCCGTCCGCGACCTGATTCTGGGTCAGAGACAGGGGTAGCCATTCACGAGCGTCTCGCCGGCAGTTTGACGGCGCGGCCTTTACGCGCCGACTCCAGCAGCGCCTCGATGGCACGCATGTTGGCGCGCGAATCCTGCTCGGCATCGACATCCGGCGGGAATTGGGGCGCGCGATTCTCCCGCACGCACCGACAGAAGTAATTCACTTCAAGGGCGAATGGCGCGAGTTGGTGTTGCGGCACGTCGTCAGCCTCAATCCGAATGACATCCGTCTTGCCCTGTCGCGTAACATAAAGTTCGGCCGGCCACGCGGGCGGCAGCCACGGATGCGGGATCAACAGCTTGGCGTCGGTCCCGACGATTTCCGCCGGGTACGACGGCTCGGCCTCGATGCTGCACAGGATGTTCGCGGTCACACCCTCGCCGAACTGGAGACACCCGGTCAGGGTCAGGTCGACCCCGTTCGGCCCGTCGAAATGGGCGTTGGCCGCAACGCGCCGCGGCTCGGAGCCGATGAGGAATCGGGACAGATTCACGCAGTAACAGCCGATGTCCATCAGCGCGCCGCCACCCGCGTCGCGCGAATAGCGGGGATTGTCCCGGTCGCGACCGCGGGAGGTCCGGTGACAGCGGACGTGGAGGACCCGGCCGATTCCGCCGGCCGCGATGATGCGTTTGGCCTCGGCGATCTGTGGATGGAAACGGTTCATGAACCCTTCCATCAACCAGCGTTCGTTCGCCCGGGCGGCGGCGAACATCTTCTCGACCTCGGCGCTGGAACAGGCCAGCGGTTTCTCGCACAGGACGTGTTTGCCCGCTTCGAGCGCGCGGACGGTCCATTCGCAGTGCAACCCGTTGTGGAGCGCGTTGATCACCACGTCGATCTCGGGATCGTTCACGAGGGATTCGTAACCCGAATGCGCGCGCGGGACGCCATGCTTGACGCCGGCGACCCGGGCCCGATCCGCGTCCCGGCTGGCCACGGCCATGAGCGACGCTTCGCCGGTCAGACGAAATGCGTCGGCGAACTTGCCGAAGATCAAACCCGTTCCCAGAATGCCGTAACGGAGTTTTCCGCCCGTCGTCATGGGGCGAGACTAAACATTCCGGCGCGGCGCTGCAAGTGCGCGCTGCGGGTTCGGCGCGGTCGGGGAGCCGAGTCCGACGAGACCTGCGAAGCAGAAACCGGCGCCGAACACCCGTCTCGCTCGCTCCGGTCCGCCGCCCTTGTCCGCCATAGCTCTGGTCCGTCGTAGCTTTACCCGCGGTGACGGGCTTGGCGAAGACGGATCCGGCCCCGGGCAATTGTGGCCTCAACTTGGGGATTATATACTTGCTTTAGCTTGCGAGTCCGATTAGGTTCGGACAAAGAAGCGAGCGGAGCAAGGGCGATTCTGGCGTCATTCGCCCGTTGCCCAATTGGAAAACGCTACTGAAAACGCTCGCGGCTTCGGTACGCCCATAGAAGAGATGCGCTCATTCGGCAGGTTTACAAAACTTGCGGATTGGCGGTTTCAACATTTGAATATCGTGGATGCGTTTTTCGATGAATCGGGACATTATGCAGACACGGATTTCATCTGTCTTGCCGGGTACGTTGCCGAGGATGATGGCTGGCTTGCGTTTTGCAAGGATTGGCGCGAACGCTTACGGGTGAATGATATTCCTTACATTCACATGAAAGAGTTAATGCGCCCTGACGGTGTATATCGGGGAAAGGGTTGGTCAGAAGCGCACCGGGATGATGTACTAAGCGAATTTATCACCAAAATTCAAGCGCACACATTGGCAGGTTTTGGAATCGGATTTGATGCAAAGTATTTTCGGAGCCTGTCAACAGAGGATCAGGAAGTTCTTGCCCGCGATCCTCACTTTTTTTGTTTTCAGCGATTGATGAAGCGGATTGTTGGTCAACTCCTCAATTGGAAATATGAGGCAAGCGTGTCGGTCTGGTTTGATGATCACCAGAAATACAGCATTGAATGTTACAAGCTCTGGTCTGCGCTGCGGGTGAAACATGCCGACATGAAAAGCGCCATTCGGAGCATTTCCTTTGCGGATGATGAATACTTTTACCCATTGCAAGGTGCGGACATTTTGGCATGGTTGAGCAATCGCTGGCTACGCGATGGGCGGGATTTGAACAAGGTGAGCCGTCATTTTCGGGAGATTCTTAATTCCAGCGAAAAGGGCTATGGGTTCAAATTCATAGATGAGCTTTGGGACAAAGAAGCAATTGACAGGGCATTGCATGAGCTTCGTGCGCTCAAGGCTTCCGGCAAAGGGAAAGGCACGCCATGACAGAGGCCAACCAACCGCCCACCGAGTTTCAGCGATTCCACACGGCGCTTTCGCGGGCGATCAAAGTCTCGAAGGCGGAAATCTTGCGCCGGGAACGTGAGGACAAGGAAGCCCGCAAGCGGGCCAGAGAGCGGAGGGCGAAGGGGTGAGGACGCGCCGCGATGGTGAATGCCTACAAATCGACCGGCGCATAGCCGAAGATTTTCTCAGGAAGGCGGCAGTTTCTTACGAAGTTCTTGGAGTTGCCTTAGGTCGCGCTCTAACGCGATTGCGTTGCCTTTCAAAAGCGCCGCGAGTTCGGCGTTAATATTCTCCGCGATGTGGGCGAAGTTTTTAGCCGTGGCGATGTTCACCATAAAAAGAGCGATGACGCAATCATAGAGAATCTCGATATGGTCTTGAAGGTCTTTCGGGTCATTTCTCATGTCTGGCATTCCCTCGAACGGATTGCGTCTCATGTGGCGTTTATGCGTCGGCGCTTACCACGCCCCTGTCGTCGTCGGAAGTCCGTCGTCGTTGTCATGCCCGATCAGCTTCACATATTGGAGCCGTTTGCCCATGACACCGAGAATGCCCTTCAAGAATCGCTCTGCATCGGTGCCCTTGCGCTCATTGAACCGAAACGCCTGCTCATCCAGATACCGGAACAAATGAAACGGCTCCACGCTCACGTATGTCCCGCGAATCGTGCGCTTGAGAAGCGACCAAAAATTCTCAAGCCCATTTGTATGGACGTGTCCCTTGGCGTATGCTACGGCATGATTGATGACGCTGTGAACGTAGTCGCTGGACAAACCCAAATAGGCTTTGTTCTCATCGGTGTACACGTTCGACCCCTTCAAGACGTACTCCCGCACGTTGCCCTGAAGCTCCTGCCTATGGAGCCGTCTGACGTGCATGAGCGCGATGCGCGAAGCCTTCCCCGGCTCATTGCGCTGCAATACGCCTTGGACGGGTTCCATCGCGGCAGGCCCGTTGACTCTGTGAAAATTCCGATGCCGCTTGGCATTCATATTGCGAGCCTTCCCGCCAATGTAGGTTTCGTCAACCTCGACGTTGCCAGCAAACTTGCACAACGACCCGTCCTGAATCGCATATCGAATCCGATGCAGCATGAACCACGCTGTTTTTTGCGTGACGCCCAACGCCCGCGAAATCTCGCAACTGCTGATTCCGTTCTTGGCGTTGACAATCATCCAGAAGGCAGGCAACCACTTGTCAAACCCAAGCGGACTCTCCTCGAATATCGTGCCAGCCTTCACGCTGAATTGCCCCTTGCAGCCCCGGCAGTGCCACCGGCGACACGATGCCATGTAGGTGACGGCCTCACTCCCGCAATGCGGACAGCACGCCTTGCCGTCAGGCCAGTGGATGCTTCTCACAAACTCATGCGCCCGATCTGCATCGGCAAAGTACGCAATCGCTTCTGTAAGTGTCTGAGGGAAATCAATCTTCGCTTTCATGGAGATACACTACAATGCCAGAGAAACTAAGTCAAGTATATAATCCCCCCTCAACTTGGGTTTGTTTTTGGCTTCGTTTTGGTAACTTTTCCACGCCGGCCTGACCGGATTTGGGTTTGTTTTGCAATTTTTACTTTTTTTGCGCCCTCCCCATCACCCCCACCGGTTGTGGTGCCCCTCTCTCCCTCCCTCCCCTCGTTTGTCAAAGAACAACGTGCGGCAGCGTATCACGAACCGATGCAAAGTCAACTCAAAACACGATAACGATGACCAAGCGCAGGCCCTCGCCCATCTCCGCCCCTCGGTGGGCTGCGATAGCCCACCGCGCCGTAGCCTCACCGGCGCCGAACAACCCCGACATCGGTTGTCGGCGCTACAATGTGGTGTGGGATTTTTCGTCTTGGCGGGTCCGCACATGGCTGATACGCTGCGATGGCGATGACGCAATGGATGAAATGGTTGTACCTGCTGACATTGGCGGTGTGGATCGGCAGCATTGTGTTCTTCAGTTTCGCGGTGGCCCCGACCGTGTTCAAAACGCTCAAGCCCGAAGACGCCGCGGCGCTGATTCGGCGGATTTTTTCCAAGTACTATTTGATCGGCATCGCCTGCGCGGCGCTGGGCATCGTGTGCGTCGGGCTGCTGTTGGCGGACCGGTCGTTCGGCAAATGGCCGGCGATCCTGACGTTGTTGTTGCTGGCGGGAATGGGCGGGACGGACCTGTGGCTCCGCCAGGGCGTGATGCCGCACATGAACCATCTCCGCGACCAGCGGGCGGCGGTCGAGAGTTCGGGAAAACCGCCCGATGAAGAATTGGAGCGGGAATGGAAGGCGCTCCATCGACTTAGCGTCCAGATGAACGGCGTCGTGCTGCTGTGCGGGCTGGTGCTGGTGTTCCTCGTCGTCTACGCCCGCGTCGTGTGAATCAGACCCGGTGGCCGCCAATCCCCTCCCCGGAGGGGAAAAAGGGGTGGGTAGACGGTGTAGCGTGCGAAGCCGAGTCCGCGAGACGCGCCGAATGTTTGCCGACGGCGCAATCCTCAGCGCAGCCGGGCGGGCATACGCAGAGTTTCGGCTGGAGACAGCCGACGCTACAACGGTGGCAGTATCAAGATTCACCCGTGCGCCCCACAAAACCCCCACCGCACTTGTTGAACATCCACTGTCCGACTGGATTCCGCTCTCAAAGTGGATAATGTACCGGTCAATGGGACTGGATGCCACGCGATCGTCGCGGCGCGTGGGTCAGAGGGGACAGAGTTGGTTACGAACCAAACGGCAACGAAACCGTATCCAGGAGGAACAGAAATATGAAAGTCGCAACACCCGCCCAATCCGTCGAGGCGAAACATATGCCAACCGGCACGATTACGAACCCGGAACTTGCCCAGCAGCTACTGGACACCTTCGACAAGCTCTTTGGGTTACACCCCGGTTTTCGGCCGGCGCATGCCAAAGGGCTGATGTGCTCGGGCACGTTCACGCCGTCGCCCGAGGCGGCGCTGCTGACACGCGCCCCGCACGCGAACCGGCCATCCACCCCGGTGACGGTGCGATACTCGAACTCGGCGGGTTTGCCGACCATCCCCGACAACGACCCGGAACGGTCCAGCCCCCGGGGAATGGCCATCCGCTTCCATCTCGACGAGCACGTTCATACCGACATCGTCGCCCACTCGACCGACGGTTTCCCGGTCCGCACCGGCGAGGAGTTCCTGGAGTTTTTCCGCGCCGTGGTGGCCGCCCAGTCGGGCCAACCCCAGGCGATTGGATCGTTCCTCGCTTCCCATCCGAGCGCGAAGCGGTTCGTCGAAACGCCCAAGCCGATCCCGACCAGTTTCGCGCGGGAGGCATTCTTCGCCGTCACGGCGTTCAAGTTCACCAATGCCAGCGGCGCGAGCCGGCACGGGCGGTTTCGCATCCGGCCCGAAGCCGGGACCGAATACCTCACCAACGAAGAGGCGGCGGCGAAACCCGAGAACTTCCTGTTCGACGAGATCGGCCCGCGGCTGGCCAAGGGACCGGTCACGCTGGGCGTGTTTGTGCAGGTGGCGGGGCCGGGCGACGATGTGGCCGACGCCAGCGTGGCGTGGCCGGCCATTCGCACGGAGATCCCGTTCGGCACGATCATCCTGACGGCCCGCGTGGATGACCAAACGCCGGACCGGCGGAAAATTATTTTTGATCCACTTCCCCGGGTTGACGGCATCGATTCGGCGGGCGATCCGCTCACCCAGGTCCGGGCCGACGTTTACCTCCTCAGCGGCCGCAGACGCCGGGCAGCCTCCGGCGACGGCAAACATTAATCAGCTGAGGGAGAGAACGGGGACTGCTGTTCAGCGCTCCCCGTTGTCTACGCCCGCGTAGTGTGAATAAGACCGGGTGGCGCAAGCGTCCCTGCTTGCGGTCGTCGCCTGGTCCCCTCCTCGGAGGGGAAAAGAGGGGTGGGTATTTCAAACGCCGTGTCCGGCCGCCCCTCCCAAACCCCTCCAGACTTGTCGAACGCCCACCGCCTGACTACACTCCGCCCCATGGCGAAGAAAGCGACGTCTTTTGCACCCGAAAGGACCGCAGACTCCCGCGAAATCCTCGACGAGCAGGTTGGCAAGAGGCCGGCGTGAGCGATATATGGAAGATTCTGACTACGACGAGGTAGAGGAACTCTTCAACGAGGATCCTAGCGCCTTCGATTTCCGACCTCCGGAAATCAAGTGGCAGCCTCCGTCACATTTGCTTTTTGCGGTTCCGCTACGATTCCCATTGGATGCCGGGGGAGATGTCTGGCACGAAGACGCCCTCGTTTTTCCCGTGGACATGTTCGCTTCACAAGAAATCGGGGAGCAGTTGTGGGAGCGATTCCGCGAATCACGTCGTTCGGATCAAAGCCCATTTCGACACGAGTGGGGAACCAAATTGTATGACCAGTATGAGAAATTGAGGCTGGAGATCCCCAAAATTCCCATGCTGTTTCAGCCGCCATTGAAATATGTGCAGCGAAGCGATTTCAGCGAGGCTGGTCTTGCTACGGTACTCGGCATGCGGCCCGAACTCTTCGATGTATACGTCGCTAATGGGGTGGGAAGCCACCGTTTTCGTTACTGCCTACGCATTCACTCAAGTCTGAAGGTACCGCAGACTGGTTTTCTTTGGTTCGAGAAACGAATCCCCGATGGTATCGGACCCGACGAGACATACTCGTGGTTTGAAGCGCTTATCGGGAAACTGCCAAAACGATGTCGCCCGCACAATATAGAGAACTGGTTGAGCAAGTTGGCTGAGTACGACAGTCACTTGGTGAAGCAAGAGCCTAAACAAGCAAAGAACTGGATGGATCGCTCAGAGATCGTTATCGTTTGCGGCCCGGAATCCAATCCAAGTGGTGCGCACAGATATCACCTATGCAGAGAGGAGTTCCGCAGTTTCCGTCGCGAGGGCCATGTCTTGGAGTTCTCCTCTGAACGGGACGAGTCCTTCCAGTCGGAAAGGAGAATCTCTCGTTCGAGGTTCATAATCCTCTGCCGCGACGCCACTGCGGCCGAATCTACAGAGCGATCGATGCATGCCGGAACGAAGATCTATTTCGGGTTGGGCCAAGCAATCACCGGCATCATGCATCTGTCGGATGATAGTGTGGTCGCCGTTGGCGTCGACGAGTCAGTGATCAAGGAATACTGCTGCCGAAATGGTGAAGAACTTGAGTCGACTCCGTCCCGGCGCAGACGTAAGCTCTACTGGATTCGCCGAAAGGGCTAAATCGGAATTACAGCGGCGTCCAGCTATGCGTAGATCCCTTCGGACAGCCACTTAGGTTCGGACGATTACGCCCGCACGCAGCCTCGCGCCGCTTCCCTCTTTCCGCCGGGAAAATCTTCTGGCATACTGCGCGGCATGATTTTTTCACCGAAATGGGTTGTGGCGGTCGCCATCGTGTTCACCAGTCTCTTCGTGCCCGTTGGCCATCGGGTATTGGCCACCGACCCCGTTGAACCCATCGATCCCATCCACCGCCAGATCGACGAGGCCGTGGCGCGGGTCAAACCCGCGTTGGTGCGCATCAAGGTCGTCGCCACGCAGTATTACCAGGGACGCGAGGTGAAGTTCGAGGCCAGCGGCAGCGGCGTGATCATCAGCAAGGAAGGCCACGTCATCACCAATCACCACGTGGCCGGCCACGCCACCCGCATCGTCGTCATCCTCCCCAGCAACGAAGAAATCCCCGCCGAGCTCGTCGGGACCGACGCGCTGGCCGACATCTCGGTATTGAAACTGGTGTCCGACGGGAAACGCGAATTCCCGGCGGTCGAATTCGGCGATTCGGACGCGGCCCGCGTGGGCGATACGGTGCTGGCGATGGGCAGTCCGCTGGCGATGTCGCAATCCGTCACGCTGGGCATCATCAGCAACGTCAAAATGGTGATGCCCGAGGCGTTCTCGGCGTCGCGGTTCACGCTCGACGGGGAGGACGTCGGCTCGCTCGTGCGCTGGATCGGGCACGACGCGGACATTTATCCCGGCAACTCGGGCGGCCCGTTGGTGAACCTCAAAGGCCAGGTGATCGGCATCAACGAGATCAGCTTCGGCCTCAGCGGCGCGATCCCGGGCAATCTCGCCCAGCGGGTGGCGCGCCAGTTGATCGAGAAGGGGAAGGTCAGCCGGAGCTGGCTCGGCGTCGAAATCCAGCCGTTGCTCAAGGAAGACAAGGACAATCGCGGCGTGTTGATTTCGGACGTCATCGATAATTCGCCGGCCGCCAAGGCGGGCGTTCATTCGGGCGATATCCTCACGAAAATTGCCGGCCGGGACGTGCTGGTGCGGTACGCCGAGGAAACGCCGCTCCTGAACCAGATGGTGGCGGATTTGCCCGTTGGCCAGGAGATCGAAATCGTCGTGCTGCGGGACGGCCAGGAGAAAACGCTCAAGCTGGCCACCGCCGAGCGCGAGCAAATCCAACGCCAACAGTTTGAATTGAAACAGTGGGGCATCACCGCCCGCGATATTTCGGCGCTGGCGGCCCGCGAACTGAAACTCAAGAGCCGCGACGGCGTGATTGTGACCTCGACGCGCCCGGGCGGCCCGTGCGACGACGCCAAACCAGCCGTCGAGACCGGCGACGTGCTCACCGAGATCAACGGGACGGCGGTGCGCAACGTCGCCGAGATGCAGGACATTACGGACAAGATCACCACCGGCAAGACGAAACCCGTGCCGACGCGTCTCGGATTTCTTCGCAGGACGGAGGAGTTCCTGACGGTGGTTCGGGTTGGCATCAAGGAACTCGAAGATCCCGGCCTTGAAGCGCAAAAGGCCTGGCTCCCCGTCGCGGCGCAAGCGATCACCAGCGATTTGGCTGAGCAACTCGGCAGCCCGGGCCTGCAGGGCGTCCGCCTCACCCAGGTTTATGCCGATAGCACCGCGGAAAAAGCCGGGCTGAAGGTCGGCGACCTGATTCTGGCGCTCGACGGCGACCCGATCCAGGCGTCGCAGCCGGGCGACGAGGAAATACTCGACACGATGGTGCGGCAGTACAAGATCGGCACGACCGCGACGCTCACCGTTTTGCGGGGCGCGGACAAGCTCAGCGTCCCGGTGGAGCTGGTTCGGTCCCCGAAACTCGAACGCGAGATGAAGAAGTACCGCGACGAAGATTTCGAGTTCACCGCGCGCGACACGACATTCATCGACAAGGTGCAGGAACAATGGTCGCAGGAACAGCCGGGCGCGCTGGTCACCGAGGTCAAGGAAGGCGGTTGGGCGGCGCTGGGCCGGTTGAACGTCGGCGACCTGATCACCGCGGTCGATGGCGAGCCGGTGATCGACGTGGCCTCGCTGAAGCAGAAAATGAGGCACGTTGCCGCCGAGAAACGGAAGACCACGGTCCTGCGCGTCATCCGCGGCATTCATACCCTGTACCTGGAATTCGAGCCGAACTGGGAAGGACACAAGGCGGTCATGAAAGGAAACCTGTAGATGAAAAAACGGATCAGATTGGTTTTGTGCGTGGCGTTTGCGGCGGCGGGCGCGATGGTTTCACTTTCCGCGCGAGCGGACGACCTCGCCAAAGCCGGCCGCGACATCCTGGCCAAGTCCCAAGGGGCGGTCGTCACCGTGAAGCTGGCGATCAAACAGAGCGTGTCGATGGGCGGGCGCGAAAACAAGTCGGAGAGCAAGACCGAGACCACGGGCACCGTCGTCGATCCGTCGGGTTTGACGGTTGTGTCGCTGGCGACGACCGACCCCAGCAGCACGGTGAAAGACGCGTACGCCCGGGCGATTGCGGCGCGGGGCGGGGACATGTCGCAGTTCAAGTTCGACAGCGAACTCAACGACGTGAAGATCGTGTTGGCCGACGGGACGGAGATTCCCGCAGATGTCGTCCTGCGGGACAAGGATTTGGACCTGGCGTACCTGCGTCCATCCGACAAGCCCGCCAAGCCGCTGGCGTCGATTGACCTGACCAAGGACGCGAAAGTGCAGATTCTCGACGAGGTGATCGTGGTCAATCGACTCAGCCAGGCGGCCAATCGCGCGCCGGCGGTGTCGATCGGGCGGATTGAGGGCGTCATCGAGAAACCGCGGACGTTTTATTTGCTCGGTGAATCGATGTGGGGGTACTCGCTCGGGGCGCCGGTGTTTGCGGTGGATGGCAAGCTTGTCGGGATCGTATTATTGCGGAGCGCGAAGACGCAGGGCGATCAGGATAGTGGATTCATTTTCAGCAACCTCAACCAGTGGGGCATGATGCCGGTGATCCTACCAGCTTCCGACATCGTCGATGGCGCCAAGCAGGCACTCGAAGCCAAGGCGCCCGCGCCCGAAGACAAACCGGCGACGGGGAATCAGCCGGCGGTGGATGGCACGGCAAAGCCGGCCCCAGCGCCTGGCAAATCTCCGTAGCTACGGCTTGATTTCAACAACGTCGATCTTCGAGCGGTCGGATTGACCCAGGCCGAGGCGGCTGGCCGTGACGATGTGGGTCGCCTGGGGTGCGGCCAGCGTGATGCTGGCGGCGCGGCGGCGCGCATCGATGGCTTCGAGGCAGAGCGAGTCGATCGCGACCGGGTCCGTACTGAAATACAGCGCGCCATTGCTCCACGAATACTGCGGTTTGAATCCCGGTCCGCCCGCATAGCCGGCAATCAGTCCATCCATGACATTAAGCGCCAGTTTGTCGTGCAACGCCGGCATGGCGCAAATCTCCCCAATCATCGGGTCGCCCCGCTGGCCCAGTGTTTCAAACCGGCGCGTGTTGTCCACCATCCCGAGCGACAGGTTGTACAGGCAACCCGCCAGGCCGCACGCGTCGTTGTCCTGAAGAACGGGGACGTTGATGAGCTTGGTGATGGTTCTTGTTACGAGCTTTGGCAGATGGGATCGCTTGCTCAGGACCTCGTCGTCCTTGCCGAACAGCAGATCGCCCCAGATCAGTTTCCCTGCGAGATTGTTTTGGAAATAGACATTGACGTCCCAGCCGGTCCCGTCAACTACGGATGCGACCTGCGGGGAATTCGTCCCGCCGACCGGAAAGTATCCGGCCGCCTGCATCCGGGTTGGATCGCGGTCGAACACGTAAATGTTCGTGCCCGCCACGCCCGCCGCGCGCAACCCGCGCGCAATCGCCTCCACCACGGCTCGCCGCGTCGCCTGGATCGGGCCGGATTGCGTGCTGATCTTGATGCCGACCACATCGTTGCCGGACACGAAGTGTCGCCACGCCGCCGCTTCATTGCTTTCCCGTGTGAGCGATTGGATCCCCGCGGCAACCATTGCCTGCGCCTTCGCGGCGTCCACACTGTAATTGTTTACCGCGCTCACATCGCGCACGAGCACCACCCGGCTCTTCACAACGGCAGGCGGCGCGGAGTTCGTATCTTGCGCTGGTGACTGTGAACAGAGAAAGCACGAGAGCAGAGCCATCGCCAGACGGGGGAGAGCAAGTCGGCGGCGCATAGGCAACCGTTGCCCGCGCTCAGAATTTCATCGACAGCAGGAATTCCGCGTTGGAGCGGGTCTTCTTGAGTTTCTCGGTGACCAGTTCCATCGCCTCCACCGGCGGCACCCCCGCCAGCGCCTTGCGCAAAATGTAGATGCGGTCGAGTTCGTCGGGATGATACAGCAACTCTTCCTTGCGCGTGCCGCTCCGCTCGATGTTGATCGCCGGGAAAATGCGTTTCTCGACCAGATGCCGGTCGAGGCACAGTTCCATGTTGCCGGTGCCCTTGAACTCTTCAAAAATAACTTCATCCATCCGCGAGCCCGTTTCCACCAGCGCCGTGGCGATGATCGTCAGCGAACCGCCTTCCTCGACGTTGCGCGCCGCGCCAAAGAACCGCTTCGGCTTGTGCAGCGCGTTGGCGTCCACGCCGCCCGACAGGATCTTGCCCGAGTGCGGCTGCAAAGTGTTGTAGGCGCGCGCCAGGCGCGTGATCGAGTCGAGCAGGATCACCACGTCCTTCTTGTGCTCGACCAGCCGCTTCGCCTTCTCCAGCACCATCTCGGCAACCTGCGCGTGGCGTTCCGGCGCTTCGTCAAATGTCGAGCTGATGACCTCGGCATGGACCGTTCGCTTGAAGTCCGTCACTTCCTCGGGGCGCTCGTCGATCAGCAGCACGATCAGGATCGCCTCGGGATTGTTGGTCAGCACCGAGTTGGCGATCTTCTGCAACAGGATCGTCTTGCCCGTGCGCGGCGGCGCGACGATCAACCCGCGCTGGCCTTTGCCGATCGGCGTAAACAGGTCCATAACGCGGCTGTTGATTTCCTCGGATACCGTTTCGAGAATGAACCGGCTCGTCGGGAAGTAAGGCGTGAGATTATCAAACATGATCTTCTCTTTCGCCTTGTCGGGATTCTCCCGATTCACCGCCTCGACCTTCAACAGCGCGAAGAACCGCTCCTTGTCCTTCGGCGGTCGCACCTGGCCGGCCACGAGGTCGCCCGTCTGCAACTCAAACCGCCGGATCTGTGAGGGCGAGACGTAGATGTCCTCGGGGCAGGGGAGATAGTTGTACGCCGGCGAACGCAGGAAACCGAAACCATCCGGCAGGATCTCCAGCACGCCCTCGCCGAACATCTGGCCGCTGCGTTCGGCGTTCTTCTTCAGGATTTCAAAAATGATTTCGTGCTTCTTGAGCACGGCGACGGCCTCGACGCCGCCATCCCGCGCCATCTTCTGCAGGCGCGGCATGGACATCGCCTGAAGCTCGGCGAGGTTCAACGTCTCGCCCGGCGGCAACTGATTGGGGCGGGCGGGCGACTCGTCCTTTTCAGCGGTGGCTACGGCGACGCCACCGTTTTTCTCCGCGTCCTCCACTTTCGTTTCCGTCTCAGCCGGGGCGCTCGACTCGGGCGCTTTCGGTTCATCATTTTTGCTGGTTTTCGCTCGGGGCATGGTAACTCTCCTTGATGGTTGCCCAAATGATCTCGGCCTGCTGGTGTAACACCGCCAGCCGGCCATCGTTCCAAATCACAAAATCGGCCCGGTCCATTTTCCCTGGTAGCGGCCACTGCGCGCGGATCCGGGCGCGCGCTTGGGTTTCGTTCAAGCCCTTGTGCGTCAGCCGCGACACTTGCGTCTGTTCGCTGCAGGCCACCGTGACCACGCTGTCAAATTCTGATTCGGCCCCCACCTCATAGAGCAACGGGATCGCGACGACCGCGACCTCGGCCCGTCCTTCGCGCTGCAGCCGCCCGACGTCTCCCTTCCACATCCGCTCCACGGCCGGGTGCACGATACGGTTCAGCGTCTCACGTTTCCCGTCGTCGGCGAACACGATATCGCCAAGCTTGGGACGATTGACAGTCCGATCCTCATTCAAAATCTCGTTGCCAAACGCCCGCACAACCTCTTCCCACACAGGCGTGTCCGGCGTCAGGGCGCTGTGCGCCAGCTCATCGGTATCGATCACCGCCGCCCCGGCCTCTCGCCACTGTTTCAAGGTGGTGGATTTTCCCGTGGCAATGCCGCCTGTGAGGCCGACCTTCGTGAGCCGTCTCATAACCCAGTTTTCCCAGTTGGATTCATGGGGAGAAGTGAACCGATTGAGTGCTAGTGATTTAGGATTGCCTAACGACCAAGGGGCCAAACAACTTCGCCTACGACAAGGAAAATAACCGCCCGGACGCCCGGCGTCAAGTGTCCAAATTCACTTTTTTCTCGGCGGTTGGCGGGTCCGTGCGATAGATTACGGGAATCATGCACCCGATGCGCCAGGACTTGGAAGAGGTTCTTTTGTCCGAAGAACAGATTCAGCAGCGGCTCGACGAACTGGCGGCCCGGATCCAGCGCGACTATGCGGGCAAGGACCTCACGCTGGTCGCCATTCTCACCGGCAGCGTCATGTTCATCGCCGATCTGCTCCGCCGTTTGCCGATGCAGCTCCGCCTCGATTATATCGGCGTTTCCAGCTACCACGGCGAAACGCGGTCCTCGGGAGAATTGATTGTGACCAAGGCGCTGAAGCTCGACGTGCGCGACCGCGACGTGCTGGTTGTGGACGACATCCTCGACACGGGCCTGACGCTGGTGAAAATCCGCGAGATGTTGCGCAAATTCGAGCCGCGCACGGTGAAGTTTTGCACGCTCCTCGAGAAAGACGTCCCGCATCGCGAGAATTTCAAGGCCGACTACGTCGCGTTTCACATCCCGAACAAATTCGTCGTCGGCTACGGACTGGACTACCGGGAACGATATCGCAATTTGCCGTACGTCGGGGTACTCCGCCCCGAGGCGATTGCCGCCACGACGTGAAGATTACCGTCCAGTGTTTCAGTTTCTTCCGTCAACTCACGGGCCAAAATGAATTACCCCTGGATTTGCCCGACAACGCCACGGTCTCCGATGCCCTCGCGCAGCTCCACGCAAGATTTCCGCGACTCAAGGAAGCGGACAAATCGACCTTGATCGCCATCGGCATCGAATTCGCCAGCCGCACGACCAAACTCCGCGACGGCGATGTGCTGTCACTCATGCCGCCCTTGCAGGGCGGGGCGGGTCCGTCAACCGACGAATTGCTCCTCACCGATCAGCCAATCGACCGCGCCGAGGCCGAGCTCGGCAAATTCGGCGGCGATGTGGGCGGCGTCGTGACATTCTGGGGAGTCGTGCGCGATCGGGAAGACGGCAACCCAATTCACGCGCTGGAATACACGGCCTACCGCGAGATGGTCGAGCACCAGTTCCGCAAACTCCTCACCGAGACGCACGAAAAATGGCCTCTGAAACGCATTCGCATCGTCCACCGTCTCGGTGTCATTGCGGTCGGTGAGCCATCGTTGCTCGTGCGGGTGGAAGCGGCTCATCGCGGCGAGGCGTTCGCCGCCGCGCAATTCATCATCGACGAGTTGAAGCAGCGAGTGCCGATTTGGAAGCAGGTTGTTCCGTAATGCTCGCCTCGCTTCTATGATCTCGACGACGCAGTCCGTCTATCGCACGACGTTCTTGGCCGCGCCCGCCGCAAATGTCGCAATGTTCTCTGCCGTCGTGTCGAGGATGCGCTCTAGCGCTTCCTGGCTGTTGAACGCGTTGTGCGGCGTGAAGACCACATTGGGCTTCTTCAACACCACATGGTTCTGGATCGCCATCCGCAGTTTCTCGGGGTTCGTCGCGTCGCCGAGCAACGCGCTTTCCTCGTAAATCGCTTCCTCGCCCTCCAGCACGTCCAGTCCGGCACCCGCCAGGATGCCGTCGTCTAACGCCTTCAGCAGCGCGTCGGTGTTCACCAACCCACCCCGCGCAGTGTTGATCAGGATCGCGCCGCGCTTGATTTTGTGGATATTGTCCCGGTTGATCAGATGATGCGTGTGGCGATTGTACGGCGCGTGCAATGTGATGATGTCTGAGCGCCCGAGCAGGTCGTCCAATTCCGCGTACTCGAACCCCAGCACCTCCGCCCAGAAATTGTCCCGCTTGACGTCGAATGCCAGCACCTTCATCCCAAAGCCACGCGCAATCCGGATCACGTGCAGGCCGATCCGCCCCGCGCCAATGACGCCGATGGTCTTGTCCTTGAGGTCGAACCCGCGCAACCCCTCCAGGGAAAAGTTTCCCGCCCGCACGCGGACAAACGCCTCATGGACTTTCCTCGACAGCGCGAGAATCAACGCGAACGTGTGTTCCGCCACCGTGTTTTCACCGTAGAACGGCACATTGCACACCGTGATCCCGCGCCGCGCGCATTCGGCAATATCGATGTGATCGAAGCCCGTCGACCGCGTCGCAATCATCTTCAACTTCGGCAGCTTCGCCAACCGTTCCGCCGTCAACTTCGAGTAAATGAACGGCGATACGACCTCCGCATCCGCAATCTTGGTGAGGCCCTTGTCCTCAAGCACCCCGGGAAGCGCCACGATCTCATACGTCCCGCCCGCCCACCGCCGCAAATACGTCTCTTCCCAGGGCTGAAGTTCCAGAAAGGCAATCTTCATTTCGCCACCCCTTCAGAATGGAGGCCGACACTGCGACACCATTCCCTGTACGCGAGCGGCGAGATTTCACTTGGCTTGATCTCGCTTCGGCCGCCCCAGAAGAGGTTGGTGTAGGAAACGGAGATGCCCGCCTCCTTCAAATGCGCATCCATCGCGGCTTTGTGGGCGAGGAGCACCTGTTTGTCGGTCCCGTGCGCCACTCCCATGACATTGACGTTGTGAAATTCGGGTCCACCCTCACGCCAGTAGGCGTGTGTCATAATATGATGCCGGCCCACCTCGCGCCCCGCGTCAATCTCGCGCCCGCGCGGCACCGCCCAATGAAACAGCGCGTTGTAGCGCGTTACCTGTTCGCCATTGGCGACGGGCTTGACGTGCTCCAGAAATGTCGAGAAACGTCCAATGATCTTGCGCCGATTCAACCCGGCGGCAACGTCGAGGAATTGTTCGAGCGGGAGCCCGGCTTCCGTTGCTCGCGCCGCCCAGATATCCGGCGTGAGTTCCTCGGGAGCAAATTCGCGTTTCAGCGCGATCAGCACGCGCCATTCCGTGTCGTCGAGTTCCGTCACCGAAACGTCCATCACGTCGGCCAGCACGTCCGCGCGGCTGCCGGGTTCGAGTCCGCGCCGTCTCACGTGGCCGACCCCGAGCGCAAACAGCTTTTTCGCCGGCAGGAGAATGAATTTTTCGGCGCCGGTCTGCTGACAGAGAAACTCGCAGTGCCGGGTCATCGAGAATCCCTGCGGCACTTTCAGGGTTGTCCATAACCGGTATTTCGAGCCGACGGTGGCCGTGTCCGTCGTGCGAATCACCACGTGCCCGCTGAATGGGTCGCGCTGGAACATGTAGTCGAACGCGGCCTCAAGCTTGTCCTCGGGCACCTGCCACGCCACAAGCGCGCCCTGCGCGAGATTCGTCGCCAGCAGCGTCTGCCGCACCCGCCGAATCGTGCCGCCGCGCAGCATCGCCCGAATCCGCTCGATGACCACCGGCATCTCGACGCTCGATTGCCGCGCAATCTCGCCCAGCGGGTCGCGTTGAAACCCCTGCAATTGGTCCTCGGACACGGCGAGGATCTTCGCGTTGATCGGATCAGTCGTTGAGATCGGAACGTCGGCCAGCTTCATAAATCTGTTCCGCGAATGCCCTTCAGTTCGTCACCGCGTCCAGCATGACAAATCACGGGGACGGTTGCAATGCCTTCTCGACCAGTGCCCGGCATTCGGGCGACATTGGAATCGTCAGGGCAATCTGTTGCGCTTGCGGGGTCATCTTCCGCCACGACTTCTGCAAAATGCCGATCATCTTCTCGTCGCCCGTCTTGGCCGTCGTCTCGGCAAATTGCGTCTCCAGAAACACCAGGCACAACGCGTCTTCGAGCACGCGTCCATCCGGCACGCGCGGGAAATTCCGTTTGCGGATCAAATCCTGCACGCGCGACACCGTGGCCTGATCGTAGCCGGCTTCGCGCAGGATCTCCCCGGCCTTCTGCGCGTGAAGCTGTTTCAAATCTTCCCGCCACTTGAGATAGCCGATTCGCCCGGCTGGGTACGATTCGCGCGGAATCATCCATCGGCAGACGTGCTGTGCGCGCGCGGCGAGACGCAGTTCTTCGGACGCATCCGGCGCGAGCCGCTCGACCCACCCGCTCAGTCGCTCCGCGTACGGCAGCTCGATGCCGCGCGGGTCCTGCGCATTCGCCGCGTCGATGCGGGCAATCGCGTCTTGAAAGCGGCTGGAATTCATGCAACAAGAATAGATGTTTCGGGAGGAGAACACAAATAAATGAGTGAATTGACCAAAGTGGCCGAAGTTGGTGACCTGCAGCCGGGCGAGTGCAAGACCGTAAGTGTCGGGGAACGCGAGCTGGCGCTCTTCAATGTGGGTGGGAAATTCTACGCGACCGACAATGTCTGCCCGCACCGCGGCGGACCGCTGGGCGAGGGGACGCTCGACGGCAATGTAGTCACCTGTCCCTGGCACGGTTGGCGGTTCGATGTGTGCACGGGGCAAAACCCCATGATTCCTACGGCGAAGGTCGAGACGTTCGAGTGCGTGGTCGAAGGCAACGATGTAAAGGTGAAACTCCATGGCGCTTAAATCATCCTGGGAACTCGCGCTCGAACGCACCGGTGGCAAGTCCTCCGCGAAATTGACGAACGAGCAGAAGGCCAAACTCGCTGAGATCGACCGCGTTTACACCGCGAAGATTGCCGAGCGCGAATTGGAGTTGAAACCGAAGATCGCCGCCGCCAATGCCGCCGGGAAACCCGAGGACGCGCAGAAGCTCGACGAAATCCTCCGCAACGAGATTGCCAAGTTTCGCGCCAAACTCGAAGGCGAGAAAGAGAAGGTCCGTCAGGGCAAGTGAAGCGCACCGTCTGCGCGTTGGTCAGTGGCGGCCTCGACAGTTGCGTGATGCTCGCTTCGTTGGCGCGCCAGTATCGCGCGGTCTATCCGGTCTTCATCCGTCAGGACCTCGCCTGGGAATCCGCCGAACTTTATTCGCTCCGACGGTATCTCCGGTCCGCCCGCATTCGCCATGAACCGTTGACCGTTCTCCATTTGCCCGCGAATGATCTCTACGGTTCGCATTGGAGCACGACCGGTCGGCGCGTACCCGGCGCGAAGACTCCCGACAAAGCCGTCTACCTTCCCGGTCGCAACCTGATGTTGCTTTCCAAGGCGGCGGTGTTCTGTGTGCTCCACAAAATCGACACCATCGCCGTCGGCTCACTCGGCCACAACCCGTTCCCCGACGCCACGCCCAAATTCTTCCGCGATTTCGCCACCGCCGCCGGCGAGGCTCTCGGCCTCCGCATCAAGGTCATCGCCCCATTCCGCGCGCTCACAAAAGAGAAGGTCGTCCGCCGCGGTCTTCGCCTCAAACTGCCGCTCCATCTCAGTTTTTCGTGCATCGCCCCCCGTCGTGGCCTCCACTGTGGCCACTGCAACAAATGCGCCGAGCGACAAAAGGCATTTTGCGCTGTCGGTATGGAGGATTTGACCCGGTATGCAACGACTCATTGACGGCGTGCACAAGTTTCGCCGGGAAGAATTCGGCCGCTACCGCGAGCTCTTCGCCCGGCTGTCCCGCGAGGGACAGAACCCGCACACGCTGTTCATCACCTGCTCCGACTCGCGCGTGCTGGCCGAGTTGGTGACGCAAAGCCAGCCCGGCGATCTGTTCGTGGTCAAGAATATCGGCAACATCGTGCCGCCCGCCGCCGTCACCGGCAGCACCAACTCGACCGCCGCCGCCATCGAGTTTGCCGTTCACATTCTGGGCGTGGGCGACGTCGTCGTGTGCGGTCACACCCAATGCGGCGCGATGACCGCTCTGTTGGACGGCTTGCCGGACGCGTCGGCCATGCCTCATACGGCAGCGTGGCTCGAAGTCGCCGCGCCCGTCCGCGAAATCGTCCGACGCGATTACGGACATTTGGGCGCGGCAGCCCGCGTGACGGCCGCCGCAGAAGAGAATGTGCTGTTGGCGCTGGAGAATCTGCGCGGTTATCCCGGTATTGCCGACCGCCTGAACGTGGGCGATCTTCGCCTGCACGGCTGGTGTTTCAAGATCGACACGGCGGAGATGTTTGCCTACGAACCAGGCATTGGTCAGTTTCAACCGCTTGTGGTATAAGCACGGCCATGGCCTACGATTCCTTGCGCGATTTTGTGCGGAAGCTGGAAGCCGCGGGCGAACTGAAGCGGATTTCCGTCGAGGTCGATCCGGTCCTGGAAATCACGGAAATCGCGGATCGCGAGATGAAGCTGCCCAACGGCGGCCAAGCGTTGCTCTTCGAGAAATGCAAAGGCTCACCATTTCCGCTGCTCATCAACGGCTACGGCTCGACGAAACGCATGGCGATGGCGCTCGGGGTGAACGACGTCGAAGACATCGCCCGCGAACTCGAGGGCTTACTCAAAGCCAAGCCGCCGACCTCGTTCAAGGACGCCATCGCATTGCTCGGAACGGCCTTCGAGTTGCGCCACGCGAAACCCAAGAGCGTCAAGTCCGGTCCGTGCAAGGAAATCGTGACTAACGCCGGTGCCAGCAAGAAGAGAGGAACAGGGATCGTCGCTTCTCCGACGTTGATACCGAAGAGTGCGATGGGCCGTCCGCCAGCAGACATCGACCTTTTCGATCTCCCGGTCCAGAAATGCTGGCCGCAGGATGCGGGGCGATTCGTCTGTATGCCATTGGTGATCACGCGTGATCCCGACAACGGCTCGCGCAACGTCGGCACGTACCGCATGCAGGTGATCGATGAGCGGACGACGTTCATGCACTGGCAACTGCACAAGACCGGCGCGCGTCACTGGCGGCGGTACATGGAATTGAAACAGCGCATGCCCGTGGCCGTGGCGCTCGGGGGCGACCCGGTGTACGCGTTCGCCGCAACGGCGCCGCTGCCCGACGGCATCGACGAGATGATGCTCGCGGGGTACCTCCGCAAGAAATCCGTCGAGATGGTGAAATGCGACACGAACGATCTCGAAGTGCCGGCGGATTGCGATTTCGTGCTGGAGGGCTACGTCGAGCCGGAGGAAAAACTCGATCTGGAAGGCCCATTCGGGGATCACACGGGTTACTACACGCTGCCCGAACCGTATCCGAAGTTTCACATCGAACGGATCACGCATCGGCGCGACGCGGTGTATCCGAGCACGATCGTCGGCGTGCCGCCGATGGAAGATTTCTACATGGGCACCGCCAGCGTGCGGATTTTCCTGCCCGTCTTCAAAACCAACTTCAACGAAATCGTCGACATGGCGCTGCCCGCCGAGGGCGCGTTCCACAATCTCGTCATCGTCTCGATCAAGAAACAATTCCCGTATCACGCGATGAAGGTGATGCACGGACTGTGGGGCATGGGACAGATGATGTTCACAAAAATCATCGTTGTGGTCGACGCCGATGTAAACGTGCACGACACGAGCGAGGTGTTGTTCCGTCTCACTGCGAACATCGATCCCGAGCGCGACATCATTTTCACCAAGGGTCCGGCCGACGTGCTCGATCATGCCACGCCCGTCATGGGCTTTGGCAGCAAGGTCGGCATCGACGCCACGCACAAACTCAAAGGCGAAGCCAACACGCGTCCCTGGCCGCCCATCCTCCGTATGGATGACGCCGTCAAGAAGCGCGTGGACGATTTGTTGCGCCATGCCACGCGCTGACGAGCCTTTCATTTGCCCGAATTGCGGCGCCGAAGTTCCCGCAAAGGCCCCGGCGTGCCCGGAGTGTGGCGCCGATGAGAAAACGGGCTGGTCGGACGATACAATCTATGACGGTACCGGCATCGAAGACGCGGACGAATTCAAGTACGAGGACTGGAAACGCCGCGAGGTGGATGGCCGTGGCCCGCGGCGAACCCGCAAGCAGTGGTTTTGGTGGGTAGTGGCGGTATTGATTCTGGCGTGGTTGGTGTGGCTGGTCGTTGCGCGGCTATGGTGTGCTGTCCCGTAGGCGGTTATTCGCTTTGAAAACCGGGTTCGCCATCTGGAAGATCGACGACCGACGCTCGGCAGCGTTGCTAAGCATCGTACTTCTGGCGGCACTCGGGCTTCGATTGTTCCATCTCCAGCAGCGCGTGCTGTGGTTCGACGAAGCCAATTCCCTGCTGATTGCCCGAGCGGGCCCCGCCCAGATCATTGATGCGGTTCGCGATGATACCCACAGCCCGTTCTATTACCTGATCCTGCATTACTGGCGATTTGTGGCCGGCGGCGAGGCAGGAGCGCGGTTGCTTTCCGTGCTCGCTGGGGTCGCAACGGTTGCAGTGGTCTATTCGATCGGCTGCGCCCTTGCAGGACGTGGGGCTGGATTGTTGGCTGCGGCATTTCTGGCCGTGTGTCCGCTCCATGTCTGGTACTCCCAGGAAATCAGGATGTACGCGCTGCAGACGTTGCTGGCGGCGCTGTCGTTTCTATTCATGTTATGGGCGTTGCGGCGGCAACGAGGTGTGCTTTGGGCGGGCTATTCGGTGTTCACCGCACTGAGTGTGTACGCGCAGTACGCTTCGCTTTATGCCATCGTTGCCCAGAATGTCTTTATGGTGATCTATTATTGGCGGGATCGCCAGAAACCACGTCACTGGCTCGTGTCGCAATGCGTGGTCCTGCTCCTGTTGGCTCCCTGGCTGCCTGCGTTCGTCTCCCAAACGAAGATGGCGATGGGCAGTTCGTGGCTGGGGCCGCTGGAGTTCGGCCGGATACTGGCCTTCTTCTCGCTCTTCAGTGGCGCGTATCTCGGAGACACGCACGGGCGCTCTGTATCCGCGACGATCACGATTGTGGCGTTGATCGTTCCGGCGGTGATTCTCTGGTGCCGTCGCGAGTCTCGTCAAACGTCCGTACTACTTGCTCTCTGGTTCGTTGTGCCGGTGGTCCTTCTGGTATTGCAGTCGTTGAATCAAAACCGCTTTCTGCCGCGGGTGCTGTTGTGCACGACTCCGCCATTCGCCTTGTTGCTCGGGTGCGCCGTGACCCGGCCGGGCAAAATGGCCGCCCGCACCGTTCTGGCTCTCACAGGAATCGCCCTCCTGGCTGCGAATCTCTACGCCTTGCGGAATTACTATTTTTTGGAGAATCGGTGGGTGAAATCCGATTTGCGCGATGCCGCCGGCAAGCTCACGAAAGAATTTCGAGCGGGTGACATCGTTGTCCACATAACAGAATCCTCGTTCCGGCCGTTTCAATACTACCTCGGGGATGGAGTCGGGCAGGGTATGATCGACCCGCCCGTGTACCAGCCGCATTTGTTTCCTGTGACGGGGGACGGTCGGTTGCCACCATCCACCAGCGGCATCCGTCGCATCTGGCTGGTTCTGTATCCGGACCAATTCCATCCCGACCTCGCGCAAACGACCCGCGAGTGGATGAATCACCATCAGCATTTCGTCCAAACGCTCTACGACTCCGGCAGCGTTTTCGTTGGCCTTTACGAGTGCCAGGGCCCGCAATTGGCGCCGACCGCGAAGTAAATTTCCCAGATGTCTTGATTGCCATCGCCGTCGCACTTAGAGTGGCGGGAGCGAGGCGCGACAGTTTTGATGAAGCATTCGGATTTTGTTCATCTGCATTTGCACACGGAGTACAGCCTGCTCGACGGGGCCTGCAAGATCTCGGACGTGGTCGACAAGGCGCACGCGTGCAAAATGCCGGCAGTGGCGATGACCGATCATGGCAACATGTTCGGGGCGATCGAATTTTACAAAACCGCGCAGGAGAAGGGGCTCAAGCCGATCATCGGCTGCGAAACCTACATCGCCCCCGGCTCGCGTCTCGACAAGAAATCCACCAACGCCCGCGATGCCGCCTTTCATCTGGTGTTGCTGGCCAAGGACGACGTTGGCTACAAGAACCTTGTCAAGCTCGTTTCCTCCGCGCACCTGGAAGGCTTCTATTACAAGCCGCGCATCGACAAAGAGATCCTCGCCCAACACTCCAAAGGACTCATCGGTCTCACGTCGTGTCTCAAGGGCGAGGTGCCCAATAAAATCAAGGAAGACCAGATTTCCCAAGCCAAGGCCGCGTTGGATGACTACCGCCAGATTTTCGAGCCCGGCGATTTCTACGTCGAACTCCAGAACCACGGCATCGAGGAGCAGCGCACGGTCAATCGCACGCTGATCCCTTGGGCGAAGGAGTTCAATCTTCCCTTGGTCGCCACCAACGACGTGCATTACGTCGAGCGCGAGCATTGGGAGGCGCACGATTGCCTGATTTGCCTGCAGACACAGTCGTTGCTCTCCGACGAAAAGCGGATGCGATATGTATCCCAGCAGTTTTATCTGCGGACGCCGGACGAAATGCACGAATTGTTCGCCGAGACGCCTGAGGCGGTCACGAACACGCTGGCGGTCGCCGAGAAGTGCAACCTGTTGCTGGAATTCGGCAAGCTGCGGTTTCCTGTTTACGAGCCACCGAAGGATTTCACCCGGGAACAGTACCTGTGGCATCTGTGCGAGCAGGGGATGCGCGACCGCTACGGGATCGAGTGGAAGCAGCCCAGGAACGAGCAGGAAAAACAGATCGTCGACCGCGTGGAGTTCGAACTGAAGATCATGGAGAAGACAGGTTTTGTGAGTTACTTCCTGATCGTCTGGGATTTCGTCCATTTCGCGCGGAGCCACAACATACCGGTCGGCCCCGGGCGTGGGAGCGCCGCCGGCAGCGTGGTGGCGTACATCCTCAAGATCACGGACATCGATCCGCTCCGTTACAACCTGCTGTTCGAGCGGTTCCTGAATCCCGAGCGCATCTCGCCGCCCGACATCGACATGGACTTCTGCTACAACCGCCGCCCGGAAGTCATCGATTACGTGCGCAAGAAGTACGGCGACGACCACGTCGCCCAGATCATCACGTTCGGCACGCTCGGCGCCAAGATGGTCGTGCGCGACGTCGGCCGGGTGATGGGCCTCTCGTACGGCGAATGCGACCGGATCGCCAAGATGATCCCGCCTGACATCGGCATGACGCTGAAGAAGGCGTTGGAGATCAATCCCGAATTGAAGGGCGCCTACAACAACGAGGCGACCGTCAAACGCGTGATCGATTACGGGTTCACGCTCGAAGGCCTCTCGCGCAACGCGTCGACCCACGCCGCCGGCGTGGTCATTGGCGCCGAGCCGCTGACGAACGTCGTCCCGCTCACCACGGGCACGAACTCGGACGAAATCGTCACGCAATACTCGATGAATCCGTTGGGCGACCTCGGCCTGCTGAAGATGGATTTCCTCGGGTTGAAGACGCTCACGGTCATTCAGGACGCACTCGACATCATCGAACAGACCACGAGCCAGCGTCTCGACATCAACAAGATCCCGCTCGACGACAGGAAGACATTCGACATGCTCGCCAAGGCCAACACCATCGGCGTGTTCCAACTGGAATCACAGGGCATGCGCGACCTGTGCCGGCGCATCGGGGTCGATTCGATTGATGTGATTATCGCGCTCATCGCGCTGTTCCGTCCCGGCCCGATGAACATGCTCGACGACTACGTCAACCGCAAACACGGCAAGGTCAAGGTCGCGTACGACCATCCGTTGTTGGAACCGATCCTCAAAGAAACGTTCGGTGTGTTTGTGTACCAGGAGCAGGTCATGCAGGCGACCAACGTCCTCGCGGGGTACTCGCTCGGTGGCGCCGACGTGCTCCGGCGAGCGATGGGCAAAAAGAAGCCTGAGGAGATGGAAAGCCAGCGCGAGAGCTTCATCAAGGGTTGTCACGAGAAGAACAAGATCCCGCGCGGAAAAGCCAACCAGATTTTCGATACGTTGGCGAAATTTGCCGGGTACGGTTTCAATAAATCACACAGCGCCGCTTACGGCGTCGTTTCGTACCAGACCGCCTGGCTCAAGGCGAATCACCCCGTCGAGTTCATGGCGGCGGTGTTGTCCAACGAACTGGCCAATACCGACAAGATCCAGTTGTTCATCAACGAGTGCAAACGCATGGGCATCGAGGTCCAGGCACCAGACGTCAACGAAAGCGGCGTTCGCTTTACGGTGCGCGACGGCAAGATTCGCTTTGGCCTCGCGGCGATCAAGAACGTCGGTGAAATCGCCGTGCAAAATGTCATTCAGGTGCGCGGCGCCAGCGGACGGTTCCAGTCGTTCGAGGATTTCTGCACGCGCGTCGATTTGCGGATTGTGAATCGGAAGGTGCTGGAATGCCTGGTGAAGTGCGGGGCGTTCGATTCGCTGGGCGAGCCGCGAGCCGTGGTGTTTGCAGCGGTTGAATACCAGATGAGCCGAGCCTCCAGCGTACAGCGCGACCGGGAACGCGGGCAGACGGCGCTTTTCGATGTCGAGCCGGTCAATGCCCGGAAAAAAGCCACGGGCCAGGCGCCTTCCGTGGAATGGTCACAAAGCGAAATGCTCGCGTACGAAAAGGAACTCCTTGGTTTCTATGTGACGGGACATCCCCTGAGCGAGTACGCCGAGATTCTGCAACGCTACGAACTCGGCTCCTCGGGAAAACTGGCCCAACTTCAGGACGGTCAAACGGCCCGCGTCGGCGGGATCATCAGTAAAATTGTGCCGAAGACGACGAAGCAGGGCAAGCCCATGGCGATCATGACCCTGGAAGACCTCGATGGCTCCGTCGAGGTTCTCGTTTTCCCGGAGTCATACGCGAAGCACGCCGCGGGTTTGAAGACCGATACCGCCATCCTGTTGTGCGGCACGGTCAACTTGCGTGAAGACAAACCCAAGATCGTCGCCGAACAGGTCGTCCCGCTCGGCGAAGTCCCGGCGCGGTTCACGAAAGCCGTCCACATTCGTCTCTCCGCGGGAACGACCGAGGATTCGACCCTGACTCGCGTTCACGACGTCATGGGCGCTCATAAAGGGAGCGTGCCCGTGTTATTTTGCTTCATCTACCCCGACGGCAAACTGGTCTTTCTGGAAGCGCACGAACATTTCTCCGTGTCGCCGACGCAGCAATTCGTGCACGATGTCGAGGCCATTCTCGGCGAAGACAGCGTCTGGCTGAAGATCGATACCGAAAAGCTGGCCGCGACCAACGGCAACCGCCGCGGGCGACCTTGGGAGCAGCGGGGTGCGCCGGTTACAGCAACTTCGTAGTTTATACCGTAGCCGTGGATACCGCGAAGGGCGGCCACTGAGAATCCATGCCACCTCGTAAGCAAAACGCGAGGCACCACTATGTGCCACAATTTTATCTTCGCCAATGGTCTCGAGACGGCGAACATATTTGGGCTTATCCCAAGACCGCTCGTAATCCTATCGGGACAACCATTGCGAACGTTGCATGCGAATCTGGCCTATATTCAACGCCGACAGTACAACCCGGGGAATCCTTCAGTGCTGAAGAGGAAGATCTTTCTCGGATCGAAAGTATACATGCTAAGGTCTGGCCTGAAATATTCGACCGAGCTGCTAATTCTGAAACACGTCGAAATCTGGCAATTTTTCTGGCACTTCTTTTCCTCCGCCATCCGACTCGAAAGAGTGATATAGGGAGAATTCGTGATGAAATTCGGGAGGCCGTTTCGCATTTATCACCGGAGACTCAAATAGAAGTTAGCGTCAAAGAAAGAACCGGCGAATTTTCAGTAGGAGAGATCTTGCGGCATACGGACGGGAACCAAAACGCCATTTCCTCGGCGTTCATAGACTGTATGCACAGTGGTCTCGATATGGTCGCTAATGCTCTTTTTGAGCGTCCGTGGGGCGTGTTGTGTTCCGAGCGTCCGATGTTTCTCACTAGCGACTCTCCAATAACACTCTGGCGTGGCACGGCGACAAAGGAAAACCTAGGCCTTCGAATACGAGGCACAGAGGTGACTTTCCCCATCTCACCGACTCGTCTGTTGGTCATCGCAGATTACTGGCCGCATGAGTTCGCCTTATACCCAGTTGAGTCAGCAGATGATTTCAATTCAGGCTTAGTGCATGGGGCGACCCGATTCCTTTTTGCCGACTCTAGAAGCGACGACCTGCAATCGAGTATTGCTAGGTGGCGTTCCGTGCCGAAACCATGCGCGGCGTTCTATATACTCAAGCCGCAGCCGACAATTGCGAAAGTCAGTTGGCCCTAGACGGAATTCATCTCATGAGACTTGGAGGGAGAGTAGTAGTCTGTATGACGTGATTGCGCACGTTCCAATTGTAAACTTCACGAATTACGAAAGCGACGGCCGACCTCGCGGCTGTCACTTCGATGGAATGACCAGTTTCTGGCCGATTTTCAGGGAGTCGCTGGTCAGGTTGTTGGCCTTCTTGAGATCGGTGATCGTGACCCCGTTATTCTTGGCGATTGCTGACAGCGTGTCGCCCTTTTGAACGACATACTCGCCGCCATTGGCCGCGCCGCTCGATGGATTGGCGCCACCACCGCCTCCGCCATGCGAACCACTCAAGACCGCAAGCTCCTTGGCGAGCTGATCGAGGATGACTTTCTTGTCCGTCTCGCGAGCGGCATCCAGCGCTTTCACGCGCGCCTCCAACGCCTGCAGATCGTTGGCGGAAGCACTCGGTCCGGACTGATGGACTTCCTCGAGTTGCGACTGGATTTGTTTGAGGTCCTGCTGGATTTGCTGCTGGTTGGCTTGAATGGCATCGACATCCGCCCGCAGCTTGCTCAGCCGCTCGTCGAGGATGGCTACCTGTTGGGCCAGGGTTTGGTCCTGCGCTGGCGCGGTTGGTGCACCCGCGGTCCCGAGCACGACGACTATGGCAAAAATGAGAAGCTCCTTGTGTTTCATGGCCGCAGTCTAGAAATCGTGTGGAAACGTTGCAAGTCCCGAATCTCGGCTTGCGCAACAGCATGGCCCGGAGGCCCATAATGGCTGGCCTGAATCGTGCTTCCCCACAGGGTGGACAAGTATTTCATGAGCACAGCCGACCTTCAACATACCGAGGATGTCGCGGTTGAAGCTGAGTTGGGAGGCCCCGTTACGCCCGAAATCCCCACGGATTCGGTGGCCCCGCTCTTCACCAATCCCGCGGACTGGTTCGTGCCCCCGTTTCCCGAGAGGTTGGAGGACCTGGATGTCAACCCCGGCTTCCTCGCCGAACTCGCCCTGAAAACCGTCCCGCTGGACACCGACTGCAGCACCGCCACGATCGCCACCCGCATGCACCTCGGCATCATGATCACCGAGGCGCTCCTCCAGCGGTTGTGCCACGACAAGTTCGTCGAGATCAAAGGCGTCGTGGGCCTGCACAACCACCGCTACGCGATGCTCGATCACGGCTGGCAGGAACTGCGGCGGCTCACCAGTTCTTGCAGTTACGCCGGGCCGGCCCCCGTCTCGCTGAAGTCGTACACGGAGATGATCACGCAGCAGGTGCGCAACCGTCCGCCCGCGACGCGTCAGGCCATCGATCAGGCGATGTCGAACCTGATCCTCTCCGATTACGCTCGCGAAATCATCGGACTGGTCATCGGCTCGGGACGCAGCCTGTTCCTCACCGGCCCCTCGGGCAACGGCAAGACCGCCACCGCCCGCGCCATCGTCGACGCGCTCCCCGGCGAAGTCTGGATCCCGTATGCCATCGAAGTGGACGGCCAGGTGATCCGTGTCTTTGATACCCACAACCATTTGCCCATCCCGCACGCCAACGATAATCACGATCGCCGCTGGGTCCGCATCCGTCCGCCGCTGGTCGTGGTCGGCGGAGAGTTGACACTCGACAGCCTCGAGCTCGCGTTCACCGAAACACAGCGGTTTTACGAGGCGCCCCTGCACGTCAAGTCCAACGGCGGCGTGTTGGTCGTGGACGATCTCGGCCGCCAGCGCTGCTCGGCGACGGAATTATTGAACCGTTGGATTGTGCCGTTGGAATACCGTGTCGATTACCTCACATTGAGCACGGGCAAGAAAATTCAGGTGCCGTTCGAGCAAATCGTCGTGTTCGCGACGAACCTCGCCGAATCCGACCTCGAAGACGAGGCGTTCATGCGCCGCATGGGCTATCGCCTCCATGCCGAAGCGCCCAGTCCCGAGACCTACACGGAAATTTTCCTCCGCTATGCCCGGTCCCGCGGCTTGTTCGCGGACGAAAACCTCGTCGTCCAGTTGTTGCGGAAGTACCAGGCCGAAGGACGCATCCCCAAGGCGTGCGATCCCCGCGACTTGATCGACCGCTGCATCGACCGCTGCCGGCTCCAGCGCCAGGCCGTCAAACTGACCGAAGAAGGCCTCGACGTGGTCTGGAAGGGCTATTTTGGCCAGCCCAGTACCGATCCCAAGCGGCGTTGACCCCCCTGAACTTGGGTTCGTTTTTGGCTTTGTTTTCACCAATTTTCCACGCCGGCTTGAATAAACTTGGGTTTGTTTCTCAAAAATACCTTTTCGGGCGGATACCCCGCCCGCCCTGAGCTTTACCCGCCTCCGGCGGGGTGTCGAATGGGCCGTCGTGCCAGCCGAACCGTGGCCCGGCCCCCTTGTAGCCGCGTCCGGTGGGCGCGGAATGACCCGCCCCATGTCAAAGAACAGCCCCGCTCTCTCTCCCAGTCCCCTATGTCAAAGCCGAGCGGCGAGGGCAGCCGCGAGACGCAACGCCGAAGGTTTACCCCGACTCCGAAGTCGGGGCGGCCCGCCAGGGCGAGCCGAGCGGGCGCGAGCGAGTGCAAATCGAAAGACAACGGCGTTGACCCTACCACGACCCCCGCACCGCGTCCAGTAAAATTATCAATTAAAGATAGCCGACCGACGCTCCCCTCCTCGGAGGGGGAAGGGGTGGGTGCTTTGTTTCGGACCCTCTGTCGGCCATCGCCATGGCGGTTGGGGGCCGCAACCAGAGATCAGTTGTCACCACTTCCGCGTAGACGGTGCGGCTGCTTGTGGATATGACCGAGGGGTGAGTCCGCGCATTGAGCAGTTGCGCGAAGGCGTGGAAGGCTGTGGGTGATCTGTGGCGGTGCTTGTGTTCATCGGGAGTCACACGTCCGATACAGGGCGGCGAAGTGCTCCAAATACAGAGGAGCAAGCCGTTCCAAGAGATCTCCGGGGAGTGGCAGAGGTCTATTGGTCCCGCGAATAAAGAGTCGGATCTTCAAGTAGCGAGGGTGAGCAAACACGATGGAGATTGACCGATACCCCATTTCCAAGTGGTGATGAGACTCAGTTCCCGGAGCTCTGGTGGTGAAGCGATCATCGGGTGGCTCACAGAGTGAAAGGCCACATTCTCCTGCAAAAATCTTGGCGAGCGCCTCCTTGTTCGGCGCGATCCACGCCTTTTCGGGATACCAATTCGCCGGGTCTTGGGGCGGAACGCTGAACGTTGCGCAGCCGTCGGACAGGAACACAAACGTGAACCCGTATTCGGACGGCAAGCCTTCCTGGCGCAGCAGGTGTGTTAGCTCGTCATCCGTGAGCCCATCGCCTACGGTTGCTCGGAGGGAAAAGATTCTTTCCAAGAGGGTGGGAGCAGTGGCGTCAGTCATATCCTAAGGTTCTCCAGTTGAACTTTGGTTTGTCGCAATGGGGAAGCCTCCACTTCGTGCGCTACGGCTATTTCGCGGAAAGACGTATGGCCGGGCGGTTCTCATCGCGAGTTTCACATCCGATACAGGGTAGCCAACTGCTCCATGATGTCTGGGGGCAGCGAAAGCCGCCTTTTGGTCCAAGTGTCAAACAGGCGAACCTTCAAGTAACGCGGGTGCGCGATCACGACGACTTGTCCCTGACGACTCATCTCCAAGTGGTGATGGACCAGAGACCCCAAAAGCCGTTCGTCGGGAGGTTCCTCTAAGGAATACCCGCATTTCTGCGCAATTGCCTTGGCAAGAGCCTCCTTCTTCAGCGCGATCCGGCCGCTTTCGGGATACCAATTCGCCGGGTCTTGAGTCGGGACTCTGAACGTCGCCCAGCCGTCGCACAGGGCGACAAAGGTGAACCCGGCTTCGGACGGCAAGGCATCTTGGCGCATCAGGAGTGTCAGTTCCTCATCATTGAGTCCGTCCCCCATGGTTGTGCGCACGGAACTGATTCTTTCCAAGAGGTTGAGAGCAGTGGCGTCAGTCATAATCTCGCGGTTCTCCAATTGACCCTTAGTTTGTTGCTAAACATTTCGTTCCTTGTTTGTCCAACGCGGCCTTGAACTGGCAAATGGCGTCGACCACCAAATCAAAGCCGACGGAGGTGTTGAGCATCAGGTGAAACAAGTGACGGGCCTGCCACTCGACGCCATAATAATGTTTCAGGAATGCGGCATGGTCGCGGCTGGCCATGTCCAGCCGACGGTTGGCTTCTGCCTCCTGATGCACACGGGCGAGCACGCGCTGGATTTTGAATGAACGCGGGGCAAATAAGAACACGTTCAACGTATCCGCACGGTCGCGGAGATACCAGGGCGCACCACGGCCCATCAATACGCAATTTCCCATGGCAGCAGCCTCCGTAATGACGGATTGCATCAGTTCCTTGGCGCGGTCAGCATCGAAGGCATCCAAATTCTCGATCGACACAGAGGTCTCAAAGCCTCCGCGCCAGAAGACCTTGGCCAACCGGTACAGAAAAGGGTCAAGGTGTTCCTCGCAACGCTGAGCTTCGTTTTGCTGGACGTGCGCCAACGTGGCGATCTCGTCCGTCAATGATTGATCGAGCAATTTCCAACCGAGTCGCGCCGCCAGTCGGTCGGCAATCACCGAGCCGCCAGCACCGTATTCGCGCTCGACGGCGATGATTTTGATCCGAGGTTCGCCTAGAATGGAATTATGAGTTACGGTGTTCATGTTCTTTGCTTTCCTCCGGAAGGAAGACGGTGAAATCCCCGTCGGGAGACGCCGACTGTAATCGGGCAAGAATCGCTTCCGTGCTGGCCGTGCCGACAATTCTCGCTCGCTCCGACCCATTAATGAAGTACAGTAAGGTCGGGATGAATTGAATGTCGTACCACAGGCCGAGGTCGAAATTGTCGTCCGCATTCACCTTGACGACCTTCACGCGGCCCTCGCAGCGGGCGGCGACCTTGTCCAGTGTGGGTCCGAGCACCCTGCAGGGCTGGCTCCAACCCGCCCAGAAGCTCACCAAGACAGGCTGTTGGGATTTCAAAACTTCCGCTTCGAACTCCGGCTGGTTGATTTCTGGGATGGTTTTCATTTCATGTGCGTGCTCGTTCATAAGCGGCTCGGTTCTGTCACCTTCAACAGCAATTCCCGCACGGCTCAGCCTCCCGGTTATCCGATTCCCTTGGTTCGCATTTCTTGAAGGATCGTCCGAAACAAATCGCAAACCTGTTCAAATGACTCGACCCGACCGGATCGGGCCAGTGTGACAGCGGCCAGCAAATCCTTTTCCGATTGAGTCCCCGCGAGTTCTGTACACATCTCGATCTGCGCAGCCGAGTTCAGCAGGATTCTTCGCCAATCAGCCTCCGCTGCCGGGATTTCACTGTGCTGTTCAGCGGCCTTCAGCCAAACCTTCAACCTTGCTGTCAACTCTATGGCTTTCATAGTTATCCTCCATATGCGGGATTTGCGACCTACGGAATCTGCCGAGTGACTTGATCTTTCGTGGCTCGTGTTCCCGTACCATTTTCATACATTTCATTACTTAATCACGTCTCATGCCAAACAACCGCCTTGTTTGTAACCAGTTGCTGTACAATTGACTGCCAGATGTGGTTACAGATCTGATGGCGGTCTGAATTTTGAACGTTCGGATATCCGTCCTTTTTGTGGTTGAAACCGCGTCTCCTCCTGTGTTATTGAGAGCCCATGGACGTAACGAGTGACAGCCGGTTTGACCCGAATCTTACCAGATTCGCAACGACTTGGTTGCTGGACATCGCGCGGGCTCAATCCCTGAAAAGCGTGATGGAGAAACTGCTTAACGCCGGTATGGCGCGGCCAAGCATTGCGCACATGGAAATCTGGTTGATTGAGAAGGGCGATATTTGTTCACGTTGCCCACAGAGGGCTGAGTGCCCTGACCAGACGCGTTGTCTGCATCTCGTTGCTTGGAGAAGCAAGCCTCTTTCCATTCTCAGGGAAGGTGATTCAGGCCCCCATAATTCTGATACGAGAATACCGCTGGGCGTCGGCGTTATCGGGAGAATGGCGACGACCGGACAGCCGATCATCCTGCAAGATTTGGATCGGGGGCCGAGCGAATTGTCGCGGCTGGACTGGTTGCGGCGGGAACAAATTCGTGGATTCGCCGGCACACCGATCTCGTTCCAAGGCGAAGTTCTGGGTGTGATTGCCTCGTTCGACCGTGAGAATATCACGGAGGAAACGCGGGTCTGGCGGCAAATCTTTACCGATCACGTGGGCGGCGTCTTCGCGAACGCGCGTGCGTTCGAGGAGATCCGCCATCTGAAGGCGCAACTCGAGATGCACAACGCTTATTTGCAGGAAGAGGTGGTGGAGGCCAAAGCGTTCGGGGAACTGGTCGGCCAAAGCGCGAGGTTGCGGCAAATCGTCAGCCAGATTGATTTGGTGGCTCCGACGGATGCGTCGGTGCTCATTCTTGGCGCGACCGGCACGGGCAAGGAACTAATTGCGCGCGAAATCCACCGGCGAAGTCGGCGCAAAGACAAGCCGATGGTGCGTGTCAACTGCGCTTCCATTCCCAAGGACTTGTATGAAAGCGAGTTCTTCGGCCATGTAAAGGGGGCGTTTACCGGCGCGATCAGGGACCGGGCGGGACGCTTTGAGACGGCGGAGGGCGGGACACTGTTTCTCGACGAGATCGGAGAAGTTCCGATGGAGTTACAGGGCAAGCTGTTGCGTGTTTTGCAGGAGAAATGTTACGAGCGGGTGGGCGAAGACCGGACGCGACATGCGGATGTGCGCATCATCGCGGCCAGCAACCGCGATTTGAAGGAGGAAGTAGCTGCGGGGCGCTTCCGTGAGGATCTCTATTACCGCCTGAGTGTGTTTCCAATGCAAGTGGCCACGCTCAAGGAGCGCGAGGAAGACATTCCGCTCCTTGCGAAACACTTCGTCGAAACGTCCGTGAAGGAATTGGGCTGTCCCAAGCCACGACTGACACGGGCGGGTGTACTCAAACTCCAGAGCTACGACTGGCCCGGAAATGTTCGGGAGCTGCGCAATGTGATCGAACGTGCGGTCATCTTGGCTCAGGGCGGTCCTCTAAACTTCGATTTGCCGGTGACGGCAGCTTCCAGTGCATCTTCGCCCGGATTGAAACCGCTCCCGGGAAACAAGACAACTCCCGAGTTCCTCACGGACATTGAAATGCAGCACCTTGAACGTGAAAATCTGCTTGTGGTCCTTCAGAAGACCGGTTGGAAAATTAAGGGGCCCGACGGCGCCGCTGAGCTGATCGGTTTGAAGCCCACCACACTGCTTACGCGGATGAAGGCAATGGGCATCAGACGCCCCGTCAAATGAGATAGTGCCTATGTCTATCGCCGGTTTCGGGTAACTTTGTATATAGGTTCCCAAATTAGGACACTACCTGCTGATGTGTGCTATTGACATTTCGCCCCGCATTTGCTAGTGTACTTACGAACATGAAGTCCATGCATCAATACATCTCCGCAGTCCGGGCGTCGTATTATTGGTTTTATTTTAGCCAGCCCTGTCTGCGGGCTGTGTGTTGATGCCGTAAACGTTGACACCCAACCGTCCCGCAGGCGCGGGACGGTTTTTTTATTCCCAAAACCGCACCGCGATACGGACAAAAGGAGCAAAGGAATGATCATCGTGTTAAAGCCGGGAACGAGTGAACAGGACATTCAGCAGGTCGCCGACGCGGTGAAGAAGTTCAATTACGAGCCGCGCCTGATTCGCGGCGTCGAGCGCACCGTCGTCGCCTGTATCGGCGACGAACGGAACCATCACACCCTCGAATCGCTCATCGTGTTGCCGCAGGTCGAGAGCGTCACCCCCATCCAAAAGAAGTACAAGCTCGTGAGCCGCGAATACCAGGGGAGCGACACCGTGCTCGACGTGGGCGGACTCAAAATCGGCGGCGGCACATTCCACGTCGTGGCCGGCCCGTGCTCCGTCGAGAACCAGACGCAAACTTTGGAAACCGCGAAAGTGGTGAAGTCGTACGGCGCAACGCTGTTCCGTGGCGGCGCATTCAAGCCGCGCACTTCCCCGTACGACTTTCAGGGATTGGGCCGCGACGGGCTTGAGTTGCTGAAACAGGCCCGCGCCGCCACGGGATTGCCCATCGTCACCGAGGTAATGTCGCCCCAGGACGTGGCAATGGTGGCGTCGTACGCCGATATTCTTCAAATCGGCGCGCGCAACGCCCAAAATGTCCCGTTGCTGGCCGAGGTCGCCGCCTCTGGCAAGGTCATCCTGCTCAAACGCGGTGTGTCCGGGTTGATCGACGAATGGCTGCTCGCCGCCGAGTACATCTGTGTGCATGGCAACAGCCAGGTGATTCTCTGCGAGCGGGGCATTCGCACGTTCGAACACGCCTGCCGCAACACGCTCGACCTCAGCGCGGTCGCGGTCGCCAAGAAAGAAACGCATCTGCCGGTGTTCGTGGACCCGAGCCATGCGGCGGGCCGGTTCGACATGGTGATCCCGCTCGCCCGCGCCGCCGTGGCCGTGGGCGCGGACGGTCTGCTGGTCGAGGTGCATCCCGATCCCGCCACCGCCCTCAGTGACGGCGGCCAGCAACTCAAACCCAAGCAGTTTGGGCAGTTGATGGCGGAAATCCGCCCCATCGTCGAAGTGATGGGCAAGCAGATGGGCGGCGGTTAGGCCCGCGTGACGCGCCACAGCAACCACAAACCGAGGAATTCGAAAAACAGATTGGGCGACCACAGGATCGCTTCCGGGAACAGCGACGGTCGGCCCTTCAGCGTGTTGGCCAGGATCATCATGAAATAGAACGACAGCGCGAGCCCGATGCTCAAGGCCATCCCGATCGATGTCTCGCGGCGGCTGGTCTTGATCCCCAAGGGAATGCCGATCAGCGTAAACGCCAGGCAGGCCACCGCGCCGGCCACCCGTTGATGCGCCTCCATCAGGGCCGCTGCGGGATAAATCCCGTGCGCGCGCAACTCCCGGATCTCGTCCAGCAGTTCCGGGAAGATGAGGTCGCCCAATTGCCGCGTCGCCCGCGCCTGGCGCAGGGCCCGGCTCAGGTCCATCTCGACCGGGTAATGCTGCGCCGTGGTGTCCGGCCGAATCTTGTGGACGTTGGTGGGTTCCTTCGCATCATGCAGGTCGCCGCGGACGTTGTACAGGTCGAGCAGGAGTTTGCGTTCCTCCGGCTTCGAGGAGACGATTCCCTTTTGCGCGCGGAGGCTCGACACGACGTTGTTGCTGTCATCGAGCGTGTAAATCATCACGTCTTCGATGATGTTCCCCTTTTTCCTCCCGGCGTAGATCACGTAGCCGGGGAAATCCTTGATGTAGGTGCCTTCCTCGATCAACGCCATGGGCCGCTCCGAGCCGAGCCGCACAAACATCGTCTTGAACTCGAATCGGCACCACGGGGCGAGATCGGCGTTGATGTACAGGCAACAAACACTCGCCACCGCCCCGAGAAGGATGACCGGCGCCACCACCTGCCCGAGGCTCATCCCGCACGCGCGCATGGCGACCACCTCGTTGTCGGCGCTCATCCGCCCGAAAATCAGTATCGCCGTCGCCAGCATGGCCATCGGTAGGGAGAGGCTCAGGACGTTCGGCGTCATCAACAGCACGAAGTAGCCGACCACTTCGAGGCCGACTTTCTGGTTCACCAACATGTCGCTGAGTTGCTTGAGGATGCGCGCCAGCAGCAGCACGAAGGTGCACACGGCGATGGTCAGAAGCAGCGTGATGACCGCCTGCCGTGTGATATACTTGGCGAGGATTTTCATTCGCTGTGAGTACGACTAGCAATTTTTCCGCGTCAATGCCACGCAAAATCCACGTGGGCCCGTTTCAACCCATGTTGGAGGCCGCGCTGGCCGACGAGGTTTCGGCGCGGAAAAAGTTGCGCGGCGCGTTGGCTCCCCTGACGATTATCGTCCCGACGCGCCTGCTGGGCCTTCATCTTCGACGGACATTGGCCCGAATGCTGCCCAATGGCCACGTCAATTTGCGGTTCCACGTCTTGGAAGATCTGTTGCCGAAAGTGCGCCAGGTTCCCCGACTCGGCCTCGAGCTTCTGTGTGACAGCATCGCCCGAAATAAAATCCCAGTGAATGGCTATTTCGCCCCCGTTCGCGATACCAAAGGCTTTCGCATTTCGTTGTTGGAGACGTTCAAGGATCTCGAACAAGCCGGCGTCTCGCCGGAGTTGTTCCGCAAAGCCGCTGGCAAGTCCGCTAAATTGTCCGAATTAGCGGTCGCCTACACGGCGTATCGCGATTGGCTGGCGGAGCATGGCTTCGTCACGGACTCCGATTTGTATCAGAGCACACAGATGCCCAATACAGGCTCCGAAGTGTTCCTGTACGGCTTCTATGACCTGACGGCTGTTCAGAAGAAGTTTGTGTTGCGTCTCTCTCCGACAACGGTCTTTTTCCCGTGGACCGGGCACAACGCCTACGCCGAACCGCTCCTGGGGTGGTTTCGATCACAGCAATACCAGGTTGTAGGCCGCGTGCCCTCACGCGGCGTTAAGTCAGGGGACGCGGACGGCGCCAAACCTGTCGCAACAATTCTTTCCTGCCCGGGCGAGACGAGTGGGGTGCAGGAGGCGGTGCGCGAGTCACTCGCGTTCGTGGCGGCGGAGGGTCGTTCGTTCAACGATGTGGCGATTCTCTGCCGAAGCCGGGAACAATACGACGCGGTCCTGCGAGACACTCTCGGCAGCCTCGGAATCAAAGCGTACTTTCGTGGCGGTCGCCCGCTGGCGGAACAAACCGATGCCCGCCTCCTGTCGCTGTTGCTGGCCGTGGTCCGCTCCGACTTCAGCCGCGCATCCGTGATGGAGTTGGCCTGTCATACCGGCCCGCGCTCGCACTGGGACGCGCTCTCCGTTCAACTCGGCATCGTGGGTGGACAGCAGCAGTGGATCGAACGTCTCGAAGCCGCGTCGTCCAAACCCGACAATGAACACCGCGAAGCGGATGACGGACGCCATCGCGAGCGATGGCATCGTGAAGCCGAACAGGTGTTGGTGTTTGTCCGGAAACTCATGGCGCTTCTCGGCGGGGTGCCGGGCGAAGCGAAATGGAGCGAATACGGCGCCGCGCTCATCGCCGCCTTCCGCGGAGTGGGTGGCCACAGCGACGCCGTGGTCGATTGCATCCGCGCCCTGGCCGGGCTGGAGGAATTTCAGCCGCAGGTATCGTTCGAGACGTTTGCGGATTTTTGTTGGAAAGCGGTCGAAGCCGCCGCCGACCAACCCGAGCAATTCCAAGGCGGAGGAATCTTTGTCGGCGATGTCATGAGCGCCCGCGGTTTGTCGTGGCCGCTGGTCATCCTGCTCGGTCTCGCGGAAAAAAGTTTTCCGCGCGTCATCCGCGAAGATCCACTCGTGACTGATGAGGAACGCGCCCGCATCAGCCCGGACCTGCCGCAAAAACTCGACGGGTACGAGGAGGAACGGCTCTTGTTCTCGCTCACCACGGCGGCGGCCCGCGAGAAACTCGTGCTCGGTTATCCGCGGCTGGAGCCATCGACATCGCGTCCACGCTTGGCGTCGTTTCTGTTGCTGGAATATGCCGGCGCGAAAAACTTCCGGGCGCTCGACGAACGGGCCGTCAAAGTGCCGCTATCGCCCGTGCGTCCCATCACCGAGCCGTTGAACGAGCGCGAGTTCGATTTGGGGGCGCTCCTGTCGGTCGCGGACAAGCCCGGCTACCTCCGCCATGTGTCGGCCCTGTTGGCCGAAGGCGTTGAAAACGCCGGCACGCGCTGGCGTGAACGGGCGCTTACCGCGTACGACGGTCTGCTGGACGGCGCCGATGCACGGCAGATTCTCCGCGAGCGGTTCGGCTTGGAAAAACTCGTGATTAGCGCCACCTCGCTCGAAGATTTTTTCGGGTGTCCCTTCTACTATTTCCAAAAGCATGTGCTGGGCATCGAACGCTGGGAGGAACCCGAGGCGGCGTTGTCGATCGACGCGCTGGATCTCGGTTCGCTCTATCACGCGATCCTCGAGGACTATTACCGGTCGCCCGGCGGCAACATCGCCACGGTCGCGGAAAAACATTTCGACGAATTTCAGCGCCGCGGCGTGACTGGCTACCCAACGGTCTGGGAGGTCAAGAAACAGATCGTGATCGAGGAACTGGGCGCGTTCATCGAACGCGATCGGAAGGCATCCGCCGGCTGGCGCCCCACGGATTTCGAAAAGGAATTTCGCGGCATCGCCGTGGCCCCGCCCGTGCGATTGCGCGGCACGATCGATCGCATCGACCGGAGCAATGACGGCCAGCGCGCGCGGGTGCTGGACTACAAGACGGGCCGGTTGCCCCGCAATGTCCGGGACGATTCGCTGGCTGGCGGTGAAACGCTTCAGTTGCCGCTGTACATTCTCGCGGCGGAGAACCTGTTACCGAAGGTCAGGGTCGACTCAGCCAGTTACCTGTACTTCACCTTGCGCGGCGGGTATCGAACCGTCACTTTCACGCACGAGGCGCTGAACGGTCAACGTCCTGTGTTGTCCAGCCTGCTCGACACCGCGGCCAGCATGATCCGCGACGGCGTGTTCGCGCAGCACGCCACGGTCGAGGGCTGCCGTCAGTGTGATTACCGCGCGATCTGCGGCAACGGCATCGTGAAACTCTACGACCGCAAGCGCGACGATCCGCGCACGGAACTCTTCCGGTCGATCAAGGAGACGGCGAGATGACGCGGCCGGTCGACCACGATGCCCGTGAGAGCGCGGCGAACGATCTCGACACCACGTTGTTCGTCGAGGCGGCGGCAGGCACGGGCAAAACCACCACGCTGGTGGCGCGCATCGTGTCGGCGGTGAGCCAGGGCCGCGCCCGACTCCGCGAGATCGTCGCCATCACGTTTACCGAGAAGGCCGCGGGGGAATTGAAGTTGCGGTTGCGCGAGAAACTCGAGGAAGCACTCACAGGAACCAAACTCACGGAAGCCTTGAGCGACCTCGAACGGGCGCATATCACCACGATCCATTCCTTTTGCGCGTGGATTCTGCGGGAGCGCCCGGTGGAAGCGGTGGTCGACCCGCAGTTTACGGTCGCCGACGAATTGCAGCGGCAACTCCTGTTCGACGAGGCGTGGGAGGAATGGCTGGAAACCGAGTTGGCGAAGAACCCGCCGGCGTTGCGCCGGGTGCTGATGCGCGGCGTGGAGTTGGACAAACTTCCCGAATTGGTGGCACTGTTGGTCGATCATCGCGACCGCCTCGCCTCCGCCACGCTGCCGGAGCCCGCGCCATTGGACACGGCAAAAGTCGTAGCGGAACTGAGGTCGTCCGCGCCGACACTGGAACGATGCCTGAAACATTTCGTCGAACGCAAGGAGAACGCGTATCTTCGTGCGCGCACCCTGCTCGACACGCTGCCGTCGTTGGAACGGGCATCGGCCGAGCGCCAGGTCGCGGTGCTTCGCTCCGTGGAACTCACCATGCCGAAGGCCAAGGCGCATTTCGATGGAGAGGCCGCGTTCCATGAGATGAAAGACGTGGTAACGAACCTGAAATCGTTGCTGGAAGATTTCGGCACCGCGGCGGATCACAACCTGCTTGTCGAATTGGTCACCTGGTTACGCGGGTTCATCGATCACTTCCAAACTGTCAAACACGAGCGCGCGATACTGGATTTTGACGATCTCCTTGTGAAAGCACGCGATTTGCTCCGCGACAGCACAGAGGTCAGACGGGATTTGCAACGGCGGTTCAAGTTTGTCCTCGTCGACGAATTTCAGGACACCGATCCCGTGCAGACCGAGTTGGTGCTTCGGCTCGGCGACGGCGCGCCGGGTAAACTGTTTGTCGTTGGCGACCCCAAGCAAAGCATCTATGGTTTTCGCCGCGCCGATATCGAGATGTACGCCAATACCCGCCACCAGATCGAGCAGACGGGGAAAACGCTGACCTTTCAGCAAAACTTCCGAAGCAAATCCACGATTCTCGATTGGGTGAACGACGTCTTTTCGAAAATCCTCGTCAAATCCGAGCACGGCAATTATCAGCCCGAGTATATCGCCCTCAAACCCCGGCCGGATCTGAAGACCACGGAAGCAGCCGTGACCTTGCTTCGGCCGAAATTGCCCCTGAAGACGACGGCGGATGAATTGCGGCGTGTCGAAGCCGCGGCTGTCGCCCGCTACCTGCACCAGCAGGTGGCGACGGGCGCCTGTCAGTGGGGCGACGTGGCGCTGTTGTTCCGCAGTTTCACGGGGGTCGAGACGTACTCCGATGTCCTGCATGAGCACGGCGTGCCTTTTCGAGTCATCGGCGGGAAGGGGTATTATCAGCGTCAGGAAATCCAAACACTGTCCTCACTTCTTTCGTGTCTCGACAATCCAGCCGACAAACTCAATCTCGTGGCCACCTTGCGCTCTCCGCTGTTCGGTTGGGCGGATGAACTGGTGTTCCTGATCTCCCAGAAGACGAACCTAGACTATCTGTCGAATGTCCCCGCCGATGTGCCGGAGCAGGCCAGATCAACGTTCACCCTGCTGCGCGAATTGCACAATCGCCGTCATGATTTCTCGGTTCCGGGCTACGTCGACCACGTGTTCGCCCGCACCAGGATCTGCGAAGCGTTCTTTGCCAGCCAACCCGATGGCGCCCAATGCGTGGCGAACCTGCTGAAGGCCCTCGAATTGGCCCGACAGCTCGAAGACCTGGGCCTGCGCTCGGTCCGCGCATTCGTGCGACGGTTGCATGAGACCGTGTTGGGCGGCATCGAGGAGGAACCGTCACCAGCGAGCGAAGAGACAGACAACGTGGTGCGCATCCTGACGATGCACAAGGCGAAGGGCCTGGAGTTTCCGGTGGTTGTGTTGGCTGACCTCGCGGGACGAACTTCCGATACGGGCGCGAAGTTGTTGTTCGGCCACGGTGGCGAATGGGGATTGCGATTCGCGGCCATGCGAACGGCGGGTTTCGACGACGCGGACAAGGAGCAAGGCCGGCGCGAGGAAGCGGAAGAAATCCGGCTGTTGTATGTCGCGGCGACGCGCGCAAAGGAGCGGTTGGTAATTCCGTGGTTCGCGGAGAAGGGGGGGCGACTCGATCTGTTGGCGCGCGGATTCAAACCCGAGGCGGGCGCGTTGGTCGAGGCGCCGGATCTGGAATCGCTGGGTGCAGTGGGTATTGAGGCCGGGAAACCGAAAGTAAAATCCGTCTCGGTGAAGCAGTTGGCCGGCAAGCGGCGTGAATGGGAAGAGTCCCGCTCCAAATTGCTCGCGCGTGCGGCCAAACCGTTGGCGCGAGTCAGTCCATCGAAGCTGGCGGCAGAGGCGGAGGCGCGGGACGACGAGTCGGCTGGCGCCGAACGCGAAAGGGCGATGGATTTTGGAAGCGCCGTTCACGACGCGTTGGAAATCGTCGATTTGACGGCGACCGCCGCGCAACAACGCGGCCAAATTGAGCAATTCATGTCGGGGACGGGTCTGAGTGATGGCGACCAGCGCCGCGCGATTGAATTGATCAGCAGCGCGCTCGGTTCGGAGTTGCTGGCGCGGGCACGCGGGGCGGACGAGGTTTACCGGGAATTACCCTTTACCCAGGTCACGGGCGAAGGGTTGATGGAGGGAAAAATCGATCTATTGTTCTGCGAGAAAGGCCGGTGGGTGCTGGTCGATTACAAGACGGACGCGAGCGTCGACGCTGCAAAGTACGCCCGACAACTCCAAGCGTATGAAACTGCGCTCCGCCAGGTGGCCGGCATCGCGCTTGCTGAGAAACTGCTGTTCTTCCTGGCTGCTGGTACGGTCAAGCACGTGGACTGATGATTAAAGTGGACATGCATATGCACTCGGGGGAAGACCCCGAGGACGGGCTGCGCTATCCGGCGACGGCGTTGATCGACCGCGCCGTTGAACTCGGGTACAGCGCGATCGCCATCACGCTGCACTGTCGCGTGCTCGAGGATGAGCGCGTCTTCGAGTACGCGCGGCAAAAGGGGCTGCTGCTGATTCGCGCGGTCGAGTGGAACATCCAGCATCGCGATGTGTTGCTCTACAACATCACCCAACGCGAGGCGGAAAAGCTGCTCACATTTGACGATCTTCGCGCCTACAAACGCGAACGCGGCGAGGATCTGTTGATCGTCGCGCCGCACCCGTGCTATCCGAAAGGTCACAGCCTCGGCCGGGACTTCGAACCGAACATCGACCTGTTCGAGGCGGTCGAGTACGCGTCGATGCATTTTTCCTGGCTGGATATTTTCAACCAGCGCGCGCTGCGGATCGCGCGGAAACACCACAAACCGGTGGTCGCGAGTTCCGACGCGCACAATCTGTGGATGTTCGGCAGCCATTACACGATGGTGGATGCCGAACCGACCATGGCCTCGATCTTTCGCGCCATCCGCGACGGGCGCGTC
>JBEKBH010000004.1:0-188254 GCA_050015495.1 Verrucomicrobiia bacterium
CGAAACCGGGGGTGCCGGTCAGCGACCTGCCGGTGATCCTGCTGCTGGACAACGAGGCGTTCATGGCGACCACCAACCTGCACTACACCGCGACGCAGGGCAAGTCCGGCGCGGCCAAGTAGTCGTCGGGCAAACCCGCGCCCAATCGCCTAAAGCCGCTGCGAATCAGAGGGGCGATGGCGGTCCATCTCACATGTGTGACTGGGATGGTCAATAATGTACCTCGTCGCAACGCGCGCTGGCGCAATTGAGTCACCCCGGTTGCTGTCCCCGCATGTATTCACACGAGAAACACGCACGGCACACCACATGCTTTTGCATCAGCAAGTGATTGATGTCCAACGCCGGATGCTGTGTTCCGGCATGTCGATTGACCAAGGGGCGGGCCGAAACGGGAGGTCAACGACGGACTGGTTCCGACTTCGTCTGTAGTTGAGAGAGGCTCATCATGAATCCGGAGACAATTGGCAGGAGATCGTCAGAAGGCGACCGGGACATAATCCCGGTCGCGCACGGCAGAACCACTTGGACGACTTCGATCTCCATCGTTGGCGATGAGTCCATCTGTTTCCGACGACGCGTTTCGTCTGGAGCAGCCTCCGCCGTGTTGGCCGTGACCGCGGCGGTCGCGGTGTTGTGGTTTGCGCCGAGCGTGACCACGATCCAGGCCGCCGAGGCGAACCGATCCTCTTCCTCCAACGACTGGAGCAACCTGAGTCTGGAACAACTTGTCAATGTCGAGGTCACCAGCGCCGCCACACTGACCCGGGTCGATTCCCGCCGGGTGCCGGTCGACGTGACAGAACTCGATACTCGCGACATCAACCAATCCGGCGCCAGGAGTCTGAATCAATTGCTCGAAGATTACGTGCCCAACGAACAGTTCATCCTCCATCACACGCCGCAGGGCGACGTCGGGTTTCGGGGAATCATCAGCGACACGGATAACATCTATCTCTACCGGGTAAACGGCGTCACGTTAAACAACCGGATGGTGCTGGGCGCGGACAACGAGCGCGACCTGCCATTGCTCGGGGACATCTACTCCGTGGGCGTGGTGCGCGGCCCCGCCTCGGCCACCGACGGCGCCGGCGCGATGGCCGGGGTCATCGACGTGCAAACGTTCACCGGGCTGACGTTTACGGGAGCGGACCTGAACGTGCGCCAGGGTCTGGTCGATGAATACACCGCCGCCGAAGCGCGATACGGACATAAATTCAGCGACACGTCCGGGTTGTTCATGTATTTCGGCGTGGCCGACGTCCAGGGCGCCCCGGACACCTACTATATTGGGCATTCCTATTCCGCCATCAACGGACTGCCCCCGAACGTGGCCGGCAAACCGGTCGGGGATTTTATCTCCAACCTCAATGCCCCCGCGTTCGGCCAGCCCTGGTACAAAGCCCATGTGGATTACGTGGACGGGCCGTGGGAATTCTGGGGCCGGTTTGTCCAGGATGGCGGCCTGGCTCCTCCCACCCGCACCATTTACACCAAGACGCTGCCCTCGGGTGAGACACTGGATCAATTTATCACCGGGCGCGAGATTCTGAACGACCAGTACACCGCCGCCGGCCGCTTCAAAAAGGACCTGTCCCCGGCGTGGAACCTGGAACTGCTCCAGAGCGACGATGTCTGGGCGTTCACGGATCAACGGGCCGGTACGAGCATCCGGCCGACGCGCGACGCGTTCGAAAACCAGGCGTTCAGCCGGGCGCTTGCGCGTTGGAATCCCGTCGACTGGCAGTCGCTGGCGTTTGGGACGGAGTATGCGCACGTCTGGTACCATGACCCGCCCTACTCCGATGCTCTCGATGGGTCGACGGTGGTTAAAGACCGCAGTTGGCAGTCCGATACGATTTCCCTGTTGGCCGAGGACCAGTGGCGGATCGGCGAACAGTGGACGACGTTCCTGAGTTTTCGAACGGACAAGGATACCTTCACGCCCTGGATGTTATCGCCGCGAGGCACCGTCGTGTTCACCCCGACGGCGTGCGACACGTTCAAGGCCATCGCGGGCCAGGCCGTCCGCAGCGGTGTCGAGGAAGAGTTGTGGGAGGAATGGGAAAACAAACGGCGCATCGCGGAACCCGAAACACTCCGGTCCTACGAACTGTCGTACGACCGCAAGCTGACGGACCAATGGGACGCGAGCATCGACTCGTTCTACGAGGACTGGCGCGCCATCGGCTTTAGTTCGACGTTGCTCGCAGAGACGTCCCTGGGTGACTTCCAGATGATGGGCGGCGAGTTCGTGCTGAGCTTCACCAACCAGACCACGCGGCTCACGATGTCGGAAGGCGCCACGAAACTCCTGCACGCCTCCGTGCCCAGCACCCTGGGGGCCGCCGGCCAGGGTATCACCTCCGCGCCCTACGGGTATGGAAACGACCTGGCGGAGTGGTCGCCATTTATCACCAAGCTGGCCGTGCTGCATGATGTCGGCAAAAAATGGACCCTCAGTTCCTCGGTGGTTTATTATTCCGGATTCCCCGGGGCGCAGGCGTACGCCAATTATAACGCGTCCCTGGACAAACCGGTGTCGGGCGCGCCCTTGAGCAGTCCGGGCTACTCCACACCGTACGGTCCCAATCTATATGTAAACCTCGGCGTGGAGTACCGCCCGTCGGACCATTGGACTATCCGGCTGGACGGCTACAACCTCGCCGCGCTGGCGGACGAGACATTGTCGAAGCGCAACTACTATTTCCGACTGTCTGAATTCAGCGTGGAGCCAGCGTCGATGACCATCTCCGCCCGCTACCGCTTTTGAGCCATGATGCGATGACACGGAATATCACAGACCGTCCTGTTAGCGGCCAGCCGATGTCCCCGGATGGCCCGATCCGACGATCGTGCCGGCGGTTGGCCAGGATTGCCGCCGCCGCGGCCATTGTCCTCGGTGTGTTGGCGATGAGCGTCCGGGATGACGCGGCGGGCGCCCCCACGCTCTCCGAGTATCAGGTCAAGGCCCTTTTCCTGTTCAATTTTGCGAAGTATGTGGACTGGCCGACCGATGCGTTCGGCAACGCCAGTGCGCCGATTGTGATCGGCCTGATCGGTGACGACGGCTTTGGCGACGACTTCAACCGGCTGGTCGCGGGCAAAACCATCAATAACCGGGCTGTCGTGGTCAAACACATGGCGAACGAACAAGAATACCGGACCTGCCAGATCCTGTTTGTCAGCGCCTCGGAAAAAGATCATCTGTCGGCAATTCTTGAGGCGGTGAAAAATACCGCCGTGTTGACGGTCGGAGAAACGGATGGATTCCTCGCCCTGAGTGGGATGATCAACTTCACCAAGAAAGACAACAAGATTCATTTGGAAATCAATCTCATCCCCGTCCAGCAAGCCAATCTGAAGCTGAGCTCGAAGCTTCTCAGTGTGGCCGACGTGGTGCTGGGCAAGCCGGAACGACAAAGCGCAGCCGAAGAGGCGCCACACCAGACAGAAAGGAAGGCGGAGTAGCATGCATCCCTTCCAAAACATTTCCATCCAGCGCAAGCAGATGCTGGCCATCATGCTGACCAGTGTCGCCGCCCTGTTGCTGGCCTGCGCGGGATTCATCGCCTACGAGGTTTTTTCCTATCGCCAGGAGCTGGTGTCGAGTCTCACGTCCCTGTCCCAGATGATCGGCAATAACAGCACCGGTGCCCTCGACTTCAATGACCCCAAGGTCGCGGAAGATCTGCTGTCCTCCCTCCGCGCGCAACCAGACATCGTCTCGGCCTGCATCTACACCAAGGACGGAACGCCGTTTGCCCGGTATCTTCGGAGCGACGTTCCCAAGCGGTTTTCTCTTCCGAAACCGGAAGCGAACGGCCACCGGTTTACCAACGGCCGGCTGGTCCTCTTTCAGGGAATCCAGGAAAACGGCGAGGCGATCGGCTCGATCTACCTCGAATCCGATCTGGGACGGTTGACGGCCCGGTTGAGGGAATACGTACTCATTGTTGCCGTCATGCTGTTCGGCTCGATGTTGGCCGCGTTTCTTCTGTCGTCCCGGCTTCAACGCTGGCTGTCGCAACCCATTCTGCATCTGGCACGGACCGCCCGGGCCGTCACGCTCCAAAAGAACTACGCCCTCCGCGCGGTCAAGCGCAGCCAGGACGAATTGGGGATGCTGACGGATGATTTCAACGCGATGTTGGGCCAGATTCAGGAGCAAGCCGCCGCGCTGCAAACCGCCAACGAAAGCTTGGAAAAACGCGTCGAGGAGCGCACACAGGAATTGGAGCGATCCCTGTCTCTGCTCCACTCTACTCTCGAAGCCACCGGCGATGGCATTCTCGTGGTGGACCGACAGCGTAAAGTTGCCACCTACAACCGGAAATTCGTAACGATGTGGCAGGTCCCTGAGGCGGCGATCGCGTCGGGTGAGGACGAAGAAATCGTCCGGTCCGTGCGAGATCAACTCGCAGACCCGGAGCAAGAACTCCGCCTTGTGCAGGAACTGTACGCGCACCCGGAAATGCCGAACTCTGGTGTGATTGAATTCAAGGATGGCAGGATTTTTGAGCGGCTGTCGCTGCCGCAGTGCCTGGGGAAGGAAATCGTCGGGCGCGTTTGGAATTTCCGGGATATCACGGAGCGCAAACAGGCCGAAAAGAAACTGGAAATCCTTCACGGACAACTGCTGGATGCGTCCCGACAGGCGGGCATGGCGGAAGTGGCGACCAACGTGCTGCACAATGTCGGGAACGTGCTGAACAGCGTGAATGTCTCCGCCTCGCTGGTGTGCGACCAGGTCCGGAAATCGAAAGCGGGGAACGTGTCCAAGCTCGCCGCTCTCGTTCAGGAGCACCAGCCCGATTTCGCGGCCTTCTTGACGAGCGATCCCAAGGGAATGGAGGTGCCCCGGTACCTGGTCGGTCTCGGCACGCTTCTCACCCAGGAACAAGCCGATGTGCTCAAGGAACTCCAATCCCTCAGCGCCAACATCGAGCACATCAAGGAGATCGTCGCCATGCAGCAAAACTACTCCAAGATGTGCGGCGTGACGGAGTCGGTCTCCGTGGACGTGTTGATCGAAGACGCGCTGCGCATGAACAACGCCGCGCTGGTGCGTCACGACGTGAAAGTGATCCGCGAATTCTCCAAAATTCCACCGATTATGGCGGAGAAGCACAAGGTGTTGCAGATCCTCGTGAACCTGATCCGGAACTCCAAGTACGCACTGGACGAAGGCGGTCGGCCCGACAAGCAACTGATCGTGCGCGCGGGCAAGAACGGCGGCGACTTCGTCGAGGTTTCCGTCACCGACAATGGCGTCGGCATCCCGCCGGAAAATCTGGGGCGTATTTTCAACCACGGTTTTACCACGAGGAAGACCGGCCATGGATTTGGCCTGCACAGTGGTGCGTTGGCGGCCAAAGAGATGGGCGGTACATTGACGGCCCACAGTGAAGGCCCCGGAAAGGGTGCCACGTTCACCCTGGTCTTGCCCATACAAGCGAAGGAGAAGAAGCATGAGTAACACGTTCGATGAAAAATCCGTGGCGGACAAGAACCGACGGATTCTGGTCATCGACGACAACCGGGCGATCCACGACGATTTCCGTAAGGTGTTGACGACGACCAACCCTAAAAACTCCGCCGTCGCGGATGCGGAGGCGGTGCTGTTCGACGAGAAGCCTGCCGCCGAGGCGCGACCGGCGTTTACTGTGGATTCCGCCTCCCAGGGGCAGGAGGGATTGGCCCTCGTGCAACAGGCGATCAAGGACCAGCGGCCGTACGCGGTCGCGTTCGTGGATATTCGCATGCCGCCCGGTTGGGACGGCGTCGAAACCACGCAAAAACTGTGGGAGGTCGACCCTGATTTGCAGGTCGTGATTTGTTCGGCCTACTCGGACTACTCGTGGGACGAGCTGATGACCAGGCTGGGCGGCTCCGACCGTCTGTTGATCCTGAAGAAACCGTTCGATCCCGTCGAGGTGCTGCAGATCGCCAATGCGCTGACCGAGAAGTGGTGGCTGCACCACGAAGTCATCCGCCACATGGACGATCTGGAACAGACCGTGGCGGAGCGCACCCAGCAGCTCCAACGGGCCATGGAAGATCTGAAGTCCGCCCAGGAGCAGGTCATCCAACAGGAACGGCTGCGCGCCCTCGGCGGCATGGCCAGCGGGATCGCCCACGATTTCAATAATTCCCTCGTCGGCATCCTCGGATTGACCGAATTGTTACTGCAACGGCCCGAAAGCCTGGACGACAAGCCGAAGGCCAGGCGGTATCTGGAGATGATCAACACCACGGCCAAGGACGCGGGCAAGATTGTCAATCGCCTGCGTGAATTCTACCGGTACCGCGAGCAACGAGAGGCCATGGAGGTGGTCGATCTCAACCATGTGATCGACGAGGCCATCTCGCTGACGCAGCCGAGGTGGAAGACCCAGGCCCAGACACGGAACATCTCGATCGCGGTGCAAAAAGATCTCGAGAAGATTCCCACGGTGTCCGGCAACGTGGCGGAGCTACGGGAAGTGATGACGAATTTGATTTTCAACGCGGTCGACGCCATGCCGGAGGGGGGAACGATTTCCATCCGCACGCATTGGGATGACACCCACGTCGTACTCGAAGTGAGCGACACCGGCCACGGCATGACGGAAGAGATTCGTCGGCGGTGTTTCGAACCGTTCTTCACCACCAAGGGGGCGCATGGCAGCGGGTTGGGATTGTCGATGGTCCACGGGATTTTGCAACGCCACCAGGCCACCGTCGAGATCAAGAGTGAAACCAACAAAGGGACCACGTTCACCATCCGGTTTGCGCCACAGTCCCCGCAACCGCAATCGGTGTCCGTAGCGCAACCCAGCGGTTCCGTTCAGAATTTGCACGTCCTCGTGGTGGACGACGAACCGATGGTGCGGGAAATCATCAGCGGGTACCTGACGGGTGACGGGCACCAGGTGGAGACCGCGAATGGCGGACGAGACGGGCTGGCAAAATTCCAAAAGGACCGGTTCGATCTTGTGCTGGTGGATCGCGCCATGCCCGACATGAATGGCGACCAGATGGCCAGCGCCATCAAGTCCGTCGACTCGGGCACGCCCATCGTGATGCTGACCGGGTTCGGTGCGATGATGGAGGCGACCGGCGAAAAACCCGCGGGCGTGGACTTCGTCGTCGGCAAACCGATCACGATGGCCGATTTGCGGGTGGCCCTGAGCCGGGCGGTTGGGCTCCACGCCGTCGCGTGAGGGCGTGTGCGGTTGTTTGACGGGGTCCGGCGCGTTACCAGCAACGGCCATGGCCGGGCCGGCGGCCCGCCTGGCGCTCCGTTCTATTGCAAAGAGGCGTGAGGGACAGCAGACGGTTGTGAGGGTCCGATCTCGAGGATGCGCCACTCGGCCCAGTCGAGCGGGTCTTCACCGAGATAGGTGTGAACGCAGGTGAGGACGCGTTGGGGATCGCCCATCGCCTTCAACGGGATGTGGAGGGTCAATTCCCGGTCGTGACGCTGGAATTGGACGGTTTTTTCCGGCAGCTTGCGCGTCTGATCGAGGACGTCGCGCTTCAACTCGCCGATGTTGATGCGGAGTTTTGGCATCTGGTCGAAGGGCCAGTTGTCGCGATAGCCGAAGGCGAAGATGGAGGCCGATACGGCGCCCGCCAGAGGCCTCGACAAACGCACGGTCACCACGAGGTCGTTCGCTTCCCGCCAGGTGTGGACCTGTTCGATGCCGACGAAGCTGGCCTGTTCCTCCTCGGTCAACTGCTGCTCCTTGAGTTGCGGGGAACGTTGGAGTCGGCCCGGAAGAAACTGGTTCTCAATTCGGATGGTAGGCACGACCACGGCCGGGAAATCGCCAAATAACTCATTGGCCCGCACAAAGGAGAGCAGGTACTTCCCGCTCGCGTCCACCTGGCTGCGATGCGCCAGTAACGCCGATTCCTTCACATGAACCTGCCCCGGGGACAAGGGCACGACGTTCCAATCGACGGAGGTCGCCAACTGTGCGGGAGGCAGCATGGTCCGGGCCGGCTGCAAGCCGCGCAGCGCGGGCCAGTGCGCGAAATGGACGAGGTACGGATACACGTCCGGATGCATCCGGTCTTCGAGGTTCCACAACGCCACGCGCGTGAATAGGTACAAGGCCTGGTGGTCGACGTTGTGGTCGGAAGGATGCGACACGAAAACTTTTGTCGGTTTGAATTCGCGCAGGTTCGCCTCGATGTCGTGGAGGATCTCCTCTCCCTTGTACGGCGCGCCGGGACGATAGGCGTCAGCGTAGGGCACTTTGGTGACTTTGGTCAGCATGCTCTCCAATGGCGGCTGGTCGGCCCAGTGCCGGTACCAGATGGTCAGTGTGCCGAAATCCGGATAGCCAAGGAAGGCCAGTTGATGCGTGTCGACCCCGAGGATTTTGGCGGCGGCCAGGGCCTCCGAGTGGCGCACTTCGCCCATTACGCGAACCGCTTCCGGCATGACTACGATATGCTTGCGATACAGGAAGAACGACCATTCGTTGTTATCCCCGTAGGTGAGCCAGACGATTCGCACGGGCAGTTTCATGGCGACGGCCTGCTGGATGATGCCGCCGCAGCCGATTGACTCGTCATCCGGGTGTGGCGCGAGCACGATGATGCGATCATCCGGTGTGAGCGTCGGACAGGATGCCGATGACGACGTGACTGATGGCTGGTCTTGAGTCGTTGCGCCAGCCTCGCTTGCTACACAACACAGTGCTGCAAGCGCTATTCGTAACACATTGGACTGGAACGACAAGCGACGACACCTCAACCGATGTCGACCTTCCGTGCCGCCGTCAAAGCTCCGTTTCACCCCCTCCCTTTGTCGCACGACGAATGATGTGTCAATATCATTCCGACTCTCCCCACAGCCCGCCGGCTTCTCCGCATAACTCTCCTTATAAATAAGGCGAGAATAACCGGGCGAGGGCGTCGCGCAATCTCGCGGGCAACGGCCACGCGTTGACTTCGGCCAGGGTGATTTCGTGCGCGCCGCGAAGCTTCCGTTGAAACACCGCTTCCATTTCACCGGCGAACTCGTGTCCGTAACATTCGAGGTTCAATTCAAAGTTCAACCGCAGGCTGCGCACGTCCCAATTCGCCGAGCCGAGCAGAATCCAGTGGCCATCCACGATCATCAGCTTGGAGTGGTCGAACGGCGGCGGGGTGAGCCAGAGGTGGCAACCGCGTTCGAGCACCTGCCACCACATGGCGCGCGACGCCCACTGCACGGCCGGCAGGTTGCTTTTTTCCGGCACCAGAATGTCCACGCGCACACCCCGGAGCGCCGCCAGATTCAGCGCGGTGACCAGCGCCGCGTCCGGCAGGAAATACGGCGTGACAATTTGCACGGACGTTTGCGCCTCGGCCAGCGCGGCGAGCAGCACCCACCGCAGCTTTTCAAAGTCCCCATCCGGCCCGTCTGTGATAACCCGCGCGACGATGTTCCCGCATTCTTTCAAGTCCGGGAACCACGTGTCATCCGCGAGCATTTCGCCGGTGGTGAACGCCCAATCATTGACAAACGCCTCCTGCAATCGCGTCACCACCGGACCCTCGACGCGAAACTGCAGGTCCCGCACGGCCCCTTTGGGGTGATCGGCCAACACGTTGCCATGACGGATGTTCATGCCGCCGGTGAACGCCGTCCGGCCGTCCACGACAAGAAGTTTGCGGTGGTTGCGCAGGTTGATCGTCGTCACGCGCCACGGCGTCCACAAGGACGCCGGCAGGAATTTCGCGAACGGGATGTGCGCGCGTCTCAGCCGGTGGGTAATGGACGGCCACGAGTAGCGCGCGCCGGCGGCGTCGAGCAACACGCGCACGGCCACGCCGCGTTTGACCGCGCGGCCGAGCGCGTCGGCAAACCGTTTTCCGCTCGGGTCGTTGTCCAGGATGTAGGTCGCGAAGGCGATGGATTTCGCGGCGGACTCGATCGCGGCGATCATGGCGGGGAACGCTTCGTCGCCATCGACCAGTGATTGAACCTGGTTGCCGGGCGTCAGCGGCTGGGCGACGACGTGGCCGACGGCGCGCGCGAGCTGTTGCAGATGCCGGGCTTCGACGGGCTGTGTTTCCCCCAGGTCTTCCGGAATGGGCCGGCTGATGATTTTATGGATGCCGAGCGACAGGGCGCGGCGGCGGATGCGGTTGACGCCGAACACGAGATAGAGCACCGGCCCGAGCACGGGCAGAAGCCAGATGAGACTGATCCAGAGCACCGCGGCGCGCGAATCGCGTTTGTGGAGAAGTGTGTGGATCGAGGCGAGCAGCGCGGCGAGGAAGCCAACGCCCGCGACCACATGCGGCCAAAACCTCGAGATCGTTTGGACCCAGTCCATTGGCTGAATACTTTTACTGGAAACGACGGCTGGACGCGAGGATTTAGGGAATCGGCTTTCGCCGACGGACGAATTCCGGAGAGCGTCAGGGGGCGACTTGGCCACAGATTGACACAGATGGGCCGCGTGGTTGTCGTGGCATGCTAAAGTTTTAGCATACCGCGGATGACGCGTTTTGGAGTTATGGATAGCACTATCCACATCACGTGGGTTCGCCTTCGCTGTCCGCCTGCGCTCTACGAGTTTCCACACCCGCCATCCCCCTTCGCAAGGGCTACGGAGGTCAGGAGGTCATGGCGGACGGGTCGGCGCGATTTTTTTTGATCTGCCATCGGAATCTTCTGGACAAGCCACATACGATAATGTATAGTCGGGGTGTTTTGGGTTGTTTGACATAGAGGGAAGGACTGGAGCACGGTGAGGGTGTTATAAGGCGCGGCCACGACGGAGCGTGGCCCTCCAAAACGACAGAAGCACGGCACGCAGTGCCGTGGCTACAAGGGGCCATCGACAAAAAAGGGCGTTTTTGCGAAACGAACCCAATGTTTTATTGACAAAAACAAGTGTTGATTTAGCTTGTGGCGCAAGTAGTTAGGAGTTGTTAGGGGGGTGCTTTTGCGTTGGGTTCGTTTTGCATAGAATTGGGTTCGTTAGGGGGAGCCGGCAGGAGTTTGTGGCCGGTCTTAGCCAACTGAGGCGGGTTAATCCGCCGTAGGTGGACGAGTCTCGTAGCCGAGCTTCTGGAAGTGCTGGAGCTTGTAGAGGAGGGCGCGGCGGCTGATGCCGAGGGCTTTGGCGGTTTCGGTGCGGTTGAAGTTGTGGTTCCGAAGCGCCTGGAGAATGGCTTCGCGCTCGACTTCTTCGAGGTGCTCGGCGTTGGCGGATGACGAGGCGCCGGGTCGGCCCGCGGCCTCGTGGACGCGCGCGGGGAGATGCTCGGGCAGGATGAGTTCGCTGCGGGAAAGCAGGACGGCCCGCTCCATCGCGTTGCGGAGTTCGCGCACGTTGCCCGGCCAGGAATACCCTTCGAGACAGGCCGTGACGGTTTCGGAGAATCGGGCGCGACCCTTGGCGAATTCCGCGATGAAGAGTCCGGCCAGCGGGAGAATATCCTCGCGGCGCTCGCGCAGAGGCGGGACATTCAGCTCGACCACGTTCAGGCGATAGAACAGGTCTTCGCGAAACCGGCTGTTTTTGACCTCCTCCTCGAGATTGTGATTGCTGGCGGCGAGAATCCGCGCGTTGGTCCGAATCTCGCGGTTGGAACCGATGCGCTGGAACCGTCCGTCCTGGGTCACGCGAAGAAGTTTCGCCTGGAGTTGCTGGGTCATCTCGGCGATTTCGTCGAGAAAGATCGTGCCGTCGTTGGCCTCCTCGAACCGGCCAATGCGTTGCGCGTGCGCGCCGGTGAACGAGCCGCGTTCGTGCCCGAACAACTCGCTTTCGAGGAGGGATTCGGGGATTGCGGCGCAATTGACCTTTATCAGCGGACCGGCGGATCGGGTGCTCCACGCATGAATGACATCGGCCAGCACTTCCTTGCCGACGCCGCTCTCGCCGGTAATCAGCACGCGGGTGTCGGAGGGCGCGACCAGCGAGACATCGCGGAAGACGGCCTGCATCAACGGGCTTTTGGCGACGACGTACGCGGGTAATTGCCGGTCCTCATCGTAGCGGAGCGGAGTGGACTTCGAAATGCCGGTGGCCTGCTGCACCGACGTGAGCAATTCATCGAGGTCGATGGGCTTGGCGAGATAATTCACCGCGCCGTCGCGCATGGCGCCGACGGCTTCGCGAATGTCGGCGTAGGCGGTCACGAGCAGGACGGGCAGTGTGGCGTTGATCTGGCGTGCGCGGCGGAGCGTTTCCAATCCCGTCAGGCCGGGCATGCGCACGTCGGACACCATCATGGCGATGTTGCCGTCGCGCAACGTTTCCAAGGCGCGCTCGCCGGACTCGACCACGGTGGTTTGAAACCCCTGGCTCCGCAAAAATGTGTCGAGCAGGCTGCGCTGGCCTGCATCGTCGTCCACAATCAGGATCCGCACCGTTGATTCGGTGCCCGATGCCGGTGTTTTCAATTCTTACCCGCGAGTTTTAGGTGTGCCAGACGGAAGATAGCACCTTTCGGCTCATTGGGAAGGCATTCAATTTCCCACCCGTGGGCGTGCACGATCTGCTGGACGACCGTCAGACCAAGCCCGGTTCCCTTGGGTTGGGTGGTGAAATAGGGCTTGAAGATTTCCTTGCGGCGGTCGGCCGGTACACCCGGCCCGTTGTCGCGAATTTCGAGCATGGCTTCGGCGGCGTTCGGACGCCCGATGACGATCTGAATCGCGCCGCCGGGTTCGACGGCTTGAATGGCATTGAGGAGCAGATTGAACAATGCTTGGCGGAGCAACTGTTCGTCCGCCTCGATCGTGAGCGGCTCGCCTTTGATCTCGACCTGAACCTGTTTCTCCTCGATGTCGTATCCCAACGCACGGACCACTTCACTCACCGCCGAGGAAAGCGCCAGCGCGGAGCGCCGCACCTCCCGGGGCCGGGAATAATTGATGAATTCGTTCAGTTGCACCGTGACTTTATCGGCCTCGTCCACGATGGCGCGCGATTTGTCGCGGATTTCCGCGGGTGCATCGGCCTGTTTGGATATCATCTGCGCCAGTCCGCGGATGATGTTGAGCGGGTTGCGCGTTTCGTGGGCGAGGCCGGCCGCCGCCAGATTCATTTCCTTGAGATGGGTGGTCAATTCACTGGCGCGGACCAGCCGGACTTGGAGATCGGAAGAGGTGGTGAGATTGCGCCACGCCAGCCCCGAGCCGACCACCGAGACGGTGGCCAGCAGCCCGATGATGCATCGCAACCAGAGATCCTGACGGCTCGCGGCCAGCACGGGCTGGGTGGACATGACGATGACAAAACTGCGGACACCCTGCTTTTGCAGCATCGCATTGTACACTTCTTCGCTCATCCACGGAGGGCGACCGAGCCGTGGCCGACCTGGACCGCCGCGGAACCACGGCCGATTGGTTGACGAACCCGAGGGCGACGCTTCCGCTGCTTCATTCGTTGCCGTGGCAGTATGGTTTGATTCGTCGTCCGGAGGCGGAGGCCCCGGCGGCGGTTCCGGTGGTCCGCCGGCGAACCGGTTGGTGTCGGACGGACGGAAGAATTCGTCCCGCGTCAACACAATCGGCGGCCGGCTGCTTTCGATGTCCCGGGTCACGTTGGTGCCCAGGTCCACGAGGTTCATCAAGGTGACCGTTTCCTTGTCCCATCGCTCGGCGGGACCCTCGACGCCTTTCGTCTGGAAATCGGCGAGCGTGCCGGCCGAGGCGACGACATCCCCGGCGGCGTTGAGGAGGGCGATCCCGTGTAGTTCACCGGGCCTGACCAGATCGTGCAACGCGGATTCCAACCGCTCCTTGGAAAGGACCCCGAAACGACGTTGCGACCGAAGCACGATGCCGAGCGTGTTGGAAATGTCCTGGGCCCGGTAGATCAACTGCGCCCGCGCCCCCCGGCGCACGCGGAAATGCTCGGCTGTCTGCCACGCCAATACCAGGACCCACGCGGCCAGTAACAATCCATAGATCAACCTGCTGCGGCGGCTTATGTCCATGCGCGGCGTTCCATGTTGTCTGGTTATTGAACCGTGGCGGAGGAGTTCGACTTTCCGCCTTTTAACTGCTTCGCTGGCACCTTGTCGAGAAATCTATCCAATTCCTGCTCGGAATACGACTTGGGAATCAACGTATGCGCTCTCTCGCTGGCGGAGAGCGCAGCCAGTTGCTTCGGTGCCTCAACCACGTATGGCGTCAGAAAGATCATAAGTTCTTCACGAGCGTTGCTGGCGATCCTCCGCTTGAAAACATTCCCGAGAAACGGAATGTCGCCGAGGATCGGGATTTTCTGCTCGGCGGAAGTCTTGTCACGCTGCATCAGGCCGCCGATGACAACGGTTTGCCCGCTGGGCGTGATGGCCACGGTGTTGGCGGAAATCGTGTCGATAACCGGAGCATTGACTCCCTGAGCGATGGGAACCGTCAGGGTCGGGTCAATGGATGAGTCCTGCGGCGCGATGATCATCTGAACCATGCCATCGCTGGTAATATACGGCGTAACCGTCAGGATAATTCCCACGGACGTGTACGTGACGGAGTTGATCGGTGCACCAGAAATCGTGTTGTAGCTGACACTGGTGATCAAGGGCACCTCCTGCCCCACCACAACGCTTGCCGGCTGATCGTTCCGCGCCAGAATCGACGGACGCGAGAGCACCTCGGCTTTTCCCATCGCCGCGATGGCCCGCAACGTTGCCTGAAAATCGTTTCCCAAAATCTGGTACATCCCGGCGCCCGGGCCGGCTGCGAACGGAGCGATCTGGGAAAAGCCCGATACCGGCAGCCCGAACGCATTCAGCGCAGGAGCGTTGGATCCTGTGCCGGAAGCGAGCGATGACAGCCCAAAGGAATTCGCCACTTGTCCCATTATGTTGCTGCCGCCAATCTTATTCATCCAGCCACCTTCCACACCGATGTCCGTCGCGTCGCTGTGCGTCACCTGCAAAAATACGACCTTGATCAAGACCTGGGGTTGTGGGCGGTCCAGGTTGGAAATGACGGAACTGATGTTTCGGGTCGTATCCTCGTCAGCAATGATCGTAATGTTGTGCGTATCCGGGTCGTAGGAAATCGTCGCGTTGCCCACGGTGCCGTTGGCATTGTATTGCTGACTGCCGGTGGCTGAGCCGCTGCGATTGGCCGCCCCGCCGCCGCCGAAACCGCCAAAACCGCCGAAGCCACCACCACCACCCGCACCGGCGGGGCGTTGCGCCGCCTGTTGGGCGTGGATTGTGCTTGGCGCGCACAAACAAAGCGCCAGAATGAGCCCGAGCCAGCGTGTCGGTTTCAAGAATTTTGTATTCATAGGTTCCTTGCGATTATGCGCCTGAGGTTGCACGCTCCTCAAAACGAAGTTCCTCCGAGTCCGGTGCGCCCCGTTCCCAAGCCCGTGGTTCCCAGGCCCATGCTCGAGGTCGCGGTGCCGGCGTTCTGTTGAATTCGAAGCTGCAGCGGACTCTGCTGTGTCTGGCTGCTCCGCGTTGAGTTCTGACTCTGGAACATGTCTTGCAGCACCTGCTGCACTTGCTGCGGATCGGCGTTCTCCAGATGAACGACGCTCACGTGAGGCACCCGCGGCGAATCCTGGTCGAGCTGCTCGATCATGCCCGCGATTTGGTCCATCATGTCCTTCGACGCGGTGACCGCCACAGAAGACGTGCGTGGGTCGGCTACGGCGATGACCTCCTGTCTCTTCTTGATCCGGGCCGCCTGACCGTTGGCGGGCGTGTTGGCCGCCGCCTGAGCCGCCGCTGCGCGTGCGGCAAAGCCACCGAAACCGCCTCCACCAAATCCACCGAACCCACCTCCGCCAAAGCCGCCGCCGGGGCCGCCGAACCGTATCGGGGTCTGGCTGCCGCTCGTATTGCTCTGTCCGGAAAACAATCCCATCAACAGGTTGGCGATCTCGGTCGGGTCGTGGTGCCTCAAATGAAACACGCGCAATTCGGTCTCGTCTTCCGCGCTCGAATCGATTGCCTTGATGATTTCCACTAGGTGCCGAATATTGGCCTGGGTATCGGTCACGGCGATGGAGTTGCCGGCCTCGTTGGCGACGATGGTCGCGTGCGTGGATACCATCGGCGACAGGTCCTTGACCAGTTGCTCGGCTTCCACGAACCGGATGGGAATGATTTGCGTGACGATTTCGTCGTTTTTCGGGATCGCATCCGGGTTATTGCCGGTCTTGACCGGGATATCGCCGTGGATCGCTTCGTCCTTGCTCACAATGGTCAGCGTCCGCCCGTTCCGGATGGCGGCGTATCCATTCTTGTTCAGCATGGAATTCAACAGGTCAACCGCCTCATCCTTCGTCACGGGATGGGTGCTCCACACGTCCACCTTTCCCTTCACCGGGGTATCCACTTCGATAATGAAGCCCGCGGCGTCGCTCAGATAGCTCAACACCAGGTCAATCGGTGCGTTGTGAAAATTCAGGTACAACCCCTTCCCAACGTCCGTGTTCTCCGTCGTGGAGGCGGACGGCTCTGCGGCGGCGCTGGATGAATTCCCCGCCGCGGTCTCGGGCTGGGTGGACGCCGGAGAAGTTGCCATATTCTGGTCCGCCTCGGCGGCCTGTGGTTCTTCTGGTTGCGACGCGGCAGCCGAGGGCTCCTCTTGTGCGGGCACGCTGTTGCTCACACTGTCGGCCGGTTGTGGTTCGGACGCCGGCGACGGCCCGGTCTGCGCGTACGCTGTCAGCACAAGTCCACACACACAGCCGGTGGCCAAAATTCGAAAAATGGCGGTTCTCATTGTAACTCCTGTTCTCTCTGTTTCATCAATCGTTTGAGGACGTCGTTACCCTCGTTGTCGGAATCGCTGGCGGCCGGCTCGGTTGACGCCGCGTCCGCGTTCTCCGTTGTATCGACTGGCAATTCACTCGTGGCCGCCAACTGCCAGGACCCCTTTTCTTCGCGCCGCATTTGTGTCCCGACCTTTATCACCAACTGCTTGTCGCCATTGGCCAGTTTCACGGTCGTTGGCGTGATGTCGGTCACCTTGTAACCGGCAATCGTGCCGGCGTTTTGCACGGCCTTCCGATACTCGGAACTCGTGCCGTCAAAAAACGCGAAGGTTCCCTTGGCGTAGCTCATCGTGCCGACCAGGGCAAATGCATCCGCCACCGGTTGCGACCGGTTCCCGCGCTTATGTCGCGCGGTGCGGTTCGGATTGAAGATGTTCCTCTCGCTAATGACCTGAAAATTGGAGAAATCCGCCTCGCTCGTGCCGTTTGTCTGCTGGGCCCGAGCGGCGAAGCCTCCGGTCATCACCAGTGCGGCGACCGCCAGCATTTTCCACAGGCGGAACGTCCTTCCGATCATTGTCGTTTTCCGCTTCATTGGGTTTGGGGTGTCAGGACGAGGGCGCTGACTTCCAGCGCGAGGCTCAACTGCTGGCCGATGGTGTCGTGCGAACTCAACTCCGCCGATACCACCTTCAGGGCCATCGGTCCCTTTTCGACCGCGTACAAAAATTGCGCCAACGTCTCCATATCGCCCGTGGCATCCACCCGACATTCGAGTGTCATGTAGTCGTCCACATCGTGTTTCCATTGGGGCGTGATCGACGTAATGCTCGCCCGGCTCTGTTGCGACCACGTATCAAATGCCTTGAGCATCTGCTGCTCGGCCAACGAGGGGTTGTTCGGCAGCGTGTTCGTCCGCATTTCCTCCCAGCGACGGCGGATGAGCTGTTCCCGCTGCAGCAGCGACGATCCCTGGGCGATCTCCTGACGAAGGTCGGCGATTTTTTTGGAGCGCGCCTGCCAGAGATGCGTCAGCGGCGTGAACACGAACCAATCGGAGATCAGGAGTCCGAGACCGGAAATTGCGAGGATCGCCAGGAGTCGTTGGCGCTGGTTAATCTGCATGGCCCCCTCCTTCGCCCCACTGAAAATCGAACGTGAACTGCATCGGGGATTTGCCGCGGATCTGGTCCACTTTCAGGTTGGTCACTCCGCTCGTCGAGCGCAACTGCGTCAGCGTCCGCAACAGCACGGCGTTGTCACGAGCCGTGCCTGAACAAGTCACAGTGTTGGCGTCGCGGATTTCCACGGTCTTGGCCGAGACGACGCCATCCTCGGGAAACGCCAGCGTCAACTCCCGCAACACGCTCAAACTGGGGAATGACCGGTCAAACCAGGGGCGATACTGGCGGATCTGTTGTTGCAAGCCGTCCAGTTCCTCCGCTTTCTGCGACATCGCCCCCCAGCGCGAACGCAACCGGGTGAGTTGCCATTGTTGGATCAAGAACAATCCCGCCACCAGGAGCGCCGCTGCGCCCACGGAGGCTCCCGCCATGCGAAGCCGGCTGGAAGAATAGCGCGCCGCCAATTGCTGCCACGGCGCGATTTTTGGCGGCAGAAATTCAAATGCCGCTCCCCGACTCGTCAGGTAGCGCGCTCCCAAGCTGAAGGCGGGGGAAACCGTTGCTCCCGCAGGAAGCTCGACGCCAAATTCTTCCGGTGAATAGGCCGTGACCAATTCCACCGTCAGTCCCATCGCGGCCAGGGGCGCCTCGATTTCGTTTGCCAGTTCCCGGGCAAGGTCGGCCGGGCCAAAGAGATTGACGCTACGGACGGTCTCGCGGAATTCCGATGGCAGTTGACCGAGGGTGATGCGCACTTCGCGCGCCACGACGTCGGAGTGAAGGAGCTTGCGAGTCCCGTCGATTTCCAGTGCGCCCTCCAGCGCCCGTAACGCGCTCACGCCGCCGCCGCAGGTGATTTGCAAATCGATGTTGTCTTCGCCGATAGCCAGCGCCAAAACGCCGTCGGTGGACCCGACACTGGCCGGTCGGAGGGCGGCAATGCCCAGAGAAAAACTGACCGCCTTCAATCGGGCCCCATGGAGGGCCCGCTCCAGCAGGGTGAGGTGGTTCTCGGGAATCCCCACCAGCGTTGCGTACTGCTTTCCGGACGGCGCTTGCCAGCGCGAGGTGGCCAGGCGCAACGTGGCGATATCGCAAGGGAATCCGCGCTCCGCCTCGATGTGCAGGAAACTGGCGATGTCCGCTTCAGGCAATTCGGGTAATTCCACATGCACGACCAGCGCCCACTTTAGCGGTACACAGACAATGCAATGCCGCTCGCGCACACCGGCGGCATCCAGGTGATTCCGAATCTCCCGGCCCACGAGCTCAGGGTCCGCCGTCAGCGGATCGAGCGATAGCGCTTCGGAGAATGACTGCCGTGCCTCGATCGAGCCATTGGTGCGCCGCAACACAATCCCCTCCAAACGGCCGCCGTCCAGTGACAAAGCCAGCACGGAGGAACGGCCCTGCAGCTTCCATGACTTCCAATCACGCCAATCCATCATGACGCCTCCTTATCCACCATGCTTTGGCGGACGTTCTGGCCAAGAGCCCAGCCGAGACGGGTGAGGTCTTGTCGATAGAGGATCTTCGCCGTACCGTCACTGATGTCGAAAATGAATTTGACGCGACGATAACCGCGTCCATACGGGCCCACCGCTGCGACGTCCGCCGCAAACTGAAAACTTCGGGTGGTGATAAAATCGCCCGTCTCCAAGCCCAGGATCGCCGTGCTGCCTCTTCCCAGCGCGTCCACGATCCAGGCGATCGACCCAAGATTATTGGGATTGGACTGCCGATAACTGACCACCTGCTGCGCGCTGTTTATATCCATTCCCGGCAGGCAGGACAATACGGTCACGTTGGCAGTATTGATATTCACGCGTCCCTGCGTGAACGGCGCTGCGCCAACGGTAATGTCGGGATAGATTTCCCCAAACTCGGTTTCGCTCAGGCCGCTACGCAGGTAAAACTGCAGTAATCCGCTTAGGGCGACAGTGGTCCCCCTCGCGGTGGTGTTCGTCGTCCCCGTTCCCGGCCTCGTCGCGATCCCGTATCCAAGTCGGCTGAGAATTTGCGTGGCGCGTCCGCCGCCAAAGTTACTTTGCAACAGCGCTCGAAGTTGCGGTTGGCTGTTGATGTTGGTGAGCGGAGTACCATCGCTGTGCGTGTTCGGCTCACGGCTGTACACCGTAAGATATTCAATAAGCCCGGGATCGACCTGACCATCGCCGTCTTCGTCCGGTTCGCTCGGGTCCAGAACCCCGTTGCGATTCAGGTCGTCGCCAACAAGGATGTCCATGGTCGTTCCATACACCAGCCGCAGTTCGTCAACGGTCTCAAACGGGGCGCCCTTACGTTGATAGGGCGGCTGCGCCATTGCGTAGTAGAGTTCCGTCCCGGCGTTGCTGTTCGGGTTGCGCCAGTCGAGGATGCCGTTGACCACATCCGCTGTCATGCGCGGCAGCATCCCGAGCGTGTTGGTCGAGGCCGTGTTGAGGTTCAGCTTGGACGACTCATCCACAAAACCAAAAGCCACTTGATCGGGGTGCGCCACCGGATAGCTGTTATCCCGTCCGATGATCCAGAAGTGTGCATCCCCCACCGGCACGGCTTCCGCCTGGTACTCGGTGAGGTCCGGCATGACGCCGTTTGTGGCGTACGTGGTGAGGACATACCCGACATAGCGCGCCGCGCCTTCGATGGCCTGATCGGCCGCGACCGCGCTCACGCGATTGTCCGATGCCCGCAGCTCCAACGCCATCGAGTTCGCAAAATACAGCGCCAGACTGACCAATCCAAGCGTGACCCAGAGGACGATGACCAACACCGAGCCTCCGCGAGAGTCAGCGGATTGCGTTCGGCCAACATGTTGTCGGCAGTGACGTTTCATTTCCTTCAGCTTCCCGCCGTTGGCATCTGGTTGGTGCGCGATTGGGAATCAATCGGAACCACCAAGACGATCGGCTCGCGGGCGCGCGGGTCGCCGGGGCCTTCTCCCGCCAATTGGATGCTGACGCGGACGGCGATTGGCAAATTGGTGTCGGACGCGGTCGTGTCCCAGGAATTGCGCCATTGCGTGCCGTCGTAACAATCGAACGTCAAGCTTTGCACGCGGCCCAACATCCATTGATCCTCGGGCACCGGAGTGATCGTCGCGAGGAGATTGCGCGTGACGCTGCGGACCAAATCCTGACCCTGGTTTCCGGCGCCGCCGGCCGACGGACGGAGCTCATACGTCACGCATTGGACGTCCCCCCACGGCTCGTTGTCATGGAGCGCGCCGGTGCTGGTGTACAGTTCGATGGACACATTCTGGTTCATACCGGCGCTGGTGATATCTCCCACCCGAAAATCACCGGTCATCACCCCGTTGGTTGTCGGCGACATCGCCGACTCCAAGTCATTGCGCATCGTGGTCAGCGCCAGTTGCGCGGGCTCCGATTCATCCACCGCCCGAATCGTGGCCTCGCGCAGGCGCAATGCGCCAAAGAACACGCCGTTGATCGCGGTCAACACGATGGCGCAGACCGCCATCACCAGCATCAGTTCGACGAGGGTAAACCCACCCCGGCGGACAGGTTGGCGGCGATTGCGTTGTGTTGGACGATTCATTTTCATTGCTGCGGCAAATTCACCAATGTGCTCAGGCGCGTCGCATACGCCCGGTCGCGCGAAGTAAATGTCACTTCCATGGTCAGGAGCTGCATTGAATCCTGCGGCCAAAGCTCGCTGTGCAGCTTCCACTGGTAGTTGTGCCCGCCCTCTTGAACGGTCCCGTTCTGGGCGGTGAGCCCCCCGGTCGTTGTCACAGCGATCTCGTTCAGTTCGCGTTCCGCCACTCGGGCCGCTTCGGCCTTGCGCACGGCGAGTTCGCCGGCCGCGCTGGCAATGCGCAGCCCATCGACCGCCACAGGGATGACGATCGCCATGAACGCCAGCGCCGCCAACACCTCGGCGAGCGTGAAGCCGGCCTCTGCGCTCCGTGGGGACGGCTTCCTAGCGATTGATGGTTTGAATGGCATAGGTCATGTGATTGGTTTCTTCCACCAACCATAAAATCGTTCCGTCCGCCCCCGCCAGACGCAGCGTTGATGGACTGGCGTCGTCAATCGTTCCGTCGGGCAAGAACCGGACCGCGGGCAGTTTCCGTCCCCCCACCGAAATCGGCGCGGCGTTGACCGCGTCCACCTGCAGGCCGTCCGCCACGGTGAAATCTTCCGCCCGGGGATCGCCCGCGCGGGACGCGCTCTCCAATTCCAGTCCGTACGCTTGCTGTGACGAATCGATCCACAACAACGCGGGCGCCCCCTCGGAGACCGCCCGGCTTTGTCCCGCGCGCGTCAGGGACAACAACCGTCGCGCCTCCGAATCCAGCGTGCGCCCTCGGAAAAAACGAGACAGCACCGGTGCCGTCACGGAAACCGCGACGACCAGCAGCGACATGACAAGAACCAGTTCGATCAATGTAAACCCCCGTTCATGGTCTTGCGTGTTGCGTTGTTTGACCCATCGACTCATCTTCGGAGCGTCCAATTGCAAATGTCGTCGTCGGTCCCGAAACGACCGTCCGGTCCCGCCGACGATATATCGTAGAAACTGGGATTATGTTTGCCGGGGCACTCGTACAGATAATCGTTGCCCCACGGGTCTTTGGGAATCGCGTCACTTTGGAGGTATGGCCCATGCCAGTTGGCGCCGTCGCGTGGTTGCTGGATCAGGTCCACCAGCCCGTTTCGGCCTTTCGGGTAATAGCCCATGTCCACCTCAAATGCGTCGAGGGCCGTCTTGAACGTGGAAATTTGCGTGGCCGCCGCCGTCACGCGGCCGCGCTGGGACACGCCGGAGAATTTCGGGAGAACGATGGCCGCCAGCGTGCCGAGAATGACCAGCACCAGCAGCAATTCGACCAGTGTAAACGCGCGTTGCTCCCGGCGAACGCGAGTGAGTGTGCGAGATGTGTTCTTCATAATAATTGTGGGGGTTATTTGATGTATTGTTGCAGGGTGAATATCGGCAGCAGCATCCCGATAAAGATCGTGCCGATAAATCCCGCGATGAGAAACAGCATCAGCGGTTCCGCGAACGCCACCGCGGTTTTCAACTGCCGGTCGAGATCGCCCTCGGTCACGTTCGCGACCCGGACCAGTTCCGTGTCCAACCGTCCGCTCTCCTCGGCCACGGAAATCATTTCCAGCACGGAACTCGGGAACAAGCCGCGGCACTCGGCCAGGCTTTGCCCGAGCCGCTCGCCTTCCTGTACCTTCTCGATGGACGTAGAAACCGCATCGACAAGAATCTGGTTGCCAATGGATTTCCGCGCGACGTTCAGGCCTTGCACGAGCGGCACGCCCGCGCCGAGCAACGTGCCCAGCATCCGGCAAAACCGCGCCATGGCAAATTCCGCGACCAGCGGCCCGACCAACGGCAGGCGCAGGATCGTTCCCTCCCAAACGCGCCGCCCTTTTTCAGAGGCAAACCAGTTGCGGACCAGGAACCCGGCCGTGGCGAGGCCGGCGAGGACGAACAAGCCATACGAACGCACGATGTGACTGGCGGCAATGATCATCTGGGTCAGCACCGGGAGCGACCCGCCAAATCCCTGGAACAATTTCTGGAAGTTGGGGATGAAGTACACGAGCAGAAACGTCAGCACCCCGAGGGCGAGCACAAGGAGAATGGTTGGATACAACATCGCGCTTGTCACTTTCGAGCGCAGTTCCTTCTCGCGTGATTGAAAATCGGCGATCTGTGCCAGCACCACGTCCAGAAAGCCGCCCGTCTCGCCGGCTTGCACCATGGCCACGTACACGCGGGGGAAAACGTCCGGCGACTTGGCCATCGCCTCCGCCAGCGGCATGCCGTCAATCACCAGGTCGTGAACCTCTTTCCACTTCGCTGCGGCGGCCGGCGTCGAGGCTTCCGAGTACAGGATCACGAGCGCCCGGCTCAACGACACGCCGGCGGCCAGCAAACTGGAGAGCAGGCGCGTGAAGTTTTCCAATGCTTTTGCGGATACGCGCTGGGATTGAAATTTGAACGAAATATCCCCGAGGTTGCCGAAGTTGAGCCCGTCTTTTTTCGCGGTTGCCGCGCCTTCCGACAGGCTGACCGGGCGCAAGCCGAGTCCTTCCATTTGGCGAAACGCGTCGGGCCGTCCCGAGGCCTCCAACTGGCCTTCGGCGACCGCGCCGTCGCTCTGCAATGCTTTGTATCGAAACGTGGGCATGGTCGTGAATTATCCTGCCGCCGGGCTCGCCGCCGGAGCGGGGGTCAATAATTCCTGTTTCGTTGTGCGGGCCACTTCCTTGGCGGTGGTCACGCTCAACACTTCCTCGACGGTCGTGATCCCCCGCGCCACCAGACGCCAGCCGTCTTCGGCAAGCGTGCGCATTCCGGCGCGGCGTGCCGTATCGCGTATCTGATCCGTGGACGCGCTCTTGAGGATCATTTGGCGGATGTTTTCGTCGGTATCCATCCACTCAAAAATGCCGTGGCGACCGAAAAAGCCGGTGTTGCGGCATTCGCGGCAGCCAACCGAGCGATAAATCACCACGTTCGCGGGAATCCCCAGGCTTTCCTTGAACGCCTGCGCCGTGGGCGAGCGGTCTTCCTGTTTGCAATGGGTGCACAGGACGCGTACGAGACGTTGCGCGAGCACGGCTTCCAGCGACGAGGCGACGAGATACGGCTCGACCCCCATGTCCACGAGGCGCGTCAACGCCCCGGGCGCATCGTTGGTGTGCAACGTCGAAAACACGAGGTGGCCGGTCAGCGACGCTTGCACGGCGATCTGGGCCGTCTCCTGGTCGCGGATTTCACCGATGAGAATAACGTCGGGATCGTGACGGAGAATCGACCGCAGGCCGCGGGCAAAGGTCAGGCCCGCCTTTTCTGAAACCTGGATTTGGTTGACGCCTTTGAGCTGGTATTCGATCGGGTCTTCGATGGTGATGATCTTGCGCAGGGCGTCATTGATTTCATTCAGCGCGGTGTACAACGTCGACGTTTTGCCGCTGCCGGTCGGGCCCGTGACCAGAATGATTCCGTGCGGTAATTGGAGGATCCTGCGAAAGCTGTTCAGTTCGCGCTCTTCCATGTCCAGTTCGCCCATCCCGCGCAGGGTCGCGTTTTGGCGCAGCAACCGCATGACGACCGCTTCGCCATGCAGCATCGGGATGACGGAGACGCGGATGTCCACTTCGCTTTCGTCGATGCGGATCTTGATGCGGCCGTCCTGGGGCAGCCGTTTTTCCGCGATGTTGAGATGACTCAGGATTTTGACCCGCGAGACGATGGCCGGCTGGAAACGTTTGAGTTGCGCGGGGACGGGGATCTCCTGCAATACGCCGTCGATGCGGTACCGAATGCGGAATTCGTCTTCGAACGGTTCGAGGTGGATGTCCGACGCCCGCAAGTCGATGGCGTCGCGCAACACCTGATTGACAAAGTGGATGATCGAGGCTTCGTCTTCGGCGGCGGCATCGAGATTGGTGTCGTCAATGTTGTCATCGACGACCTGGAACGATTTCTCCTCGTGCAACGTGTCGATGGTGTCGGCGCCGACGCCGAGGTGCTTCTTGATTTCGCGCTGGATCGCTTCCATCGACGCGAGAACGGGCTTGAGACTCAGGCCGGTCAGAGTCTTGAGCGAGTCGAGCCCTTGGGTGGCGAACAGCCGGCTGGTGGCGACCTCGGCGGAGCCGTTCAACCGCCGCAATGGGAGCAGTTGTTCCTTGAGGAGAATACGCGCGGGAAATAATGAGAGAAGCTGGCGATCTGGTTCGATGTTTTCCAGGGTGGTGTACGAGAGGCCGTATTCCTTGGCCAACCACTGCAAAACATCCTCCTCGCTCTGCATCGAGTGCTTCGCGCGAACCAGAGCGTCCGCGTCCGTAGCGGACAGTTGCTTTTCGGATACCATCCGCTCCAGCAACGGCTTCGAGGGCGAGTCTTGGGTGAAAGCTTCGCTCATGGCACAAACCGCCAGCTTCTCTCCGAATCCATGGTTTAGTTCAACAATCCCATCAGAACGGCTTGCGCCTCCTGCCGGGTGTTCAGCACCTTGCGAAGGTCATCCTGCGTCTGCGCCAATTTGGCTTCCTTGTCTTTGCGCGAGGTGCGGTACTTCTCCAACATGGCCTTGACTTGCGCCGCCGGAGCCCCGTCATCGATGGCCTTCTGCAATGCCTCGGCTTCCGGGCTGGGCGCGCCGAAGAACCCGCCGCGGCGACCACCCGGTCCATTGTCTCCACCACCGCCGCCTCGCCGCATCATCCCCATGCCGGGGATGCCCACATCGCGACGCGCATCGAATACCTTTTGCACGAGGGGCTGGACTGCCGCCCAGTCGGTGTCGTTGGTGAATGCGAGCCGATCCCGGACATTGTCCATCATGCGCTGTTGGAATTGCGCGGGGTCAAAGTTGCCGCCGCCACCTCGACGGCCCTGGCCGCCGCCACCGTTTGAAGTTGAATTGCTGTTGTCCTGCGCCAACAGCGTGCCGGCGCTCAAACAAAGAGCCGCGGCGATCCCGCAGATTCCCAAGATTTTCCCAAGCTTCATTCCACGAATCTCCTTCTGCAGCCATGTGTTGTTTTGGTTCACGTCGAATCGATTGACGGGCGGCCTCCACGATGCTGCCCGCAAGCTGCCGCTTTCGCTATTGCACGGAATGTGCCATCACCAAAAACCCAATAAAACCAAGGGAAAACGATCGGGGCGCTGCGCAAACTCTGCTCAAACGCACCGGTCGCGCGCAGATTCTGCGCACGCCAAAGGCTCCGTATTATCGTCCTCGGCGTTCCATCGACGGAGCCTTCCATCTACACATCCGCGGGGTGGTCGTTCGGCGGCATCGTGTGAGAGGTTGAACAGCATGTTGTGACCTGGGATATCTGGGGGCGACCGGATCGGTTTCGTTGGTGGCGCGTTTTGCTCAGGCTGTCTACTAAACCCATCGGTCGGGAGCACTTTGCGATCTCCACAATCCAATCGAGACAGATTCAGCGAGTTGTCGTTGAACCGCACATCTGTGTTCGATGAATACAGCCTAACACCCGTAGCACCAATGTGTTGCGAGTGCGTTTTACAGCCGAATTCTTGGCCTTTTACGACGGCCTCTACAGCTTCTTGACGAACCTGTCGCCCCGGTGGCATCCCCACTGCTAAACTTGTAGTTGCAGTAGTGTGTGGGCGGGGGTAGTAAAACCAATAGATCACGTAAGGGTCATGAGATTCTCCAGCTATCGGGCCGGGTCATTTTTTGACGAGATGTTTGGTGAGAATGACGCGCCTCGCGCGGTCGCCAAGCCGCTCGTCAATATCATCCAATCTCTCCCCGAGGGAGAGCTGTTGCGGCGGCAGCAATCCGCCGAACGCGCCCTGCTGCAAATGGGGATTACGTTTAACGTGTACGGCGATAGCGCCGGCACCGAGAAGATTTTCCCGTTCGATCTTGTTCCCCGCATCGTTTCTTCGGCCGAATGGAACTGGATCGAGCGCGGCCTGAAACAACGTATCACCGCGCTCAACCTGTTCATCGACGATATCTACCACGACCAAAAAATCATCAAGGACAAGGTCGTGCCCGCCCACATACTGCTTTCGGCCAAGAGTTTCCGCGAGCAATGCGTCGGCCTGAACCCTCCCCTGGGCATTTGGTGCCATATCTGCGGCACGGACCTCGTGCGCCACCGGGACGGACAGATTTATGTGCTGGAAGACAACCTGCGTTGCCCGTCGGGCGTATCGTACGTATTGGAAAACCGTCTCGTCATGAAACGCACGTTCCCGCGGGTGTTCGAGGCCTCGCGAATCCGCCCCGTCGCCGAGTATCCGAGCCGGTTGCGAGACATGCTGGAATCGCTGACGCCGCCGGGGGTCGAGACGCCGCGCGTCGTGGTGTTGACGCCGGGCATCTACAACTCCGCCTATTTCGAGCACTCGTTCCTCGCCCAGCAGATGGGAGTGGAACTCGTCGAGGGCCGGGACCTGGTTGTGTCCGATGGATACGTCTGGATGCGTACCACGAAAGGGTTCGAGCGGGTGGACGTCATTTACCGCCGCATTGACGACGATTTCATCGATCCCAAGGCGTTCCGTCCGGATTCGGTGCTGGGCGTGGCCGGATTGATGGACGTCTACCGGGCCGGGCATATCGGGTTGGCCAATGCGCCGGGCACGGGCGTGGCCGACGACAAGGTCGTGTATGCCTATGTTCCGAAAATCGTGAAGTATTATCTGGGCCAGGAAATCATCATTCCCAATGTCCCCACCTACGTCTGCGCGGACCCGAAAGAGTTGACGTACGTGCTGGAACACCTCGATGAGTTGGTCGTGAAAGCCGCCAACGAATCCGGCGGCTACGGCATGCTCGTCGGCCCGCATGCCACGCCGGAGCTGCGCGCCGAGTTCGCCAAACGGATCCAGGCCAATCCCCGCAACTACATTGCCCAGCCGACCCTCTCGCTCTCGCAGGTGCCGACCATCATCGACGACCATTTCGAGGGGCGGCACGTGGATTTGCGGCCTTACATTTTGTACGGGAACGATATCTTCGTCCTGCCGGGCGGCCTGACCCGTGTGGCGCTGAAAAAAGGCTCGCTCGTGGTCAACTCTTCACAAGGCGGCGGCAGCAAGGATACCTGGGTGCTTACCGATGACCCGGGCGTCGTGCGCGAGAGCGTGGCCATGGAACAACAGGCCGCCACCACCGGAGCGGTGCTGACCTGATGCTCAGCCGCGTTGCCGATTCGATTTACTGGATGAGCCGCTACATCGAGCGGGCGGAGAACGTCGCCCGCTTTATCGATGTCAACCTCCATCTCATGCTCGACCTGCCCGTCGGCTCCGCCCAGCAATGGCAGCCGCTGGTGGACACCACGGGAGACCACGAGGAATTCGCCCGCCGGTTCGGCGCGGCCACGCAGTCCAACGTCATTCAGTTCCTCACCCTCGACGGCGACAACCCCAATTCGATCCTCTCCTGCCTGCGGGCGGCGCGCGAAAACGCCCGCTCGGTGCGCGAAATCATTTCCTCCGAAATGTGGGAGCAGCTCAACAAGTTCTACCTCATGGTCACCGCCGCGGCGGCGAACCCGGACGTACTGGCCTCGCCTCACGAATTCTTCAGCAACATCCGGATGTCCAGCCACCTGTTCGTCGGCGTCACCGAGGGCACGATGACGCACGGGGAAGGCTGGCATTTCGGCCGCCTGGGCCGGATGCTCGAGCGCGCCGACAAAACGTCGCGGATGCTCGACGTGAAATACTTCATCCTGCTGCCGACCGTCGCCCACGTGGGCACCACCTTTGACGATCTGCAGTGGACGGCCGTGTTGCGCTCGGCCAGCGCGTTCGAAATGTACCGCAAAACCCATGGCCGCATCGAGCCGCGCCGCATTGTCGAGTTCCTGTTGCTCGACGACGAGTTTCCGCGCGCCATCCACCACTGTCTCATTGCCAGCCGCGAGTCCGTCCACGCCATCACCGGCACGCCCACCGGCCTGTTTCGGAACCCGGCGGAACAATTGCTCGCGCAACTGTGCGCGGAACTGGCCTACGGGCAGGTCGATGATATCGTCAACTCCGGCCTGCACGAGTTCCTCGACGAATTGCAGTCAAACATGAACCGGGTCGGCGCACAGGTCACCGAAACCTTTTTTGCGGCGAAGATGGCCCCGCCTTCCGCCACGAAACGGAAGGAGGCCCGGGCGTGAGCTGGCAGCAAACGCCCGATTGGCCGGAAAGTAATTGGTCATGGCATTACACATCGCGCTAAACCATCAAACGCATTACCGTTACGACCGTCTGGTGTCACTCTCGCCGCACATCGTCCGCCTGCGGCCGGCGCCGCACTGTCGCACGCCCATCTTGAGCTATTCGCTCCGCGTCACCCCCGAAAAACATTTCATCAACTGGCAGCAGGATCCCCACGGTAACTATCTGGCGCGCCTCGTCTTCCCCGAACCCGCGCGCGAGCTTCTCGTCGAGGTCGATCTGGTGGCCGAAATGTCGGTGATCAATCCGTTCGACTTCTTCCTTGAACCGTCGGCGGAGACGTTCCCGTTCGCATACGAGCCGTCACTGCGCAAAGACCTCGCGCCGTTCCTCGAAACGCTGCCCGCCGGGCCACTGCTGGGCGAGTTTATCGCCGGCATCGACCGCAAGCCGGTCCGCACGATCGACTTTGTCGTGGAACTCAATCGCCGCCTGCAACAGGCAATCAAGTACATCATTCGCATGGAGCCCGGCGTACAGGCGCCCGAGGAAACCCTGGGGCTGCTGAGCGGTTCGTGTCGCGACACCGGCTGGTTGCTCGTCCAGGTCATGCGGCGTCTCGGGTTGGCGGCCCGGTTCGTTTCCGGGTACCTCGTCCAGCTCACGCCGGACGTAAAGGCGCTCGATGGTCCATCCGGTCCGGTCGCCGATTTCACTGACCTGCACGCGTGGGCCGAAGTTTATCTGCCGGGAGCCGGTTGGGTGGGGCTTGACCCCACCTCGGGACTGCTGGCGGGCGAGGGCCACATCCCTCTGGCGTGCGCGCCCGACCCGATCGGCGCCGCGCCCGTCACGGGAGCGGTGGACAAATGCGAAGTCGCGTTTACCCACACGATGAACGTGCGCCGCATCTTCGAATCGCCGCGCGTTACCAAGCCCTATACCGAAGAACAGTGGCGCGACATTGAGGCGCTCGGCCACGAGATCGACAACGAATTGAACCGGGGCGACGTACGTCTGACGATGGGCGGCGAACCGACCTTTGTTTCGATTGACGATATGGATGGCGCCGAATGGAACATCGCGGCGCTGGGAACCAACAAACGGAAGCTGGCTGGCTTGTTACTCAAACGGTTGCGAAAACAATTCGGTCCCGGCGGCCTGCTGCATTACGGCCAGGGCAAATGGTACCCCGGCGAGTCGCTGCCGCGCTGGGCGCTCGGGTGTTACTGGCGGCGCGACGGCGTGCCGATCTGGAGAGATGACTCCTTGATTTGCGACGAGACGATGGACTACCACCACGGGAACGCGGACGCGCAGAGTTTCATCACATTGTTGACGCAGGTTCTCGGTGTCGAGCCCCGATTCGTCATCCCGGCCTATGAAGATGTCTGGTATTACCTCTGGAAAGAGCGACGGCTGCCGGCCAACGTCGACCCGCTCAAATCCGAGCTCAAGGATGAAGAGGAACGTACGCGATTGGCCCGGATTTTCGAGCAAGGGCTCAACAAGATCGTCGGGTTTGTCCTACCATTGCAGCGCCGTTTCAAGGCCAACCCGGGCGCCTACTGGGCGAGCGGTCCGTGGTTCTTTCGCACTGAACACATGTATCTGCTCCCGGGCGACTCTCCAATTGGCTATCGCCTCCCGATGGATTCGCTGGCATGGGTCGCGCCCGGGCAATATCCGTATCTCTATGAAACCGACCCTACCGTGACTCATCCGCCTTTGCCCGAGCGTCCCTTGCGCGGTCGGCAGCAACAACGTCTGCCGTCCCTGGCGAGAACGACAGAGCGTGCTGGCTTTGCCGAACAGCAGATGGATGGCGAGCCGGCCGCACCCGATGGCATCCAGCGGGGTGAATCCGCGCCGTGGGTGATTCGCACCGCGTTGTGCGTCGAGCCGCGACAGGGTCGGCTGCACGTGTTCATGCCGCCGGTCCGGTTCGTGGAAGATTACCTCGATATCGTGGCGGCGGTCGAGGACACCGCCGCGGAACTGAAATTGCCCGTGATCATCGAGGGTGAACGACCGCCGAAGGACGCGCGGCTCAATCACCTCAACGTCACTCCCGATCCGGGCGTCATCGAGGTCAACCTTCATCCGGCGCACAACTGGGACGAATTGGTCAATCATACCACCGTCCTGTACGAGGAAGCGCGCCAGTCGCGGTTGGGTGCGGAAAAATTCATGCTCGATGGCCGCCATGTCGGCACCGGCGGCGGCAATCACATCGTCATCGGCGGCTCGACGCCTTCCGACAGCCCGTTGCTGCGCCGGCCCGACCTGTTGCGCAGTCTCGTCGGTTACTGGCACAATCATCCGTCCTTGTCGTTCCTGTTTTCGGGTTTGTTCATCGGCCCCACCAGCCAGCATCCGCGCGTGGACGAAGCCCGCAACGATTCCCTGTATGAACTGGAGATCGCGTTCCGGCAAATCCCGGATCGGGGCGGTTGCCTGCCGTGGGTGGTCGACCGCGCGTTTCGCAACCTGTTGATCGACGTTTCGGGCAACACCCACCGCGCCGAATTTTGCATCGACAAGCTGTTCCCGCCCGAGAGCAGCGGCGCGCGATTGGGACTGCTCGAGTTGCGCTCGTTCGAGATGCCGCCGCACGCCCGGATGAGCCTGACCCAGCAATTGTTACTGCGTTCGCTGATTGCCCGGTTCTGGAAGCAGCCGTACAACCAGAAGCTCGTGCGCTGGGGGACGGAATTGCATGATCGGTTCATGCTCCCGCATTTTGTCGCCCAGGATTTCAACGATGTACTGTTCGACCTGGGCGCGGCGGGTTACCCGTTGCAGCCGGAGTGGTTCGCGCCGCATCATGAGTTTCGCTTCCCGCAACACGGAACGATTGCGCAACGCGGCATCGTGGTGGAACTGCGCCACGCGCTCGAACCCTGGCACGTGATGGGGGAAGAAGCCGGCCCGGGAGGCACCGCGCGCTTTGTGGACTCATCGGTCGAACGGCTGCAAGTGAAGGTCAACGGCATGACCGACACGCGCCACTTCATCGCCTGCAACGGCCGGCGCGTTCCGTTGCATCCCACGGGTACCGTGGGCGAATTCGTTGCCGGCGTGCGGTACCGCGCGTGGCAACCGCCAAGCTGCCTGCACCCCATGATTCCCGTTCACTCGCCGTTGGTGGTCGACATTGTGGACAGTTGGAACGGCCGGTCGCTCGGAGGTTGCACCTATCACGTGGCCCATCCCGGCGGTCGCAGTTATGAAACGTTCCCGGTGAACGCCTACGAAGCTGAGAGCCGCCGCCGCGCGCGGTTCTTCGATTTCGGCCACTCGCCCGGCCCGATGGACGTGCCGCCCGAGGAACGAAGCGCCGATTTCCCGTTCACTCTCGACCTGCGCCGCCCATGATTGCGTCCTCGCGATTGATACCGTAATTTGACCCGATGAAACACCCCCCCGAAACCAGCCGCGCCGCCGCGCCCTGGCGTCTGCTCGAGCAGTACCAGCTCGCGGACGGGGTGTACGATGAAATGGCGGCGACACCGGACGCGCTACGACCCCATTGCGAGATTTTTGTCCGTTCGCTCGAAACACTGGGACGCGACGAACTGGGGGCGCGCTGGGAAGGCGCGCGGCGTAATATCCGCGACAACGGCGTGACCTACAACGTGTATCGTGATCCGCAGGGCATGGATCGGCCGTGGGAACTGGACATGATCCCACTGCTGATTCCGCCCGCGGAGTGGGCCGGGATTGAAGCGGCGCTGGCACAGCGCGCACGCTTGTTGAACATGGTCCTCGCCGACGTCTATGGCCCGCAACGCCTGGTTCGCGAGGGGTTGCTGCCGGCGTCGCTGTTGTTCGCCAACCCGGGGTTTCTCCGGCCCTGCCACGGCATTCCCGTCCCCGGTGGAATCTATTTGCACCTGCACGGGGTGGACATGGCCCGGTCGGCCGGCGGCCAATGGTGGGCGCTGGCGGACCGCACGCAGTCGCCGTCGGGCACGGGCTACGCGCTGGAGAACCGCCTTGTGCTGCGGCGCAGCCTGCCGGAAGCGTTCCGCGATTGCCAGGTCCAACGCCTGGCGTCGTTCTTCCGCGTCGAGCGAGACATGTTGACCGCTCTCGCCCCGCCGGGGAGTCATCATCCACAGGTCGTCCTGTTGACGCCGGGGCCGTACAACGAAACCTATTTCGAGCACGCCTACCTCGCGCGCTATCTTGGATTTCCCCTCGTCGAAGGCGGCGACCTCACGGTTCGCGACCGGCGGGTCTTTATCAAAACACTGGAAGGACTCCAGCCCGTGGACGTGATTCTGCGCCGGCTGGATGACAACTTTTGCGACCCGCTGGAACTGCGGGCGGATTCCTTTCTGGGCGTGGCGGGCCTCGTCGAAGCCGCGCGCGCCGGCAACGTCACGATCGCCAACTCGCTGGGCACGGGTGTCATCGAAACACCCGCGATTCTTGCGTTCCTGCCCAGTCTGTGCCGGCACCTGCTCGGCGAGGAATTGCGGTTGCCGTCCGTGGCAACCTGGTGGTGCGGTCAGCCGAAGGAATTGCAATACGTGCTCGATCATCTCGGCGAACTCGTGGTGAAACGCGCGTTCCCCCGCGACGCGCGCGAGCCCATCTTTGGTGAAAGCTTGAGTCAGTCGGAGAAAGCGGCGTTGGCGCAAGAGATCCAGTCGCGCCCCTACGATTTTGTCGGTCAGGAGAAAATCGCCCTGTCCACCGCGCCCGTGTGGCTCGACCATCGGCCGGAGCCGCGGTCGCTGGTCGTGCGCGTCTACGCGACCGCGACCCACGATTCCTACTCGGTGATGCCGGGGGCCCTGACGCGCGTGGCCAATGCGCCGCAGTCAACGGTTGTCTCGATGCAGAGCGGCGGGGGAAGCAAGGATACATGGGTGTTGTCCGACGGACCCGTCAGCCCGGTGACGTTGCTGCCGGCATTGGAAGGCCCGGTGGTGCTGGAGCGCACGCCGACCGACCTTCCAAGCCGCGTGGCGGACAATTTGTTCTGGTTGGGCCGGTACGCCGAGCGGTCGGAAGGATTGGTGCGGCTGCTGCGGAGCGTGGCCGCGCGGCTGGCGGATGAATCCGGCTCCGCTGACACGCCTGAGTTGTCCGCGCTGCTGCAGACCATGGCCGCGATGGATTTGTTGCCGCGCCGTTTCGGCGAACGCGTCGCCCTGGCGGAACTCGAGCAGGAAATCCTGGCGATGATCTTCAAGCAGCGCCGCCAGGGCAGCTTGCGCCAGACGTTGAACCAGCTCCGCCGGTTCGCCTCCATCGTGCGCGACCGATTGTCGGTTGACACGTGGCGCATCCTCAACCAGCTTCACCATGGTGTGCGGACGCCGACCGCGCGGGTGCAGTTGGATGCCGCATTGGCGATGCTGAACCACACGATCATGGAACTGTCGGCGTTCAGCGGAATGGAGATGGAAAACATGACCCGGGGAAATGGATGGCGATTCCTGGACATCGGACGACGGCTGGAGCGATCGGTCAATCTGGTCAATCTGGTCCGCGCGGCGTTGTCGGCCACGGGCGCCAGCGATGCCGTGTTGGAACCGTTGCTCGAGATCGCCGACAGCTCGATGACCTATCGACGCCGCTACTATGCCCAGGCCCAGCTCGCTCCGGTTCTCGATCTCTTGCTGGCCGACGACAGCAACCCGCGCTCCCTGGCTTTTCAGGTCAATGCGCTGGCCGGCCACATCGACCGTCTGCCGCGTCCGCCGCACGCGCCGGTTCCAACACGGGAACAGGCCGCGATCATTTGTTTGGAGGCGACATTGCGTGAAGCAGACATCAAGGGGGCCTGCGACGCGCGCCAGAGCGGAAACTCCGCGCCGTTGGATGGTTTGCTGAACCGTTTTGTGGCGGAGCTACAAGCCCTGTCGGACACCATTGCCCATTACTACTTCAGTCACGCGGGGCCACAGGTGAGTTAAGAAGATCCGCCATGCGCTACACCATCTCCCACACAACCGTGTATGACTACAGTGACGAGGTGTCCGTGTCCCATCATTTGGCCCGGCTCAAACCACGCACCATGACCGGCCAGTGTTGCGTAAGCTACGAGCAGGTGATCGAACCGTCCCCCGCGTCGCGGAGCGAACATGACGATTATTTTGGGAATCGCGTCGCGTTCTTTGCGATCCACACGCCCCACGAGCGCTTGCAGGTGCATGCGCGTAGCGAGGTCGATGTTTCCCCGGCCAATATCCCCCCACCCGGGGAAACCCCGCCGTGGGAAGAGGTGCGCGACGGGCTTGTCGGCAACACCAGCGCGGACGCCCTGGCCGTGTACGAGTTCGTCTTCGATTCCGCGTTGATCAAGACCACCCCCGCGTTCGCGGCCTACGCGTCGGAGTCGTTCCCCGCGCATCGCCCGTTGTTGGAGGGCGTGGTCGATTTAACCCGGCGCATCCATGAAGATTTCACTTTCGACACCAAAGCCACGACGGTGGCCACGCCGCTGCACGAGGTGTTCGAGTCGCGGCGGGGTGTCTGCCAGGATTTTGCCCAACTCCAGATCGCCTGTTTGCGGTCGCTCCGGTTGCCGGCGCGCTACGTCAGCGGATATCTGGAGACGCGACCGCCACCGGGCCGGCCCCGGCTCGCCGGGACGGACGCTTCGCATGCGTGGGTGTCGGTGTACAGCCCGGGCGCGGGCTGGATCGATGTGGATCCCACGAACAATCTGGCCCCGGCCAACCGGCATGTTACGGTGGCGTGGGGACGCGATTTCAGTGACGTAAGCCCCATTCGCGGGGTTATCCTCGGTGGCGGCGACCACGCGGTGAACGTGGCGGTGGACGTGGTCGCGTCAGGAGGCGAACGATGAATCTGGAGAAATCCGTGGGGTTGGGCCGGGCACCGGGTGATGTCTGGGACAAGAAGACCCTGTTGTACATCAACCTGAAACTCGCCTTGATGGGGTGTCCCACGGTGGCGTCGGACTCGGACCCGGAGTTGGCGGAACTGACCGACACCTTGCTGCTTCATCAGCGGGAAACGGATCGTCTGCTCGCGGATTATCTCTGCCCGGCGGACCAACGCATCCAGGATTTCCTGAACGACCATCTTCGGGACACGGGGATAACGATCCGCCTGCCTTCGCGGTCCTTCGTCCTCGATCGATTTGGCCTCGCCCGCGCGCTCTCGTTGCCGCCCGACCGCGACGAGTTTCTTTCGGACCTCGTCCAATCTTATCGGGTCAAGCAGGGCGTCCTTCACAATCCCCGGAGTGACCGGCGCACCACGCAGGGAATTTTTCACATTGCCGAAGGCGGCCTGCCGATCCCCGACGACAAGCGCGCCGTGCCGAAGGCGGCGTTTGCGAACCTCTTGCGCCGGGCGTTGTCGCCTCCGGGGGAAATGCAGCAGTTGCCATTCACGAGTTCGCAGCCGGACCGGGCGGAGTGTTTCGTCTCACTGCTGTTGCGGCCGATTGTTTGCCCGGTCGTGGACGGGTTCTCGCCGGAAAAATCGACGGAGATCCGCTTCTTTGTGCCGGGCAACCTGGTCAGCAACCTCGATTTTGTGGAGAGCATCTTCGGAAACGCCGGCGACCCGTTCCTGCCGGAAAACGATGCCGCGCTGGACACGGAACATTGGACGGGTCACACGGGCTGCGTGATCCTCGCGCCGCACCTGGTCAAGGCGACCAAGAAGGAGGTTGGGCTCCCGCCGTGGGACGAAGCCACGGAGCGACAACGTCGCGACCACATGTGCTGGCGGTCGGACGCCGAGCCATACAATGACGGAGCCCCGTTCAAAGTGGCCTGTCGCGACGCACGGGGCGTGATGGTCACGATCATTGCCGACAACTATTTTGGGTACTGCAAGAAAGAGGTGAAGACGCAAATCAGTTACTCGGCGAACCTCTACGGGATGTGCGAGGAGGAACACGCGGGCGGCTGCCTCGTCTACACGAGCTACGATTTGGGAGAGGAATTCAGCGGCCACCTGCATGTGCCGCGTCTGGACCACAACTACCCGCAAATGATTTCGATGTTTGGGGAGATCATGGACGCAAAACCGGAGGGGTACGCGATCGACAAGCGGTTTCCCGACATTATCTACGTATCGGAAGACGTGCTCTTCGACCTGCGCAAGCAAACCGTCAGCTGGACGCACGAAGGCAAGCCGCAACACATCAAGCTGCTCCACGGTAAGACCTATGTCCGTCCCGCGGGATACAAGGTTCATTTGGAAAAACCGCCGGGCGGTCGTTCCTGGCGACTCATCGGAACGGTGGCCGAGCCAACGTACTGCCATAAGCCATGCACCGTTTCGGGCGGCGGCAAGTCCGAGATTTCCAAATCCATCTCCGACGCCATCCTCCAGGGGCCCGTGTTCGTGGCCGACTTCCGTCGGGAATTCGAGCTCGTTGCCAAACTCATCAAGCGCGACTATTCGGACCGCTTCCGCGAGAAGTCCACGCAGAAACGAGACAGCCGGCCGGTCCTCAGCCCCGCGCGTTCCCTCGGTTCGGTGATCAAGCTGCTCACCCCGTCGCAGGAATTCACGGACGAGTACAACGCGTGGCTGGCGTCGATTCCCCAATACGTCAAGGAACTCGTATTCGTCGCGAAACGCTACTACAAACCCGAAATGGGCGACGGTTGGCCCGAACTGTTCAGCGTGGACATTATCAACGGCACGCCCGGCAACGAACTGAAATTCCAGAACCGCAAGCTGGTGGCCAACTACGCTCGGGTGGGCTACGAACCGGACGGCTCATGGCGGACGTTCGGGTTGCGCAAGGATTTTCACCCGGCCGACAAGCTGTCGATGGAAGATGACATCACCGCGTCGATGGTCGTGCCCGCCGACCGTCTGGCGGGCCTCAATGCGCATTACCAAAACCCGTCTCTCAAGTTCACGGCGAACTGCGAGTACCGGCTGTTCCAGCGGCCCGATGACGCCATTCACCGGGGCTACGACAAGCAAACGGAACAGGATTTTGCCATGCCCGGCAATTTCTTTTCGAATTACGAGCCGCTGTCCGTCGAGCAGGCCCGCGAACTCGTTGACGATTCCATCGGGTTCGACAGGTTCACCGCGCCGATGCAGCACTTGATCCGTGAGTTTGCCGAGGAGGGCCGTCCGCGCTACCTGGTGTCGTCGGCACATCCCCGACTCGTGGAGGGCAAACCTTCCAAGAATCCGCGTTACCTCCAGACACGACGCGACCTCGTGAATCCGCGTGACGCCTATCTGGCGGAGATGGCGACCCGTCTCTATCGCCGGATTCCCCTGGGGCAGCCCGTTCGCACCCCCGTGAACGCCGTCCTGCCCGGCCGCCGCAACAACCCGCCGGAACCGGCGGCGCACATTCGTTCCCTCGCGGTGTACAATCCGGTCCACTACATGGAATTGCCGGAGTTGTTCATGGAGTTCATTTGCAGCATGACGGGCAAATCCCCGTCTACGACGGGCGCCGGGTCCGAGGGCGCGCTCACGAAAGGGCCATTCAACGCACTGCCGCCGATCATCGATCTCAACAACGCGCTGGTGTCGTTCTTGTTGACCGGCTACCACGCGTTCATCACAGCCGCCGGCTACATCGGCCCGTATGTGCGGGTCGATCACGACATCAGTTTGCTCGTCCCTGAAGTCTGGTGTCGGATGAGCCCCGAGGAGCGCGACCCGCAATTCCTGATCCGCAACGGTTTCCTGGAGAAATGCCGCGACATCGAGCACGACGACAAGAAGGTGCTGGCCAGCCGTCTCGGCTATCGCATCACGATGAAATTCGTGCACTCGTTTTTTGGACGCGTGTTCAGCCATCCGCACGTCGTGTTCACGGAAAAGATGCTCCGCCCCGAAACGCAGGACTACGATATTTTTGCCGACGGCATGAACAATATCGTCGAAACCCAGCGGCGGGTGGCCACGGCCTATTTTGATGACCACAGCATCGAGGACGCCTGTCCGCCGCTCCGCGTGCTGCTGCACATCATGGTCCACGATCAGTATGAGGGCAAAGACCTGAACCACCCCGATGTCCGCCACCTGTTCACGCGAGAGTACCTGCTGGCCAGTGACTGGTACGCCGAGCGCCTTTCCGCCAAGCAGGCCTCCGAGTCCCGGTTGTGGCAACGACACGTCCGCAATCTCGAACAATTCCTGAGGAAATCAAACTACGCGGATGAGGCTCATCGATTGGGGATCGCGGAGCGATTGGCGCAGGCGAAGCGCCATTTAACGTGGGTCGAGTCCTACGATTTTCTCAAATTCCTCAACGGTTCGCTCGGCTTGCACCCCATCAAACAGGGTGTTACCGCGGAAGAAAATCAGAAACCGCGTTTGTAGAAGAGGTACGGGATTAGCCCCATTTCCGCCAGACCCGGCAGCGGGTCTTTCAGGCTGAATACAGGCTCGGCATCGAACGTGGTGATGGATCTTACGAATTCCCAGGGGTTCAACTGCCGCCGGAGGATCCCCAGCAAGCTGGTGGGGATGTCCGTGGTGACACGCATCCAGGTTAGGCCGGGCCGCGCGCGCGCCGACGGAACTGGACGACCGATCTGGTCTTGAAACAGCATGTACGAAAAATCGACACCGGCGGCCGCGCCGAGCGAGTGGTAGCCCCACGTCCGCGCGTTCACATCCAGAAGCTTGTAGTCCTGATCCCGGGGATCAAGACGGAACTCGATTTCGACCAGGCCGTAGTAGTTGATGGCGCGAAGAAATTCTTGCGCCCGTTCTTCAATGATTGGCAATTTGATGCTCTCGACGAAGGTGGAAGACCGCCCGAGTTGGAGTGGATGCGACCGTAAATTGTGGGTCGTCATCGATCCGATGGCCCGCTCTTCCTTGAAGAACGCGCCGTACCCGTACTGTTGTCCGCTGCCACCCGGTATATACTCTTGGAGCATCAGCTCGCAAATGGGGACAAAGGTGGCGGCCTGCTTCAAGAGGGCACGTAATTCATCCTGATTGTCGGCCCGCCAGCCTTTGGACTTCGTCGCGTAGATGAAATGCTCCTTGATTGCCGGTTTGATGATCAACGGAAACGTCACGTCCATCTGTCCGATATCCTCGATGGACTGCAGGAACCATGTTTTTGGAATCGGAATTCCCAATTCCCGGGCCAACTTGTAGGTATTTCGCTTGTCCCAGGCCCATCGTACGACATTCCAGTCCGCTGTGGGCACGCGGAATGACCGGGACAAAACATCTCGGTGGCGGGACAATGCCGCCACCGTCTCGTCGCGTGTCGGATACAGGACCCAGCCGTCCAGTTTCAACTGTCGGCCAATTGCCACGATGGTTTCCGCGGCTTTTTGTTCATCCCGAAGTTCGGTGACGCGGATTGCGTGCTTGGTGTAACGCGAGAACCGGGCGATGGATAGTTCGTCATCGACGACGCAAACCGGTATCCCTTGTCTCCCGAGGCTGCGAACGATACCGAGACCCTGGTAATCACCGCCGATGACGATGGCGCCAATTCCGTTCATGGGCAGGTTCGAACACGTCCCATTGGTCGTGGCTGAAACTTGTTCGAGGTTGGCAGTCACGCATCCTCCTTACGGCCCGGCGGCGACGACACGGGTTAACGCCTGGGCGCTATAGAATGTGCCGGAAATGAACCGGGCGACGGGCCCGAAACTCCACGCGGCCGGCGCCCCCAGAAAGTGCAGACCCGGGACCGAAGATTCCAGGCCCGGCTCGAGTCGTGGATACCCGTTGATTTGCTCGATCTCGCGCACCAGTTGGGGAGCAAGAAAGGGGTACTTCGCAAGATCCACCCGATATCCGGTGGCAAACAACAGGTGATCGGCCATTTGTTCGCTGCCGTCGTTGAAGCGCACCCGGAGCTGTTTACCGTTGGGGGTCCCTGACAGCGGGTGGAGACCGGTTCGGATCGTGACGCTCCGTAGGCGATCGATCAGCCAATGAGCCCCGGCGGGGCGAATCGCACGGCGTCCAACCCAATCCTGCGTGGGGCGCGGCAAAAGACGCAAAAGATCCGGTCGCGCCGTCAACTGGCTCATTCCCGCGGGACCCACATCCCGCGGTGAATACAAAAGTCGCTCAATGGGCCGCCCGAGGCGCCGCATGCGCTTCCGCCAACGGAGCCAGCGCACCTGCGGGGCGCGGACGATCACTTCAACCCCGGTGCCGGCTTCGTGCAAAAGGGCCGCGGATTCGAGCGAGCTCTGCCCGCCGCCAACCACGAGAACCTTCTTGCCGGCGAAAACTCCCAAGTCCTTGTGGTCGCAGCTATGGGACACGAGTGACGGCGACAGGCCATTGAACTCCGCCGGTCGCCATGCGAACGGCGCAATGCCGGTGGCGACAACCACGCGCGATGCGGTCAGAATTTCACCATCCCCCGCTGTCAGTTGGAACCCGGTTGCCATCCGCTCGATTCGGTTAATCTGGCGGGGGTCGAGGTCCGGCACCCCGTGTTGTTGATACCAACGGCCGTACTCGACAAAACTGGTGAGATCGATCGGCTTGGAAAAGCGTTTGCCGGATGCGGCGATGTAGGCGTCAAGGCTCAATACGCCTGTCGGATCGGCAATGTGGGTGGCTTCATAAGGGGAACGGAGGAACATGCCGACCGGCATGTTCCGATCCCAGAAGGACATGGGCTGACCGAAGGCGCGCACTTGCAGCCCTGGAATTGTTCGCAAGTGAACGGCGGCGGAAAGGCCATATGGCCCGGCACCGACAATCACAACATCGTGTTTTTCCATAGGTTCACGAGCACGAGCTCGCCGATGGACGGATACTTGGGGTACTTGGATGTTTCTTCCGGCATCGCCGCACGCTTCTCACGCATAGACGTGCAACGGACTATTCTATCGCACTTAACGCCAAAATTCAAGCGCAAGTGGTGGGTGGGGGCGGGGTTGTTACTTTGTGCAAGCAACCGGATTGACGCTTTGGCCCCCCCGAAATGCCCCCTATACAAGGTCTTGGCGCAATTTGTGCTTTTTGCCTTATTTCGGTCATTTCGGCAGCGGTCGATGTGGTTACCCTCGTCAACAAATGGTAACCAATCGCCGCTTGCTAATAAGCGAGATTGCGCCTACAAACACGGGGACGAATGATACAGCAGTACGGTATTTTCGATAAACAGAGGTCGCGATTGATGTTATTTCTGCAGTACCATCTGGGGGGACCGATTCTCACGATCGGTGTGCTCGTTTTCGCGATCCAGTGCAGAGCTGCCAGTTATTACGTGGACTATTCGAGTGGCGTTGACACCAACTCCGGCACGGACACGTCGGCGGCGTGGCAGCATTGCCCCGGTGATCCGGCCGCCGCCGGTGTCCCCGCCAGCACGCCGCTTAATCCCGGCGATACCGTGTTCTTCAAAGGCGGTGTGCAATACGTGCTGACGGGTGATGGAAACCCTGTGTATCAAACCGGTATCGGGCTGAATTGGAGCGGGGCTCCCGGCCAGCCGATCACCTACGACGGCAACAGCGCCGGGACTTGGGGAACCGGACGCGCCGTCTTGACCGACAACTACAGCACCAACTACATCGCCGCGTTCTACATCTACGGCGATGTGAACAATCTGGCGTTCAACAATCTGGAGATTGGCCCGATCGGCGGGGCGCCGTCGCTGCCGCCCGATCCCGGCACGGGCGTGCCCAGCAATCAGGGTTACGGCATCTTCGTCAACGGCTCGCTCAGCGGCGTGACCATCGCCAACTGTTATTTCCATGACCTCGGCTACTGGTACAACCAGCCGCCCATGGATGGGTTGTCGGTCGCCTCCAGCGATGGCCGCGAAAGCTCCGCCGGGTTCGAGACACATGCGGCGGTGTCCCTGGTCATCACCAACTGCGAGTTCACCAAGGTTCACACCGCCGTCGAGCTGGCCTACTCCGGTACCATGTCCAATGTCACCGTTGCCGGCAGTTACTTCCACGATTACATCGTTTGGTGCATCGATCTGGCCGGGCAAAACGGCAGCCTCGATGACCTGTACATCCACGACAACCTCTTTCAGGATTATGACTGGGCTTACTCGCCCGTCTACTGGACCGGGTACAATTACCATCCGGAAAGTTGTTCGAGTTGTTTCACCGGGCCGCCGCATCAGGACGCGATCTTTCACCGGACGGGAACGGTCGGATCAATCAACGGCTCCAACATCGACATCTATAACAACACCTGGACCGGCACCCACACCAATGGCGTGGCCACCTCCTGCATCTATCTCGAGTACGCCGCCAGCGCCAATATCTACAACAACTTGTTTAACATCCCCAATGCCGGCATCCCGGGAGACGGAGGCGGCCCGGAACCGGCGGTGGAGATTTCGTACGAACTGAATGCTCCCTCAACGATTCAGATCCTGAACAATACGACCATTGTCAACACGACCGCCAACGCACAGAACTCGGCATTTCTGTGGGGCGCATGCGGCTGCCTGTCGCCTTCATCGGAGTGGCCGTCCACAGGCAAACTGGCTGTGGAGAACAATGTTGTGTACAGTTTCGCCGGGTCAGGGGGTGGTGACCCCACGCTGCTGACCATCGGTGTCGTCCTCAATAAACCCGGGCCCTCGGTCTGGACGATCGACTACAACGACTGGTTCTCACTCGACACCTCCGCCAATGACTGGTTCTGGTGGAACAACCCGGCCCCGGCCTTCAACATCCACGGCGATCTGAGCGCGATGCAATCCCTCGGTTTTGAGGCCCACGGCCAGACCAACGACCCCCTGTTTGCCAGCCTGGCCTTCGGCTCAAGCACCAACCCCTCGGGAAACGATTACCATTTGCAGCCCGGTTCACCGGCGATCAGCGCGGGGGTCAACCTCTCCAGCCTGGAACTACCCGGGCTTACCACCGACAAAGACGGCACCCCCCGTCCCGCGTCGGGCCCGTGGGACCTCGGGGCCTACGAGCACAATACGAACAACGTATCCACTCCGCCGCCCCCCCAAGGAGGCCCTGCTCCTGCGGATGTTGCGCTGGCGTTTTCAAATGTCGTGCAGACCTGCACGACCAAGACGAAGATCGACCACGCGCAGATGACGACCAACTCCGTTACGACCTGCAAGTTCAGGTTTTCCCTGGTTGCCAGCAATACCGGGGCGACGAACTCCCCGTCGTTCCCGGTCCTGTTTTGGCCGGGCCAGAGCAGCGTCTTTGATCCCAGCATCAGCCCGTGGCCGGGGAAGAAGAGAATGAAAGCCCTCGCGGGAAACAAATCGGCGTCGATCAAGCTCGGCGGGAAATTCACCGGGAATCTGGCGGGCACCTTCATTTACGCCACCGATACGAACAACAACGTTCTCGCTTCCTCCACGATTCCGGATCCCCAGTAAGTCACCGACTACCCGAAGCGCCTCGGGTTAAAACTATTGGCCATTGCGGCTGTGAGATCCCTCGGTCGCGGGTGGCCTCCGTCCGTATGCCGATGATGCCGAACGGCAGCCCCCTTCCATTCTGCGTTCCCTGAAGACCTGACATGTGTAGGTGAACCGATCCTCGCGTTTTTCCATCCAACGGTTCATCTTTTTCCCTCGATGGCGTCCAAGCCGACCGCCTGTTGCTGCCCGTTGTGATGTGCCGAGGCGGACGGCTTTTCTCCGACCTCCCGTACTTTGGGTTCAGCGATGTGCGCTCCCCGTGTTGATCATGTAGTCGATGACTTTTTCACTCACGCCACCGTGCTTCAGATCAATGATCTCAGCGGTCGTCAAGTGATAGACCGCTTGCGAATTGCGAATCTGGCTGAGAATGACTTCGTCGCTGAGGCCCGCCTTTACCAACGATTTCACATCCGCCAAGCTAAGCGTTCGGAGCGTTTGGCTCCCATAACCCTGCCCAGTTGCCCCGGGCGTTGGCGAATTGCGATCCGCCACGATCGCCGCAGTCGGAGGATCAACATCCGGTACCGTCGCTGCGGGCGGCGCGCTGTAGACGGTTTGTGGAGGAGGATTGTATGCTGGCGTTGGGTCATCGTAATAGTCGTAATAATCGTATGGGTAGTAATAGCCTCCGTAGTATGGCCACCCGTACACGTATGGATAGCCGCCCCAGCCCCAACCACCCCACCCCCAGCCACCGTACCCATAATGCCCGTATCCGCCGTGGTACCCGCCGTAATAACCGCCGTGTCCACCCCCGTGGAAACCACCCCCGTGTCCGCCGCCACCGAATCCACCATGGCCACCTCCACCGCCACCACCGTGCCCGCCTCCGCCACCAAAGGCCAACGCCGTTGTGGAAGCCAAAACACTGAGGCTGACGGCCACCACGGCCACACCGAAAAGTTTGACCGCTTGTTTCATAGCGCACTCCTTCCTACTGCCAATCCCCGTTGCTGACGTTTCTTAGCCGGCCCCACCGCCTGATTCGCACGAGCTGTTCCTCCCAACCCGTCACTTCACGCAAATCGAGTTCAGTCCATTCAACTTTGCCGCCAAGAATAGGTTGCAGCCCGACGGATAATTTCGTGCATGTGTTTGAGACAACTTCCTCGACATCCACCGCAGGAATACCTCTCGTGCTCATCAGGGTCTCCTTCGTTGATCCGTCCTTGCGAAACAACTTGTTTGCGATGTGCATGTCAAACAAAGCCGTCGCATCCCTCCATACGATGAAGATGACAAACACCATCGTTGTACCGTTGGTCAGCCCAATCTCGCCGCTGTGCCGTATCGCGTAAAAGCGGTCGCCGACTTTGAGAACCAGGAAGTCGGGCTTATCGAAGTCATCGGTTTTGAAATACGTGTCGCCATTCGTTGACCGCGTGCGGGAGAAATCTGCTGTTTCCGACCTCTTCGCCACCACTTCCGTTTGCGAGGAGGTACCGTAACTGGCGACTTCGGTGTCTTTATCTCTATCTCTCATGATGTCACTTCCATCTTCATGGTGAACAACGACCATGTGCATTCGCATGGCCGATGCCAATCGCGGTAAACGTGATGTAACTGGTTGCCAGACAATCGGAAATGATGGCGCTGCCGGGAAACGGATTCGTGTTGCCAAGCCAGTCTGGCAGCTTCACTGCCAGCGGCGTATGCCACCATGGCAGAATGGGGAGGAGATTTTGGAACAGAGAAAAGCAGACGGGTGACGACACCGTTTGTGGGAGGCGAGGTCGGTCGTGCCGGCTTTTAAAACTCCTCGGCGCCTTGACTTGAAGTATCACGCGAACCGGACGACCCTTGGCGTATGCGACAAGGTAATGACCACCCGAGGAGGTCAGAGATGAAACAACAGGCAATCTGTGTTGTTGTCGGGATTGCCGTTGGCGCGATCGCCATGTCGTGTGCGGAAACCACAATGGTAAACAAGCCAGCGGATGTCGGGATCATGGCGTCGGAGAACGGAAACCCGGAGCCGGCCAGTCTCGAGTTTGATGGAACGATCGAGAAGATCGATGCCGACAACGGATCGATTACAGTACAACACTGGCCATTATCGAAGAGATTTCAAGTTCCTCCGGGATGCGAGATCGAAGGTTCTCCAAATGGGAACGCCGCGCTCGTGCAATTGAAGGTCAATGACCCGGTGTCAATCGCGTATTCGGAAGTCGGCAAGGATCTCGTCGCCACCCGCATCCGGCGTCGCGGGAGGGCCTACGACCAGGAGCAGCGGGAGAAGTTTGAGCGTCTCAACGACATGTTGTACCCCAGCCCGAACCAATAAGGTTTGTCGGTACGATCGAATGAAGTAACACGATCAGAGATTGAGACTAAGAATTTGCGCGCCCTTTGGAGGAGAAAACTCTCCGATCTCGGTGATCAGGCCGGTTGTAAGCGCGTCGTCCGCCCCCAGCCAAAGCTCTTTACTCCTGAAGTCCAGCCATTGAGCTTCGGAAAAAGTGAGATACGACCGCAAAATGCTGTCCAATCTGTGTTCGTCGATTTTGAGCGATGTCAATACCGATTCCAATCTGTCTGTGGTCATGAGTTGCGGTGCGCATGTCGGGCGATGAAGCATGAACATGGCATGACGGCTCGCGACGCGCCGTTTACCGGCAAGAAAATAGATGGCAGCCGCTGACTGGACACTGCCCGAATTGTAAACGGAAACTTCCAGCGGTGCTGATTTCAATAAATTATACAGCGCGATTCCGTCGCTAATCGTGCCGCCATATGACTGAATCAGCAAGTGAAGATGCTTATTCTGCGCCTGTTGTTGCGTAATGAGGGCGAAATTGTTGAAGAATTTTTGCACGGTGTTCTGATCGATGACTCCGGAAAACAGCGCAAAGAAGTCTTTAGTGGGAGGAAGGCTGGGGCGGGAATCCACTTCGGCTCCTTGCGGGAAGTTGCGGACGGCAATCGTCTTGTGAATTTCGATCGGACTTTCCCGTGCTCGACCGGCTTCAGGCAATAGCGTTGTCATGGCGACTCTCTTCCTTGCAAGACCCCATCGTTTCTCGCGTCGCCCTGATTGCGACGGCGCTGATCACGGTTCGTGTGATGAATAAACGCCCTGCGTATTCGCACAGCCGATGCCAACGGCGCCACGCTTGGTGTAACGGGTTGCGGGATAAACAAAAACAATCATGCCGCCGGAAAGTGGATTTATGTTGCTGAGCCAGTCTGGCAGTTTCACGGCCAGTACCCTGTGCCACCATGGCAGAATGCAGAGGAAACTTCGGGACGGAGTGCGAACGACGGTGGGTCTGGTCAGGAAGGTGGTGGGGCGAGTACGCGGTCGATCGTGGCGAGTAGTCGTTGGGTGTCCACTGGTTTCTCCAAAAACGCCGTCGCGCCCAGTTGACACGACTCGGCTTTCGCCTCGGGACTTCCAAAAGCCGTGATGATGATCACCGGCACCTCGGGATAGGCCTGCTTGACTCCGCGCAGGATGCCCATTCCGTCGATAACCGGCATCCGCAGGTCGGTGATGATCAAGTCGAAGTACTGTTGCCCGTTGCTCAAGAACTTGACCGCCGCCTCGGCGCTGGACGCGCTGGCCACCATGCAACCTTCGCCGCTCAGCACCCTGTTGAGCGCCCGCAACATTCCCACGTCGTCGTCAATGATCAACACGGACCTATGGCCAATCTTTCCCATGCTCGTTTCCGTTAGCACCGCCAGTGCCACGCTCCTGAAGTGGTGCGCAATTGTCTGGAGGAGAACCATATTCACCGTTCCGAGGCGCCTTCTCCTTCCGTCCAGTTGATGGATGTTGTGCCACAGCGGCAGCCTGCAACTGCCAGTTCGGCGGAACCCTAGCCCGCTGAATCGGAGAAGTGCCGGTACATGGTGCGTGGTGGGATTCCGAGCACGCGGGCGGCTTTGAGCTTGTTGCCGCCGCACTGTCGGATCGTGGCTTCCACCAAACGTTTGGTGGCCTCGTCCACAGTCGTGCCGATCGGAATGGAAATGGCCGGCCCTTCCGGCGTGTTCGATGCCGCTCCGACGCCGCCGCGGTCCGCGAAACTGAACGAGAACCTGGTGATCGTGTCGCCGGTCGCGAGCGCTACCGCGCGCTGGATGACGTGTTCGAGTTCGCGTACGTTGCCCGGCCACGAGTACCCCCGCAGTTGATCGAGCGCGGCGGGCGCAATGGAGCGCACGTCTTTGCCCATCTCCGCGGCACAGTCGACAAGGAAATGCTCCGCCAGTAGCAGGACGTCGTCGCCGCGGTCCCGCAGCGGCGGCAGCGAAATCTCGATGGCGTTGATCCGATAGTAAAGGTCGGAGCGGAACTTGCCGGCGGCGATCGCCCTCGGGATGTCGGTGTGCGTCGCGCTCAGCAATCGCACGTCCGAACGGAGTTCCTTCGTGCTGCCCAGCCGCTGGAAGCTCCCGTCCTGCAGCACGCGGAGCAGTTTGGCTTGCAGTTGAGGGCTCATCTCGGCGATTTCATCCAGGAGCAACGTCCCGCCGTTGGCCAGCTCGAACTTGCCGGGCTTGGCGGCGCTCGCACCCGTGAATGCCCCGCGTTCGTGCCCGAACAGTTCGCTTTCCAGGAGCGTATCGGGAATCGCCGCGCAACTGATCTTCCACAGCGGTTTGTCGTGGCGGTCGCTGAGAAGGTGGATCGCGTCGGCGACGATCTCCTTGCCGGTGCCGCTTTCACCGGTGATCAGCACGCCGACGTTGGTCGGCGCGATCTGGCGAATGATCTGTTTGACGGCCGCCAGGGCGGGGCTGTCACCAATCAGCCCAACGATCCCGCGTTGCCGCTGGAGTTGCCGTCGCAGATGAATGTTCTCAGCGGCCAGGCGCTGTTTGGCCAGGGCGTTGGCGACTGTTTTCAACAACGCCACGCTATCGAGTGGTTTCTCGATGAAGTCGTACGCGCCGAGTTTCATCGCTTCGACCGCTTTCTCGACATTGCCGTGCCCGGTGATCATCACCACCTCCACGTCAGGGCGCCGCTCCCGAATCTGTTGCAACAGCGCGTTTCCATCGAGGTCGGGCAGAAATAAATCGGAGATCACCAGGGCCACGCCGGGCTCGCGCGACAACTCCAGCGCTTCCCGGCCCGAGCCGGCGCGGGTCACCTGGTAGCCCTCGGCGGAAAGCACTTTGCCCGCGGCCGTGCGCAGTCGCTCGTCGTCGTCCACCAGCAGAATGGTCGCCCGGTCGGCCATCTCAGGATCCCTCTTTCAGCGGCAGGTAAATTGTGAACGTGCTGCCGTTCCCGACAACACTCGAGCACTCGATGTGGCCGCCATGTTCGGTCACGATCTGCTGCACGAGCGTCAACCCCAGACCTGTTCCCTTGGCTTTGGTGCTGAGAAACGGCTTGAAGACCTGTCGCACCTGTTCCTCGCTCATTCCCGTGCCGGTGTCCGTGACCCGCAAGAGCACCTGATCACCATCACGCTGGGTGCTCACCGTCATGACACCGCCTTTTGGCATCGCTTCCAAGCCATTGCGGATCAGGTTGAGCATGGCTTGCCACAACTGGTCGGCGTCAACCTTGACAGTGCCCAGTGACCCGTCGAACTTCGCTCGTACTTCCACTTTGGCCTCGTCACACGCGGATTGCATGAAGGCGAGTTTCTGATCGAGAAACTCATTTAACGCCAGCGGTTTTCGTTGTGCCTTTGGTAGTCGCGCGAATTGCAGGTACTCTTCAATCACATGTTGGATGCGATGAACCTCCTCGCGCATCTCGCTGACAAGTACACGGCCCTCCTCCGGAGATCGATTCGCCGATCCGGCGAGTTTATCAATCTCCTTGCGAATCAGGTCGAGATTTAGCGTGATCGAGCCCAGCGGGTTGCGGACCTCATGCGCGACCTCCGCGGCCATTGTGCCTGCGGTGGCCAGGCGCTCGGCTTGAAGCTTGGCGGCTTCGGCGCGCTTGCGGTGCGCGATCTCGGCCTGGAGCGCCACGGTCCGTTGCTCGACCGTCTCCTCCAGGTAATCGTGGGCTGTTTGGAAGGCCGACAACAAATACACGACGACGACGAAAAGTGCGAATAGCATCAGGCTGTTCCAGTAGAGAATCACCGGATGCCCGGGAGTGTAGGCGCTCATCCGGTAGGCGATCAACCAAACAGTTGTGGCGACCGCCGCCACGAATAAGCCCGTCTTGCGCCCCACTGTCCAGCAGGCCCAGCTAATCGGTATCAAATAGAATGCGGTGACGTGAACTTCCCATCCCATCCGGTAATCCACCACGCCGATCAACGCGACCAATACCAAGGCCAAAGCCATGACACCCTGCTTTGGCAGTGACAACGGACGCTGGATCAGCCTTCTCATCGCCATTACATCTATACATCGGATTCGATTCGCCGGTGTGCTGCCGCCCGCGCCACGGGTACGGTCGCGGTATCTCCCGTCAACGCAGTCGAACACACGACTTGTTTCATTTTCAGCGTCACATCACAGAACGGGTCTGGGGACTCTGATAACCAGCAGCGGTTGCCCGCCAGACGACGATCTGGCCATTGGGCAATCGCACCCACTCGGCGGCTCTTCCGGGAAGCGCGCTCTGCTTCCAGGCATATGGCAGATCAACCTTGGTGAGTTGTCCCGGTCCAATGATGACCGCGATCTTCACCGTGCCGGAGTTTTCCGCTTCCGCGAGGACTATGTACTTGCCGGCCGGCAACTGCACAAGGCACGGGTCCTCATCATGAATACTGATGGCATTGGCCACTTTTTTCACGCCTGTCTTGCCGTCCTCGGAGTAGATGGTGTACGAGGTGTGGGGGAAACAATGTACGTCCCCGTCCTTGTGGTCTTCCGTCGCCGTGTACACCTTCAAGTATCCCGTCGAAGCCAAATCATCCGCGGTCAATGGCTCGGGACCCATGGGGCCGATCACCACGGAATCCCTCGAACTCGTGCAGGAACCCACCAGGGGCCATATCCCGGCCATCAACCAGGCGGTTAGACGATTATTCATGACTACTCTCCCGTGTTGCGTTTTCCTCTCAGCATCGTGGCTAAGTTGTCATAACACGGCAAACTTGCCACAGGTCGGCTTTTGCGCAAAATTTCTGAATGAATTTTAACTTGGCGTTCAGCCGATCTTAATGTGAGTCTGTCATGGTATGGCGGTGTCAAACGTGACATGCGCTTATTGCTCATAGAAGATGAACGGAAGGTGGCCGACGTCGTCGCCCGCGGGTTACGCGCCGAGCGGTTCGCCGTCGATGTCGCCCACGATGGCGACAGCGGCTGGGAACTGGCCGAGGCTGTCGACTACGATCTCATCATCCTCGACCTGATGCTGCCGGGACTCAACGGCACGGAATTGCTCCGCCGTCTTCGCCGCAAGGGGAGCACGGCACCGGTGCTCGTGCTGACCGCGCGCGACGCCACCAAGGACAAGGTCGAGAATTTCGAGGCGGGCGCCGATGACTACCTGACCAAGCCGTTTGCGTTCGCCGAATTGCTGGTCCGTGTCAAAGCGTTGCTGCGGCGGCCCCCGGTCAGCCACGACCACGTGCTGCGAATCGCGGACCTCGAAATTGACCGCCTGTCCCAACAGGTAAGGCGCGCGGGCAAGCGCATCGAGCTGACCTCGAAAGAATACGCGCTCCTGGAGTACCTCGCGTCCCACGCCGGCCGGGTGCTCTCCCGCACCATGATCATCGAGCACGTCTGGGATGAAAGTTTCGAGGGACTCACCAATATCGTCGATGTCTACGTGCGCCATTTGCGGGAAAAAGTGGATGAGGGACACGAACCCAAGCTCATTCGCACCGTGCGCGGCGTCGGCTACTGCCTCACGGAGGAAACCGAGCCATGAGCACGCGTTCCCTGAGGTTTCGACTGATCGCCTGGTACGCCGGCCTGCTGACTGCCGTGTTTCTCCTGCTGGCTGCGCTCATGTTTGTCGGCCTGAAACATTATCTCGAAACCAGCCTTGTCGAAGCCCAGGAGCGCCGCGCCCAGCAGATCGCCGACACCCTCCTTGCCAACGTGAACCAAACCGGCGAGGCCGTCGTCGCCAGGGAAATCGATTCGCTCTATGCCCCGGAGATCAACGACCGTTTCATCCGTGTATCCCGTCCGGATAAAAGCGTCCTCTACACTTCCAATCCTCCCGCGGACCGGAGCTTCGACCCCACCGGGTTGCCGCCCCTCGCGGCCCCGCCGACGAAGGAATCCGTGCGGAAACAGAAACTTGCCGACAACAAGACCCTGCTTATCGCGGCGCTGAATTCTCCGGGCGTCGACGGTGTGCGTTACGTTGTGGAAGTCGGTGCGCCAATGGCGCCGGTCGAGGCAATGCTTCACCAGTTTCTGGTATTGCTGGCCATCGGGCTGCCGGCGGCCGTGCTTGTCGCCATTGGCGGCGGGTACCTGCTGGTCGGCCGCGCGCTCGCGCCCGTCGATCAACTGGCGCGCAAGGCGGAACAGATCACCCAACACAACCTGAGCGAGCGCCTGCCGGTGGCGCAGACCGCCGAGGAACTGGAGCGGCTCTCGTTGTCGCTGAACCTGATGATCGGGCGACTGGAGGACGCTTTCTTGAATTCCAAACGATTTGTCGCCGATGCCTCCCACGAATTGCGCACACCGCTGACGGCCATGCGCGCCGAACTTGAAAGTATCGCCTCGGACGTTCGCCAGAAACCTGAGTTGCGTGAATCGCTGGGCAGCCTGCTCGAAGAAGTCGAACGGCTGGCAAGGATTGTCGAGCAATTGTTCGCCCTGTCACGGCTCGACGCGGGGGAGGCACAGGCGGAATGGGTTCCGTTCGATCTGGCGGAATTGGTGGCAACGACCGCCGAGCAAATGAGCCTGCTCGCCGAAGACAAGAAGATCTCCGTTTCCTGCGAAGCAAAACAGGCCGTCATGGTCAATGGAGATCGGGCGCGGCTCAAGCAGGTGGTGGTGAACCTGCTCGACAACGCCATCAAATACACGCCCGAAAAGGGCACGGTGCATCTGCGCGTCGCCTCCGCCAACGGTCATGCTGTGCTGGAAGTGTTTGACAATGGCATCGGCATTCCGGCCGACGCACTGCCGCATGTCTTTGACCGTTTCTTCCGCGTCGACAAAGCGCGAACGCGGGACCCGGGCGGGGCCGGGTTGGGGCTTTCCATCGTCAAATCAATCTGCACCGCGCACGGGGCGACGGTCGAAGCTCTTAGCTACCGCGATGGGAGCCTGTTCCGCGTCAAAATGCCCATGACCCGCAACATAAAATCTTCATGAAAACTCCATGAAATCAGCCACTACTGGATTCGGCCAACACCTGCGCGCGCGCCCCAAACTGCGGCTGGTCTTTGTCGTGGCGATGGTGGTGGTCGCTGTGGGACTGCTGTGGTTGGTGCGCCATGTGGAGGCGGGCCGTGAACGGGCCACCGGCTCGGAGCCCACGGTCGCCGTGGCAAAGGTGGATCGCGAAGACCTGTATCGGGAGGTGACTATTCCGGCGGAGTTCCGTCCCTATGAAGAGGTGGAGTTGCACGCGAAGGTTTCCGGTTACGTGAGCCAGATGAAGGTGGACTTCGGCGACCGGGTGAAGGCCGGCCAGCTTCTGGCCACGCTCGAAGTTCCGGAATTATCGGATGAACTCCACAACGCGATGGCGGCCGTGCAGAAAGCTGAAGCCGATCACGCTGACGCTCATCTCCTCTACAGCCGCCTCGTCGGGGTCAACCAGCAGCAGCCCAATCTCGTCGCCCAGCAGGACCTCGATACCGCCGAGGCCAGGGACCACGCGACGGCGGCGGCTATCGATGCCGCCAAAGCAGACGTGGCGAAATATCAGACACTGCTGACCTATACACAAATCACCGCCCCATTTGATGGCGTGATCACGTGGCGCTACGCCGACCCCGGTGCGCTCATCGAGGCAGGCACGGCGGCCGCTACCCAGGCCAAGTCGCTGCTGCGGATCTCCGATAACTACCGGCTCCGTCTCGATTTCCCCGTGTCCGTGGAATACGTCAAAGACATCCATTTGGGGGACAGGGTGGACGTGCGCGTCGAATCGCTGGGCGGCAAATCGTTCACTGGCACCATCTCGCGGTTCACTCAAAAAGTGACCGAAGATACGCGAACGATGATCACCGAACTGGAGGTGCTCAACCCGAATCTCGAAATCGACCCGGGCATGTATGCGACCGTGGTGTTCCAAGCGGAAGAGCGCCCGCAGTCTTTGGCGATCCCTATCCAAGCCTCGGCTTCGGGGGGGGCGACCAGGGTTCTTATCGTCAACGCCAACCATGAAATCGAGGAACGCCCCGTGACGCTGGGACTCGAAACATCCTCCAAGTACGAAGTCGTCTCCGGCCTGCAAGAAGGGGATTTGGTGATGCTGGGCAATCCAGCCCAACTCAGACCGGGCCAGAAGGTCGAAACCAAAACAATTGAGCCCGAGGTTGTAAAATGAAAACACCACTGACTACCGAGCAACTGGAAGCCTTGCGTCGCCTCGATGCTTCCACACTGGCCAACGCCATCGAGAGTTTTCAACAACGCCTGCGCAACGAAGGATTTACCGATGGCAGTGTGCGCTGCCTGTTCCCGCATCTTCCCCACGTAGCCGGCTATGCAGTCACCGTGAAGATTCGTGGATCAGCGCCACCGTTTGCCGGCGACGCTTACCGTGAACAGACCGATTGGTGGGACTACGTTGTCTCGATGCCGGCGCCACGAATGGTGGTGGTACAGGATGTAGCCACCAAAACCGGACTCGGTTCATTGCTCGGTGTGGTGCACTTCAACATCTTGCGTGCGCTCGGTTGCGTCGGCGCGGTGACCAACGGCGCCGTGCGGGACATACCGGCTGCCGAAGAGCTTGGCTTCCAACTTTTCACCGGCGGCACGTCGGTATCCCACGCCTATGTTCACATTGTCGAATTCGGCACGCCAGTGGAGATCGGTGGACTGAAGATCCAGTCCGGGGATTTGCTGCACGGTGACCGGCACGGGATCCAATCCATCCCGGAAGACATTGCCACCCAGATTCCCCCAGTGGCGGCGAAGATCGTCGCCGAGGAGCAGGCGCTTATCAAACTGTGCCAGTCACCGGACTTTTCCATCGAAAAACTCCGGGCCGCCGTCAAACAGAATCGTCCGTAAGAACCTGTTCTCACCATGTCACGATTTGCTCTCCGCTACCCCTATCTGATCGTGGTGCTGTGCTTGATCATTTGTGTGGTCGGGGCGACAAGCCTGGTGCGGATGCCCGTGGATTTGTTTCCGCCGATCAAGATTCCGGTCGTGGTCGTGGCCACCTTCTATTCCGGGATGGCTCCCGAGCAAATCGAGAATGACATCACCGGCCAGTTCGAGCGCTTCTTCACGCTGGCGTCCGGTCTCGACCATATGGAGTCGCGCTCGCTCACGGGCGTGAGCCTCATCAAGGTTTACTTCCAGCCGGGCACCGACCCGGACATCGACGCCGCCAGCATCGCCAATCTGGCGATGGCCAGCCTGCGCTATCTGCCGCCGGGCACACTGCCGCCGATCGTGATGCCGTTCGACGCCTCCAGCTTGCCGGTGTGCCTGGTTACGCTCAAAGGCGAGGGACTGACCGAGGCGCAACTGCGCGACCTGGGTCAGTTCACGATTCGCAATCAGATGGCGGGCGTGCCGGGCGCGTCCCTGCCGCCCGCCTTTGGCGGCCGGTATCGCCAGATCATGGTCTACGTGGATCCGCTCAAGCTGGAGGCGCATCAGTTGAGCGTGATGGACGTGGTGCGCAACGTGAACGAAGCCAACCTGATCCTGCCCGCCGGCGACGTGAAGATCGGGCCCTACGATTACAACGTTTATGCCGATGGCCAGATCAACTCCATGCGGGACCTCAACCTGGTTCCGCTGAAAACGGTTGGGGAGGCGTCTGTGCTGGTCGCCGATGTCGGCAAAGCCGTGGATGCCTCGCAAATCCAATACAACATCGTCCGCGTCAACAGCCAGCACTCGGTGTATCTGCCGGTCATGAAATTGGGAGGGAACGCCAACACGATCGCGGTGGTCGACGGCGTCAAACGGGTCGTTTCCAAACTGCTGGATGTACCCAAGCAACTGGTCACCGAGGTGGTGTTTGACCAGTCGGTGTTCGTGAAGAAGGCCATCGAGACGCTGGTTCACGAAGGCGCCATCGGCCTGGTGATGACCGGGTTGATGATCCTGATTTTCCTGGGCAGCATGCGGGCCACCGCGGCGGTGTTCCTTTCCATTCCGCTCTCGGCGCTGGCTGCCTTCATCGCGCTCGCGCTGGGCGGGAGCACGATCAACAGCATGATTTTGAGCGGCCTGGCGCTGGCGTTTTCCCGCCTGATCGACAATTCGGTCGTTGTCCTGGAGAACATCTACCGCCATCTCGAAATGGGGGAGCCGCCCGAGGTCGCTGCCGAACGCGGCGGGGAGGAAGTCTCGCTGCCGGTGTTGGCGGCTACCCTCACCCTCGTGGTGGTGCTGTTTCCGGTGACCTTGCTGTACGGCGTCAGTAAGTTTCTATTTGGCGCGCTCGGGCTTTCGTTGGTGTTGTCGCTGTTTGCTTCCTACTTCGTGGCGATGACGGTGGTGCCGTTGTACTGCGCGAAGTTGATCAAGGGTCATCAGCCCCATGATGCGGGTCTTCATCCGGAAGGCGATCAGCCCGGACTCGCGGCGTTTGGTCACAGGTTCAACTCGTGGTTCAACCGACACTTTGCCCGGATGCTCGATGGCTACGAAAAGCACCTGGGTGTCGCCTTGCTACGCCCGCTGGCAACTGTCCTCGGCATCAGTGGCGTTTTCGTGCTCAGCTTGGGGCTCTACCCGATCATCGGCAAGGCCTACTTTCCGCGGACCGATCCCGGCCAGTTTGTGATCAGTCTGAAAGCGCCTTCCGGCACGCGGATCGAGTTGACGGACAAATTGGTCGGTCAGGTGGAGGACATGGTGCGGGAGGTGGTTCCGAAGGAGGACCTCAAAATCATCGTCTCCAACATCGGCACCACGCCCGGTTTCAACGCCATCTTGAATCCGAATTCGGCGCCGCACACCGCGATTGTCCAGGTGGGTCTCAACGAGGGCCACCGCCTCAGCAGCTTTGCCCACATGAACCTGATGCGCGCCCGGCTCAAGCGCGACCTGCCGCAGGTGAGCGCCTATTTCCAAACAGGTGGCATGGTCGACGCCATCCTGAATCAGGGAATGCCCGCGCCGATCGACATTCAGGTCAGCAGCATGGACATGGAAGGCGCCCACGGCGTCGCCAGCAAGATCGCGCAACAGGTTCGCGGTTTGCCCGGCGTCAGCGACGTGCTTGTGCCGCAGGACGTGGACTATCCGGCCCTGAAGTTGAGCATCGATCGCGAGCGCGCCAGCGAACTCGGCCTGAGCGCCAAAGATGTCGTGGACAGCGTGATCACCGCCCTGACATCGGATCAGATGATTGCGCCAAGTTATTGGATTGATCCCAAGACCGGTAACAACTACTTCCTGACCGTGCAATACCCGGAGAACACCGTGAAAAATCTTGCCGACTTCGGCTCGATGCCACTCCGTGCGCCCAACCTCAAGGAGCCGACCCGGCTGGATTCGGTCGTCCACATCTCCCACATCCAGTCGCCTACCGAGGTGGATCACTACCAGATCCGGCGGACGGTGGACGTGTATGTGGCGCCGACTGGTGAAGACCTGAGCAAAGTGTACGCCGGCGTGCAAAAGATCATCGGCCGAACGCACTTGCCGGAAAACATGACCATTGCCGTACGGGGCTCGGTGCAGGCGATGCGCGACTCGTTCCAGAGCTTCGCCATCGGTCTGACGCTGTCGGTCATTTTGGTTTATTTGATTCTGGTGGCCCAGTTCCGCTCCTTCGTGGACCCGTTTCTGATTCTGCTGGCGGTGCCGCCCGGGCTGACGGGCGTACTGCTGATGCTGTTCCTGACGGGCACGCCGATCAGCGTGATGTCGCTGATGGGCGTCTTGTTGATGGTCGGGATTTCGGTTACGGACAGCATTCTCATTGTCGAATTCATCAATCGGCTGCGCGAGGAGGGTCGGTCCTTGCGTGAGGCGGTGGTGCTCGGCCCGCGAGTCCGATTGCGCCCGGTCATGATGACGACCCTGGCGACGGCCATCGGGCTGATTCCGATGGCGGCGAAGATGGGTACCGGCAGCGAAGCGTACGCCCCCTTGGCCCGCGCCCTGATTGGAGGCCTGTCTGTCTCGGCCGCACAGGCGATTTATCTCGTACCCGCTGCCTATTTCCTGATCCATCGTCGGAAGGAAGCCCGCGCCGCAGTGAGGAAAGGAGTCGCATGATTTCGAGACGAACCTTCGCTGTCTCGGTTTGCTGTCTCGTGCTGGCATCCGTCACCGCACGGGCGCAGGAACCACCGCCGACGCCGTTGACACTCCGGGAAGCGCAGAACATCGCCTTGCGCAACCATCCAAAAATCTCCGAAGCCGATTTGCAGGCGCTGGCATCGAAGCAGGTGATCACGCAGGTCCGGGCCGGCCTCCTGCCCAATGTGCAGTTCGATGCCACCGCGGTCGGCCACGGGGACGCCAACACCCGCATTGCCGCGGGCGGCCTGGCGAATCCGTCCATCTACCAGCGCGAGGCGGACGGGGTGATGATCACCCAATTGCTGACCGATTTCGGGCGGACCACACACTTGCTGAACAGTTCGCGACTGTCCTCACGCGCCGCGTCCGCCAACACCGAGGCCATGCGGGAGGAGATCGTGCTGCAGGCGGATGTGGCATTCTTCACGGCGCTGAAGGCGCAGTCGGTCCTGGATGTGGCGCACCAAACTCTGGAAACGCGCAGGGTGTTGTTGGATCAAATCTCGGCATTAACAACCAACAAACTTCGGTCGGAACTCGATCTGAAGTTTGCCGAGGTGACCTACGAACAAGGCCAACTGTTGGTCGCCCAGGCGCAAAACGATTTGGATCAGGCGTTCAATGCCCTGTCCACAGTCCTGGGAGATCGCACCCATCGTGTCTATCGCTTGATTGAAGAGGCCGGGCCAGCACCCAAGACCCTCGATCCCGCCGGGTTGGTCGATACCGCATTGTCGCAGCGCCCGGACCTGGCCCGCTTGCGACTGGATCGCGATGCCGCCTCGCAATACGCCCGGGCTCAGCAGGCGTTGAACTACCCGACCATCATGGCGTTTGGCGCCGGGGGGTTGATCCCGATTCGTGATACAGCCCATTTCGAGGATCGCTACGCCGCTGCGGGAGTCAACCTGAGTCTGCCCATCTTCGACGGCGGCCTGAATTCCGCGAAGCACTCCGAAGCCGAACTACGCGCACAGGCCGCCGCCGAATCACTTCGCGACGCTGAGAACACGGTCATTCAAAATGTGCGGGACGCCGGCCTGAACGTCAATTACGCCTACGAACGGCTCGACCTGACCCAGAAGCTCTTCGAGAACGCCAGTCTGGCCTTTGATTTGGCGCAGGCTCGTTACACGATGGGAAGCAGTTCCATCGTCGAGGTCAGCCAATCTCAGCTCGACAAGACCGCCGCCGAGATCGCCAATACCAGCGCCAAGTACGAGTATGAGATCCAGCGGGCGATTCTGAATTTCCAGATTGGTGCGGTTCCGTAGGCCGTCCCCTGTACTTCGCGCGCCGGGTTGCGGATCAACAAACTGGTTGTCGCCGCCGGGGGCTTCTTGGAGCACATTCGTTTTCGGCCTTATGTTGGTTCGGGGCGGCTGTTGACCATACGAATCACTCCGGAATCATTCCGATTGTTCTCAGCCACGTCTCCACCAACTGAGGCCATCCCGTAATCGGAAACTTCGTGCGCCGCAGCCCGAACGCATGTCCGCCCTGCGCGTACAAGTGCATTTCCACGGGAACCCCGGCGTTCTTCAGCGCCATGTAGTAAACCAGCGAGTTGTTCACGTTGTCCACCGGATCATTCTCCGCCTGCACCAAAAACGTCGGGGGCGTCTGGCTGGTAACAGGAACATTCGGATTCAACTCGAAATTCTTATCGTCTTTCCACAGATGTCCCGGATAAAGAGCGATCGCAAAATCCGGGCGGCAGCTTTCTTTGTCAGCCGCATCTACCGCCGGATACAAACGCTTGTCGAAATGCGTGCTCATCGCCGCCACCATATGCCCTCCGGCCGAAAACCCGATCACGCCAATCTTGTGCGGATCAATATGCCACTCGGCGGCGTGAAAGCGCACTTGCCCCACCGTCCTCTGCGCATCTTCCAACGCCAGCGGCGACTCCGCATACGGCCCCACTCTCCTGACCGGCACACGGTATTTCAACAGGACCGCGGTGATCCCTCGGGACGTCAGCCAGTCACAGATCTCCGTGCCTTCCAGATCGATGGCCAGACACATGTAGCCTCCGCCGGGAAACACGACGACCGCAACGCCGGTGTTTTTCCCCTTTGGCGAATAGACCGTCATCGTCGGTTGCGAGACGTTGCATACCGCAACCCACCGCGTGCCCGCAGTCGTCGTCATGTTCGTAACATACTCCGGCGCCTCGACCGGCTGCGCATCAGGCCCCAGTCCCGGCCATATCGGCACTTGTGTGTGTCCCGGCGATGGCCGCCAGACATTTGCCGGCGCGCTCAGACCGCCACACGCAAACACTAGACAGAGAACAAAGATCGAAAGCTTCGTCATAATCCTGCAAATGACAGACCGGGCGCGTGCCGTCAAGCACAAGGCTTTTTCCAAAGAAAAGGAATGGAGGATTATTCCGGGATGTCCCGTTTCGCGCGGCTCTTCCGCCGGGAAACCGGCCTTTCCCCGAGCGACTACCGCCGGCAGCGTTGAGGGTGCTTCGAACGGCAGGAGTCGCCGGCAATCGTGGGCGATAAGCACGAACGCACATGAAACGGCCTTGTCCTTTTGCGTAGCATCGATGATTCTTCCTCCCATGCCGATTCCTGAGACAACTTCTGCGGATGCTTTGGAACGCTATCTTGGCGGGAAATGCCTGGTCGCCGGTCGGGGCAAGGCCTGGCGGGACATCAAAGCTTGGATCGTCTCTCTGCCGCCTGTCGCCGATACCTTGCCGCTTCCCTCCGTCAGCGAACCGTTCCTCGCGTGGACCCTGTCGGGCGAGGTCGAGTTTCAGGAGCGGGAAGGCAGACGGCCATGGGTCACTCATCGGATCACGAAAGGGTATTTCTTTCTCACTTCGGGAGGCGCTCCCTACGAGTGCCGCTGGAAAGCGGTGACCGGCCAGCTGTTTCAAGCCATGTCGGTGTTCATCGAGCTGCCGCTCCTGCAACGCGCCCTGAAAGAGGTTTTTGCCGCCGATGCGTCTCACGCTCGACTGCGGGATGTTTCCGCGTTCACCGACGTTGTGTTGAATTCGTTTATGGAACGATTGCGCGAGGAACTAATGCGCCGACACGCAAGCCCGCTTTTCCTGCAAGGCATCGCGCAGGCCATTGCCATCCATCTGGCTCGAAATTATGCCGAACTGGTCAAAGAGTCGGGTAGCGGCAGTCCGTCGCTTCCCGGCTACAAACTTCGACAAATCACGGACTGGATGGCTGAACACGTTGCCGAACACTTCAACCTTGATCAACTGGCGGCCCAAGTTGAGTTGAGCAAGTTTCATTTTGATCGCCTGTTCAAGAGCGCCATGGGCGTGTCGCCGTCGCGATACCACATCAATTTGCGGATGGATGCTGCGCGACGATTGCTGCGCGAAACGAAGAAGAGCGTCGTGACCGTTGCCCTTGACGTCGGTTACACAAATCCCAGCCATTTCGCGCGTCTCTTCCGCCGGGAAACCGGCCTTTCCCCGAGCGACTACCGCCGGCAGCGGTGACGCCGTTTCTGCCGGTAGGCTTGCTCTTACCGGCTCGTGCTGGCACACTCCACGACGATGCCCTCCGAAAAGGAATTGGAGAAACGTGCCGATCATGTTGACCGGCTGATCTACGAGATACGCGGTCAGAAAGTCATGCTCGATGCCGATTTGGCCGGAATCTATGGCGTACCAACTCGCACCCTGAACCAAGCGGTTAAGCGCAATCGCAAGAAATTTCCGCCCGACTTCGTGTTCCGACTAACCGCCGAGGAACTTGAGGATATCCGGTCACAAACTGTGACCACATCGGACCGATCACAAATTGTGATCGGTTCACAAAAACACCGCGACCCACGTTATTTGCCCCACGCTTTCACCGAGCACGGCGCGATCATGGCAGCCACGGTGCTCAACAGTCCCCAAGCGGTGCTCATGAGCGTGTTTGTTGTGCGCGCGTTCGTGCGAATGCGCGCGGCTCTGTCCGTTACGCGCGAACTTGCCCGCAAGCTCGCGGCGCTGGAGAAGGAACTCAAAGGGCGACTCGACGTGCATGAAGCCGCCATCGTCACCGTTCTCCAACGTGTCATGGACATCATCGATCCTCCCGCACTGCCTGAACCGCCCAAGAAGGACATCGGCTTTCGCGTAAAAGAATCGCCGCGCCGGTATGTCGCCCACCGCATAAAGAATTCCCGTTCACCGAGTTGACATCGGCTACACGAACCCCAGCCATTTCGCCCGGCTCTTCCGCCGCGAAACCGGCCTTTCCCCCAGCTACTACCGCCGCCAGCGGTGACGCCGCCACCTCTCTGCGGAGCTCCGAGCTAAAGCTACACGGCTGTGCTTCGAACCCCCTTCAGAAGATCCTCGTAGTCTCCAATCCCACTGATCACGCCCCACATTTCTACTCCTTTGAATAGCTCGCGGTAGCGGTTCAGTATTGTGCGAGCGTTATTTAGCAGTTCAGCGACCTCTTGTTGAGTCAATGGGTCAGTATCCGGCAAAGGTACTTTGCCCGGAACGCTGCGCGGATCCCTGTGGGCGACAACCCGGCCTCGGCTCTTGTCGAGTTTGGCAACGAGCGGGTTGTTCGCACTGGCAAATTCGATGTCCTTCGCGAGTTGGTCAGCGTCCGGTTGCCCCACGCTGCGTGTTGCGGTCTCAACGTAAGGTTCATCTTTAAAACGTTCTTGGAACTTCGTTTTATCGAAAAAGTCGGGGTTGTCTTTGATTGTTAGCAAAATTCGGCGAAGGCTCAGCGCAGCCGGATGTTGGTCGTAGAGTCGGCAGAGTCTGATTAGAATGGCGTCGTCGTGCGCTCGAAAAGTAAGATTCCAAAAAGTCTTGGCGGTGTTGAACTCGTCCGCGTGTTTCGTCAGATAATGGTAAAGCGAGACTCGCTGTCGGAAGATCGATTCCGTGTAGACATAATCGACGATCAGAGCTTCTAACTTCGAAGCGAATTCCTTGTAGTCCTTGACGCGGATTGGCTTCATCTCTTTTTCGCCTGCCACGATCGGTCAGCTTAATGGATTCGCGATGCTGCAACAAGCTCGGTTTAGCCGGTAAGCCTCGCCTGTCCGCTGGCAAGACTACGTGGGGCTTGCGTCAGGGCTGGTTGCTCACGATTGACGGCAGGCCGTCTTTGTATTGAACTCGACGCCTCCCCAATCCGCTTTTTCGAGCAAGATCGCAACAGGTGGAGCAAGATTGGATGCGACAGCCGCGCATATGTGGGGTAGGTTCGCCTCGGCGTTTAACTCAAAAAGGAGTGCACGAAATGCAAAAGCGCAGACTTGGAAAGAGTAATTTGGAAGTCACGGCTGTCGGACTCGGCTGCATGGGCATGAGTTTTTCCTACGGCCCGCCCAAAGATAAAAAGGAGATGACTTCTCTTCTTCGTGCCGCCGTGGAACGCGGCGTCACATTCTTTGACACCGCCGAAGTGTACGGCCCGTTCACAAACGAAGAACTTGTGGGCGAAGCCCTCGCTCCGTTCCGCAAACAGTTGGTGATCGCCACCAAGTTCGGGTTCGACCTCAGCGGCCCCGATACGCGGCCCGGTGCGGCGGGCCTGAATAGCCGGCCCGAGCACATCAAGCAGGCCGTCGAAGGCTCGCTCAAGCGGCTGAAGGTCGCGACCATCGACTTGCTCTATCAGCACCGGGTTGACCCGAACGTGCCCATCGAAGACGTTGCGGGGGCGGTGAAGGAATTGATTCAGCAAGGCAAGGTGAAGCACTTCGGCCTGTCGGAAGCCGGCGTGCAGACGATTCGGCGCGCGCACAAGGTCCAGCGCGTGACGGCTCTCCAGAGCGAATACTCGCTGTGGACGAGAACCCCGGAAAAGGAAGTGATCCCGACGCTCGAAGAACTCGGCATCGGCCTCGTTCCCTACAGCCCGCTCGGCAAGGGTTTTCTCACCGGCAAGATCGACGAAAACGCGAAGTTTGACAGTTCCGACTTTCGCAGCACGCTGCCGCGATTCACACCGGAGGCGCTCAAGGCGAATCAGGCATTGATCGATTTGCTCGGCAAGATCGCCCAGCGGAAAAAGGCGACCCCGGCTCAGATCGCGCTGGCGTGGTTGCTCGCGCAAAAGCCGTGGATTGTTCCGATACCCGGCACCACGAAGCTGCATCGCCTGGACGAAAACATCGGGGCAATCGCCGTCGAACTGACGCCTGACGACCTTCGTGAAATCGAGAGCGCGGCCTCCAAGATCAAGGTGCAAGGGGCTCGATACCCCGAAAAGCTGGAGCAAATGACCGGTCGCTGAGCGGGACAAGCCACTGTTACCATCAACCGAAGGAATTACAGATATGGAAATCAAACGAGGTGGCTCACAGCCTTCCGTCAAGGGGCCGGCCGATTGGTTTACCGGCACGGTGCGGATTGATCCGCTGTTCCAGGCAAGTGCACCGGCACGTGTGGCCGGCGCCAGCGTCACGTTCGAGCCTGGTGCCCGAACGGCATGGCACACCCATCCGCTGGGCCAGACGCTGATTGTCACGGCTGGCTGCGGGCGAGCACAACGCTGGGGCGGCCCGATCGAGGAAATCCGGCCCGGTGACGTGATCTGGTTCCCACCGGGTGAGAAGCATTGGCATGGCGCCGCGCCGACCACGGCCATGATGCACATCGCCATTCAGGAAGCACTCGACGGCAAGGTGGTTGACTGGATGGAAAAGGTCAGCGACGAGCAATACCAGGCATCGGGGAGAACCTGAAGACCCAAAAATGTGGCTGCCTCGCAAGGACTCGAACCTACCAAAGAAGCCAATGCTGGCTTGCAAAAAGCAGCGGGCTACACAGAAAACCACACACAAGATTCAGACCTATCTGAAGTCATTGCGTACTGGTCCCAACTGACTTCCCCCTTAAAAGCGGCTGTCCTCGCCATTGTGCGGACAGCTTGCGGAAAAGGCGGCGGTCATGGTCGATCCTCGTGAGTTCTCCTCGGTCGGTACAGGTGGCAACCCCGTCTATGAACCTGTTGCGGACATCGGGAGTGGGGCGGAGCCGTCCCCCCGCCGCGCCGCGGCGGGGGTCGGCCCGCCCCTTCCTTGTCTTTCTAGTGGTAACTGCAACGAGGAGCTGTTCACGCCGTACCATCGCAAGGTTGCGATGAGCCTTGCTGAGAACGTCCATTGCCTGTCGCGAAAGTATGGAAACGAGCGGATCGGGTTCCTGACATTGACAACTCCAGAGGGCGAAGAGTGGGAGAAGTTCCAAGGACGGTTTCACTCGCTTGGGGTGCGAGTGCTGCCTGCGGTGTTCGTGGCGTGGTTGACCGTGTTCGAGTTCTCGAAGAAGGGACGGCTACACGCGCACCTTGTCGTGGCTTGTCGATTGGATATTCGGACGGGTTTCGATTTCTCGAATTATCTTGAGAGCGTGAAGGACACCACACCGCTGCCCGAGAAACGGCGGCTGATACATGAAGCGGCAAAGGACTGCCCAAACCTTCGGAACATTTGGGCAGAACTGCGGGGACGACTGGCGGGGTATGGTTTCGGCAGACATGAGTTGATCCCGGTGCGGACGACGGAGGATGGGATTGCGCGATACGTAGGCGGCTATGTCTCGAAGTGTGTCAACAATCGGAGGGAAGAGAACAAGGGGCGGCGGTTCGTGCGTTACTCGCAGGGCTGGCGTGAGTGGTCAACGCGGTTCGGGTGGGCGACACCAGGTGGCTGGGTGTGGCGTCGGAAGTTGGAACTGCTGGCGGCGGGTTTCCGGTTTCACGGGTATCAGGTCAAGGGGCCCGACGATCTCAAACGGCTGTTTGGGCCACGGTGGGCGTACAAGCTAAAAGACCTCATCCCTGCGGTGGCGATAACTGTGTGTCCGACAAAGGGCCACGCGCTGGCTGATGGCGTGAGCCGTATGGACCTCGGTGATCTACCCTCGGACGCCATTGAGATTGGTGGGCTTCATCCATTCCCAGATAACACCTTAGCACCAGCGGATTGTGCTCGTGTCGCGCTCATGTTTGCTATGCGGAAGGGGGGTGGGCCGTAGTCTGCGAGAATGAATGGGGAACTCCTCGTAAGGGTTCTAAATAACTCTTCGTGAGTTCAACCATTTTCATGGCGTTGTGGCGTCACTTTTGCTGCTTATCCAAGTTCTCATCAAGGAATATTTGCTTTTCCAAGGCGCGCCACAAGCTCTGGTACTCGGCTTCGAGGGTGGGGGGGTATTCATCGTTGTACTTGTTGCTAGCCCCTGAATGGATTTCTGAGACAACATCCCTCATTTTAACCTTCGTCTTGTGATCACCCAACCTGAGGACGGTTATTGTCACAGACTTTGTGGCGTTACCAAGCTGTGGGGTCCAATGCTGACTACTTACTTTGTTTATCTCAGCACAGGACTTTAATACTAAACTTTCATATTGATCCTTCGGGAGCGGAGTAGGTCCTTCGGCAAGAATGTAACCCGACTGGCGCTCCATGTTTTTTACTGCGAGGCCGATGTCCGACAGGCCGGTAACTGCAGCCGAAAAGACAGCGTCGAAGTCTTTGTCGTAGACACGCTCACCTAAAGCCTCGTTTAAGCGGGCGTCCTGCTCACCCCATTGCGTAAATAGGGCTGCAACGTTTTCTGGGTGCTGCTCGGCCCCGGGGTTGAGAAGTCCTGCACAACCTGCGAGGAGTGCCGACCACAGCACACAAGCCAGAATTTTCACCGGCGTTTTCATCTTGAAGATATCCGTTTTAATTGATTAGTCGTTTCAGAATTGAGTCGCTCTTGCGCTGTAATCCTTCACCTTCTTGCTTAAGTCAAAGTTAATTATTACTGTCAAAGTGCGGGATGAACTGTCACGCGTATCTCCCTCCTTGACGCTGCCGGCTTCCACGCTCCCCAATCCGAAAAACGCATCGAATCGCCGCGCTTCCGTCCAGCCATTTTGCTGGCTCGAGTTCGAAATGCGATCGTAGACCCACACCTCTTCGCCGCTCGCATTGATGGTTGTAATATTGGGAGGGCCAAAGAGCCGTACTATATCCTCCTGTGTGGTTTCACCCTTTTTGACTGTCGCGGTGATCGCCCCGTAGGAGAGCGGGTCCTTCTGGACCGTATTTTGTTGATTTTGCGGTGGTTGTTGCCAGCTCGTCGCGCATCCCGCGCCGAGCATCGGTATGGACATGCTTATCGCACCAAGAAGTATAGTTGTGAAATGTCGCGCTTTCATGGCTCTCCTCTTCTCCTCAACAAATAGTGTAGGCCTACGCCAAAAGGAATTGCAATCGAAATTTCGGGCCGATTCGTCGGCTTGTCAGTTTTTCGGGCGTGGATTGGATAAGGCGCAGTTGCTCGGCATGGGCGAAATGCGGCGGGCGTAGCGGTGGCGTGAAGGGGAGTAGCGGAGTCCAGCCCGCCGCAGCCACCGACCGCGCAACCCGGCCAATAAAATATGGCTGCCTCGCTAGGACTCGAACCTAGACAAACTGATCCAGAGTCAGTTGTGCTACCATTACACCACGAGGCAGTTGAGTGGACAGGGAAAGAGTAGAGCCGGGCAAAAAGCGTGTCAAGTGTCCGCCGCCCCGAAGAATCTCAGGCCCGACGGCGTGTCCGCTAGTGCCCCCTCACCTTAATCCTCTCCCCCGGAGGGGAGAGGAGACGAAGCTGCTACCCCTCGCCCTTCTTAAGGGAGAGGGTCAGGGTGAGGGTTCATTTTCCCACCCTGCCGCACCCATCAAATCAAGTGTGTCGCAGCACTAGCTCAACCGCATGGGCATCAAGACGTACAGGAACGGGGCGTTGACCTTGATGACGCCGGGGCTCAATTCATCGGTCAACTCGACAAACACCTCGTCGGCATCCAGGTTCCGCAATGGATCCATCATGTATTGCGGATTGAACGCGATGGTAATCTCCTTGCCTTTGTAGTTGATCGACAGGGTTTCTTTGGCCTCGCCGACTTCGGGCGTGGTCGCCGTGATCGTGAGGGTGTTCTTGGCGAAATTCAGCTTCACCGATTGCGATTTCTCGCTGGCCAGGATTGACGCCCGATGCAACGCGGAGAGCAGTAATTCGCGTTCCAGCGTAATCCGCTCCTTCGTCTCCGTCGGGATTACCTGGCGGAAATTCGGGTACGTTCCCTCAATCAGCTTGGAGGCCAACGTGGTCCCGTCCAGCTCGAAGACGATCTGGTTCTCGCCGATGGAGAGTTTCGCATCCCCCTTGTCGGCCAGCAGGTGTTCCAGCTCGTTCACGGCTTTTGTTGGCAGGATCAGTTCCGCTTCCGCGCCCTTGGGAATCTCGATGTCATGTTCCATCAGGGCCAACCGTCGTCCATCGGTCGCGACAACCGTGATTTTATCGCCCTTGATCCCCATAAAAACCCCGTTCAGCACGTAGCGCGTCTCGTCGTTCGACACGGCGTACGCGGTCTTCTTCAACATGTCGCGCAGGACGGCCTGCTCGATTTTCAGGGCTTTACCGGCGCCGGACTCGGGGAATCGCGGAAACTCCTCCTCCGGGAGCCCCATGATCTTGTAGAAGGACGATCCGCAACGAATGGACGCCGCATTGCGGTCGTCCACTTCGATCTCGATCTCGGCGGCGGGCACTTCCTTGAGAATCGAGAATAATTTACGCGCCGGCAACGTCGTTGACCCCGCTTTTGTCACCTCAGCCTCGACACGACAACGAACTCCGACATCCAGGTCCGTGGTTGTCAGGCTGAGACCTCCGTCAGACGCTTGCATCAACACGTTCGAGAGAATCGGCAGGGTGGTTCGGGTGCTGACGACATTTTGCACACGCTGCAACCCGTCGAGAATGGCTTCCTTGGTGACTTTGAGTTTAACTGGCATATGTCACAGATGTAGTACTACGAATCATCTATATAAAACAAAGAGTCGTTACCGTTCGGGCTGTGAATATAGCAAACAACTTTCCTTGTCAAGTACACACCAAGCAGTTACGGAAATCGGCGACAGGATGGAACCGAGAGGATTCCGAACCACATTCCTCGGAGTTTGTTGGCAACCACGAGTCATCCGCGAGTTTTCCCAACCGACTGACAAGTTGTTGGAATGTTATTGTCGTTGCAGCGACTGTTCGAGGTAGGAAACGGTCTGCCGCAGTTGTTGGTCCTTCGACGCGCGCGTTTCAATCAGCCGGCAGGCGTGCAGAACCGTGCCGTGATCGCGACCGCCGAACGATTCCCCGATGTCCGCGAGCGATCGGCTGGTCAATGTCCGGCTCAGGTACATGGCGACCTGGCGGGGAAACGCCACGTTTTGCGGGCGACGTCGGCTGGTCATGTCCGCGAACCGGATATCGAAGTGTTCGGCGACCTTCTTCTGGATGGATTCGATGGTGATGGTCCGCTTGGCCTCTTCGTGAAGCGCGTCGCGAAGCAGATTCTCCAAAGCATCACGGGAAACCTCTTTGCCCGTGAGAGATGTGTACGAGGCGACACGGATCAGGGCCCCTTCCAGGCGGCGAATGTTTGTACGGATCCTCTCGGCGATGAATTCCACCACCTGATCGGAAAGCTTCACATCGATCATCGCCGCTTTCTTCTTGAGAATCGCGATCCGCGTCTCCAGCGCGGGCGGCTGGAGTTCCGTGACGAGACCCCATTCAAAGCGGGAAACCAGCCGATTCTCCAGATTGGCGATCTCGGCCGCCGGTCGGTCACTGGACAGCACGATCTGCTTGTGCGCGTCGAACAGGGTGTTGAATGTGTGGAAAAACTCGTCCTGCATCCGCTCTTTCCCCGCAAGGAACTGGATGTCGTCAATGAGCAGCACATCGACCTGACGGTACTTCTTGCGGAATTTGGTCATCGTGCTGTTTTGAATGGCCTGAATGAAGTCGTTGGTGAACTGCTCGCAGGGGATGTAGCTGACCTTGCGGTTTTTGGCGCCGGTGGAGGATGCGTGACCGATGGCCTGCATCAGGTGCGTTTTGCCCAAGCCGACGCCGCCATAGATAAACAGCGGGTTGTACGCCTTGGCGGGCGATTGGGCGACAGCCAGCGCGGCCGCATGGGCGAAGTTGTTGTTGGGCCCGACCACGAACGAATCAAACGTGTAACGCGGATTCAACTTCACATCGAGGTCGGTCCTGGCCGGCGACCGCTTCTCCCGGCTGGTGGTCGACGGCGGAGGGAGTTCGGGCGGGGCTTTCAATCCCTGACTGACGGCCAGCCGGACAAGGAGTGGTTGGCGGGAGACCTGATTGACGGCCTCGCGGATCAACGGCAGGAAGTTATCTTGAAGCCAGATTTGGTAAAACTCGTTGGCGACGCCGAGAACGAGTGTGTCCTGGCTGACTTCAACCGGTTTAATGGGCGCAAACCACCGGTTGAACAGCTCCGGATTGAGCATCCCTTGCAGGATTTTGCTCGCGTCGCGCCACAGTTGATCGTGCCCCGCTGTCATGGTTCCTCCGTCATCACGAGTCCTGACTTATTCACAGGCTGTTGACACCACCGCAACATTCTTCTCCTGCAGGCGTCTTGCAGCCGGGGCGAACGGAAGGAGCGGCCCGCACACGAATCCAAGGAGACAAAAACCGTGAAAAACCCCCTGCCTTGATCGCCAAACCCGTGCAACCGCGAAAAAACCTCTCAATCGGCTCTTACACCGTTGTGCGGCTGCGTTTTCCCCTCACATCATTCGTGTCGAACCCAGGAGAGAATCGTGAACCAAAAATCCACATCCTTGGGCGATGCATACGGCCAAATAGCAAAACGTGGCTGAACGCCCAAGCTGTTCACAACTTATTCACAACCCTCTCTATTACCCTCGCCTTCGCCTTTGCGCGGAGCAGCATAGTGAGTGAGGGTGCGGTGTTCAAGAAAAAAATGACGCGCGACGAAAAAAATTTCGGCGCCGCGCGCAACACAGAAAAAAACAGGGCCGAAAGCTCGTGCGAACTTTCGGCCCTGCGCGCGACGCAGTGTCTTACGCGTCGTAATACATGTGGAATTCCCACGGATGCGGCCGCAAGCGCACCTGATCCTGTTCTTTGCGCTTCATCTCGATCCAGGTGTCGATGACGTCCTGCGTGAACACGTCGCCCTTGAGCAGAAACTCGTGGTCGTCCTCCAGGGCATCGCAGGCTTCAGGCAGCGAGGACGGAACCTGCGGCACCTTCTTGATCTCCGCGGGCGACAATTCGTACAGGTTCTTGTCCATCGGCTCGCCGGGATCGATCCGGTTCTCGATGCCGTCCAGACCCGCCATTAACATCGCGGCGAACGTCAGGTACATGTTGCAAGACGGGTCGGGCGGGCGATATTCGATGCGTTTGGCCTTGGGACTCGGTGAATACGTCGGGATGCGGACCGCCGCCGAGCGATTGCGGCTCGAATACGCGAGGTTTACAGGCGCTTCGAAGCCCGGCGTCAGGCGCTTGTAGCTGTTGACGGTCGGACTGGCGAAGGCGCACAGGGCATGGGCGTGTTTGAGCAAGCCCCCGATGTAGTGCAGGCAGAGTTGGCTGAGGCCGGCGTATTCTTTGCCCGCGAACAATGGCTTGCCCTTCTTCCACAAGCTCTGGTGCGTGTGCATGCCGCTGCCATTGTCGCCAAAGAGCGGCTTCGGCATGAACGTCGCCGTCTTGTTGTGGCGTTTGGCGACATTCTTGACGATATACTTGTAGAGCATCATGTCGTCAGCCATGGGAACCAGCGCGTTAAAGCGCAGGTCGATCTCGGCCTGACCGGCTGTGGCGACCTCGTGGTGCTCCTTTTCAACCTTCAGGCCGCAATCCTTCATCACCATGATCATTTCGTTGCGAATATCGACCAGGGTGTCCTGCGGGGGAACGGGGAAATAACCTTCCTTGTGGCGGATCTTGTTGCCGAGGTTGGGGAATTCTTCACGGCCGCTGTTCCAAATGCCTTCGTTGCTGTCGATGTAGTAATAGCCGGTGTTGGAAGTCTGGCCAAAGCGGATGTCGTCGAAAATGAAGAACTCCGCCTCCGGGCCGAAGTACGCCGTATCAGCGATGCCCGTTTGCTTCAAATACGCCTCGGCTTTGCGGGCGACGTTGCGCGGGTCGCGGGTATACGGCTCGCGGGTGATCGTGTCGACCGCATCTGCCACGATGCTGAGCGTGGTGACCTGCGGGAACGGGTCGATGATCGCCGTGGACGGGTCCATCATCAGCAACATGTCGCTCGCTTCGATGGATTTCCATCCACGAATGGACGAACCGTCGAAGCCCAGACCCGCCTCGAAAACCTCTTCTTCCAGCTCGGAAATCGGCGCGCAGAAATGCTGCCAGGTTCCCAGAAAATCGCAGAACTTGAGGTCTACCAGTTGTACGTTCTTGCTTTTACACAGCGCCAGAACTTCTTTGGGTGTCATATTGTTCTCCTGACCAGCCAGTGGATGGTCCACCCGACTGGCTGAATGTTGGTTGCTCGTTGGTCCAATTTTGGGCGGCGTTACACGGCTTGGTCGCCGCGTTCCTCGGTACGAATGCGCACGGCCTCGTCGATGGGCAGCACGAAAATCTTGCCATCGCCGATCTTGCCCGTCTTCGCTGTCTTCAGAATCGCGTTGACCGCGGCCTCGACGGCGCTATCGGGCAACACAATCTCCAACTTCAGCTTGGGCAAGAAATCCACGGTGTACTCACTCCCGCGGTAAATTTCGGTGTGTCCCTTTTGTCGTCCAAAACCCTTCACTTCTGTGACCGTCAAACCCTCGACGCCCACGCCCGCCAAGGCTTCCTTGACGTCTTCGAGCTTGAACGGCTTAATAATGGCCTCAATCTTCTTCATCAACTTTCCTCCCCAAGTGCGGGTGCGAATACTAGAGAAGCCGCACGGGCATGTAAACAGAAAAAGCGCCTCGTCAAGTCCTCACGCTTAACGCACCGGGGACACATGCACGTGTGCGCGAGGGTTTAGCAGACAACATGCCACCGCCACCTTCTTCTATTCAAATCTCATTCGCAACCGGTTCTCAAACAATCCGTTACGCATCACCAAGATCTAGTGCGCGGCGCCGAAAACCCCGGTCGGTCTGCGGCCATTTGTTCACTGTGGTCAAAATAAAACGCGGTGGCGATTTGCTGTTGCTGCCGCTTTCCAGCGCGTGCTAACGTCGCCCGGTGATGGACGCGCTAGGCAATGTGCCGGACTCAATCAATTGCCACTCCTGCGGGGCGGTTCTCGACCTCACCGGAAAGACCGGCTTCACCCACGTCGAATGCCGGCACTGCGGAGCCCCTTCCGTCGTCCCCATGAAATTTGGTGATTTCCTGCTGCTCAGTGTCATCGGCACCGGCGGCGCCGGCACGGTCTACAAAGCCATCGACGTGCCGCTCAACCGGTATCTGGCCCTCAAGGTTCTGCGCGCGAATCTCGCCTCCGATCCTGCGGTTATCGCCAGGTTCTCCGGCGAAGCCCGCGCCGCCGCGACCGTCAATCACCCCAACATCGCCCAGGTATATTCCTTTGGCGAGATCGACCACCGGTACTACACAGCCATGGAGCTTTGCGACCGTGGAAGCCTCGACGCCCGCATTACCCAGTCGGGACATCTCTCCGAACCGGAAGCGCTGTCCGTTGGCCTCCAGATTGCCTCCGCCCTGCGTGCCGCGCACCAGCACGGCGTACTCCATCGGGACGTGAAACCGGGCAATATCCTGTTTAACGAGGATGGCATCCCCAAGTTCGTCGACTTCAGCCTGGTCGGCGCCCCGGGGAGCGATCCCGAAGACAGCCAGACGCCGGAGGCCGAACAAATCTGGGGTACGCCCTACTATGTGGCGCCCGAGAAACTTCGCGGCAAACCTGACGACGAGCGCAGCGACATCTACTCACTCGGGGCGACGCTGTTCCATGCGTTGGCGGGCCGCCCCCCCGAGGATCCCGCGTCGTCCCTTGCGGCGGAGGCGCCTGCCGCCCAACGCGCCACAATCCGGATCATCACACGCATGCTGGCGCAAGACCCCGCCGATCGATATGGGTCATACGACGAAGTCATCCAGGACCTCATGGAGGCCCGGAATTCCCTGAAGAAGCCGCCGGGTGTCACGCCATTCGCTGCCTCCGCACAGAAGCGGTTTGCCGCGTTGTACGTGCTGGGCGCGCTCATTCTCTGCGCCGGGGTCGTTTGGTTTGTATGGAAATACGGCGTGGCCGTGTTTCAACCCGCCCGTCCGCCTGTCCCCGTCCACGCCGCGCCCTGACCGCCGATGGGCAATCACAACGCCCGCGCGTCAATGCGTGATGTTGGGGATGTTCACGATGATCTGGTTGACCACCGATTTGACACCCTTGACCGAGTGCGCAATACCTTCCGCGCGCCACGCGGCGGCCGGATTGATCGCCGTGCCATGCAAGGTGACATTGCCGCCATCCACCTCCACGATGATGCCGGTGCCCGTGGTGGGGTCGGTATTGAGCAACCGCCGGATTTCAAAACCGATCGATTCATCGGTCGGCTCGTCGCCGGTCGTGGCTTCCGATGCCGTCGGTGACGCGGGTGAGGCAACAGGTTGCGCCGTCGCGGGTTGCGGCTCGGCTGCCGCAGGTTTGTTTGTGGACGGGGAAGCGCAACCACCGAGAAGCGCCAGTGTCGCCGCGACGATTACCGAACAAATCAGAAGCCGCACTCGCATTGGGTCTCCAAACTTTGCTCCTCCACCGTAGCACAACCGCCCCTGCTCGTGTAGAGAATTTTTCAGGGGAAGAGCCGTCGCCATCGCGTGGGAACCAGGTAAAAATTGGTGCGCGGGACAGGACTTGAACCTGCACGGCTTTCGCCATACGCCCCTCAAACGTACGTGTCTGCCAATTCCACCACCCGCGCACAAGCGGGACAGGACGCCGATAAATTATATGGAAACCCGACCGTCAGCAAGCTAAGATTTCTCCACCATGTCAGGGCATTCCAAGTGGTCGAAGATCAAGCACACCAAGGGCGTTGTTGACTCCAAGCGCGGGAAGGTCTTCGCCAAGCTCGGCAAGGAAATGACCGTGGCCGCCAAGCACGGCGGCGGCGACCCCGGCTTCAATCCACGCCTGCGCACCATCTTGATGAAAGCCCGCGCGGTCAACATGCCGGCCGACAACATCGACCGCGCCATCAAAAAGGGCACGGGCGAACTCCCCGGCGTCAGTTACGAGGAAATCACCTACGAGGGTTACGCGCCGGGCGGCGTGGCGCTGCTGGTCGACCTGCTCACCGACAGCAAGAACCGCACGGCTGCCGAGATTCGGACCCTCTTCACCAAGCATGGCGGCAACCTGGGCGTCGCGGGCGCGGTGAAACATCTGTTTCATCGAAAGGGCCAAATCCTGGTGGCGAAAGAACAGATTGGGGAAGACGACCTCATGAGTCTCGCCCTCGACGCGGGGGCCGATGACATGATCGCGCATCCCGACACGTATGAAATCCTGACCGACCCGCATCAGTTCGAGGCCGTTCACAAGGCGCTCGAAGCGAAAGGTATCAAACCGCAGTTGGCCGAGATCGCGCAGTTGCCGCTCACGCCGGTGCCCGTCACGGACGAAAAGACTGCCCGCGCGGTGCTGGCGCTGATCGACGCCCTCGAAGACAACGACGACGTGCAGAACGTTTATTCCAACGAGGAAATCCCTGACGACATCATGGAGAAGGTGACCTCCACTCCCGCCGCGTAGTTGGGCAGGCGTCTTGCCTGTCAACCAATGAAGATCCTCGGCATTGACCCCAGCCTCCGCAGCACCGGCTTCGGCGTCATCGAAGTTCGCGGCAACCAGATGACCGCGCTTTGTCACGGGCACGTCCAGAACCCGCCGAAGCTTCTTCCGTCCCGTTGCTTGGTGCGGATCGGCGACGAGGTCAAGAGACTCATCGAGAAATATGAACCCGACGCGGTGGCGATTGAAGGGTTGGTCTACGTCCAGAACACGCGCATCGCGTTCACACTCGGCCAGGTACGCGGCGTCGTCATCGCCGCCGCCGCCGCGAACAATCTCCTGATCTACGAATACGCCCCGCGCAAGGTGAAGCAGGCGGTCACCGGCCTCGGTGGCGCCGGCAAAACCCAGGTCGGCAACATGGTCAAGGCGATGCTCGGGCTTGCGGAGATTCCCCAGGCCGACGCCGGCGACGCCCTCGCCCTCGCCATCTGCCACGCCCACAACTGCCGCGGCATTCAGGACAACCGGGCCAAAGAGATTTAGACCGCGTTCAATTCGCGTTGATTCGCGTGCGTTCGCGGGTACACTGGCCGCCGATGATCGCGTATCTCCAGGGCAAGCTCGCGGAATCCACGCCGACACATGTGGTCGTGGACTGCCACGGCGTCGGCTATGCCGTGTTTATCCCGCTGTCGAGCTACGACAAGCTGCCGGCCCGGGGCGCGGAGGTGAAATTGCTCACGTATCACCACGTCGTTTCCCAGGATGGCGCGCAGCAGTTGTTCGGGTTCGTCACGCCCGACGAGCGCGAGATGTTCCTGCTGCTGATCAGCATCAGCGGGATCGGCCCGAAACTCGCCATCAACATCCTCAGCAGCACGTCGATCTCGGCGTTGCGCGGCGCGATTGCCAGCGGCGACACCAAAACGTTGTCCACCCTGCGCGGCATTGGCAAAAAGACCGCCGAGCGCCTCGTGGTCGAGTTGAAGGACAAGATCGGCGGGGCGGCGGCGTTCGAGACGAAAGGCCGCGCCGCCACGCCCGAGGAACAAAAGCTCATCGACGCCGTCCTCGCCCTCGTCTCGCTCGGTTACAAGCAGGTCGACGCCCACAAGGCCGTCCTCACCGCCGCCGGGACAGCCGGCCCGAAAGCGACGGTCGAGGAAATCGTTCGCACCGCGCTGCGGACCGCGTAGCGGCCCGTTGAAAGACGCCCGCTGGGGGCAGCGGGCCTACAGTAAGCCGCCGAAATCGAAGGCCGTTGTAGGCCGCGTGCCCTCACGCGGCGTGCCGTCAGGGTTCTTTAGCAGGAGGCCAACGTCATTGCTCGATTCCCAATTGCGTCAGGACAAACGCGTATTCGAACGCGGTATCGCGCAGGGCATCGTACCGGCCGCTCTTGCCGTTGTGGCCGGACGGCTCCAAGTTCACCTTGAGCAGGAGCGGATGGGAATCGGTCTTCGTGGCGCGGAGTTTGGCGACGTACTTCGCCGGTTCCCAGTACATCACCTGGCTGTCGTTCAGCGACGACTCGACCAACATCGCCGGGTACGCCTGCGGCCGGATGTTGTCGTAGGGACTGTACGTCTTCATGTACACGAACTGATCCGGCACCTTCGGGTTGCCCCATTCCTCGAATTCACCGACCGTCAGCGGCAACGATTCGTCGAGCATCGTGTTGAGCACGTCGACGAACGGCATCTCGAGCACCGCCGCCCTGAACAAGTGCGGCCGCATGTTCAGCACGGCGCCGACCAGCAGGCCACCCGCGCTGCCGCCTTCAATGGCCAGGTGTCGCGGGTCGGTATAATGCCGCGCCACGAGCGTCTCGGCGCAGGCGATGAAATCGGTAAACGTATTGCGCTTGGCCAGCATCCGCCCCTGGTCGTGCCAGCGTTTGCCGTATTCGCCGCCGCCGCGCACGTGCGCAATCGCCACAATCAGGCCGCGGTCGAGCAGGCTCAGCCGGCCCGACGAGAACCAGACATCGCTGGGCAACCCGTAGGCGCCGTAGCCATATAACCACAACGGATTGCCCGTCGCGTGGTTGAGGTCCTTTCGATACACGAGCGAGATGGGAATCCGCGCCCCGTCGGCTGCCGTGGCGAAGATCCGCTCGGATTGGTAACGGTCGGGATCGTATCCGCCTTTCACGATCTGCCGCTTCATCAACGTCCGCTCGTGCGTGTCCATGTCGTAGTCGTAAACGGACAGCGGCGTCGTCAGGGATTCGTAGGTAATCCGCAGGACGTTCGTGTCGAACACGGCATTGTCACCCGCCGCGACCGCGTAGGCCGATTCGGGCCACGCGATGGTGTGCGACGCGCCCGTGCCGATGTCGTACACGCGGACTTGCGGCAGGCCGTTCGCCCGTTCGATGAGGGCGACGTGATGCGAAAACACGCCGAAATCATCGAGCGACACGTCGTCGCGGACCGGCACGATCTCTTTCCAGTTCTCATGCCGCGGATCGGCGATGGGCGTGGCCACGAGCCGGAAGTTCCGTCCTTTGTCGTTCGTGCGAATGTAGAAAAAGTCGCCGCCGTCGTCCGCGCTGTATTCACGGTCCTGCTCTCGCGGGCTCAGTGTCTTCAACGGCTCGTCGGGATGATCCGCCCGCAGATAGCGGACTTCGTCCGTCGTTTTGCTCCCAATGGCGACGTACACGAACCGTTTACTGTGGGAGCGGTCGACCTCGAGCGTGAACAACGCGTCCGTCTCCTCGTACACCAGCGTGTCCGTGATTTCGCCGAGTTTATGCCGCCAGACCCGGTACGCCCGTTTCGCGTCGTCTTCCGTGGTGTAGAACAGCGTCTGGTTGTCGCTCGCCCACACGGCGGTATCGACCCGCGGGATCTTCTCGCTCGACAACGCGCCCGTCCGCAGGTCTTTCACGTACAGCGTGTAGTCGCGAAACCCGGTCTCGTCCGTACTGAACGCCAGCCAGTTGCCGTCGTCGCTCACTTCGGACACGCCAACGTCGAGGAACTCCCTGCCGGCGGCCATGGCGTTCAGGTCGAGCAGGATTTCCTCCGTCGCGTTCGTGGACGCGCGTTTGCGCAGGTAGATGGGATACTGTTTCCCCGGCTCCGTGCGGCGGTAATACAACCAATCGCCGTCGCGGTACGGCACGGTGTCATCCGGCTCCTGCACCCGCGCGAGCATTTCGTTGTAAATCTTGTCCTGCAGGGGCTTCGTCGGCTTCATGAACGCGTCCGTGTACGCGTCTTCGGCGCGGAGATAATCGAGAACGGCGGGATTGTCCTTCTCGCGCAGCCAGTAGTAATCGTCCACCAACCGCTCGCCGTGAAGTGTGGTCACGTGCGCGGCCTGGCGCGCGACGGGCGGTTGCCCAGCCTGCGGCTGGTTGGGCGGCGGGGTGGTTCGGCAGGCCGATACGCCGAGAAGCAGGACGACGGCGACCATGGTTTCTGCACGCCTGATTCGGGTGATTATGCGACAGCGGCAATAACCCTCACCCTGACCCTCTCCCTCACGGCACAAGGGAGAGGGGGTTCTCCTCTCCCCTCGGGGGAGAGGATTAAGGTGAGGGGGCCAGTCGTCAAATAAAGTGTGTCGTGCCACCGTGGCCAATTTTCGCGATGTTATATCGGCTCGGTTGAGGCTCATTTCAGGAGCTCGTCATACTGGTGGAAGTACGAATTGTACATGCTGAGGATTGTGTGCGCTACGTACAACGCGACGAGCGCGTAGGCGATTCGCGGCAGCCAGGTCACGGTTTGGTCGAGACTGCGGCGCCAGCGGTCCTCGTAATACTTTTCCAACCGTTCGAGCATGTCGTCCAGACGCCCGCTCTGTTCGCCCGTGGCCCAGAACTGGATGAGATACTCGGGAAACACATCCGTCGTTGCGAGGGCTTGGCTGACTTGGAGTTCGCTGCCGATCAGCGGCGCGGCCTTCGCGTAGCCATGGGCGATCAACGGACTGTCCGCCGTGCGGCTGGCGTACTCGAGCGCGGGCACGATGCCAATCCCCGCGCGCAACATCAGGCGAATCGACGACACCCACCGGACCAGTGCGTAATCGAACCGCAGCCCTCCCAGCACCGGCACCGCCCGCAGCAGGCGGTCCACGGCCACGTTCAGCCCCGGCACGGACAATGACCGGCGCACCAGCCACACGGCGCCGCCGACAATCAACACCAGCCCGCCGAGAACCCCGGCCGTGTCCCGCAAATAATCGAGCATGGTGTACGGTTTCCCGCCGGCGGCGCCGAGGAAGAACGACGGGAAACGAGATCCGAACACCGCCACGAGCAGCAGCACCGCCGGGTAGATCGAGCCGGCGAGGAGCTTGTTACGCGCCGCCGCGCGGCTCTCGTAATACTTGCTCAACGACAACAACCCGATGTCCAGCGCGCCACTGCGTCCACTCATGTCGAGGGCATGTTTGTCGAGCGGCGCGAACCGCTGGCCGCAGCGTTCCATCGCCTCGTGCACCGGTATGCCTCCGTTGACGAGGTCGGACAATTCCGCCACGGTGGACCGCATCGCCCGCGGCGCGGCTTTCCGGATTGATCGCAGCGCGCCCTGGATCGGCACGCCCGCTTGCACCAGCGTGCCCAACTGATAGTAAAACGCCGCCAGATTTTTGGACGAAAATCTCACGTCGGCGCTAACGTAGCATCATCCACCGCCTCCGTCACAACGAAACGAGCGGCGGACGTATCCTGACGATGTCGTTGTAGCGTCGGCTGTCCTCAGCCGATAGGCCCGGATGCGCTGTGGACAGCGCACGCTACACCAGCGGGTTAATTTCGGCGGGAGGAGCGCCCAGACAAACCGATGTGCGGCACAGCCGTTTTCCTCTTGCGTCTTGGGGTGGCGTTTCGCATCTTGCCCGCATGGCCGAGCGGTTCGTCACGGAGACCATTCACGACAAGACGCTGGACGTGTCGCTACGTCCGGGCTTATTCGCCGATTTCCAGGGACAGGGCAAGGTGAAGGAGCGGCTGGAGTTGGCCGTCGAAGCCGCGCGCCAGCGGAAGGAATCGCTCGACCACATCCTGCTCAGCGGCCCGCCGGGTTTGGGCAAGACCACGCTCGCCCACATCCTCGCCAAGGCGATGGGCGTCAATATCGTCGTCACCAGCGGTCCCGCGCTCGAAAAGGCCGCCAACCTCGCCGGCTTGCTGACCAAGCTCGACAAGGGCGACGTGCTGTTCATCGACGAGATCCATCGCCTGCAAAAGGTCGTCGAGGAATACCTGTACCCGGCGATGGAAGATTACCGGCTCGATATCGTGATCGACCAGGGCCCGAACGCGCACAGCGTCCGCCTGAATTTGCCCCGGTTCACCCTCATCGGCGCGACCACGCGCAGCGGGCTGCTGACCGCGCCGTTGCGGTCGCGGTTTCCCATCACCGAGCGGCTCGATTATTACAGCGCCGGTGAACTGACCACGATCATCCATCGCTCGTCGCGCATCCTGAATGTGGACATCGACGAGGGAGGCGCGACGGAGATCGCCGGTCGCTCGCGTGGCACGCCGCGCATCGCCAACAATTTGCTCAAACGCGTCCGCGACTACGCGCAGGTGAAGGCCAAGTCGAAGAAAATCACCGAGGACATCGCCGACAAGGCGCTGGCCATGCTCGACATCGACGAACACGGCCTCGACGAGATGGACAAGCGGATTCTTGAAACGCTCGTGCACAAGTTCGGCGGCAAACCGGTCGGCATCAACTCGCTGGCGGTGGCGGTCGGCGAGGAACCCGACACGCTCGAAGAGGTTTACGAGCCGTTCCTGATCCAGGAAGGTTACCTCAAGCGCACCCCGCAAGGCCGCGTGCCGACGGAGTCGGCCTACAAGAAACTCGGCGTGAAGCCCGGCGCGAAAGAGAACGAGTTGTTCTGAGCAGGCTTGACCCCGGCCGCTCACCCGGAGGTGACAAAGCCGCGGCGGAGCAGGTCCATCAGGCAGGTGTAGGCCTCGAAATCCGTTCCCGGAAAATTGTCGATGGCGGTCTCCAGCGTGTTGTGGTGGAGCACGAGTTGGAATAGCTGGATTTCTTCAGTCGCCAGGTCGCGCAGATTGCCGGGCAGCGGTTCGGCCACATGCAATCGCGCCCCGGGCCGCGGCAGTTTCGGTTCGAGGATGCGAATTTCGTCCAACTGGCGGACGCCTTCGAGGATCAGGGAGGTGGTGGACTCGGTGATTTCCTCCGGCGCGCGATGGTCCCCGGCCGGCCTCAGGTCAAACGCGCCCTCAGTCCATCCAAACATGCGGTAAAACGCCTTGCGCGACTTCACAAGCGGGTTGCTCTCGATCTCGGCATCGTACACCTGGCCCTCGCGGAGGTAGAGCTTGCCCACGCCGCGCTCGGAGCGGATGGTCATGACGCCGCTCTTGCGCGAGTTGGCGAACAGTTGGAGCAGATCGGGCAGCGGCATCTCGTGGATGGAACCCGAGATGAGGGCCGAGCCGGCGATTGCTGGACTTTCCGGGGTTTGCGTCCCGGCGGGCGCGGCGGATGGCGTCGCCCGCGCTTTCAGTTCGGCGACGGACACCACCTTGATGGTGGACGAACCGATGATGATCTGGTCGCCCTCTTTCAGTTCGGTGCTGCGAATGCGTGCGCCGTTGACGAACGTGCCGTTGCGCGACGCGAGATCCTCGATGACGACCTTGCCGCCGTGGGTCGAGATCTTGGCGTGTTTGCGGGACACTTTTTCGTCGAGCAACAGCACATCGACGTCGCTGACGCGGCCGATGACGATGTACAAATCCTGCGGCAGGGGGAATTCCCTTCCTTGGTCCTTGCCGGCGACGAAACGGAGTACGTATTGCAGCATTCGTTCCTCAGATGTCCTGTGTCGCGGTTGTCCGCGGCGAAACTGTACCGACGCGCTGGAAGCCGGTCAAGCCACAGTGCCTGACCGCGGGTTTTGGCGGCCCCATCGGAGCGTCGCCAGGGTCAAAATTGCTGCAGCAATCGAGCCAAACCCGAGCCACAACATGATCTGCGGCGCGGGCGTGCGCTGGAACAGTTTGGTGCCGAATTGCAGCCAGAACGCCACGATCATGGTGGCCGAGGTGAGCATCCCGCGCGCGGCAAACACCGCGCCGCGCCGTTTGTCGTCGACCTCCTCCTGGAGCTTGGCGTCGATCGGGATCAGGATCGTCGCGGCGATGGCGCCAAGCACGAACAACAGCAGGACCGTGATCCAGACGCGCGCCGTCAGGCCCATCAGGATGAACACCGCGCCGACGAGCAACAATTGGAGGAACGGCAGCCAGGTCGCCTTGGTCCACGGTTTGCCGCGTCCGACCAGGCCGACGCCGAGGGCCGCGCCCGCGCCGGCGGCGACGAGCAGATAGCCAAACCCACCCGTCCGCAGGCCGAGCGTTTCCATCGTGTAGCCAACGATCTCGACAGCGAACACTCCCCCGAGGAACGCGAACACGGCCGACAAAAGGGACAGCGATAACGCGCTGTGGTGTTGCCAGAGGTAGACAAGCCCGGTTTTCAGGTCGCCCCATCCACCCGGTTCTTTCGAATCGGGACCGCCCGTCGTGGCATGCGGGTCCATCTGGATGCGCCAGACCAGGACGGTGGCGACGATATACGCGATGGCGTTGGAGAGGATCGCCCATTCCACGCCGATCCGTTCCGCCACGAACCCGCCGATGGCGCGGCCGCCGACGCCGGCGATGGCCAGACTGGTGGTGAAAAGCGTGTTGGCCTGGATCAGCCGCTCGTTGCCGACGAGGTTGGGGATCAGCGCGTACCGGGCCGGATAGTAGAACGTCGTGATCGACCCGATGACGAGGATCAGGACGTAGACGGCGAACAGATTGCGGAACGCGACTCGGCCCATCACGACCGGCAGGAGCCACGCGGCGATCACGCCGACAATTACCGCCCGCGACGCGTCGCTGACGATCAGGACGTGCCGCCGTTGCCAGCGATCCACGTAGGCGATGGCGAGCGGCCCGAGCAACATGCCCGGGAGGGCGACCGCAAAGAACATTTTCGCCGTCTCGGTGCGTTCGCTGTAACCGTGCACGCGGAAGTATTCGAGCAACCCCATCTGCATCACGGCGTCGCCGAGTGCCAGCGCGATCTGCGAGATCCACAATCGGCGGAAGCCTTTGTTGTCGAGGAGGGACAACATTACGCGTGCTCCTCGATGAAGGTTCGCATGTCGTCGGGCAACAGCGCAACGAAGCTGGCGCGTTCCCGCGTGCGCGGATGACGGAACGCCACCCGCTCGGCGTGCAGGGCGTGGCGCGGCAATAGGAGCTTGTCCAACATCGCGTTCGTGACGCCGTCCTTGATGAACTGCAAGTACAACGTTTCGTCGGGACCATACACCTTGTCGCCGACGATCGGATGACCGAGCCACGCCAGGTGCACGCGCAATTGATGGGCTCGGCCCGTGCGCGGCGTTAGCCGGGCCACGGTAAACCCGCGCAATCGTTTCTCGACGGCGTACTCGGTCCGGCTCGGTTTGCCGGCGGCGCTATCCACCACGCGCTTGGTGTAGACGACCGACGTTTGGCTGACGGCGATGGGTTGGTCGATCACGCCGCGGTCCTGCTCGAATTCGCCCCAACAAATCGCCTGATACTCCTTTTCGATTTCGCGGCGCAGGACGGCTTTGCCGAGTGTCTTCGCGGCGGACTCATTTTTGGCGACAACGATCAGGCCGCTCGTTTCGCGGTCGAGACGGTTGATCATGCGCGGCGTGGGCACGCCGTGGTCGCGCAACCAGTCCGCGAGCGAGCCGTACTCGGGCCGCTGCGCCGAATGGCAGACCATCCCGCCCGGTTTGTCCACCACGAGCATGTCGTCGTCTTCGAAGACAACCCGGGGTGGAGCGTTCGTGAGCGTGTGCACGGCGCATGTTAGCGGTTGCGCGAAGCCGCTGGCAATGAAAAGCGCCGGAGCCCAAGCAAGTGCGACCAAGCGGCCGCCATGGCCGATGGAATTGTCAGAAGGTTTCGCCGTTCCAGCCCCAGAGGTTGGTGGGGATATCGGAGAAATTGATGTAGACGCGGCTTGGGTGGATGCCGGCGCGGGACTCCATCAGCGCGCAGAGCACTTGCGACAACTTCTCGGTCCTGGAGATCGGCAGGCCGATGCCGCGCAATTCGAGGAAGGCGCACGGCGCATCGTTGCCCCCGAACAGCATGGGGACCGCCGTTTCCGCCGAGACCATCATGTATTGCTCGGGTTTGCCGAGTTCCGCGGCGATCGTTTTGGACGCGGCTTTCAACAAATCGTGCTTCGGTTCGACGTCGATGGCTTTGTTGGTGGTGATCTTCAAGTAGGGCATGGTGCGCTCCTGTTCATCCATTCGTTGGCTGCGGCGTTCCTGTGGTGGAGCCGGCTTTCGCTGGATCCTGCCTATAATACAACTTCAGCTCGTCGTAAAGTTCCGGGTGCAGTTGCTGGAGCTGCTGTGGCTGCTCGAAGAAATACTCGGTCACCACGGCGAAGAACTCGGCGGGATTGGTCGCCCCGTACTTGTCGAGGAGGGTCGGTCGGTCGGCATCGGCGGCCTCGGCCAACGCCTGGTATTCCCGGCCGAGAATCCGCGCCCACGCCCGATACATGGACGTCCTCGGCAACGCCGGGGCGCCGTCCACAAACCCGTTTTCACCGTCGAGTTGATGGGCGAACTCGTGGAGGGCGACGTTTCGTCCGCCGCTCGGGTCCGAGGGGCGATGAAGGACGTGGTTCCACGAGATGACCACAGCGCCGGTCCGCCAGGATTCGCCGACGCGCCGTTCGTGGGTTTCGACAATCTCGTTGTTCGGCCCCCACTGAGTGACGCGGACGAAGTAGGCATCGGGGTAGACCAGGATCGATTGGAGCCGGGGATAATAGTCGTGAGGCTCGACGTGCAGCAGGAGGATGCACGCGTAGGCGGCAATGGTGACCTTGATCTCATCGGTCATTTCGAGGCCGCCACAGCCCTCGAAGTTTTTCTCAGCGATGAAGACCTGGACGGTTTCCCGCAATTCCTCTTGCTCGGTCCGGGTCAGCCGCTGGTAGTGGGGGACGTTGCGCTGGATGATGGCCAGCCAGGACGCGGGGAACGGCTGCGACCGGAGGCGATGACGGCGTCTGGTCTTGAATCCGAACATGGTCAGTCGATTGAGACAAACATAGCACGATTTCGCGGCGATGGCGGTGATCAGGAAGCTAACTTTGCGGTTGCTTCTGAGGTCGGATATGCAAGATTTGGCGGCAACACCATGACGGAACTGATCCTGATGGCGCATGTTTTGTTTGGGGTGGCGTGCATCGTCGCCGCCGTGTGGATTTTTGTCGATGTGTTGCACGCCTCCGAGACGAATCAGGCCCGGATCCGGCGGATGTGTTGGGCCGCGGCGGTTTTTATGTGGCTGGCGTTCTGCATTGCGGGCTACTGGTACGTGGTTTTCTACAAGGTGGATAAATCCATTATCCTGAAGGGGCCGTGGCCGTTCGCGCACAGTTTCTTCATGGAGACGAAGGAACACCTCGTCATCATGCTCTTGGTGCTGGTCACGTATCTGCCGATCGCCGCGTCCAACAACCTCACAGCGAACAAGGACGCGCGGCGGGTGGTGCTTTGGGTGGCGGGCATGATCGCTTTGATTGCGTTGATGATGGAGGGCGAGGGGGCGATCATTGCGATGGGAGTGAAAGTGGCGTTGCTGGCGAAGTAGAACCAAAGAATGACCCCGAACATGGAAAACGCCAGCGTCACCAAGTACACGATCTCGTTCGGGTTGTCCGCGGCGCTCGCCAGCGTGGTCAACGCGCTGCTGGTGGTCGCGAAAGAGGAAAGTCCAGCCATCCAGGCAGGGATGCAGAAACTCACGGGGCATCACTGGGTTTCCCACAGCGTCATTATTCTCATTTTGTTTGGCTTCTGCGGCTGGTTGTTCGCGCGGGCCAACGGCGGTCAGGGACTGAAGATGGGCGTCAATCGGTTGATCGGGACGATTGTGGCGGGAGTGGTGACGGGCGGGGTGATCATCGTTGGGTTCTATTTGATTGGCGATTGACGGCACATTCACCATGCGAACCACACGACACCTGACCGTTGTCGCCCGGCTGGCAATCCTCAGCGCGGCCATCGTCGGAACCGCGTACGGCGGCCCGCCATTCGTCACCGACGACCCCGAGCCGGTGGATTACCAGCACTGGGAATTCTATGTCGCCTCGCAGGACACCAAGGTGCCGGGCGACTGGTCGGGCACCGGGCCGCATTTCGAGCTGAACTACGGCGTGATTTCCAACGTGCAGCTTCATCTGATTGCGCCGCTGGTATACGACGCGCCGTCCGCCAGCGCCGCCCATTACGGTTACGGCGACACGGAACTGGGCGTGAAGTTCCGGTTCATCCAGGAGACGGATTGGCTGCCGCAGGTGGGCGTTTTCCCGCTGCTGGAGGTTCCCACCGGCAGCAGCCGGGAGAATCTCGGCACGGGCCATCTACAGGGGTTCGTGCCCGTGTGGCTGCAAAAGAGCTGGGGAGACTGGACGGCGTATGGCGGCGGCGGGTACGGCATCAACTCGTTTGACGGAAACAGGAATTGGGAGTTTGTGGGCGGAGTGCTGCAGAAACAGGTCCTGACCAATGTGCTCATCGGCGCGGAGGTGTATCATCAGACGCAACTGCAAGTGGATTTTCCCAACGTCGGCACGGCGTTCAATGTCGGCACGGTCATTGATTTCACCGACCAGCATCACTTGCTGTTGTCCGCTGGCCGATCGATTGACGGCCCGACGCAGTTCCAATGTTACGTCGCCTACCAATTCACGTTCGATAACAGCTTCTTCCAGTTCGGGAGCAAACCTGCGGGGGATGGCGCGAAGTGAACGTGATGGCGGTGCACTGGTGTCACCTTGACTGTTTGTGAGTGCGCAAGCGTTGGGCGGCGGTGGGAAGCGGAGCAGGAGCAAGAATAGTGAGAGTTTAAGAGGCTGAAGCAGCATAGACAACTGGAAAAGGCCATGCTATTGCATAAACCACAAACAACATAATCACAAATTATGTTATTGACACATTAGCATAACACAGTATCGTGGTGGTGATGTCAAAAAATAGAGGTCCAACGTGGATTCCAAAGCCGGAGGACTACTTCCAGGTCTTCATGGAGCAGAATCCGTGGCAGCAGGGGGACAAGGTGCCCGACGCCTTGGCGCTGCCGGTACAGCGGCCGCTCGCGAAAATTTTCTGGCGGCGTCTCCAAACAAATGAGCCCAAACGATTCCAGCTTGTTCTGGGTCCGCGGCGCGTTGGTAAAAGCACGTCGATGTACCAGACCGTTCAAAACCTGATGGAAGCAGGAGTGCCGAAAAAAAGGTTGTGGTGGCTCCGTCTCGATCACCCGTTACTGATGCAACTCCCCTTGGACGGGTTGGCAACTTGGGTCATTAACTTGGCCAAAGCAACCGGAGAACAACCCGCATTCCTGTTTCTCGACGAACTCACCTACGCCAAGGATTGGGATCTTTGGCTAAAGACGTTCTACGATGAAAAGCGCCCCCTTCAAATTGCAGGCACATCGAGTTCGACCGCCGCTTTGCGCAACCGACGGATCGAAAGTGGCGTGGGCCGATGGGACGAACAATATCTCGCACCGTATTTATTCAATGAGTTCTTGTCGTTGATCGGGCGCGGGGTCCATGTGCCCGTGCAGGCGACGCTCACAGAAACGATCGATGCCTGCATCGACTCGCACGTGGATTTGACCGGCCTAACAGAATTGCGACGCCGCTTCTTGCTCACCGGCGGGTTTCCTGAATTGCTCATGGCGTTCAAGGACAATCCGGCAGATGACGCCAACGCGCTCCTACAATCGCAGCGAACCCTCCGCAATGACGCGGTCGAACGAGCCATTTACAAGGACATCCCCCAAGCGTTCGGCGTGGGTGACACCATGCTGCTGGAGCGGCTTTTGTACACGCTCGCAGGTCGGGTCACCGGCATACTTTCGCCGCAGACCTTGAGCCAGAATTTGAGCGGGATGACACAGCCGACCGTCGACCGGTACGTGTCCTATCTCGAGAGGGCATTTCTCGTGTTCACACTGCCCAATTATTCTGGAAGCGAGATGTCAGTCCAAAAGCGCGGGCGGAAACTATATTTCGTCGATGGAGCGGTGCGGAATGCAGCCCTGCAACGGGGCATCGCACCATTGAGCGACACGGAAGAGATGGGGTTGCTCATCGAAAACCTAGTCGCCGGCCATTTGCATGCCCTGAGCCAACAGAGTCAGGTGCGGCTTTATCACTGGCGCGACGGTAATGACGAGGTGGATCTTGTTTATGACCACCCCGAGAAGCCGTTGGCGTTCGAAATCGCTTCATCACCGAACCACGACCGCAAGGGGCTAAACCTATTTAAGCAGCGGTATTCGAAGTTCGATGGGCACTGTTACGTCGTCGCGCCCGGCGCCCCGGCGATGCGTCCGTCTCCCGGGTGGGGCAACGTGGGATCGTTGCCGCTCGATTTGCTACTCCTGGCCATTGGAGCACAAGCGGAAAGGGAATTGGAGCGGCGGCTTTCTGTGTGATGACGGACCATTTATCGCAAAGTGATAATTTTACTGGACTCGGTCGGACGTTCGCGGTAGGGACGGGGCGGTTGAACATGGTTTGACATAAGGGCATTTCACCCAGGACGGGCGACGCTACAAGCCAACGGGGCGAGGGGCGAGCCCTTCGACACTGCTCAGGGTAAACAGGACGGGCCGGCGCGCGTCTATTGAATTACCACAACCTTGCCTTCGCCGAATAGCCGATAGGGTCCGGTGTATTGCAGCGTTTGCACTTGATCTTTACTTATTTCAACCTCTCTCGTGGTGGGCTTGCCATACGTCACCTTCTCGCTTTCGTCGGGCTGACTCGACGTGGCATAAAATTTCAGGGAGTGTTTCCCGGCGGCGAGTTTGATGTCGGCATCGCTTTGCTTCGAAACGACCAGAGGAGAACCGGAGTCTATTTTGACGGCGTATTTATCAACCGACATCTGGTAAGAGGGTTGCCTGAATTGAACCATCAACGTGCCCGTGTCCGCCCCTGGTGTTGACAGATCAAAACTAAAATTCTCAATCTGCGGCGGAGCGGCCTCTGAGGCGGTTTTCTCGCCGACCAACGTAGCGACGCACCCACACAACGACACAAGCATCAGGCAGGTGGCTGGCAGAATGAATTTCCGTTTCATGCTGGTTTCTCCTCGGTTGTGGATTGAACGGACGCCTCGGCGCGGACAGGACGCTTACGTGGGCCAGAGGACTGGCCCCAAACGGGGTGAGCAAGACCCATGCGTACACCGGAAGCGACCCGATGGTCAAACCAATTCCAAGCCGGCGGGCAGCAGGGTTGGGACGGGGCGCCTCTTTTTTTCGACCGACCGACGGAATAGTGTGGACAAGCGATATGCGACAGTGTATAGTTGACGCGGTTTGGGTTGTTTGACATAGGGGAAGCGAATCGAAGAGGGAAGACCGAAAACCGAAAACGGAAGAGGGCCACGTGATGGCCGAAAGAAAGAGTTCGGCCAAACGTGGGCTTCGCGGCGAGGCGACGGAACGACGGCAGCCCCGGAAGGGATTCGGGTTAAACCGGGCTGCCCCGATCTCGGAATCGGGGTAAATCTGCCCTACAACCGGATGTGCGGGGTCGGGAGATTGCCGCGGGGGAATGACGCTGCGGCGTTTGCGACCTAGGATACTACGTGGTCGCGTCTTCACTTCGTTTCGGCTCCGTCGGACTCGGCTCACGCGAAACCAGGAAGGGGTGTCAAAAAGGGGGAAATTGCGAAACGAACCCAAACTTTTATTGACAAAAATATGTGTCTAGGAAGCTTGTGGTGCAGGTAGTTATGAGATTATAGGGGTCGATTTTATGGTTGGGTTCGTTTGGCTTCGTTCTCGGTGAGGTGAGCGGAGCGTAGAGGGGATATATTACCAAACGAACCCAAATTCGGGGGGTATGGAGCGCCGCGTGAGGGCACGCGGCCTACAACGACGCGGAAAGGGCCACGACAGAGCCCCTCACCTTAATCCTCTCCCCCGAGGGGCGAGGAGACGCCACCATCTCGTCAGCGAGCCCGGATTCTAGAGCACGGAGGCGCGTTCGAGGATGGATTGGAGGACTTTTGGGGCGGCGAATTTGTCCTCGGCGAGTTTGCGGGCGGCGGCACAGTGGGCCGGGTAATCGGCATTGATGGATTCGATGCCGCGGACGGCTTCGTCGATAGTGGTGAAGGTGACGAGGCCGTTGCCGGTGGGCAGGTGTTGGCTCACGCCGGTTTCCTGGACGAGCGCGGGCCGGCCCGAGGCGAGGTAGCACGTCGTGCGGTCGCTGAGCCAGCCGCTTTGCGTTTTCACGTAGCCGTGTTTGGCGACGCTGAACTCGGCGCGGGACCGCTGGATGTAGGAACGGAAGCCGTCGCGTCCGCCGGCGGACTCGTGCGGGTTGGAGAGATGCCAGCCGTTGTCGCGGAGGGCGGCGATGTCGGTGACCTCGGAGTCGTCGATGAGCAGGGCGAGCTCGATGGGCTGGGGGGTGCGCCGGGGCAGATTGACGATCTTGAGGAACTCGTCGCATTTCGGGCCGTACACCTCGTTGTTCCAGACCGCGTACTGTCCGCGCCACTGGCCGATGGTGGTGAAGGTTGCGGCGGTGGCGTCGGTTTGCACGGGCCAATACTCGAGGGCGATGGGCGGCAGGAAGGGTTGCCAGTCGATGCCGCGCAACGGGATGAGGAAGCCCGGCTGGCCGACGTTGAGGCCGAGGGTGAAGAAGAGGTTGTGCTTGCTCAGGTCCATGTCCCATTCCTGGGCCCAGATTTGCGTGAAGCCGGGATCGAGATCGAAATAGGCGCGGCGTTTGACACGGCGCAACAGATCATCGTTCTTGAGCGCGCCGCAGAGATTGATGAGCAGGGCGCAGTCGCCGCACAGGGAGCGCACCTGCTGTTCTTTGATACCGAAAACTTCGCGATCGTCATACATGACCGCCCAGTTTTCGCCGAGGCCGAATCGCTCGCACTGCGCCTGGAAGGCGTCGACCAGGTCGGCGGGGGAGCGACTCTCGTGTTTTTTGGGCGGGCCGAGAATGTCGAGCCAGAAGACCTCGAAGCCGAGCGCACGGAGGCCGGCGAGGTAGTGGAGATTGAGCCATTGCATCCCGCCGCCCTCGGGATAGCCCGCGCCCCAGCCGCTGGTGACGATGATCTTATCCATGGATCGTCATCAGGCCGGGCCGCCGAACTGGAGTTCGCACACGCGGGCGTAGTGCCCGCCGCGCGCGACCAGATCGTCGTGGCGTCCGCGCTCGACGATTTGGCCGTCGTGCATGACGAGCAACAGGTCCGCCTGGCGGACGGTCGACATTCGATGCGCGACGACGAACACCGTGCGGCCTTTGCGGAGGCGGTCGAGGGACCGCAGCACCGCGGCTTCCGTTTCCGCGTCGAGCGCGGTGGTCGGTTCGTCGAGGATGAGAATGGGCGAGTTTTTGAGGAAGGCGCGAGCGAGCGCGAGGCGCTGGCGTTGACCACCCGAGAGCGTCACACCGCGTTCGCCGATGGGCGCGTCGTAGCCTTGCGGCATCGCGCGGATGAAATCGTCGGCCTCGGCCTCGCGGGCGGCGGCGACGATCTCGTCCAATGTCGCATTGGGCCGGCCGTAGGCGATATTGTCGCGGACGGTGGTCGAGAAGAGAACGGGTTCCTGCGGGACGACGGCGATCTGGCGGCGGACGGAGCGATATTGGAATTCGCGGATGTCGTGGCCGTCGAGGAGCACGCGTCCCTTCTGCGGATCGTAGAACCGGAGCAACAGGCTCAGGAGGGTGGATTTGCCCACGCCGCTCGGTCCGACCAGCGCCACCATCTGGCCCGGTCGCCCCTCGAAGTCGATGCCCTTGAGGACGGGCCGGTTCGGGTCGTAGCCGAACCACACGTTCTCGAAGCGGACGATGCCGTCGGAGCGCACCAGCGGGCGAGCGTTGGGCGCGTCGTGGATGGTGGGATTCGTTTCGAGAATCTCGATGACCCGGCGGAACGGGGTGAGCGCGCCTTGGATCGCGGTGGCGATTCCGCTGATGGTGCTCATCGGCCCGTAGAGCATGCCGACGTAAGTGATGAACACGAGCAACTCGCCGATGCTGAGCCGGCCTTCGAGCACGCGCCGGCCGCCGATCCAGATCATCGCCACGGTGCCGATGGACGTAATCAGGCCGACGACGAACGAGGACACGACCTGCACCTTTGTCATGTGCACGTTCGCTTCCACGCTTTGCGCCGCGCCTTCGCCGAAGCGGCGAATTTCGTCCTCCTCGCGCGCGAACGCCTGGACGGTGCGGATCGACGAGAGCGATTCCTGGATCATCGCGCTGACCCTGCTCTCGTGAGTGTGATATTGCGTGGACACATCCGCGATGAGCCGGTTGTAATGCTTGATGGTGAACGCCAGCGCGGGCGCGACGGCCAGCGCGAGCAGCGTCAGCACGACGTCAAAGCGCAGCATGATGATCACCATGCCGAGGAGCGTGGCCGCCGAAGACACGAGCGGGATGAGGCCGCCATTGAAGATGGTTTGAATCGAGTAGGTGTCCCACGTCACGCGATAGATCGAATCGCCGACGGCGCGGCTGTCATGAAACACGAGACTCAACTTCTGCAAGTGCTCGTACACGCGGTGGCGCAATTCCTGGGTCATGCGCAGGCCGGCGCGCACCAGATACGTCGTGCCCCACGCGCTCAGGCCGCCGCGGACGAGGTAAATTACCAACAGCGCGAGGCACACGACCAACAGGGCCGCCGCTTTGTCGTTGGCAAACGCGCCCAGCCATGTCGGCATCGGTACGGCGCCGAGGATGCTGTCCACAATGATTTTCAACGGCCATGGCTGCAACAGGCTTGCCGCGATGCTGAGAATGGTCAGCGCCAAGCCGACCAACGCGGGGCGTTGCTGACCGCGGATCAGCGACCATGCCGGCGGCCAAAGTTTGGGTGTCTCGTTCATTCCGTTCCCACCGCATCGGCCATGCTGCCAAATCCGTCGCGCGCAAGCAATCGCAGGAGTCCGCGATTGATATTACGCACGATGGACGGACCTTCATAGATCATGCCCGTCCACACCTCGACAAGGCACGCGCCGGCGCGGATTTTTTCGTACGCATCGTCGTCGGTGAAAATGCCGCCCACACCGACGATGGGTAAACGACCATTGGTTTGTCGGCGGATGTGGCGAATGCACTCGGTCGCCCGCGCCCGCAACGGCGCGCCGCTCAACCCGCCCTCCGGAGGTGTCGGATGATCGGTCGTCGTGTTTGTGGCGACAACGCCGGCAAGCTTGTGTCGCTCGACGAGGCTGACCACATCATCGATTTGGTCGAACGTCAAATCCGGTGCGATTTTCAAGAGGACGGGCACGACGATCCGCAGTCCGGCAACCCGGCCCAACAGCTCATCCAACATCTCTTTGTCCTGAAGTTTCCGCAACCCGGGCGTGTTGGGCGAGCTGACGTTGATGACGAAGAAATCTGCGCAGTCGCGGAATTTATCGATGGCGGCCGCGTAATTCTCCCCGGCGCGCGCCAGATCCACGTCGCGGTTCTTGCCAACATTGACGCCGACCGGAATGCGGTGTGGTGGCGCCGGAATACGAGCCGCAACAGCCTCGGCGCCATCGTTATTGAAGCCCATGCGATTGACGAGCGCGCGCTGCCCGGGTTGACGGAAGAGTCGCGGCGGTTCGGTGCCCGGTTGCGAGTGCAACGTCACGCTGCCGATCTCCACAAAACCGAAACCGGTCGCCGGCCAGAATTCCAATCCGACCGCGTTCTTGTCGTAACCCGCGCCCAATCCGACGGGATTGGGAAACTCGATTCCGAACACGGTCTGGCGCAACCGTCGGTCCTCGAACGCGAATGCCGTCTCGATGGCGTCACGCGCAATGCGGCAGCGCCCGATCGACGCGGCCAGAATCAACGCGCGCTCGTGGGCCGTTTCGGGATCGGTCTGAAAGAGCCAAGGACGCACCAAGGCCTTGTAGAACATGTCGCTACCATGACAAAATGCGGTGGCGCTTGCTATATTTTTGTAGCGGTGCCATAGTAATAGAGGAGTTCGAGCCATGAAGCCCGAAGTTCAGAAACACGTCGAATACGCGTCCGGGTACCTGGACCTGAAGATGTACGACGATGCCGTGCGCGAAGCCGACATCGCGCTCGCGCTCTCACCAAATCTCCCGCAAGCGATCGCCATCAAGTCCGCCGCGCTCTGGCAGGCGAACCGATTGACCGAAGCCGAGCCGTTTATCGCCAAGCTTGCCGAGCTGAATCCGCGCGACGCCGGCATTTGGATCAATCTGGCCTACATTCGCCGGCGCACGCAGTCGCTCGACGCTGCCGTGAACACGCTGCAACGGGCCTTCGACGCCAATCCCCAGGACGCTCTGGCGCATTACAACATGGCCTGCTACCGCGCCATGCAGCAGCGCCCGCAAGAAGCCATCGAGATGCTTCGAAGCGCCCTGCATCTCGATCCGAAATTGAGGGCGCTCGCGAAGGCCGAACCCGACTTCTCCGAGTTGCGCCTGTCCCCCGCGTTTCAGCAACTGCTGAAAGGCCACTGAGCGTCGCCGTCCCGCCCCGCATCTTTTTCGCGCCGCGCGGTATTTCGCCTTGTCAGCGCCGCCGATCTCTGCGATTCTAAACTCAGCGAGTTTGGGCAGCGGGCATGGCGTCCCGCCCAATGGAGGAAACTTGGAGGACAATCTTATGGACAGCAACGCAGCTCCGCAGTCAGTCATTTCCAGCGAGGTCGAAATCACCGGCACCATCAAAGGATCGGGCTCCCTGCGCATCGACGGGAAGCTCGAGGGCGAATTACATTGCACCGGCGACGCCGTCATTGGCAAGACCGCGCAGATCAAGGGCAACATTGTCGTCAGCTCCGCCTGCATCGAAGGCGCGGTCCAGGGCAATATCACCGCCAAGGACCGCATCGAGATGAAATCGACGGCCCGCGTCACGGGCGACATCCGCGCGAAGCGCCTGAGCGTCGAGGACGGCGTGACGTTCATCGGCCGTTCCGAGGTCAATCCATCGGGGTCGCCCATCAGCGGCGTGGCGCCGGTCGTGAGCGCGGCGGCTGAGGCAGCCGACGAAGAACACGCCGAAGCCGCGACGGTCCGATCATTTGCGCGGCGTTAACGTGCGCCGTGCCGTTCGCGGCGCGCACGAAGACGGGAGCGAGCGGTGGCGAAGAACCGCAAGGTCAATACACTCGATAGCTACGCGACCATTCGCGCCGTCGCGCGCACCAAGCCGTTGCCCGCCACGCAACCGCCCACGCCGGCCCCGGGCGCATCCGACGAAGCGGCGCACGATCCCCAGAAACCGGGCGCGCGGGTGGCGCGGACCGCCGTTCCCGTCAAACACCAGATCGACTGCTACGAGTGCGGGTACAAGTTTCAGGTGCATGGACGCGTGACCAACACGCATTGCCCCAAGTGCCGCGCGTTGCTCGACCTCAGCGATCACGTCATCGACACCGAGTGGGTCGATACGATCAAGACCGCGGGCACAATCCGCCTCACCCCGACCGGCATCCTGAAAAACGGCGATCTCATCGGCGCCGACGTCATCCTCGAAGGGATCATTGAAGGCGGACGGGCGCGCGCGTTGCGGACGCTCGAACTTGGCGCGGGCGCGATCTTTTCCGAGAGAGCCGTGTCGGGTCCCGATCTTCGCATCGCCTCGGGAGCGGATTTCAAATTCAAGCAGGAAGCGAAATATCACAACGTCGAGGTCCATGGCACGTTCCGCGCCCGGCTCGAAGCCACCGGCGTCGTTACCATAAAACCCGGCGGCCTGCTCGAAGGCGAAGTTCATACCGAGCACCTCGTCGTCGAGGACGGCGGCGGTTTGAACGCGGACCTGCGCATCGGCCCGAAGGTGGAACTCGCTCCCGAAGGTGAAGAAGCGGCCTGATCGCGGCCTACTCATGTCCCAGGTCGGCGTGGTATTCCTGCAGCGAGCGAACGCTGAGCCCCTTGTCCCGCATCGCCTTGATGCCGAGCAACGCCGCGTTCGCGCCCGCCAGCGTCGTCATAATCGGGACCTTGCGGGCCACCGCCGCCGACCGGATCCGCACCTCATCCACCCGCGGTGATTTGCCCGCGGGCGTGTTGATGATGAGCTGCACCTCGCCATTCTTGATCATATCGAGCACGTTCGGCCGGCCTTCGGCCAACTTGAACAACGTCTCGACCTTGACCCCGCCCGCCTGCAACACCTTCGCCGTGCCGCTCGTCGCGCACAGCTCAAAACCCAATTTGCCAAACTCCTCGGCCAGCGCCACGACGTTCTTCTTGTCGGAATCGCGCACGCTGATGAAGATCCGCCCGCTCTGCGGCAACGCCGGCGCGGCGGCCATTTGCGATTTCGCGTACGCCACGCCCCAATCCTCGCCGATCCCCATCACCTCGCCCGTCGATCGCATCTCGGGCCCAAGCAAAATATCCTGCCCGGGAAATTTGCTGAACGGGAACACCGATTCCTTCACCGAAAAAAACTTCGGCCGGACCTCCTCGGTGAACCCGAGCTCCGTCAGCTTCTTCCCCGTCATCACCTTCGCCGCGAGCTTGGCCAGCGGCACGCCAATCGCCTTGCTCACAAACGGCACCGTCCGCGACGCGCGCGGGTTCACCTCCAGCACCCACACGTTCCAGCCCTTGATCGCGAACTGCACGTTCATCAACCCCGCGACCTTCAGCTCCCGCGCCATCGCCTCCGTGTGGCGCCGCATCGTCTCGATGTTCTTGTCCCAGATCGAATGCGGCGGCAACACCATCGCCGCATCCCCGCTGTGGCACCCCGCGAACTCGATGTGCTCCAGCATCCCGCCGACCACGACCGTGTTCCCCCCAACGCCAATGTCGGCAATGCAATCCACGTCCACTTCAAATGCTTCTTCCAAAAATTTGTCCACCAGCACCGGCCGCTCCGGCGACGCTTCCACCGCGAACCGCATGTAATGCCTCACCTCGTCGTCGCTGTACACGATCTGCATCGCCCGACCCCCGAGCACGAACGACGGACGCACCAGCACGGGATAACCGACCTTGTGCGCCGCGGCCAGCGCCTCCTCCTCGTTCGTGGCGAGGCCGTTCGGCGGTTGCGGAATCCCGAGCTTGTCGAGCATCGCGGAAAACAATTTCCGGTCCTCGGCGATCTCGATGCTCTGCGGCGTCGTGCCGATGATGTTGACGCCGTTCTTCTGCAGGCCGAGCGCCAGGTTCAGCGGCGTCTGCCCGCCGAACTGCGCGATCGCCCCCCAGCAGTTCTCCCGCTCGTAAATGTGGAGCACGTCCTCGAGCGTCAACGGCTCGAAAAACAGTTTGTCGCTCGTGTCGTAGTCGGTCGACACCGTCTCGGGGTTCGAGTTGACCATGATCGTCTCGAACCCCAGCTCCTTCAGCGCGAACGCCGCGTGCACGCAGCAGTAGTCGAACTCGATCCCTTGGCCGATCCGGTTCGGGCCGCCGCCGAGGATCATCACCTTCCGCGTGTCGGTCTTCCGCACCTCGTCGTCGCCCGTGTCGTACGTCGAATAGTAATACGGCGTGTACGCCTCGAATTCCGCCGCGCACGTGTCCACCAGCCGATACGACGGCGCCAGCCCGACCCGCTTCCGCAACGCCCGCACCTCGTCCTCCGTGCTCCCCACCAGCAGCGCAATCTGCCGGTCGGAGAACCCCATGGACTTCGCCCTCTGAAGAAGTGACAGTCTGTGGTTGCTCGCCATCGCCCGCGACCTTAGCGAACCCTCCCGGTTTTGACAAGTAGCGGCTGAACTCATGGCAAATCTGCGGTCAATTGGCGGTCCGCGGGTGCCAACCGAACCCAATTCTTGGCCAAACGAACCCAACGTGAAAACACCCCCATAAAAACCCATAACCACTTGCGCCGCAGGCTCACTCGACACATGTTTTTGTCAACAAAACGTTGGGTTCGTTTCGCAAAAAGTGCCTTTTGTGCGACCTTCTGTCCCTTGACGCCCCGGTAGGGCACGCTGGCCCAGCGCGCCGCGTCGTTTGGAGGGCCACGCTCTGTCGTGGCCGCGTCCCCGGCCCCCGTCTCCTCGCCCCTTGGGGGGAGCCGAGTCTTCGAGACGCGACCTCGTCGTGCCTTGGTCGCAAAGGACCAAGGTGAGGGGTTCTTCCCATTTCCCATCTCCGTTCCCTCTTATGTCAAACAACCCAAAACGCCCCGACTATACATATTCGCATATCACTTGTCCACATAATTCCGACGGCAGGTCGAAAAAGTGTAGCGTGCGCTGTCACCAGCGCATCCTCGCCGATCCTCTTCAAATCGTAGGTTTACCCGCCCCCGGCGGGCTTGCCCACCTCTGGCGGGGCGACCGTCCCGGTTGCCGTCGTTCTCCATCCCCAAAGCCGTCATCCTGAGCTCGTCGAAGGATCGCCGTCGTGCCCGCCCGCCGTTGTAGCCGCGCCGCTCTGCCGGCGCACTCCCCTTATACCCTCCGCACTTGTCGAACGCCCGCCGCCCGAGTACGCTCCACGCACGAAATCTGTCAGCGCCCTATCATGACAATTACCGAATCACATCTGCAACTTCTGGATCAATCCGCCTGTGCTCGATAGTGTGGGTCTTCAATTGGAATTCCACGGGCGGCGGTCTTGGAAGAGGTTTCCAGCGCTGCTCAATGACCCAGGCGTATTTGAGATCTGTCTTTCGCCCCTTCCTATCGTTGTCCGCCCATAGCTTCTCAAGTGGAGGCACGTCTACCTTTTCGATCAGATCAAGATTCGTGTTAAAGACCCAAAGTTCCTCCCGACAAGATGCCCCGCGCCCTCCCATAAGGACCATCGACTTCTCCTGCTCGTTCCAGAACGGAGGCCAACAAATCCTGAAGTCCCGTGGCGTTTCTATGGTTTTCAAACCACTATCGAAGTCGAGTACGCCGTACCGCCATGCGGCGCCGAGGAGAGCCTTGGTTTGATTATCTATGATCCGTAGAAAGAACCACCCGATCTGATCGATGGGAAACGTGCCGTGGGTGGAGGCTCCCGTGCGCAAATCGATTACCTGAAAATTGTTTGTTCCCCCCTTAAAAGCAACAAATGCCTTCTCCTTTGCCCACGAAACATCAAACCCCGCGATCGTGCTCCATGAATCCATTTTAGTAGGTCTCTGCGATTCCGAATTGGGAGAGAACCCTTCCTGACGTTAGTTGGCAAACAACCTCGGGATCGTCTCCATTCGCTTTACTGCGGCAAAGAAATGATTTCGACCAAAGGCGACGCGACACATCTGTCCAATAGCTATCCATCGGACCAGAAGATGCTAGCGCCTTTCCTTTCTTCTCTTGCGTCACAACCTTGATGAAGTACGCGACATCTCCGGTGGGAGACAACTTCGGTTCGGAGTACGCCACGTTGACCTGAGACCACGGTATATAAGGCGGGGGTATGCAGAGTGCACACGAGAAGAACGATATCCCTGAGAGCACAATGAGCAAACCGCACAGCAAGAGAGAAATGAATTTCGGATGCTGCTTTCTTCGCGTAGCGACTATCGAGGAGCCAATGAACCAAACAAAACAAAACCCTGCCGCACCCAACGCAAGGACGCAAAGTATGGCAAAGAAACCACTCATCGCCCCTGTTCCCCAGCGTGTTGAAAAACGGGTGTCGTCCCATCGGAATGCGACATGGGACCAAGCGTAACGCACATTATGCACGTTGACAAGCGGCGGATGGAAGTCTGGGCATCGTCGAACTCCGCCACGCCAGCCGCCCCAAACTTTCCAACTCGCCCCGGTTGCACTACACTAGCCCGCAGTTCTCATAACGGAGAGCATCAATCATGGACTACGTGAATTTGGGAAAAAGCGGACTGAAAGTGTCGCGGTTGTGCCTCGGGTGCATGAGCTACGGGGTGCCGGAACGGGGCAGTCACCGGTGGTCGCTCCCGGAAGATCAGAGCCGGCCATTCATCAAACGGGCCCTCGAAGTCGGCATCAACTTCTTCGACACGGCCAACGTGTACTCGGACGGCACGAGCGAGGAGATCGTCGGCCGGGCGTTGCGCGATTTCGCGAAACGGGACGAGTTCGTGTTGGCGACGAAAGTTCACGGCCAGATGCGGCCCGACCCGAACGGAAAAGGCCTGTCGCGCAAGGCCATCATGGGCGAGATCGACGCGAGCCTCCGCCGCCTCGGCGTGGAGTACGTGGACCTGTACCAGATTCATCGCTGGGACTACGACACGCCGATCGAGGAGACGCTCGAAGCGTTGCACGACGTGGTGAAAGCGGGCAAGGCGCGGTACATCGGCGCCTCGTCGATGTTCGCGTGGCAATTCTGCAAGGCGCTGGACCTGGCCGAGCGCCGCGGTTGGACGCGCTTTATCTCCATGCAGAATCATTACAACCTTCTCTACCGCGAAGAAGAACGCGAGATGATGCCGCTCTGCCAGGCGGAAAAAATCGGCGTGATCCCGTGGAGCCCTCTCGCACGGGGACGATTGACCCGTCCCTGGGAGCAGCAATCGACCACCGCGCGGTCGGGCTCTGATGAGTTCGGCAAGACGCTCTACGGCAAGACGGAAACGGCGGACAAACTGATCGTCGACCGCGTGACCGAGCTCGCCAAAAAACGCGGCGTCCCGCAAGCCCAGATCGCGCTGGCGTGGATGCTCCAGAAACCGTTCATCACGGCGCCCATCGTCGGGGCGACGAAACCGCAACATATCGAGGACGCCGTCGCCGCATTATCGATCCGCCTGACCCCGGAAGAAGTCACCGCGCTGGAACAACCCTACGTCCCGCATCCCATCGCCGGCTTCGCCTAACCGGGTCACCGCTGGGAAATGAACCCTCACCCTGACCCTCTCCCTTAAAAAGGGCGAGGGAACCACACTTTGTCTCCTCTCCCCGCGTGCGGGGAGAGGATTAAGGTGAGGGGCAACCCGTCAAATGAGCTGTTACAGAACACTTAGCCCGATTGACGCCGACCGTGCTATCAAACCAAGCGGCGCGGTCGGGAGACCGGCGCCGAACAACAGTCTTGTCACGCGCCTACACCAGCGCCTTCAAGCTGCCCGCCTTCGCCAGTTCTTCCTCCATGTCCACGATTTCCTTGATGTTGTGGAGGAACCAGCGGTCGATCTTGGTCAGTTGGTAAATGGCATCGATGTCGAAGCCGGCGCGAAACGCGTGGCGAATAAAGAAAATGCGTTCGGCGCACGGAGTGATGAGTTTGCGCTCGATCTCCTCGCGCGGCGGAATCTCGCGGCCGCCCCAACGTCGTCCCCCGCTCAGGCCGGGCGCGCCGATTTCCAGCGAGCGGAGCGCCTTCTGCAGCGCTTCCTTGAACGTGCGCCCGATCGCCATCGCTTCGCCAACGGATTTCATCTGCGTGGTGAGCGTCGGATCAGCCTGCGGGAATTTCTCGAAAGCGAACCGCGGGACTTTCACGACGACATAGTCAATGGTCGGCTCGAAGCTGGTGGGAGTGGACTTGGTGATGTCGTTCGGGATTTCATCGAGCGTGTAGCCGACCGCCAGCTTGGCGGCGATTTTCGCAATCGGGAACCCCGTGGCCTTGGACGCGAGCGCGCTGGAACGGCTGACGCGCGGGTTCATCTCGATCACGCACAGCCGGCCGTTGTCGGGATTGACCGCGAACTGGATGTTCGAGCCGCCCGTCTCGACGCCGATCTCGCGGATGCAGGCGAAACTCGCATCGCGCATGATTTGCCATTCCTTGTCGGTCAGCGTCTGGATCGGCGCGACGGTGATCGAATCGCCCGTGTGCACGCCCATCGGATCGACGTTTTCAATCGAGCAAACGATGACGCAGTTGTCGGCCTTGTCCCGCATCACCTCGGTCTCGTATTCCTTCCAGCCGATAAGCGATTCTTCCACGAGAATTTCGGTAACGGGCGACGCATCGAGGCCGCTCTGGGCCATGGCGTCGAACTCCTCCCGATTGTACGCGATGCCGCCGCCCGTGCCGCCGAGCGTGTACGCCGGCCGGATGATCACCGGGAACCGGCCGATCATCCGCGTAATCTCGCGCGCTTCCTCCAACGTGTGCCCCACGCCGCTAACCGGCACATCGAGCCCGATCTTCTGCATGCACTGCTTGAATTGTAACCGGTCCTCGCCCTTCTCGATGGCCTCGGCCTTCGCGCCGATCATCTCGACCCCGTGCTTTTGCAGCGTGCCGTTGCGCCACAACGCCATCGCCGTGTTGAGACCCGTCTGGCCGCCGAGCGTCGGCAGGAGCGCGTCTGGTTTCTCGCGTTCAATGATCTTCTCGACCACCTCGGGCGTGATGGGTTCGATGTACGTGCCGTCGGCGAACTCGGGATCGGTCATGATCGTGGCCGGGTTCGAGTTGACCAGCACGACCTTGTACCCTTCCTCGCGCAACGCCTTGCACGCCTGCGTGCCCGAATAGTCAAACTCGCAGGCCTGGCCGATCACAATCGGGCCGCTGCCGATGATCAAAATCTTATGGATGTCCGTCCGTTTGGCCATACTCGCGCGTGCACTCTAGCCACAGACCCGCTCCGATGCACTCAGATTTTGCGCGGGCGAGACCCCACGTCCGCCCGATCTGCATTGCGCTCTTGAACCCACCCCTCGCCCCTCCAGAGGAGGGGAGATCCGATTGCCGATTCCCCTCTTGGGAGGGGTCAGGGGTGGGTCCGGGCCGAGGATCAAGCCGAGGGGGCCGCCGCCTTCTTCCGGAACGGCGAGTGCAGGTTGAAATAAACCCCGCACAACGGGCGCGCCTTGTCGTTCTCGCTGATCATGATCGTCACATGACGATCCAGCGCGATCCCGTGACGCAGCCCCGGCGCGCGATTCTCGAACGCGTTGATCGCCTTGCCCATCAGCGATTGCAGGCTCTTGAGAAACTCGTCCGGCGTCTTCTCGACGCACACGACGAATTTGTCGTAGCTCTTCACCGCGTCGGCAATCTCGTGCTGAAAATCTTCGATACCCAGTCCCATGGCGGCTCCAGTATTAGCACACCCCCGCGCCGCTGCAAGAACATGCACCGTCGCCGTCGAGCCCCGGCAAGGACAAGAAAGCCGCATTTTTCACTCGAACAGCGGAATTTGGATTGACGGGCGCGATGCGCCACGGCATTCTGTGGCCAACGGTTTCACCAAGGAGGGACCGTGATCGAGTCGTGATCAAGTTTCGTTGCCTGAATTGTGGCCAGAAGCTTGCCGTCGTCGAAGATGGCATTGGCGCCGTTGTCTCCTGCACGAATTGCGCAGACCAGATCGTCGTGCCCCCGTATTCCATCACCGAATTTTTCCCGGCGGAACCGACCCGGCACGCGAGTTCTCCCGTCGCCGGCGGAATGGAATTGATTCAGCCCGCTGCGGAACGCGCCGCAGGCGGGTCCATGGCCCTGCGGATGGCGTTGATTCCGCATCTGGCGCGGATGATGATGAACCGGCTCGTGCAGGCGCTGTTCGCGCAACGCGAAACCCTCATCGATACGCAGGCCGAAGCCACCAAACGCATGGCCGACCTCGAAGAACGGATCGCCAAGGCCCAGGTGAACGTCCAGGACCGGTTCGCCGCCTACGAAAACCGCATCGCCGAGCTGGAGAAACAGTTGCTCGCCGTCGAAGAAGAGAAACGCGAGTTGATGCGGCAGAACTTCCAGCTCGCCCGCAAAGCGCTCGAAGCCGAGAACGGTCCGGCGCAGCCAAGCCGCGTGAACCTACGCGACGCCGGGTTTCTGCTGCGCGCGTAACGCCTGCTCGTAGCACTGCAGCGCTTCGCCGTAGCGTTCGAGCCGATTGAACACTCCGCCCTTGCTGAGGTAGGCCATCGTCATCGAGTTGTCCAGCGCGATGGCGCGGTCGTAGCAGTCGATGGCCTCGTCGAGCGATCCCAGGCGTTCCAATGCCATCCCCTTTTTGACGAACGCTTCGGCGTTCGTCGGGTCGAGCCCGATCACCTCGTCAAAGCACGTGAGCGCGGTGTCGGCCTGCTGCAAATTGAGATGCGCCTGGCCTTTGCCGAGCAACAACGCGATGCGGGCATCGCGCTCGCCTTGCTCGGTCTTGGCGCGGGTCATGGCGGAATCCGCCTCTGCCGCTTCCGTCCGCGCCTCCGCAGCGTCCGTCGGCAATTCGCCCGGTTTCTTCGGCGCGCCGGTCTCAAGGCCGCGGGTCGGTCCCGCCGCGCCTTCGAGTTCGTTGATGCGTTGCTCCAGCCGCTCGATGGTGTTGAGGAACCGCGTGGTGGATTGATCGACCCGATTGAACGGGATCACCTGCGTCTCACCCGTGCCGAGCGCGGCGGGGTTGAAACCGGGCCCGAGCGCGTGCGCGGTGAACTGCGCGATCATGGTTTCGGTGCGGCGGTTCATGATCCGCAGCAGGAATACCGACAGGAACAGCATCCCGAAGAACCCGACACCGGCGAAGACGCTCACCATGATGAGGGTGAACCGATGCGAGCTTTGCATCACCTCGATCTCGCGTTCGCGCTCGGCGGTGACGGATTGCTCGATGGTGTTGAGACGCGATTCGACCTCCTCGGTGTTGCGTTTCGCGGCGGCTTCGGCGTCCTCGCGGGCCTGTTCCACGGCGCGGGCGTTGGCGGCCGCGTCTTGGCGCTCCTGCTCGATCTCCCGCATCAGGGATTGCTGCTCGTCTTGCAGTTGTTGATACGACTGGACAACGTGCTGGGCTAACGCGGCATTATCGGAAGGCTGGTCCTTGGCGGCGGGCGCGGAGTTGGTTTCGGTGGCCCCGAACGCGGTCGGGGCGGCGGCGCAAACACACACCGCCACGAAGAAGGCAACGGTTGCCGAGACGAACCTCGGGCTTCGGCGATTTCCTGCCATCATTCAGGGTCCCCCAACGCGGAACCTAGAAGAAACAAGCCTGAAATTCAATGCAAAAATCAGTGTCGTATCCGAGCATCGCCGCCGATGGAAGTCGGCTTTTGTAGCCGCGAAACTCTTTCGCGGCGAGAACAGACCGCGAATAAGATTCGCGGCTACAATTCAGTGGCAGCGTCAAGTTGCGCGTCCTTCCAAGCTTCAAACGTGGTCTGAAATCTCCCTGGCGCGCAGCCGTTGACACGCGGGCGCCGCAATCCTATAGTCGAGGTGTAGTTTTTCCCGACAAGGAGACGACCGACCGATGCCCGAGATTGCCTACGTCAACGGAGAGTTTCTGCCTCTCGAACGCGCCACCGTTCGCGTGCAGGACCGTGGATTCCAGTTCGCCGACGGCGTGTACGAGGTGGTGCGCACCTACAACGGCAAACCGTTTGCGACCGCCGAACATCTCGCGCGGCTCGCCCGCAGTCTCGAAGCGATCGAACTCAAGAACCCACTCGGTGCCGAGCAGTGGACGTCCATCATCGACGAGGGAATCCGACGGTCCGGGTTTGCCGAGGCGATCGTGTACTTGCAAATCACGCGCGGCTACGCCCCGCGCCATCGCGGTATGCCGAAAGACGTCGAACCCACGATTGTGATGACCGTGCGTCCGTTGGGTCCGCCCGCGACGAAGATTCGCGAGACCGGCATCGGCGTGATCACGGTGCCGGAGTTTCGCTGGGCGCGGTGCGATATCAAAAGCATCGCCCTGTTGCCAAGCGTGCTGGCGTATCAAGCGGCCAAGAAAGCCGGCGCAAACGACGCGATCTTTGTCGGGGACGACGACACCGTGAACGAATCGACCGCCGGCAACGTGTTCGTGGTCACGCGCGGGCGATTGCGCACGCCCCCGAAGAGCACACGCATTTTGCCGGGCGTCACGCGGGACAAGCTTCTGGAGGCAGCCCGCGCCGCCGGGGTCGAGACGGCGGAGGAACGGGTCATCAGGGCGGAGCTTTATCTGGCGGAAGAAATGTTCCTCACCAGTACCACAGCCGAGGTGACGCCGGTGGTGACGGTGGACGGAAAACAGATTAGCACTGGGAAACCGGGGCCGATCTCGGCCAAGGTGTACGACCAATTCGCGCGGATGTTTATCCGCAAGTAAGGGTTACTCGACCGGGTCCGGCATCTTGTCGAGCAGGTAGTCCCTTGCCGGGACCGTCGTCGCTTTGATCTCGCCGTTCTTGTCGGGAGCGGTCGGTGCAACGAACACGAAATCCATCAGCGTCTTCGCCACATGGCCGGTATCGATATGCACGGGGACATCCGCGACGGCGAGGGCACGCGCGTCATCGCGGCGCGCATGGTCGTAGGTCAGGTTGAGGTTCCCGAGCTGGTGGTAAAGTTTTTCCACGCGCAGGTCGCGTTCTTCCTTCGCCAACTCGGCGACGTACCGTCGCGTTTTCAGGTCACTCAACGCGTGGGCGGCCCTGATCCGAGCTTCGTAGTCGTTTTGGATGATCCGCCCCTGGATCTGGCGAAACGCCTCCATCAAAAGGGAAAAAGCCGTGTCCTGATTTCGCAGTTCTGAGATTGGACAGGCCGATTTGGTTTGGGCGACGGGTTGCGAGGCCGCGTTGGATTCCACCGAGAAACACGGTGTGCCGACCAGCATCGACAGCATTAGCCCTAGCGCCAAACCCGTGTTCTTCATAGCTGACAGGCTAAAAGCGCGTTGTGTGCCAGTCGCGTTCAGGCGATCCGCGATCCCCGGTGATGCAGCCGCGGAAGACGGCTTTCCCAGTGGCACGCGGCGTGGTATTGATCAAGAGCGAGTGGGGCTGACCATCAACATGCCGTCGAGTACGGGCCGCTCACAACCAACGGTTGCGAGCCGACTCGTTGGGACCGTCTTTTTGTCCTTCTTTCTGGGGATGGGCTTGCTCTTCCTGGTTCTCCTGTCGCGGGAGATTCTTAAACAAGCGCGGACGTACACTTGGAAGCCCGTCGATTGCGTTGTCGTATCGAGTTCCGTGCTGGATTTGCCGAAAGCCTACGGCATCCAGCTCCAATACGAATACGACTTCGCCGGCCAGCATTATCGCGGGACCAACTACACGGTCGGGGCGTTCACCACCACCGACTATCACCGCATCGCGAGCATCGTGGATTCGTATCCGAGCGGAAAGAGAGCCATGTGCTTTGTGAATCCGCACAATCCATCGGATGCAGTGCTGCAACGCGGCAGCCTGGCGATGATTCCATTTGTTCTCCTGCCGCTCCTCTTCATTTTGATCGGGGGCGGCGGCATTTACGCAATATGGCGTCCCAAACCGGCGGCCGGGGCACCCCGCACAACATCGCCAACCGCAGCCCGAGGCTTTCTCATAGTGTTCTTTTCGATATTCTTTGTGGTGGGGGGAACGTGCACGTACTTCTCTTTTGTCCGTCCGATGCTGGGAATCGAACAAGCCCGCCATTGGCCCGCCGTTTCGTGCCGCGTGATTTCCAGCCGCGTGCAAAGTCATACGAGCAGCAAGGGCGGGACGACCTACAGCGTGGACATTCTCTACGCGTACAATGTAGACGGCAGGGAATACCGCTCGAATCGCTACGATTTCATGGGCGGGTCGTCCAGCGGGTACAACGGCAAGGCCAAGATCGTGTCACGCTACCGCCCGGGCACGACGGCGAGTTGCTACGTCAACCCCGGCGACCCAGACGACGCGGTTCTCGAACGTGAGTTCACCCCCCAGATGCTGATCGGGCTGTTCCCCGCGGTCTTCCTGTTCGTGGGTCTCGGCGGTTTGGTTTGGGTGTTTGTCGGCGGCGGTGGCGGCCCAAAATTGGCGGACGGACGGTCTGGAGATCCGCCGTGGATGCGGCGTGAAGATTGGGCTCGCGGTCGAATCGTGTCATCAGCGAAACCGGCCGCAATCGGCGCCTGGATTTTCGCGGTGTGCTGGAATGCGCTGTCGTTGCCGGTGCTGGTGGTTCTGCTAAACGAATGGATGCGGTCGGGCAATCAAACGTTGCTGATTGGATTGTTGTTCCCAGCCATCGGCGTTTGTCTGATTGTTTGGGCGATCCGGGTGACGACGCGATGGCTCAGGTTTGGCGAATCGGCTTTTGAGATGGCCGCTGTGCCGGGCGTCGTGGGTGGCGCGCTGCAAGGAACTATTCGCCTGAGCCAGCCCGCGCGAACGGCAGACGGGTTCGAGTTAACACTCACGTGTGTGAATCGCGTCACCACGGGCGGTGGGAAGAACCGCAGCACAACGGAGCGCGTCCTCTGGACGGAAGACCAGCACGTCGAGGCGGCACTGGGCGACCGCGTGCCAGTCGCGTTCTATATCCCGCCCGATTGTCGTGAAACGGATTCCGACGATCCGAACAATGTGGTCATCTGGCGCCTGAAAGCGACTGCGAAGGAACCCGGCGTCGGTTATAAAGCGCGATTCGAGGTGCCGGTGTTCAAGATCGCCCAGACACCGCAGCAGGTGGCCGCGGCGGAGACGATACTTTCGCATGAGCGGGCGGCCATTGAAAGTTATCAGCCTCCAGCCAATTCACGAATTCGCGTGCGGCCCGCCGCTGGTGGCGGTCAAGAATTCTATTTCCCGGCGATGCGCAATGCTGGCTCCGGGTTGGGATTGATGACGGTCTTTGCGATCTGGTCGGCGTTCTTCTGGATGCTGGTCCATGTCAAAGCCCCGATGCTCTTCCCGATTGTGTGGGGATTCATCGACGCATTGATTTTCGCGGGCGTGGTGCATTTTCTGACTGGCACGACGCGGGTTGTCGCCAATGCGTCGGGTCTGACCATCACCAAGAAAATGATTGGCATTGGGCGGACGCAGGCCATTCCGGCTGGGGATGTGACGGAAATCAAGACCAAGATCGGCACGACAACCGGACAAACTGCGTACCAGAATATCACCGTCGTGTGCTCCAATGGCCGCCAAGTCACCGCCGGCAGCGCAATCCGCGATTCACAGGAAGCGCAATGGCTGGCGGCGGAGATGTCGAAATCTCTCCGCGGGTAATGTTGAAGTCCTTCGCATCCAGCGGGTTTCCTCGATGGTTGACAATCGAGTCACGCCTGCTATGATGCGCCTTCCCTAAGAACGGGGCAGACACATGAAACGGACATACCAGCCGTCCAAAATTCGGCGGCAACGAAGATTCGGGTTTTTGAAACGGACGCGCACGAAGAGTGGCCGCGCGACCTTGAGTCGGCGACGGCGCAAGGGACGCAAGCGCCTTTCCGTGTAGGATACGGGCCGTTTCGGCGTCTTGACGGAGGCCGGGTTGCCTGGCAGCAACACATTACCGAAACGCGAGCGACTCAAGCGTGGTTCGCAGTTTCGGCACGCGTATGAACACGGGCGCAAGTTTATCGGCAAACAGCTCGTGCTCTACGTGGTTGACGATCAGCCGGACAGACCCGTGGCAACAGGACAGGCGTCGCGCGCCGTGGGGGTGGTCACGAGCCGCAAGGTCGGCAACGCCGTGACCCGCAATCGCGCCCGGCGGCTGTTGCGCGAGGCGTATCGGCTGAACAAACAAAAGCTCAACGAAAATTTACAGATGGTGATGGTTGCCCGTAGCGCCATTAACGGCAGGCGGCTGCAAGAGGTCGAGGCGGAGTTGCGGCGATTGTTCCGCGCGGCGGGCATCCTCAACGAGACGTGATCAAACGCTTACTCTTATTCCTGCTGCGACTCTATCGGTATCTGTCGCCGCTGAAGATGCTGTTGCCCGCCCCGCCGCTTGCGGGCGGCTGCTGCCGGTTTTACCCCACCTGTTCGTGCTATGCCCGCGAGGCGGTCGAGAAACACGGTTCCGTGCGCGGCCTGTGGCTGACGGTGAAGCGGCTCGGACGTTGCCATCCATTTAACGACGGCGGATTTGACCCGGTGCCTGACCGATGATGGATCGAAAAACAATTCTGGTAGTGATCGTCTGCATCCTCGCCCTCGTCGCGTCGCAGGCGGTGATCAACAAGATGTACCCGCCGCATCCGAAGCCGCTTCACCCATTGGCGGCGGTTGCGACGAACGCGGTCCCGCCCCAAACGCAGGCTCCGGCGACCGCGCCGGGCGGACAAACCCTCGAATCGACGCCACCAGCGTCGGTGCCGCAGGCCCCGTCGCGACTCGAGCAGCCAAAGGCCCCCGAGCAGATCGTCACGCTCAGCAATGCGTTCATGCGGTTGGACTTTACCAGTTGGGGTGGCGGTGTGCGTTCAGTCGAATTGCTTCAGCACAAGGGCCACAGCAACGAGGTTGAGATTCTGAATGGTCCGGGATTTGTGCCCGCATTATCGTTGGTCGGCGTGGCCGGCGCGGGAAGCAACGATGTGTTCACTGTCCAGGCCGTGGACCCGAAGACCGTGCAGTCGCGCAACGCCAGCGGCGTTGTCAAAACCTTTACACTCAGCAACGACTATCTCCTGGCCGTCAACATCCAGTTGCCGGCGACGCTGGCACCGGCCGGCACGGTCGACGTGGTGATCGGCACTACCGCGCCCACACAAGCCCGCGAGATCCCCAACTACATGGTCGTGGATTGGGAAAACGCATCGAGGTTTCGCAATCGCACGCTGCCGCGCGTGGCCGACCGGGTGAAAGCCGGCAAACCGCACGAGGACATCTCCGCGGGATGGGTCGCGGTCAAGAGCCAGTATTTCACCATGGTGTTGTCGCCCACGACCAACGTGACCGGCGTGACGTATGGGACCGTGGACCTGTCGCCGCCGGGCCAGACACCCATCGTCCGCGGGTTGACCGCCGCGGCCGATGTGACCATGACGCGAGGGGCGGATGGCAACGCCGCGTGCGCATTCACCTGGTACGCCGGGCCGAAGGACTACAACCGCTTGGCGGCGTTGGGCAAGCACCAGGAGGAACTGATGGATTTCGGGACCCCGATGGATTTCTACTCGGGACTATTCGGAGTCATGTTGCTGCACAGCCTGAACTTCTTCTACGGACTGATCCCGAATTACGGAGTCGCCATCATCCTCGTGACCATCGCGCTGAAAATCATTTTCTGGCCGATCCAGGCCAAGAGCATCCAGTCGATGAAAGCGATGCAGAAGTTCCAGCCGCTAATGAACAAGCTGCGGGAGAAATACAAGGACGACCCGCAGAAGCTCAACACGGAGATGATGAAGTTGTACAAGGAGCACAAGATCAACCCGTTTTCCGGGTGTCTGCCGGTGCTGGTGCAACTGCCCGTGCTCATCGCGTTTTACCGCGTGCTGCTCAATGCCATCGCCCTGCGGGGCGCGGGTTTCCTGTGGATCCACGATTTGTCGCAGCCGGATACCGTCGCTGTGATTGCCGGTCTGCCGATCAACCCGCTCCCGCTGGCGATGACGGCCGGGACGTTTTTCCAACAGAAATTGACGCCGACTGGCGGCGATCCGCAACAACAGAAGATGATGATGTTCATGCCGGTGATGATGCTGTTTTTCTTTTACCGACTGGCGGCGGGTCTGACGCTGTACTACACGTTGCAGCAGTTGCTCTCCGTCCTGCAGCAATGGCGCGGTATGCGCCAGCGGAAGGCTGACGCCGCCGCCGCGTCCGCAATTCCGGCTGGAAAAGGCAAATGATTTCTGGTACGATGTCTCACAACTTGGCATTCAGTGGCGTCGTAGCTTTACCCCGATCCAATCGGGGTGCGCCCCACGTGAGGGAAAGCCGAACGCCCAAAACACAGGAGCATGGTTATGGAAACTGAAGCACCGACCTCATCCGCTTCCTCCGTTCCCCCGGGCCCCGCGCTTGATCCCCGTGACACGTTGCAGAAAATGCTCGATGGACTCGGCCTCCAGACCAAGGTCGAGGTGGTCAACATGGACAACTCGACGCTGTTGCACATCGCGACCGTCGAACCCGGCCGCCTCATCGGCAAGCACGGCCAGACCCTCAGCCAGTTGCAGTTCCTGCTCAACCGCATCCTCCAGCGGGGCAATCCCGACGCCCCGCGCGTGATCGTCGATTGCGAGCGGTACCGCGAACGCCAGCGCGACGACATCCTCAAGAAGGTTGTCGAAGCCGCCGACAAGGTGCGCCGCTGGGGCGAAGCCGTGAAGATCGGGCCATTCAACGCGTTCGACCGCCGCGTGATTCACCAGCACATGGAGAGAGACCGCGAACTCGAAGCCATCAGCGAAGGCGAGGGCGACGAAGCCGGCATGAAGCGGATGATCATCCGCGTCCGCGAAAAACCCAGCACGCCGCAAGCGGCGTAATCCGCTTCACGACATCTTTGTGGTACCGGCCTCCCGGCAGCTTGCTGACTGCCGCTCCTCTTTCTGTCATGCCGAGCTTGTCGAGGCATCTCCCGAAGAATAGACGGGAATCTGAGAAAGACTCGGCATGTTCGCCGGTCATTTCGACCCGTGAGCAACTGACTGGTAAACTACGTAGAAAACCAAGATCGCATAGAGGAACACGTAGGACACCACGTTGGCTTTTCGGACAGCTTTCCCGACCGCTGAAGTTGTATCCGAAACCTCCGAAGCCCACACCCAGACACAGATACGCCGTTCGATCCACACGGATATGTAGAAGGTTGGTATCAACAACACTGCGGCAGCAATTAGAATCTGCCACGCCTCATCTCCGGGTACCCACGCTGCAACGAATGGAACCGAGGCAATTCGCAGTATAGGGCTATTGAAACATACGTGCTCAATCGCGGGAAAAAAATGAGTGACGCCCATGAAGGCAGCGCCGCTTGCAAGCTCCACTCCCAGCATAACAATCCAGGCGAGAGGGAATCCCAAAATTGTGGACGCAAGGTTCGCTAGGAAAAGTCCGGAGCCTGCCTTGCTAAATCCAATCCCAAGGCTCCGATTCACGACAAACGACTCGAGCAGGACGACGGGAACGAAAAGAATAGCCATGGCAGGTAATTCGAGCATGATCATGGGAATGCCCATGTCTGCCAGCAACGGCGTCATGCCTTCTTGAATCCCTGTGTCATGCTATACGTTTGATCCTCACATTACCTGTACCTCAGCAGCCGCATTGCATTCAGGATCACGATGACGCTGCTGAACTGGTGGGCGATGGCGCCGCCGATCATGTGGAGGTGGCCGCTGGAGGCGAGCGTGACCATCGTGACGTTGTACACGAGCGCGAAGATCAGCCCCTGTTTGATGATCCACAACGTGTGACGGCTCAGGCCGACCGCGAACGCGATCTTCGAGAGGTCGTCGGCCATGAGCGCGATGTCCGCCGCCTCATGCGCCACGTCGGTGCCGCTCACGCCCATGGCGATGCCGACATCGGCCACGGCGAGCGCCGGCGCGTCGTTGATGCCGTCGCCAACCATGGCGACACCGGTGCGGCCCGGTTGCTTCAACGATTCAATGTGCTCGGCCTTCTGTTCGGGGAGCACGTCGGCTTTGACTTCGTCGAGGCCCAGTTTGCCGGCAATCTGCATGGCGACGCGCTGGTTGTCGCCGGTGAGCATGACGACCTTTTCCACCCCGAGGCCGCGCAGGTCGCGGATCGCTTCGTCGGCCCGCGCGCGGACGGTGTCGGACACACAAATCGTGCCGCAGACCTTGCCGTCGTGGGCGACGACGACGGTCGTGTGGCCTTCGTCGTGATGTTCGTCCATGTGCTGCTGCAACGCATCGCTCACGGCAACGGATTGATCGTCCATCAAACCCGTCTGGCCGACGACGAGTTTCTGGCCGTTGCGCTCGGCGACGACGCCGCGGCCATGGTGCGCTTCAAATTGGGACGGATTGCCTGTCGAAAGACCCAGCGCCGCCGCTTTGCGCAGGATGGCGCGGGCGACGGGATGAGCGCTCATTTTCTCGGCGACGGCGGCAATGGCGACGAGTTCCGTCTCGCTATGTTCATCAAAGCGGCTGACGTGGGTGACCTCAGGCTCGCCATAGGTGAGTGTGCCGGTCTTGTCGAACACGATCGTGTGCAGGCGGGCCGTGGCTTCGAGGTATTGTCCGCCTTTGATCAGCACTCCCGCGCGCGCGGCGCGGGCAATGGCGGCCATCATGGCCGTGGGCGTGGCCAGAATCAGGGCGCACGGACAGGCAACAATCAACACCGTGATCGCCCGCGCCGTGTCGTGAGTGAACCCAAACACCAGCGCGGCCAGCGTCAGCATGATGGGCACGAGCCAGCCCGCCAGGCGGTCGAGCGCGCGTTGGATCGGCGCTTCGCGTTGCTGGGCCTGTTCGACCAAGTGCGCGATGCGCGCCAGGGTCGTGTCTTCGCCCACCCGCCGCGCTTCGACGATCAACGCCCCCGTTTCCGCCAGCGTGCCGACGAACACTTCGTCGCCCTCGCTCTTGTCCACCGGCATGCTCTCGCCGGTCACGGGCGCTTGGTTCACCGATGCCAGTCCGCTTTGCACCACGCCGTCCACGGGAACGCGTTCGCCGGCGCGGACGACCACGATATCGCCGACCAGTAATTCCGAAGCCGCGACAAGCTCTTCCTTCCCATCGCGCCGCACGCGGGCGTTGGGCGGCACCAGCGACAGCAAACTCCCCAGGGAACGCCGGGCGCGCCGCACGGTGTACTCTTCGAGTTGCGCCCCGAGCAGCATGATGAAGGCGACTTCGCCCGCGGCCACGAACTCGCCCACGGACGACGCGGCGATGATCGCGATGGCCACGAGCACGTCGGCGTCGAGCCGTTTCGCCAACAGCGCTTTGATGGCGCGAAGACAAATCGGATACGCGCCCAGAACCACCGCGACAATCACCATCGCGGTCGAAACGGATGTCGGCACAAGCTTGGTCGCGCCCAGGAGCCAACCAACGAACAGCAATGCGCCTGTGCCGACGACTTTGACAAGTGCGATTCGCGCCGCGCGGCGTTCTTCGGCGTCGCGGTCCTTCGCGGGCAGGTGCGCGCTGTACCCCGCGCGTTTGACGGCATCGATCAGGGTTCGTTCGGCGGTCCGGGCGTCGGACAGGTCAATCGAGGCGGTCTTGGAAACGAAATTGACGGAGGCTCTTTCCACGCCGGGCACGGCGCCAAGCGCTTTCTCGACCGCCTTGGCGCAACTCGCGCACGACATGCCGTCGATTTGGAGTTTTACCGTCTTCATCTCGTTTCGATGCGGTAAGCATAATCTTCATTGCGGAAAAAGTCGAGGTGGGCCGGGTAGGGGGCTCCGTGCGCGCCTGGCAGGGAGAGGCGAGGAGAACGCTTGCTCGGCGGTACCGCGAGAGAATGGGACACCGGAGAAAATGGCCACCCGAGCGGCGCGGAAATTGGCCCACGAATCCCGGATAAATTCGGTGGCCGAACCCCCCAGCGCGCGGAAGGCCTGACGATGGTCCCAGGCCACAACCGCACTGGCCGCCGCAAACATGGCCGATAGCACCAGCCACCACAACGCGCGAGCCGGCCAGGGCCGACGCGCGAATGTTTCATGGAAGCGCTCGCAATGGAATCGCACATGGAATTTTTCGTCGGCCAGGATTTGCTCGCAGACGATTTCGAGGACCGGGGCGCGGCAGCCTTCGCGAATGGCACCGTAGTATTTCAGGGCGATGATCTCCGCCATCAGGAGAACCGAAATCTCTTCATGAAATCCCAGCAGGTGACGGCATCGACGGAACAGAGAATCGGTCCAATGATGGCGCAGGAGGGGCGCATTCAATTGATGCAGGACGTTGGCCAGGAGCCGGGAATGTTCCTGCTCTTCGGCAATGAACAGTTCGATGGCGTCCGCGTACGCTTGGTCGCCGGTCTTTCGGGCGAGCCGGCGGGCCCGGGCTTTCAGGCGCGCGCCATCGGAACTTTCACCCAACTGAAAACTGGCGAGTGAACGGGCCAGCAGGGCGCGCAGACACGGGTCGAGTTGAATTCCCTCATGCCAGGCGATGCCGCGTCGGTCGAGTTGGTTTTGGCGGAAATACGCGAGCCAGTCAGACGAGTTCATGCAACGCTTCCCTTATGCTTTGTGCTACAAAGTATCTGTTCAAAAAAAGACGGCCCCCTAGCGGTGACGATTCACAATGTGCGCCAGCCCTTCCAGGTACCGCGTGAAGGCGGCCCGGCCGGTTGCGGACAGCGATACCAGGGTGGTTGGTTTGTTGGGGTTGCCGGTCTTGCGCAAGCGGATCAGAGCGGCGTCTTCCAGTGCCCGCAGATGGGCCGCCAGATTGCCGTCGGTGAGGCGCAGTCCGTCACGCAACTCGATAAACGACAAGGATTCATTGGCAGCCAGCAGCGACACAATCGCCAGCCGGGCCTTGGTGTGGATCGCCGGCTCCAGCTTCTCGAACGCCTCGCGGTCGGCTGCCAGCTTTGTTGGGTTGAGTTTTGTGGATTTGTCAGTCATTGAAGTGTTCCCGCATCAGTAATTCATTCGGTTGGTTGGGAGACAGCGAGACGTTCGATTTGCGCCCAGAACGCGCGGGCGCGCGATTCGCGCCGTTCGGCGATGAGCACGGCGACGCCGAACCCGATGTGGGTTACGCCAAAGCCGACGGCCATGGTCAGAATTGGGTAGGTGTGAGGCGCGAGCAAACTGACGAATCCAAGCCCGAGGCAGGTTGCGCCGAGCCAGGCGATTGAGCGTGGGGCGAAAAAGCTCGTGGCCAACGTACCACAGCCATACAGCGTGAGCCAGAGCGCCGGCAGCAAATCCAGACGACCAAGGTGGGACATCACGACGGTGAGGGCAATCGCGGCAATGAAACCCGGTACCACGGCCAACAAGACCGTGCGGGCCTGACGCGACCAGGCGGGCTCGGCGCGTTGACGGGCGCGCCCGAACGTGAACAACAGGTGGCCGGCAAGGGCAACGGCAAACACGGTGCCCCAGACAAGGGCAAAATTGGCTGGGTACGCGAAGGGAAGCAGGTCCAGACGAAGGACGGCGCATCCGAGGATGGTCACGGCGCCGCCGACAAGACCCGAGTAACCCGAAATGTGTTCGTAGCGTTGACTGCGTTCCATCAACGTGCGGATGGTTTCCAGCGTGTGCTCGGCGTGTTCAAGCTGCATGACGATGTATCCTTCGTGCTTTGTGACACAAAGAACAAGCAGATTGTTCAAAATTCCGCGACGAGGACCGCTCTTACAGTGTCCGGCGGAACAGGAGCGTCGCGGCGGCCATGGTGAGCGCGGCAAACCCAAGCAGATACGCGATGTCGTAGCTGACGGCCATCAACCCCGTGTTTTTCAGGATAAGTTCCTTGAACCCGTGTACGGCGTAGGTCATCGGATCGACCGCGGTAATCACTTTCATCCAGCCGGGGAACGACTGGGTCGGGTAGACCGCGCCGCTGGGGAAGAACAGGACGGTGTTCAGCACGCCGAAGATGGCCCGCGGCACCAACGGATCGCTGACGCGCACCATCAGGAGAAACATCATGCTGATCAACGCCAGGGAGGTTGCCATCACCACCACCAGCATTCGCGCCAAGCGCGCGGCGTTGAACGGGTCGGGAATCCCGGCGATGAGCGAGCCGCAAGTCACCAGGACCACCCCGGCGATAACGGCCTTGATCGCGCCGGAGAGGTTGAATCCCATGATCAGTTCGAGCTTCCGAATGGGCGTGACCAGGTAGCCTTCATGGAGCCCGCGCGCTTTGTCGTCGATATAGATGATGCCGCCGCCGATCATGGCGGACACGAAGATCGCCAGCACGATTGTGCCCGGCAACAGGTACTGGATGTACGGCACGTAGGGGTAGATCTCGACGATCGACAGCGTCGCGTCCGGGGACAAGCGGGGCGGAATTGACTTCGTGTTGTAGGGGACGAGGAGTTGATCGAGCGTTCCTTCCAGGGCCGACGCGGAAAACTGGTCGGTGTTGTCCTCGACGAGCGCGATGCGCGGGGAATTTCCTGCAAGCGCGTCCCGCGAGAAATTCGGCGGGATGTTCAGCACACCGTTGATCCGGCCGTTGCGAAGGTCCCGCAGGGCGATGGCCTGGTCGGTGTAGGGGATCGTGTCGAACGTGCGGGCGTTGGCGGCGACGGCCTGAAACATCTCCTTCAGCTTGACGGCGGGGACGCCATGGTCCTGGTCCACGACGCCGACCTTGAGGTTCTTGATCTTGCCGCCAAACGCGTAGCCGAGCACCACCAGTTGCACCAGGGGCATGACCATGGAAACAATGATCAACGTCGGGCTGCGCCGGAAGCGGCGGAGGTCGCGTTCGATGATGGCCCAGATTCGATTCATGGTCATTTCCGGTCGTACATAAACTCGCTGCTGTATCCGGGCGCGCTTTGCAGCGCGTCGCGCAACTGATGCCCGGTGTAGTGGACGAACACGTCATCCAGCGTGGTGCTCTGGACGGAGAGCGAGGCCACGGTGACCCCGGCTTTTCGCGCGGCTTCCAGCAGTTCGATCGTTGTGCGCGGGCCGTTGTTGGACGAGATCCGGAACACGTGGTCTTCCCCTTTCACCTCCGCCACATCCGGCAGACGTTTCAGGACATCTTCCCAGCCCGGCGGAATCTCCGAAAAGCTGACTTCGAGGATGTTCTTCCCGGGGATCGACGCCTTCAGCTTCAACGGTGAATCCAGCGCCACGAATTTCCCGTGGTCCACAATGGCGATGCGGTCGCATAGTTTGTCGGCCTCATCCATGTAATGGGTGGTGACGAGAATGGTCAGGTCGCGTTCCTGCTTGAGCCGGGCGAGCATGTCCCACACGGCGACGCGCGAGACCGGGTCGAGGCCGGTCGTGGGCTCATCGAGGAAGAAAATTTTCGGTTCGTGCACGAGGCCGCGGGCGATTTCCAGCCGCCGCCGCATTCCGCCGGAGAACATTTTCACCGGTTTATCGATCCACTGTTCGAGGTCAACGGCTTTCAGCAATTCGCGGATGGTGCGGCGGCGCTTGTCCCGGGGAATGCCGTAGAGCTTGGCAAAGATGCTCATGTTCTCCTCGGCGCTCAAATCGAGGTCCGACGTCATCGCCTGGGGAATGACACCGATGGACTGGCGGACGCTGTTCGCGTCGCGGACGATGTCGAAGCCGAAGATGCGCGCGGTGCCGGAGGTGGGCGGCACGAGCGTCGTCAGCATGCGGATGAGGGTGGACTTGCCCGCGCCGTTCGGGCCGAGCAGGCCGAAGATTTCGCCGTGCTCGACAGTGAACGTAAGCGCGTCCACGGCGCAGAAATCGCCGAACCGCTTGGTCAGGCTTTCCACCTCGACATCGGCCATGGCTACGGTCTCCCCAGCGGCAGCAGGACGTAGGCGGTCATGCCGACCGCCAGACTGCGGTCGCCGTTGTCACAACGGAGACGAACCTCAAAGGTTTTGATGTCGCGTTTGGTGCGGCTCACGTCCCGCTGCGTTGCGTAATCGGCGTCCACGCTGCGATAGAATACGGTCCCTTCGCGCGTAGCGCCGGAGGGCAATCGAACGTTAAATTTGTCACCGAGGCGAATCCGGTCGATGTACGTCTCCTCGACATCGGCGCGTACCCAGAGATTGTCGGGGTTGATCAGCGTGACGATGCCCTGGCCGGGATTGACGACTTCGCCCTGCAACGCCGCGCGCGTGTCCACAGTCCCAGTGATCGGCGCGTGGATTTCGGTGTAGCCCAATTGCACCCCGGCTTTCTCCTGCTGGGCGCGGGCCGCCTGGATTTGGCGGCCGAGAGCGTCGACGCGCGCCTTGGCGCCGTCGCAGGTCGTCCGCGCCGCGTCATACGCCTGGGCGGAATCGGCCCCCGTCTCGAATAATTTCTGTTCGCGCTGGTAATTGAGCTGGGCGTTTTCCAAATCGGCTTTGGCCTGGGCGAGCAGCGCGACAGCCTGTTTTTCGCTGCTCGAGTAAAACGCGAAATCGGCCTGCCATTCCTGGGGCTGGATCACCGCCAGCAATTCGCCATTGGTCACCATGTCGCCCTCTTGGACGAACAGGTGCTGCAATCGCCCCTGGATTTCGGAGCTGACGATCACCTCGTCGGTCGTCACGATGCCGGTGAGAACGAGGCTGTGGGGATGGCGAGCGGTGGCGTAGTAGAGGACGGCGCCGATGGCGGCCAGAATCACAATCAGGATGAGGATTTTGCGTTTCATATCAGGGATTCGGATGAGTGAACAGGCCGTGACGAATAAACTCGAGCACTTCCTGTTTGCGTCGTTTCAAGTTGGCATCGCTGTAGGCGTCGATGTGCCCGAGCAAATGGAGGACCCGGGCCGCGGAGAAATAGAAGACGATGAGGGCCACGATGGAAACCGACATATGGAAAGGATCGACCCGTCGGAACTCACCCTCGCGCATCCCACGGGTGAGCAACTGGTGCAACGCCCGGCTCCGCGGGGCGAAGTATTTGCGGACCAGCCGTTGCATGGGCTGGCCGCCGCCGGTCATCAGTTGATGGAACAATCGGGCCTGGCCATGCCGCGCGCTGACGAAATCGAAATGCAGGTTCACATAGCGCAAGAGAATCGCGCGCGGCGAGCCCGGGGCGGCAAGCACGTCCAACGCGGCGCGGTTGAATTCCTGGAGGTGATTCTCCACGACGGCCTCGTACAACCGCTGTTTGCTCTGGAAATAGTAATAGAGCAGGGCCTTGTTGACGCCGGCGGCGGCGGCAATGGCGTCCGTGCGCGCCCCGGCCAGACCGGACTCCGCGAAGACGCGTTCGGCGGCGGCGAGGATCGCCGCCTGCGTTTTATCGCTGCGGGCCTGCCGATGGATCGGGGGTTGGGCGCGGGTTGACATAATTAACTAACTGGATAGTTAATTTTAACCCAAACACCCCATGGAGTCAACTGCCGCGGTGGGTGGCGGGAGGGAACCGTGAATTTCTTTTCTCGCCACCGGAACCGGAACCGGGTAACATCCGAGACGGTTTGGGTCGATGGCCGAGGATTTACGGGAGGACGATCGATCGACATTTACTTTTTCTGCGGGTCGTGCGGGCAGCGCATGGTGATCGATGAGGCCGGCGTCGGTCTTGTCATCCCGTGCCCGAAGTGTGCCAAGGATGTGACCGTTCCCGAGAGCAACCAGCCAACCCCGACTCCGCCGCCCGCGACCACCTCCCAACCCGAGAAGGAACGGACCGTTGCCCTCAAGTGGGTTCCGCCTCCGTCCGGCGCGACCAAATAGAGACCGGGCTGAGCCGGGCGCGGCCCCGCGGCAGGGGTCGTTGAAGGATTTCCCCGGGTTTGTGAAACGCGTGGACGCGGGCGGATCCCGCGGGGAATGGTTCGAATCAAGGCGAGGGCGCCTTTCCCGCCGCGATCTCTTCCAGAAGTGTGCCACATCCTATCCGGCTGACGGAGCACGCCGGTTGAGATCGGTTTCTGAGCGGACGGCGTAGACGAGGTTGGCAATGCCGGGGCCATCTTGGAGCGACGGCATAAGGCTCAGTATTGGCTTGGCGGCATAGTCAAAGGTGCTACTGTGAGTGCTCGTCGGACTGAATGGTCCGCGATCGTCGCGGGTCGTAAGTCATATGGGAAACGTCAACTTGACCTTCCATCCGCCGATGGATATTCCTCATTTTTGGATGGAACAACACGGTACCCGGCGCACCACGATCCAAGCCGTCGGAATTTCGCAAACGATCAAAAACGACATGAGATCGCGCCCAAATCCTCAAGGCGTTCTTGGTGGCTCGCCGCGTTTGAGGGGCGACCGGAGCGTTCCCGCGTTGAGCATCACACTCGCCAACGACCCGGGGACAGGGACCTCAAGGTGACCATGTTTCAAGGAGGCGCACAAACGGGACGGAAGGCGGCATTCGTCGGGCTGTTTGTGTTGTTTTGGCTGGCGCTGCTCAAGCTGTCGATGCGAGGCCTCACTCTCCAAGTGGACACGTCGTGGCAGGGCGCGTTGAGCTACTTTGCTTTCAAGAAGCTGCAGTTCGGGAAAGACGTGATCTTCACGTACGGTCCACTGGGATACATCACCTCCGACACGTATTCGGGCTATCTTCTGGCCAGCCGGTTTGGTTTCGAACTGCTGCTGAAGGGCGTTTTTGCATCACTCATGGCGGCGCTGGCGCTACGGCTGCGCCCCGTCTTGCGGTCGTGTTTTATCGTGAACATCGTGGTTTGTTCCCCGGCGTCTCCCGATGCGGTGTACTTGTTTGCCATTGTCCTGTCAGCCTGTTATGCGATCGAAGCTGAAGCATCCCCCGTCGTGGCTCTCGGCGTGGGGGTTCTCTTTGCCGTTGTCTCACTCACCAAATTCACATTCTTCCTGCTATGCGCGGCCAGCCTGCTGATCGTTGTCGTGTACGCACTGTCGAAGCAGAAACGGCTTCGGGCGAGTGGACTGGCGATGACCTATCTCGTTTGCCTGTTGTCGTTTTGGTGTCTCGCCGGACAGCAGGTCTCGGGGTTTCTGCCTTTCTTGCGCGGGGCCTGCGAACTGGCGTCTGGCTACGCCGCGGCGATGTCGAGATACGAGTCGTGGCCGCTATTCTGGAGCGGGCTTGGCGCACTCCTGTTGGGTGGTGCGTTGTTCATCGGCCTGGCGTACGGCAGCAAGGAAAAGGGCCGCGACCTGGCAATCCTGTTCGTCTTTGGCGCGGGTTTGTTTCTCGCCTGGAAAGAAGGGTTTGTTCGTGCCGACCGCTTCCACGCAGGGACCCTGTTTATCTTTCTGCTCTTCTCCGAGCCGGCGGCGTGGGCTCTCTTTCGTCCACCCGCCAGACTCCGTCGACTCTTGCTGGGAATGACGCTGATCGCGCTGGCGTCACCGTATGTCCTCTTGTTTCTGATCCGCCCGGGGGACTTTGCGTTGTTGGTCCGCCGCGTCGGCGCCAGATTCATGGTAAATGTCGCGGGGTTCGTCTACCCGTCCGATTTTCGCGCAACGCTCGACGGCGAGCTGTCACGGATCAAACAGGAAAGTGCTCTGCCCGGAATGAAACGCCTGATCGGTCAGGAGTCAGTCGATGTCTTCGGCTATGAACAGGCGATTGCCCTGTTGAATGATTTGAACTATCAGCCTCGACCCGTGTTTCAGGGATACTCCGCCTACACGCCGTTTCTTATCGCGCGCAATCGAGACTTTTATCTGGGGGCCACAGCTCCTGCATTTGTGATTCTCAAGTATCAGACCGTTGATGACCGCTTCGCGGCCGAAGATGACGCGGGAGTGCTGGAAGTGATCCTGCGGAACTATGAGGCGGTCGCCACGGAGAACGAGTATATGCTGTGGAAGCGGAAGGCTGTGAGTCCGCCGCTTGCGCCCCACCGCCTGCTTCGCGAAGGAACGGCCACTTGGGGCGAGCCATTGCCGCTGTTGTCCAACGAGTGTCCCGTGTGGATCGAAGTCGAGATTGGCAACACCTGGCTGGGGAAGCTGTGCGAGTTTCTATACAAACCGGCGAAGATCACCATGACAGTGGAGACGGTTGATCACGACACGCAGCAGTACCGTCTCGTTTCCCCACTGGCCCGAAGCGGGTTTATAATCAGTCCGGTGCTTCGCAAACAGGACGATTTGTTGGAGATGTACCGGGCCCCCGGAAAGGGGAACGTTTCGTCAGTCACGATCAGCGTGGCGGATTCGGCACGGCCGCTCTATGGGAACGGGTATCGTTACCGTCTCTACACTGGGGACGAATTCTCCCCCGACGGCACGGGTGGGGGAACTGGAATTGATCGGAACCCATCCCGCGACCAGCACTGAGCGACCGGTCTGGCTCGTCAAACTGGACGTGCTCCATTTGCCGGATGTGTTACGTCCTCACGCTGGACACCACAAGTTCATGGCCCCAGTCGGATCCGGTAATAGCGGGATGGACGGTTGGTCGCGCCGCCCGCGTCGATGTAATTCGTGCTCGTGTCACCGGAAATGTTGAGGATGATTGGCCCGCTGATGTCCTGAAAACTGTTACTGTAGCCGCCCGCGGCACTGCCTTTCGTCGCCTGCACCACATTGGTTCGCACACCGGCCGTCTTCCAGGTGACCACCATATTCGAGCCCTGGCCGGCGAGGGAGGTGATCCGCAGCACCGAGTTTGCATTGGTCGGATTGAGACCGGCGAGGAACTGGTTGGTATTGCTCATCCCCTTGCCCAATGGATCGGCATCGGGCTGGGCTTGAGGACAGTCTGTGCAGCGGAAATACTGCATCTGCCAGGCTTGGAAAACTGTCATCGCCATGACCGCGTTCGGCTGGGTGCTGGCGTCGACACCACCGGGACCGGTGACCACGACTGTGACGGTATAGGTGCCCAGTGAGTACGTGTGGGTAACGCTGGGAGTTGTGACGTTCGTTGTGCTGCCGTCGCCAAAATCCCAATACCAGTTGGTGACGATGCCGATCGATGTGTCGGTGAAGGTCACCGTCAACGGTGCGATACCGCTGGCTGGATTGGCGAAAAAGCTCGCTGACGGAACCGCCGCCACGGGGGTATGCCAGAGGGCAATGTTGGATGCTTTCCAACCACCAGCCCGGCTGAAGTAGCCGCCGACGAGCAGACTCGTTCCATCCATTGCCATGGATTCGACATATTCGTTGTCATTGGCATCGTCATTCGCGGTTCCGATACCGCTGCCGAGAGCGGACCAACTGGAGCCGTTCCAGATCGCAATGTCGTTGGCCGCCACACCGCCGGCATTGGTGAACGATCCGCCGACGTAGACATTGGTGCCGCTGACAGCCAGCGCTTGCGCATAAGCGCCCTCGTCGTCATACACCCCACCGCCGAGCGCCGACCAACTGGAACCGTTCCACACGGCGATATTGTTGACCGCGACGCCCCCGGCATTCGTGAAGTATCCTCCCACATAGAGGTTGGTGCTGCTGACCGCCAGCGCATCCACGTAGCCGCCGTACAGGCCGGCGACACCGCTGCCGAGAGCGGACCAACTGGAGCCGTTCCAGACAGCAATGTTGTTGGCCGCCACACCGCCGGCATTCGTGAAGGATCCGCCCACATACAGGTTGGTGCCGTTGACTGCCAGCGCATCCACGTAGCCGCTCACGCCGCTACCGAGGGCGGACCAACTGGAGCCATTCCACACGGCAATGTTGTTGGCAGCCACGCCCCCGGCATTGGTGAAAACCCCGCCCACATACAGGTTGGTGCCGTTGACTGCCAGCGCATCCACGTAGCCGCCGTACAGGCCGGCGACACCGCTGCCGAGCGCCGACCAACTGGAGCCATTCCAGAGTGCGATGCCGTTGACGACGTCGTTGGTCGTTCCTGCCGTGGCGAAGTAGCCACCGACATACAGATTGGTGCCGCTGACAGCCATGGCGAGCGCGTCGGCATCCAGTCCATTGGCCCCAAATGGCGCGGTTTGCCAATTCATGTCCCCGGGAAACAGGATGCGCAGAGGTTTGAAGTCGACCCACCATTGTTGGGTTGCGTCTGGGAGAATCTCGTCGAATGTCGGGTCGGGAAATGAGTCGGCGACGATTCGGGGGTGCAGGTTGAGGGGATCGATTTGAATTTGGGGGAACAGGCTGCGGAGATTGACAGGGCCGGTGTAGAAGAAGGGGGTCAGATCCACGGTCAGCGTCACATTGGTGTCTTTGAAGCTGATCAATACCGGGCCGTACAAGGCATCATCGAAATCGAGCATTCCCTGCATCAAGCCCGGGCTGCCGAGAGGCCGGCCTCGCTGGGCATACACGGCGGACGAGCCATCCTCAAACTCGTTGATCGCGGTATCGAGGGCCGTGGCGGCGGAAGGCAGCGAAGACGTGGCTACGGACGTCGGCGTGAGAAACTGTGGAGACGCCGCCAGAAAGCTGTTGAGGTTGAATGTGCCGGCCTCCAGGTTCGACACGATGGCGCTGACGTTAGCGTCGAGGTTATAGCTGTTGAGGGTCAGGATCGCGCCTTGGGCGGCCTGGAGGGCAGACTGGTAGAGCACCACCTCGGCATTGTAGTTCACTTCATATGAATTGGTTCTGTTCAGTTCCGGCCCGATGACAGTGGAGTAGCTGTGCGGCACATGGGTGAGGTTGGTGAGAGCCCCGGCGATTTGCGGCAGTACGGTGTTGGTCAACACGCCCAGCGCGACGCCCTCCGTGGGACAGTTGGTGGGCAGCACGATCTGATTGAACAGGTTCCGCTGAAAATCCGCCGTCCACTTCCACGGGTCTCGCCCGGTCGTCGGGATGCCGTATTCGGTGAGCAACTGCGCCACCGGTCCAGCAGGCGGATTTGTCTGACACGGCAGGACGGCGATCCGCGTGAACGCATAAAAGAAGTTGGCGTCTGGATTGGAGGAGCCGACCGCCACGGCATTGCTGAAATCGGTATTTGCCGTGAGAATGTCATTGGAAACGAGTGCCGCCCGGCCCATGGCGACCCACTGCGTGACGGTCTGGCTCGAGGCCGAGCAGGCCAGCCAGCTCGTCAGAAACAGCACGGTGCAAACGACGTTGCGAATCTGTTTTCTAATGGTTCGCGGCGAGCGAGGTAGCGAGCATTGCGCGTTTTTCATATTGAGTGATCTCCTGGGCACTGGTAACCGGTTCAAGTCTTACGTTGAACAACTTGTGACTGTCCTTCTCAATCCCTGCAGCATTCTTGAAAGCGTACCGTCCCTTGACCGCAAAGAGTCCCAACTGCGGCCACCATACGACCTGATCAGTGCTGAGTTGGCTGGCGGTGGCATCCGTCGTGAGTACGACTCCGCCATCCAGAAGCAATTGACCTTTGGGGAGCGGAAATGATCTGGCCGCTTGGATGGTCGTCACAAAGCCGGCAGGGCTGTGAATCGTGACCTTGAGTCTGTGGATTTCGAAATCCTGGATATCATTCCACTGCAGGAATCGCGGGATTTCTTTGATGGAATCAACCAGTTTCGGCAATTCCCCTGTTGTGGCGTCGGGTTCGGAAATCGATCCGTTCAGCGGACTGCTAACGTCAAGCTCCACATTGCTCATATCGAGCATCGTCACCGAGGCCAATCCCAAGAGTCCTGCCCGCTTCTGCTGGCGCTGGCATTTGCCCACCTTGAGCAACGAGGAGCGTTCGCCGTTATCGTTGTATGTGGGAATGGAAAGCCCTTCCGCGGGCGGGAGCGTGAAGGAGGGATTGCCCAACGGTTTGTGGCCGTTGCACACCCCGGAATTCCGCATGGACAGCGCGCCAATAACGCCCACCGTTAGCGTAGCGGCGACGATACCCGGAACGAGGAGATGACGAGTCATTTGCTCCAACGCGCGCATTCGCAGATCACGTTTCGATGTCAAATCCCACCCCAAATACGGCGACAGACGAACCCGCAACAGTGAGGTCGGCAACGGCGGCTAAGGCATTTACGAGGGTTGGATGGATCCATAAAATATGCGGGGACTCGCTCTCCGCGTTGTCGTGAACTCCTAGCCTCGCGCAGACGGGACGCGCTGGGGCCTGAGACGCCAGCCCCACAAACGAGGTGATACTTGGCTTATACGCCTGCGGGTATCGAGATTGCAAGACATTTTATCTGAGGATTTTGACGAGGAAAGCCTTATCGGATCAGTCTGTCCCCACTCGAAAGACAGGCCGGGCCCCGTTTCCTCGAAGGGAGAGCTTCATTTCCATCGGGATTTTGGGTATCACGATTGGGTGAATTCGGGACGCCAAATTGAGGCGGCGGCATGAGCAATCGTTGGACGCTGGTGGACGGGTACAGCGTGTTGCACGCGTGGCCGCGGTTTACGACGCGCAAGTCGCGGCAGATGTCGTTGCAGCAGCGGCGGGAGGCGTTGGTGGCGGCGTTGCGGCAGTACGCGGACCACAGTCGCCGCCGGGTGACGGTGGTGTTCGATGGGTACGCGGCGAAACACAAACCGGAGGTGGCGGAGCCGGCGCACGGGGTCGAGGTGCTGTTTTCGGAGAGGGGCAAGACGGCGGATGACCTGATCGAGCGGCTGGTGGGGCAGTCGGCGCATCGGGCGGGCATCGTGGTGGTCACGTCGGACAACATGGAACGGCGGACGGTGGAGTCGTTGGGGGCGCAGAGCGTGTCGGCGGAGATTTTTGAGGAGGAGGTGGACGCGGCGTTGCGCGAGCTGGCGAGGGAAGTGCGGTCGCACAGCCGGCGGCGGAATATCGGGCACGGGAGGGGGGATTGGGGGGGTGAAGGGGGTCATTGAAGGCGTGGTTGACACGGGTGCGGATATTTGGCTAGGATGCGGGCAGACTTTCCGGAGAATCTCTGGACGGAGGAAGCCGCGCTATGAATAAACTCGGTAAAATTGCCCCGATCATTGTCGTCATCGTCAGTCTCGGGTCGCTGTATCTGGCGTTCCGGCTGGATGGCATGAAGAAGGCCCAGAAGGCCAAGATCGCGGAGTTGAACGATTCGGTGACGCGGACGACCGCCGAGCTCAGCAAGACCAAGGGGACTTTGAAGCAGGCCCAGGCGGACTTGAAGAAAGCCAAGGGTGATTTGGATCAGGCGAATGCGACCCTCGCGACGACCAAGGCGGCGCTCGACCAGAAGACGCAGGAGGCCAGCGCCCTGCAGACACAATTGACGGACGCGACGAATCAGCTGGCGGCGACCAAGGCGGATCTGGCGACGGCCCAGGGAACAGTGGACAAGATTAAGAAGGGCTTGGAAGACATAGGTATCACGGACGTCAGCAGCATCGACAAACTTCGTGACAAGATCGTGTCCATGGGAGAAGAGAACAAGGTTCTCGGCCAGCAGCTCATGGTGATGCATACGGAGAACAATCAACTGAAGGCGAAGATCGAGGAATTGACCACCACGCCCGTCGGATTACGCGGCCATGTGTCCGTCGTGCAGGGCAAATGGGGTTTTATTGTGATGGATCTTGGCCATGCGCAGCGCGTCCAGCCCAACACGGAATTTCTGGTGTACCGTGACTCCAAGTTCGTCGGCAAGGTGCAGGTTGTCTCCGTCGCGGCGAATAATTGTATCGCCCAGATTCTGCCGGATTATCTGAAGCGTCCTCCCCAGCCGGGCGATCTTGTGGTACATTAGCCCGGGCAGGCGGTCAAATGATGAAGGCGTTCCGTACCATTCTGCTTTTTGCCGTAATGGCGACAGGCCTTGTGCTGGTCAATGGATGCGCCACGACCAATGATGATAACAACGTCAGTTCCATCCCATGGGATCGGCCCCAGCAATGGGAAGGCAGCGGCGCGTTGGGCGGATTCCAGGGACCCGGCGGCATGGGCCATTGAGCGCCGCGGCGCGAGTCATCGCGACTAGGCCAACAGTTCGGCAATCTGCACCGCGTTCAACGCGGCCCCCTTCAACAATTGGTCGCCGCTGACGAACAGGTCGATTCCGCGCCCGTCATCCCGTGACACATCCTGCCGAATCCGGCCCACGAGACAATCATACATTCCCGACGCGTCGATGGGCATCGGGTACTTCTTGTTGGCGGGGTCGTCCACGACCTGCACACCCGGCGCTTTCGCCAGGATCGTGCGCGCCTCGGCGGCGGTGATGGGGCGTTCAAACTCGATGTTCACCGCCTCGCTGTGGGCGCGGTACACGGGCACGCGGACGCAGGTGGCGCTGATCTTGAGCGTCGGATGGTGCATGATCTTGCGCGATTCATTGACGAATTTCATCTCTTCCTTGGTGTAACCGTTGTCGAGGAAGACATCCACATGCGGGAAAAGATTAAACGCGATGCGTTGCGGCAGCGCCTCGGCTTTCACGTCGCTCTTGCCGTGCAACAACAAATGGGTTTGTTCCTCGAGTTCCGCCATCGCCTTGGCGCCTGCGCCGCTGGCGGCCTGGTAGGTGGAGACGATGATGCGTTTCACGGGGTTCGCCTTGTGCAATGGGTAGACGGCGACCAGCATGATGGCGGTCGAACAGTTTGGGTTGGCAATGATCCCTTTGTGCTTCTTCGCGTCCTCGGGGTTGACCTCCGGGACCACGAGCGGCACGTCGGGTTCCATGCGGAATGCCGACGAATTGTCGATCACCACCGCACCCTGTTTGGCCGCGCCATGGGCGAATTCCTTCGACCGCGATGCGCCCGCGCTGAACAGGGCAAAATCGATTCCTTGGAACACGCCGGCTTTGAGCAGCTCGACACTCACGTCCGCGCCTTTGAACTTGAGTTTCTTGCCCACGCTACGCTCGGATGCGAACAAACGCAGGTTCTTTACGGGGAAGCCGCGTTTTTCCAAAGTCTCGATCATCTCGACGCCGACCGCACCGGTCGCGCCGACAACTGCTACGCTATATCCTTGTGCCATGACGTGTTCCTCAATCCCATTCGGGGCGGTGAAGTATACCCATGTTGGGCCTAAGCGCAAGCCCGCCTTGGGGCCGAAACTCAGCAAGAAACGGGTCGCCGGCGGACGGGCTTCGGGGTAGTGTCTGGCCAGTTATGGAAGCCACGTTGCCAGAAACCGCCATCCACAGCGCAGCCGGGCCGTTTTCGCAGGCGGCGGTGGACTACGCGAGGATCGAGCGGGCCTTGCGCTTCCTCAATGCACATTATCTCCGTCGGCCGACGCTCGACGAAATCGCGGCGCACATCCATCTTAGCCCGTTTCATTTCGAGCGGCTGTTTCGGCGGTGGGCCGGCACCAGCCCGAAGCGGTTTCTTCAGTATCTCACGAAAGAACACGCGAAGACGCTTCTTCAGGATTCGGGAAGCCTTCTGGATGCCGCTTACGAGTCCGGTCTTTCCGGCACCGGACGGTTGCACGATTTATTCGTTTCCTGCGAAGCGGTGACGCCGGGCGAGTACAAACGTCGCGGGGAGGGCGTGACCATCGAGTATGGATTTCATCCCACGCCGTTTGGCGAATGCCTGTTGGCCAGGACGGAGCGCGGCATTTGCGCCCTTCGGTTCCCGCCCACACCGTCGCGGCAGACAGCCCTTCGGGAATTACGCGACGATTGGCCCGCCGCCAGGTTTGTGAAAGACGACGACAAAACCGGAGAGATTTGCCGTCGGATTTTCGGCGGCGCGGCGGAAGATCCCCGAACGCCGTTTCACCTGCATCTGCGCGGCACCAATTTCCAGTTGAAGGTATGGCAGGCGCTATTGACGATCCCCTCCGGCAAACTGGTGAATTACGGTGGTCTGGCGGCGAAGATTGGCGCGCCGAAAGCCAGCCGGGCCGTGGGCTCCGCCGTGGGCCGAAATCCTATTGCCTGGCTGATCCCCTGCCATCGCGTCATCCGCAGCCTCGGCGTCATCGGAGACTACCACTGGGGCCGGGAACGCAAACAGGCAATGATTGCGCGAGAAGCGGCCTGTTTTGCCGGCGGGTAGCGCATCAGCTGAACAGGTGCTCGACTTCGATGCCGTCGTCGAGGTCGTCCCAGTAGATGGCGATGCCGCGTGGTTCGATGTGCCACTTGCGGCGCTGCTCTTGGGTCGCGCGAGCTAACCACGGGAAACGTGATAATGGCACGCCAACCTCGCGGTCATCGGCCAACTCGACATAGAGCATTTGGCCGGCAAATCGAACACCGGTTGCCGCTCTCATACGCGTGATGTTATAGCACAGATGTACCGTCGAGCCAGCCGAATCTTCTCTAGTCCAGAGGACGGGCACCGACGAGAAGGAATAAGAGATGCCCCGACAAGCTCGGCATGACAGCGGAAACAGGAAGCGGTCGCGACGGAGCCGACCCTCCAAGTGCTTCGTGTCCTTCGTGCCTTCGTGGTGAGAATGGCCGTCTCTTACACCGCTGCCGCGACCAGATCGCCGACTTCCTTCGTGCCGTAGCCCATTTTGCCGGCAGCGAGTGACTTGAGTTTTTCGCGGACGGTCTTGATGACGGCGTTCTCGATGGCGGCGGCGGCTTTCTTCAACGGCTCCGCGGATTCGCGGTCGCCGAGAAAATCGAGCATGAGACCGCCGGCGCAGATCGCGGCGAGCGGGTTGATGACGTTCTTGCCGGTGTATTTCGGGGCGCTGCCGCCGATGGGCTCGAACATGCTGGTGCCCTCGGGATTGATGTTGCCGCCGGCGGCGATGCCCATGCCACCCTGGATCATCGCGCCAAGGTCGGTGATGATGTCGCCGAACATGTTGTCGGTCACGATCACATCGAACCACTCGGGATTTTTTACAAACCACATGGTCGTGGCGTCGACGTGCGCATAATCGCGCTTAATGTCGGGATATTCTTTTTGGCCGATTTCATGAAAGGCGCGTTCCCAGAGGTCGAACGCGTAGGTGAGCACGTTGGTCTTGCCGCACAAGGTGAGTTGGGCCTTCTTGCCGGCTTTGACGTCTTCGGGTTTGAGGCCCTTCCACGGCTTGCCGCCGCGCCGTTTCCGGGCCAGCTCGAACGCATAACGCAGACAGCGATCGACGCCGTGACGGGTATTGATGCTTTCCTGCACGGCGATCTCGTTCGGCGTGCCCTTGAACACGAACCCGCCGCTGCCCGTGTAGAGCCCTTCGTTGTTTTCGCGAATGACGACGAAATCGATGTCGGCCGGTCCCTTGTCCTTCAGCGGACAGAATCGCTCATCGTACAACTTCACGGGGCGAAGATTGATGTACTGTTCCATCTCGAAGCGCAGCCGCAACAGGATGCCTTTCTCGAGGATGCCAGGCTTCACATCGGGATGGCCGATCGCGCCGAGGAGGACGACGGGGAATTTGCGCAATTCGCCGACGGCGCTCTCCGGCAGCACTTCCTTGGTGCGCAGGTAGCGGTCGCCACCAAAATCGTAGTCCGTATAGTTGAGTTTGACGCCAAATTTCTTCGACGCGACGTCGAGCACCTTGATCGCTTCGCGAACGACCTCGGGACCCGTGCCGTCGCCGCCGATAACTGCCACGTTGTATGATTTCATCGGAATACCTTTCGCCAAAAACCCGGCCCTGTGGGCGGGAGTCGTGATTCTAAGCCCTGCGGAGAGGGTTGCAACCGAATTTTCTCTTCGCCACGCGGGCCGCGCGCCAGTACGATTCGCGGAGAACTCCGGATGCGCCATTTCGCGATGAAATCGGAAGAATCTAGGCTTGGGGCGTGTTGGCTGGCGGTGTTGCTGTTTGTGACGGCCCTGGTTGTTTACGGCAACAATCTGCACGCCGCTTTCATCCTTGATGACGTGCCGTGGATTCTCAAGAACCCGAACATCCGCTCATTCTGGCCGCCCTGGCTGCCGCTCCTGAACACGTCGCGCCCGGTCGTGCAATGGAGCCTGGCGCTGAATTATGCGATGGGCGGCCTCAATCCGGTTGGATATCACCTCGTCAACAACCTGATCCATGCATTGACGGCGCTGGTTTTGTTCGGCGTGGTGCGGCGGACGCTGCGGACGGAAAAACTCACGCCGACTTTTGGTGACGCGGCGGACGGCGTGGGATTCGCCGTGGCACTGCTTTGGGCGTTGCATCCGCTCGATACGGAGAGCGTGACCTATGTGATTCAGCGCTCAGAAAGCCTGGCCGGACTGTTCACGGTATTGACCCTGTATTGCGTCATCTGCGGGGCGACGGCGGACCGGGCCACCGCGTGGAATTTTCTAGCCATGCTTGCCGGCGCGCTGGCCGTGGGGTCGAAACCAGAGGCGGTGGTGGTTCCCGGGTTGGTGCTGGCGTACGACTGGACATTCCTCGCAGCAACACGCAAGCGGTGGCGACTGTACGTCGGGCTGATGGTGAGTTGGTTGCTGGTTGCCGTCTTCCTCGTTGCTGGCAGACGAGAATGGATCGGGAGCGCGGGCGCGGTGTCCGGCAGCGGGGCGATCACGTGGCTCGATTATGCAAAGTTGCAACCCGGAGTGGTTCTCCATTATTTGCGCCTGAGCCCGTGGCCCGACCGCTTGTGCCTGCTGTACAGCCGTCCGCAACCACCGACGGAATTACGGCTGTGGATCCAATGCGGAGTGGTGGCCATGTTGCTGGTCGTCACCGCGTGGTTGCTGGCTCGAAAGAGCGCCATGGGATTTCTCGGCGCGTGGTTCTTTCTCGCGTTGGCGCCGACCTCGTCCGTGATTCCGCTGCTGAACCCGGTGTTCGAGCACCGGATGTATCTCCCGCTCATGGCGGTGGTCGCGATGATCGTGTGCGCAGGGTGCGCGATATTCGACAAACTTCCCGTGCGTAGCGAGGCCAGGAAACAGCTCGGTTTGGGGACGCTGGTTCTTGCCGGGCTCGCGTTGGGCGCGGCCACCATGCGACGCAACATGGATTATGGAACGGAGGTCTCCATTTGGCGGGACACGGCACAAAAAGCGCCGACGAATCCCGACGCGCACTATGGTTTGGGACTCGCCTTGGCAACGGCGGGACATATCGACGAAGCGGGTGGGGCGTTTTCCGAGGCGTTACGGTTGAAACCCGATTTTGCGCAGGTGCAATATGACTGGGGCATGGTGTTGATGAAGACGGGACGGGAGACGGAAGCCCTGACGCATTTCACTGCGGCCCTCGGGATTAATCCACGATATGCGGCGGCAGCGGACGGAATCGGTGTCATTCTTTATCACCAGGGCAAACTGGAGCAAGCCATCGGGCGCTTTTTCGAAGCCACGCGTCTCAATCCGGATGACGCCGAGGCCCAACACAACCTGGCCATGGCACTACGCGAACAACGGCGGGGGTCAGGTAATCAGAACTGATTCTGGTTGGACCCGGTTTCTTCGTGCGTAGAGCGCGATCGCAGAGACAAAGGCAGCCAGAGACGCGATGGATATCCACGTTCCCACCCGAAACCCGACCGGCGCGTATTCGATTTGGATGTGATGGTGGCCTTGTGACAGCGGGATGGCCCGCAGAACGTAATTGGCCGGCAAGACATCGTACGTGCGCTGCACGCTGCCATCCAGCGGACGGGCCCGCCATCCGTCGCTGTACGCGTCCGTGATCAACAAAATCGCCGGGTGCGGGAGATCGGCCTCGACCGTCAGTTGATTCGCGGATGAATCGATGAGTGTGACCGTCCCCTTTTCGGCGGAGGGTTGCGGCACGGGGTTGGGCTCGGTTTCGAGGATGACTTGTTGGCTCGGGTCGAACGACGGGGAGTCCATCGCCCACAGGATTTCGTCGCGACCCGAGATGACGCGGTATTGTTGCACCAGTTGGACATGCGACATGACTACATTCTCCGTCAGGACCCGGTCGCCATTCTCGCTGGGGAGAAAGGCGTACCGCCAACGCAACATCGCGGACAGCGGGTGGAACCCCGAAAACCTGACGTGTTGGTCGTTTCCCTCCATCGGTTGCCCTTGCGTGAACGCCATGAATTCCTTGTACCGTTTGAGCGTAAGCGGTGCGTACCCCCAGACGTCTTCCTTGCCGAGCCATATGGCGATGTTGGGGATTCGTTGATAGAAGATGCGATAATCTCCCGGACGTTGGTCGAGAAAGGCCTTCAGTTTTGGCGCCTCCGTGTACGCCAGATCAAACGTAGCCAGTGATGTTCTGGCGAAGACGAAGACCTCGGCAATCGCCATGAGCGCCGCGGCGTACACAACCCATCGGGAAGCTCCGGCGAACAGCATCAGTCCGCTCAAAGCCAGCAACTCCGCCGCGGCAACAAACAGACACCATGAGGCGAATACTCCAGCCTGCTTTTCGAACGACGGATCGGCGCTGATTGCCGCGGACGATTCTGGTGCGGCCTGAATCGCCTGCATCGTTCGGAACCACCAGTTGGTTGGCTCCGGGGCGAGCGCCATCGACCGAAGTCGCAACCCCGCACACATAATCGTGATACCAGCGACCAGTAAGCCCAACGCGAGCCATTTGTTTCCCTTTGGATTGGTGAGCAAGCGATCCAGTCCCGCACCCGCCAACATGGCCAGGAAGAGCGATGCATCCATGATAAACCTGGAGTTGGCGCGAAACCGATCAAAGCCCGGCACCTCGTAGTAGAGGAACTTGAACAACGGGGTATTCGCACCCAATGCCAACACCAACATGATTGCCAGTAGTGGGATCAACCCCCGCCGAAGCCCGCGTTTTCCACGAGCGGCGCCATAAACCGCCAGCGCCAGCCCGCTCACCCCGATGAACAGGCACATCTCCCACCGAAACCAGCGTCCCCAGTAAGGCAGGGTTGGGTCATTGCCGAAGAATCTTGGTGCCAACAGTGTCAGCAAGTTCTCCGGCGGAAAGGAAAAACTCGAGGCAAAAGCATAACTGATCCCGCCGCCGCGAATGCTTTCGGACGCGGCTTGAAAGCTGGTCAGGAGTTGGACCGCGCCCAACGCAGCGGCCCCGGCATACATCCCCCCAAAGCCCAGAAGGACGATTGTCCGGTGCCGGGAACCGATCAATCCAAAGAGCATGAGCAAACCCGCCGCCACCGCCGTGTAAAAGCAGGCTTGGAAGTCGCCGGCGAATATCTGCATGGTGATGGCGGCCATGCCGGCCAACACCCAACCCGGGGTTCGTGTCTGTGTCCACTCGTCAACCGAAGCGAGCACGAGGGGCATCCACGCGATGGCGTACAACAACGACAAGTGCCCGGCGTAGATGTGAAGAAAGTACGAACCGGAAAACATGAACAAGGCGCCCGCGATGACCGCGGCAACCGGATGCAGTCCACGGCGCAGACCCCACAGGTACGTAAACAATCCGGCGAGAAGAACATGGAGCGCGATGCCGAGATTGATGGAGCGGTGGAGCGGCAACACCAGATCGAGCCAGTTGGTCGGATACAAGACCGCGGTTTGCGCCCAGCCCAGGTACGGCATGCCGCAGTAGACGTAAGGGTTCCACAGCGGCAGATGACCGTGCCGGAGTTGATCGGCGGTGAACACCCGCCAGTAGATGAATTGCGAGGCAAGATCGGTTCGGTTGTCCGACAACACAACGGGCCGGGTCGTGAACAGAACGTCGCCAAACACGCCGAGGGTCAACCCCAACAAGATCGCGGCTCCGATCCAACGGGAACGGACCGAGGCGACTGCTTTGTTTGTTATGGTTGGATGCAAACCGACGAACAGGATACTCCGGTCAGGTGTGTGGGGGAAGTCCCGGATGTGGGCGCCAAAACCGGTTCTTGCGGTTCTCGAACAGGGGCCGTAAACAGGATGAAATGACATTCACGCCAGAGCGGACGTCGTCACCGCGCGAGCGGCTGACCGATTTTCTCGGTTTACGGCGGAGCATTGTCGGGTTGCTGGGGATGGTCGTGTTGGTGGGCATGGGCGAGCACATGGCCGAGCAATTCCTTCCGCTCTACCTGCTGGCGCTCGGCGGCGGTTTCATCTCGATCGGCTTCCTCAACGCCATGGACAACCTGCTGGGCGCGCTCTACTCGTTTCCCGGCGGGTACCTTTCCGACCGGCTCGGGACGAAGCGGGCCCTGCTGGTATTCAACGTCGCGTCGATGGTCGGGTTTCTGATCGTTGTGTTGATCCCGACGTGGCAGGCGTTGTTGGCCGGCGCGGCGCTGTTTCTATCGTGGACCGCGATCTCGCTGCCGGCGACGATGGGACTGGTCGCGAAGGTGCTGCCCAAGAACAAGCGGGCGATGGGCGTTTCCCTGCACTCGCTGGTGCGGCGCGTGCCCATGGCGCTGGGGCCGGTGGTGGGCGGCGCGTTCATCAAGGCGTGGGGAGTCGAACGGGGGGTGCGGCTGGCCTTCATCGGGGCGTTGGCAATGGCGGTGATCGCGGCGATCTTGCAACAGTTCCTGATTGAAGACGACGCGCCACGCGAAAAAACCGCGGCGGAACACAATCCCTTGCGCCTGTGGCGGTATGTCAACGCCGATCTGAAACAGTTGCTGGTCGCGGACATTCTGGTGCGGTTCTGCGAACAGATTCCGTATGCGTTCGTCGTGGTCTGGGCCGTGGGGACGGCGAATGCGCCGGGGCCGGTGAGCGCGCTGCAGTTCGGCGTGCTGCGCACGGTCGAGATGGCGACGGCCATTCTCGTTTATATTCCGGTGGCGTACCTGGCCGACCGCAGCCACAAGAAACCGTTCGTGGTGATGACGTTCGTCTTCTTCACGTTGTTTCCGCTCCTGCTGCTGTACTCGCGGACCTTTGGCATGCTCATCGTGGCGTTTGTGCTTCGCGGGTTGAAAGAATTCGGCGAACCAACCCGCAAAGCGCTGATCATGGACCTGGCCCCGGAAGATCGAAAAGCGGGCGTGTTCGGCCTGTACTACCTGGTTCGCGACGTGATCGTGTCCATCGCGGCCCTCGGCGGCGCGTTCCTGTGGCAGGCCAACCCGCGATGGAATCTGCTGTCGGCGTTTGTCTTCGGCGCGCTGGGCACGATTTGGTTCGCGCTCCACGGGCGTGATCTCGGGCGATCCAACGCCTAGGATTTTCCAAGCGGGCGTGCGAACAAACGGAAGCCGTTGCGCTTCGGCATTATCTCGAGGCCCGATTGAATCATGACTGACACGCTCAGGTAATGCACGGATTTTACTTGGAGGACACTGGAAGTTGGCGGAATATTCCCAGTGGCAACGGCGGTCGCTTCGTGCATGCAAGCGTGAAGCGCATCGGCTTTTCTCGGGGATCGCATTATGCAAGGATCATTAGATTCAAACCGGCACATCGAAGTGGCGGCAGGTGACACCGTGGGTTTCCGTCTCGGATTGATTTCAACGTTGGCTGGCGGTATTGGCATTGGCGCCGGGCTTATCGCGTATTTGTTGCTCAAGCTGATCGGCCTGTTTACCAACCTGTTCTTCTTTGGCCGGCTCTCCGCAGCGTTCACGAGCCCGGCCGGAAACCATCTCGGCCTGTGGGTAATATTGTTGCCGGCGGCGGGCGGGCTTGTGGTCGGGTTGATGGCCAAGTACGGCACGTCGAAAATCAAGGGCCACGGCATTCCCGAGGCGATGGAAGCGGTGCTGACGAGCCGCAGCCGAATTCATCCCAAGGTGGCCGTTCTCAAGCCGCTCTCGGTGGCGGTGGCCATCGGCACCGGTGGGCCGTTTGGGGCCGAGGGCCCGATTATTCAGACCGGCGGGGCGGTCGGCTCGCTGGTCGGACAAATGGTCCGGATGACGGCCGTTGAGCGCAAGGTGTTGCTGGCATGCGGCGCCGGGGCGGGAATGTCGGCGACCTTCAACACGCCCATTGCGGGAGTCATACTGGCGATCGAACTATTGCTGTTCGAATTTCGGCCGCGTTCCTTCATTCCCCTCGTGGTTGCCAGCACCCTGGCGACAGCCACGCGGTTTGTGGTGATGGGGCGCCAGGCAATGTTCGAGATGGGCAGCGTGGATTTTGGGATTCCGTCGAATTTGTTGTACTACATCCTGCTCGGCGTGGTGTGCGGCTTTGCGGCGGTCGGATTCAGTCGGGCATTGTATTGGGTGGAGGACCAGTTCGAGCATCTGCCGATCGATGAACTGTGGTGGCCCGCGATTGGGGGATTGGGGCTGGGGGTCATCGGTTTTTTCATGCCGCGCGTGCTGGGTGTCGGCTACGACACGATCTCCGATATTTTGAACGAACGGCTCGCGCTGAATCTGCTGCTGGGCATCATGGTGTTGAAGGCGCTGGCCTTGCTGATCTCGCTCGGTTCCGGGACTTCCGGCGGGCTGCTGGCGCCGATGTTTATGACCAGCGCGGCCATGGGCGCTGTGTTCGCCGCGGGGGTGAATCATCTGATACCCGGCGCGCACCTGCCTGCGGGGGCGTTTGCCCTGGTGGCCATGGGAGCGGTGTTCGGCGCGGCGGCCAACGCGACGTTTACCTTCATCATTTTCGCCTTCGAGATCACCCGTGACTATAACGCGGTGCTGCCGTTGATGCTGGTCTGTGTTGTCGCCAGCGGCATTGCGCGGCAGTTCATGCGGGCATCGATCATGACCGAAAAGCTGGCGCGTCGCGGTCTGCGGGTCGACCAGGAATACGAGACGAATGTGCTTCAGCAGGTGACTGTCGGTGAAATCATGGACAAGCGGCCGCCGACCGTGTCCTCCGCGATGAAGGTGGCCGAGCTGGCGGACCAAATCGCGCAGAATCAATCGTCAGCCCATCGGCGGCAGGCGACCCTGGTTCTCGACAACACGAATCGGCTGGTCGGAATCGTCACGCGCGGTGATGTGCTGCGACTGCTGAAGGACGATCCAACGGGAGCCGTCACCGTGGGAGAGGCGTGCTCCACGGTCCTGATCGTGACGTATCCCGACGAGAGCGTGCAGGAAGCGATGACGAAACTGCTGGTCAATAACATTGGGCGGTTACCCGTCGTCCAGCGTGAGTCGCCGCGTGCGGTTGTGGGTTATCTGGGCCGGGCCGAAGTGATGGCGGCGCGCACGCGGCGGCATGAGGAAGAACATGTGCGCGAGCCGGGCTGGCTGAGCCGCACCGCATAGGGGCATCGGCGGTGCGCGGCTGCTAGTGCCGGCGACGCGTCCGGCCCGCGTTGGCATCGCATCATGTCAGGCTGAACCACCATTGTTGGTAATGCCTGACTGAACCGCCCTCGTTTGAAAATTGGTGTTTACTGGATGGCCCGATTCAGGTCGGCGACCAACGCGTCGATGTCCGGACAGCCGCGCGCGCGGGCGGTCTGTTCGATGGAGTGCGCCCCGCCGCAGCAAAAGTCCACTTTGTGATTGCCGAACACCGCGACCGTTTGCGGCCAGCGATCCGCGACTTCGCGGACGATCATGTCCCTGGTGATCGTCTTCGGCGCGGCTTCCGCAGGCGGTTCACCATGACCGCAACCGCAGCCACAACCGCCCTCACGATGGGCAGCGAACTTCTCTTTGATCGTCTTGATAAGACCCATATTACTTTCTCCTTTGGATTTCTTCGTTTAGAAGGTTGATGAGGGGTTGCGGGTCGATCCCATGTCGGCGCGCCGCGAACTCGATGGTGACAAAGCGGGGCGGGTCATGCTGCATCGCCGCCAGGCCCGCCAGCCCGCCATGAATCAGCACCGGCCGAATTTCCGGATGGATTTCCAGCAATTCGGCGACGCGCGTGGTGAGCTTGACGATGGAGTCGCGGGTAAACTTCTCGGCCCGGGTGCGCAGCGTCATGGCGATGTTCACCGCGAACATCACCAGCGCGCTGAACACGAGGAACCCTGCAATGCCCGACCAGGCGTAAGTCCACGCCGTCTCGAATACACGGTTCAAGGCCATCGAGAACGCCAGCGTGCTGCCGGCAGCGAGGCACCAAAATGAGGCGCGCATCAGTCGATTGCTCCACAGATTCACGCCGTTAAAGATCGGCAACACGCGATAGCTCACGCCGAAAATCAGCGGGGTGATGAACCCGATAGCCATCGTGTGACGAGCGGACGCGCTGAGGCGGAACACGTCGGCATGGAACGGGGTCGCGGCGGCGACGAGCAGCCACGCATAGCCGAGCTTGACGAACCACGCAAAGGCGTTGTCGACGCCCTGGATTTCAATTTTCGTGCGGCGGCGGGCGAAGACGCCCAGGGCCCACACGAGGAGCACGATGGCCAGGGCTTCCAAGACCGACGCTGTCCAGGCGAGTTGTTCCACCGGATAGCGGAGAAAGATGGCGGCATTCCACAACACAAACGCCACGTTTGCCGCCCACGTTTTTGTGTCGCGCGATCCGAGGAAATGGGGCAACACGCGGAGCGAGAACCCAAAAATCATGTTGGCGATGAAACCGAAGAATGCGACATGAATCCACAAGGCGTCCTGCAAGGCGGGAATGCCGACCGACCGTTTCAGAAACATCTGCGACACAATCCAGAAATTCCACACACCGAGCACGGCGAACCAGGTGACGCTCGCCCAGATGAATTTCTCGTGAAACTCATGCTTCTGTCGCGAGCGCGCCATCGACCCGCCGAGCAACCACACGAACAACCCAATGGCCGCCAACTCCATGGCCCCGGAGATCAGCAACGCGGTCGCACCGACCATGTGGCGCGCCAGCGGTTGCACGATGACGCGGACGAGCACACCACCGAGCATCAACACGAAACACCATTCGGCCGCACGCGCGGGCCGCAAGGGTTGCATTCTTATCCGTGGCACCGCGTGGAACGCCACGCCCATGATGAACAACCCGACCCAGCCGAAGATTTGGGCGTGACCGTGGATCTGTTTCAGCACGCCGCTGATCTCGTAGTACGACTGCGCCAGCGAAATCCGCGTGAGATTGACGACGCCGAGGCCGAATCCAGCGGTGAGCGCCACGAACAACGCGCCGAAGACAAACCGTTTGTATAGATTCTCGCTGGCCAGCTCGGTGACGCCCGTCACACAGCGCTTGGCGGTCTCGTCCTTCCATTCCCCGCGCAAGGCGCGGTTCAGTTCGTCCACGAACTCGCGCAACGGCACGCGGTGAGCCGCGGCGAAGATAAACAACGGCTCCGGGGGACCGTACTCTCCGCCGCACCCGGCGATTCCATATTTCTCGAAGACGGGCCGGCACTGCGGATACTGCCGGCTGATGTCCGAGACCAGCATCGAATGATGGATCGGTTGGGATGGCGTTGGTTCACTTGCCGTCGTCGATATGGTGGTGTTCATGGGTGCACCAGGCAGCCTTTGCAGCGGACGGGGTCCTTGTCGGAGTGATAGATGTCGCATTGCGGATGGCCGGCGACCTCGAGGTAGCCGACCGCGCCCTGCTCGACGCGGAAGATGGCGTGATCGACCAGCGTGTACGAACCCGGCACTTTCGCGTCGAACTCGACCACGGTCGCGCCGCCGGCGGGGACGAGGGTCGTTTGGATGCTGTGCGCCGGCGGGTCGACGAGACCGCCCTCGCGATACACTTTATCGAAGATCTCTCCGATAACATGGAATGAGGAGATGAGATTCGGCCCCGCGTCGCCGAAGTAGATGCGTACGCGTTCGCCGACGTTGGCGTGGAGCGAGTTCTTTCCCATCAGTGAACCGACGCGGCCGTTAAAGATTACGAAGGTCGGGCGCTCTTCGAGGCCTTTCTCGTGCGAGTACTCGAGGAACTCCGCGTCCTCGGGCGCGTCCTTCGTGTAAATCTCGCTCTGCATCACGTAGAACTCGCGGTCGACCTTCGGCAGGCCGTTCTTCGGTTCGACGAGGATCAGGCCGTACATGCCGTTGGCGATGTGGTCCATCACGGGCGGGGCGGCGCAGTGGTAAAGGAACAAGCCGGGCTGCAGCAGCTTGAACCAGGAGACGGCCTCCTCGCCCTTCACCGTCGTCGTGACCGGCGCGCCGCCGCCGGGCCCGGTTACAGCGTGCAAATCGCAGTTGTGCGGTTTGCCGCTGGCGTCGGTGTTGGCGACGTGCAGTTCGAGCGTGTCGCCGACGCGCGCGCGGATGAACGGTCCGGGCGTGTGCCCGTTGAAAGACCAAAAGGCGTATTTCACGTCGCCTTTGAGCTGGTTCGTAAAGACGCCGCTGGTCAGGTGGACTTCGACGATGGCCGGTGGCCGGCGCCCAATCGGCGGCGGCACTTCGGGGGCGTAGGTGAGCTGGGCCTTTACGTGCAACGGGGCTCCTGCAACCACGTGCGCCAGCGTCATGATTCCGGTGAGAGCCAGCAATGTGTTCAGCCGTTTCATCGTCAGTGACATCCTTTCTTACTGGATGCACGGTAGCACCGGTGCGCGGGAAGCCGATTGACCCAGGTCAACAAACCAGAGACTTAGATTCGCTCGTCGCCGCGGGCGATTTTCTCGAGGCGCGGGCGATTCTGGACGCGGATGAGGTTGCCGCGGTAGGTGAGGATGCGGTGACGGGCGAGTCGGGCGAGCAGGCGCGAGAAGGTCTCCTTCGTGGTGCCGATCATTTGGGCGACGGTGGTCTTGCTAACGGTCACCTTGATGGGGTTGCCCGTCGCGACCGGCAAGCTGAGCACGTAGCTGGCGAAACGCGCGGGGACTTCCTTGAGCGTGAGATCGGTCAGCGCGTTGCGCATTTGCGACAGCGATTTGACGAGCGTACCCATGATCTTGAAACCCAGGTGGGGGTCGCGCAGGAGGAGTTGTTTGAAGCCGTTCTTCTCGACGTACACAATCGTGCTCGGGCCGAGTGTTTCCGCCGTGGCGGGATAGGCGTCCATGAACATGGCCGCCTCGGCAAACGATTCGCCCGTTTCGACGACGTGGAGCACCCGCTCTCGTCCATCGGGGCCGACGCGAAAGATCTTCACGGCACCGCTGGCGACCAGAAAAAACCCCCGCGACGGGTCCCCCTCGGTGAACACAATCTGGCCTTTCCGGTAATCCTTGCGGCGAGCCAGCGGCAGAAGCTCTTGGAGTTCGCGCTCGTTCAAGTCGGAGAACAAGTGGCAACTGCGGAGCAAATAGGTCAGATCCATCGCTTGATTGGCCCGTGTCTATCACGCGGCAGGCAAGCTTGTCGAGCCGGCGAGTGCGTTGCCCCCCGATGGAAACGGGGCGCGTGCCATTACACGGTCGGGTGAGGATTATTCCAACCCGGTGACTTGGGCGTTGAACAGGGCGAGCGGCTTGCCGTTCTCGACCGTGACCTTCGAATCGACGAACTTGATGCCCTGAGCATGGTAGATTTTCATGGGCTCCTTCGCCGAGATGGTCACGTTCGACAGGGTCACGTTGGAAATGGGGGCCTCAGGCAACCCGCGAATCGTGCCCGCGGTGGGGCAGTCCGTGGCGGTCACGTTGCGGATGACGATATTCCTGTTGATGGGGGTGTGGCTGTCAACGGGCTGGGGCTTCTCCGTTGCCGGATCCTTGGGGGCGTTACGTTCCGGATACCAGTCGATGATGTAGATCGGATTCTTCACGGCGGTCATGGTGAGGTTTTCGTAGGTGAGATTTTGCAACAGACCGCCGCGCCCGCGCTGGGTCTTGATGCGGATGCCGGAATCGGTGGAGTCGAACGTGCAATTGCTCACCCGCAGGTCCTCGATGCCGTTGTCCGTATTCGAGCCGATCGACATGCCATGGCCGTGCCGGAACGTGCAATTCGTGATGACAAAGTTTTTGTTCCCGGGCGAGCGGGAGTTGTTGCCAGGTTTCACCGCGATGTTGTCGTCGCCGCCGTCGATCGTGCAGTTGGTGATGAGAAAATTCCACCCTGACGGATCGATGCCGTCGGTATTGGGAGCGTTGGCGGGCGACTGGATGGTGATTCCCTGGATGGTCACATCCGTGCAATTTTGGGGCACGAGATGGAACATCGGCGAATTGCAAAGGGTGATCCCGTGGACGTAGACGCGGGTGCACTTGGAGATTTTGACCATGAAGGGGCGGTGGGTCATGGATTTATCGGCGCGAAACGCCTCCCACCAGACCTTGCCCTGGCCGTCAATGGTGCCATCGCCGCTGATTTCGACATCGTGCGCGCCGACCACGGAGATGCAATCCTGATACCGTTCGTCCGCGCTCGGATAATTTTTCATGTCGTCGGAGATCAGAATTGTCGCGCCCTTGGCCAACTGAAGATTGATCTGGCTGGCGAGCGTGAACGGGCCGGTCAGGAATTTGCCTTCGGGAACCAGGACAACGCCACCGCCGGCGGCGCTGGCAGCATCGATGGTTTTCTGGATGGCCGCGGTATTGAGGGTCGTGCCATCGCCGACCGCGCCGTACTTGGCTATCGAGAACGTGTTGCTGGGGATGACGGGCAGAGGCGGGTTTTGAGCGCGGGCGGTTCCGTTGAATGCGAAGCAGAAGACGACAAGCGAGAGGACTGAGACATTGATGTGTTTCATAGCGGCAATTCCTTTGGTATCCGGTCGGTGCTCACATAGTGGCGACAGGGCCCCCGCGCGGTCAAGGGATTTCACATGCGGAAATAATCGCTGCGGTTGGCGCTACTTCCGGGATTTTTCGGACTGGTAGACGACGCCGATTGCAGCGCGCCAGCGGTCGAGGGCTTTGATGTTGCCGAGCGAATCGTCCCAGGTCATGGCCGGCGACTGGCGGGCCTCGATATGCGCGGCCACGTTGTCGGCTTCGATGGCGTAGAGGGGTTGGGGCGAGTCGATGACGATTTCGCGTGGTGATTCCCCTTTGCGTTCCAACACGATCGTGGTCTTGCCGCCGTCACGGGACGGTCCCCACGGCGCGGCGACGAAAATATTTCCTTCCGATCCGAAAATGCGCAGGGCGCTGTCCTGTTGGACCTGGGTGCTGGCGGAGACGGCGGCGAGGATGTCGCCGGGGAATTTCATCGCGGCGATGGTCCACAGATCAACGCCCGTGGTGGCGAGGTGGCCGGATGCATGGAGTTCGGTCGGGTCGGCGAACGGTTGGCCGATGGCGACGCCGGCGATGAGACGCGACATGGATACGGGGTAACAGCCGATGTCGAGGATGCCGCCGCCGCCGAGTTCGTGGCTGAAGAGACGCTGGTTGGGGTTGAACTCGCGATGAAAACCGAACGACGCCTGGATGATGCGGACCTCGCCGATGGATTTCTGGCGGATGAGTTCGACGAGCTTGAGCGTTTGCGGATGGCACCGGTACATGAACGCTTCCATCAGGAAGATGTTGTGGCGTCGGGCGGCGTTGATGACGGTGACCGCCTCGGCGTGATTGAGCGTGAGCGGTTTTTCGCAAAGGATGTGCTTGCCGGCCTTGGCAGCTTTCAGGCACCACGCGGCGTGCATGGGGTGCGGCGTGGCGATGTAAACGGCTTGGACGGATGGATCGGCGAGCAGGGCGTCGTAGGAGCCGTGGCATCGCGGCGCGTGGAACTCCGCGCCGAATCGGTCCGCGTTGATTTGGGAGCGGCTGGCGACGGCGGCGAGGTTGCCGGTCTTGGATTGGGGCAGGAATTTCGCGAACACACCCGCGATGCGGCCGGTGCCGAGGATGCCCCAGGAAAGCGAGTTCATGTCTGGACACTCCTAGGTCGGTTTGCGGCTCGGGACAAGGAAAAAGAGCGGGCGGCGAGTAAGCCACAGATGAACACGGATGGGGGCGGATGTTCCCCACCCTTCGACTGTGCTCAGGGTAAACTCCGACACGAAGGACGCGAAGGCCGTGTTTGTCGTGGCATGTTTGGCAGTTTATGGATAGCACTATCCATAATTTTTTATCGGTAGGCGGCCACGACGGAGCGTGGCCCTCCAGTGGGGCGCGGAGGATGGCGGGCAATCGGCTGGTGACAGCCGACGCTACACAGGCACGCGCAGGGGGCCGGCGAGCGACATTTTGATGTCTGTCGGATGTTTGGATTTGACAGGATTATCGTGTTGCGATATGGTCTGGCGTTTGGTGTTCTTTGACATAGGGGATGAGGGGCGACCGGGGAGGCGGCTCGCCGGGAGGCTCGCCCTCCAAAGGAAGACCCGATTCGCGGCGGCGGAGCCGCCGTGGCTACAAGGGGCCATCCGTCCAAAAGGGTATTTTCGTAAAACGAACCCAAGTTTATTCAAGCCGGCGTGGAATTTTTCAAAAAGCAAAGCCAAAAACGAACCCAAATTCACGTGGTTACAAGGGTTCTTTGACAAGATAGAGGCCAGCGATCGGCCCTCGGGGTGCCGTGTCAGGCCAGGCGGATCAGATGGGAGTGGCGGCGGGCGGGGCGATCTTGTCGTGGTGCAGGGCGGGTGGGCGATGAGCTTTAGCCGGGGTATGGGGCTGGGGAGCGGGGATGGTCGCGGCCGGGCGAAGGGCGCGTTCGATGGTGCTGATGACCTCGGGGATTTTGAACGGCTTGCCGATGTAGGCAAATGCGCCGAGTCGGAGGGCTTCCTCGGGCGTACAGCGCTCGGAATACCCCGTCATGACGATGATGGGGATGTCGGGAAAGACTTTTTTGGCGGCGGTCATGAACTGGACGCCGTCGATGCCCGGCATGGCCAGATCGGTGATGATGAGGTCGAATCGTTTTCGGGAGCCGGTGACGTAATCCATTGCGACTTGGGAGTTTGAGGCGCCGGCGACGATATAGCCAAAAATGTTCAACATCTTCGATAGGGCGGTAAGAACCACGATATCGTCATCGACAACCAGGATGGTGGAGTTTGCCATCGGGCCTTTGGGTATGACGTTGCCATGGATGGGAAGCACCAGACGTGCCGGAAATGTGAATCGTCGCTTCAAGTGCTTGAATGCTGGCAAGATAAGCGTTTTACCGCCTGTAAACAAAGCCTGGGGGTTCGGCAGGTTTTGCAGCGTCGGTGGGACGTTCGCCGTCTTGCTAAACAGGCGGGCAATGGCGAACCAAATCTGCGATTCTTTGCGCCGTCTAGCAAGAATGGGACTATCGAGACCGGCCGGACGCAGGTCAGCGTTCCACGGTGAACACGGCATCTCGGAGACCGTCGCGATCGTTTCCGTCGGCGTAGTTCTGGCACACGCTTTGGACAACGAAGCCGTTTTGGAGGCGGGTGTAGCGCAGGGGGCGACCGTTAAACGGGTCGGGCGGCATCATGCCGGGGGCGATTCCCGACGATTCGAGTTCCCCGAGAGACTGCGGCAAGTGGTTGTAGGCCAGACGGTAGCGTTCGACGGCGATGGCGACCCGGGCTTCGCGGAGTCGGGCGGCGAGGGCGGCGTCTTTGAGGATGACGCGTGGACCGTTCATTCCGCGCAGCCACGCGCGGGACAGCGAGTGCAGTTGGGATTCGTCTGCGAGCGTTTGGCGGAGCGCTTGCGTGGCGCCAATCCGTTCGGGGAAGGGCATTTGGGCCGTCTGGACGCAGTGATCCATGAACCGCAAGTAGTTGAGTTCATCCCACCGGAGCAATCCGCACAAGTCATACAGGTAGCCGGGCGAACCGAAGAAGACGCCGAGATTGATCAGAAACCTCTGGCCGAGCGGATACGAGCGCGCCACCGGCAGGGTGGTCAGATCCATGACATGTTGCATCATGTCGAAACCGTAAAGGCCGATGCAGCGTTGGCCGATGAATGCGCGGGCCAGCCCGCGTTGATCGTCGGCTTTGTCCAGAGCATCCCCGAGCGTGTCGAGCTGTTTGTCCGTCAAGCTGGTCCCGTTCAACAGGTTCTGGAGGCTGTTGACGGCGATATGTTGGCACTCGAGACGCGCGAGATGAGACCGCACCAGTGGTTCCTTGGCGAGCGCGTGGGACAGGGCGAACAACGATTGGACGGAGGCGACGGCTGGTTGAGGGTCAGCGCAGACGGCATGATTGGCGGCGTCGGCTTCGAGCAAATGAGCGCTGTAAATGAGATTCCCCAAATGCCGGTAGGGCGCAATGGAGAGCGTTCGCAGGTCGATGGGGAACCGGCACCGGGGAGCATTCGATGCCTGGTGTAGCAGCGCCAGCACGTCGTCATTTCCCCCGAGGGAATCCACGGTGGTTTGCGTCGGGGGGGCCGACAACAGGGCAGGGCGCGAAGAAACAAACGCGGGATCGCCCTGGAATTTGTCGGCGCGATCCGATGGGTGGGGCAAACCGGCGAACGCCTTGTCGAACAAGACAGCGCCGTTGTCCACGGGAGCAACGCGGGGATACCATCGATTCAGTTCGACAAGCGTTACCGGATAGCCTTTCTCACGGATCCCGGCAATCTGGCCGGCAACGAATCCATCGAGGGCAAATCGCCAGATGCCGAAGAATAGGGACAGACCCAGTACAGCCAGTGTGGCCCGCCAGGCCCATTGTTTCCAGCGCGGCACCGGTTGCTGCACGCCAACGTTCACGTGCTGATTCTAGCACCACTTAGCGCCAAACGAAAGCGTCATCATCGGAAACGGGCGGGGTCGCAGTCGCTCCCGGATCGTTCTTCCCGGCATCCGGCCCCGGCGTCTTCTCGGGCGATTGCGCGGCCACGTCTCCGTCATCGTGTGATTGCGCGGGAGCAGTCGGCGGGGGTCTTGTATGGCTGCCTGATGGCTTCAAGTGCGTGGTATCGGTGCCCAGAACCAGCACGGCCTCCGCACCGTTGAAATGGAACTGTACCGCCAGAATATCCAGCAGTCGCCGGGTCGGTCCGCTGGGATTGCGGCGTTGGTGCTCCAGGTATTTGACCTGTTTGACGGACACACCAAGCCACTGGGCAAATTTGGCCTGGGTCATGCCGGCGTGCTTGCGCAAAGACAGGATACGACTGGCTCCCCATTCCATCATTCCTTATGAGGGAACCGTGTTCCCCCACCTCCTTGTGACAAATGGGTAACAAAGTTCAGGTCAGGATGCAACTCCGAAATTCAAAAAGCGGAAGTTTTAGGGCGGCGGTTTCCGACGTCGGCCCCGACAACACGTGCACGCCACGTTGCAAATCGCAAGCATTCTGGCAAGCAGCCCGGCTCAGCGCTCGACCGTGAACGTGATGTCCTTCTTCTCGTCCCCACCGTCATCCTTCCCGTCCTCACCGACGCTGTAAACGACGTACCCTTTCGTCAGCTTCCTATAGCGCAGCGGCTGCCCGTCGAACGGGTCGATGGGAACGGCGTCGAGAAACTTTGGGACGAGGTCGCCGAGCGAATCGGGCAGTGCGCCATTGGCGAGCCGGTAGCGTTCGACAGCCAGGGATGCACAACAGCATCGGAGGGTTGCGGTCACAGAGAAGTCCTTCACAATATACGCGCTCATACCGCTGCCTCCGCATGTGAGCCAGCGTGACATGATGCAAAACCTTGGCAGCTTACTGAAGTCTTTATCGATGGATCTTGCGACGGTAAGCCTTTCAGGTAGCGGAAGTCTTAAAGCGGCAAGATACTTTTCCATGATGCCGCAATAGTGAAAGAGATCGATCTCCAACAAACCCGATGCCCTGAGGAGGTAGAACTGTGGACGCCTGTACCACGTATTCGGGATCACGCCAATGATGGTTTGAAAAGTATGCGGTTCCGGTGGGGGCGGTAGCATAACACCAAGCTGTCTATCCACGGGCACACTAAAAAAACTCGTGTTATTGGCGATCTCGCCCACAAATGCACGTGTGAGGGAATTTGTAATCTCGCGATTGGCGAAGACGGTGTAGAGATCTCGCAACTGCGTATCTGTAAATGGTGTGCAATTGAGTGCATCCTCCAGCCTCGATGCCGCCATCTGTAACACGGCGATACGTACGAGTTGGCTGATCCCATCGGGTTCATCCTCCAGAGAGCGCGCCAGAGCCGCTGTCGCGGCCACGGAATCAGCCACAGCTTCTCCGTCACCCTTGTCAGAGCGCCAAACGGCTTCAAGACCAAGCAGTCGCGCTCCTTGTCGCACTCCGTTCACGTGAGGCACCGGTGTGTCAAACCCCGCAGAGTAACTGACCGGATACCGACAACGCTTCCTTGCCACCCCATCGTGTAATAGCTTCACAGCCGATCGATTATCAGCCATGTAGCTCGCAATCGCATCGCGTACGTCGCCTGATAAAGGAACGCCACGCTTTGGAAGCGTCGCATCGCCAACCAAAGGGAGGACTCGAATGTGTTCATAATCCCATCTCGCGTACCGGGTAAAGGCATCCTCATAAATCTCCGCCGCGTTCTCGCCCGGCGGCGGTTGCGGATACCACTTATCCAGTTCGGCGAGAGTGACCGGGTAGCCCTGTTTGCGGATTTCGTCGAGCTTGGCTTCGACCAGGCAGTGGAGCGTATAGCGGTATGCGACGTAAAGGGTGGCAAGGACGAGTACGACGATCAGCGCGTTTCGCAAATGGCGGCATGCCTTCGCGCTCATGGGGCCATGATACCAGTTGGCGGCGCGTTGACAACACCGGGATCGTCCGCTAGCCTCACAGGGTTATGATTCGCCGGTACAGCCGTGAGGTGATGCGCCAGATCTGGACGGAGGAGAACAAGTTCTCCATCTGGCTGCAGATCGAGATTCTGGCATGCGAGGCGCGCAAGATTCCCGCGAAAGACCTCGCGACGATCAAGCGGCGGGCGAAATTCGACGTCAAACGGGTTGGCGAGATCGAGCGCACCACCAACCACGACGTGATCGCGTTCCTCACCAACGTCGCCGAGAACGTCGGCCCGGCGTCGCGGCACATCCACGAGGGGCTCACGTCGTCAGACGTGGTCGACACGGCGCTGGCAGTGCAGATGGCGCAATCGGCGGACATTCTCATCGAAGACGTGAAGAAACTGCGCGACGTCGTCGCGAAGAAGGCGAAGAAATACAAGCTCGTGCCGATGATTGGCCGGACGCATGGCGTCCACGCCGAGCCGATCACGTTCGGGTTGAAAATGGCGCTGATGTATGACGAGTTTGGCCGCGCGCTTGAACGGCTCGTGCTGGCCCGCGACATTATTGCCGTGGGCAAGATTTCCGGCGCGGTCGGCACGTACGCGCACATGAACCCGCGCGTCGAGGCGTATGTCTGCAAGAAGCTCGGGCTGCAACCGGACAGGATCTCGACGCAGATCGTCCAGCGCGATCGTCACGCGGAGTTCATGAGCGCCCTCGCGCTGGTGGGCTGCTCGATTGATCGTTGGGCGCTGGAGTTTCGGCATTTGCAGCGAACCGAAGTGCTTGAAGCCGAGGAGTTTTTCGCGGCGGGCCAGAAAGGCAGCAGCGCCATGCCACACAAGCGCAACCCGATCACTTGCGAGCGGCTGTGCGGACTGGCGCGGGTGTTGCGCGGCAACGCGCTGGCGGCGATGGAGAACGTCGCGCTGTGGCACGAACGCGACATCTCGCACAGCAGCGTCGAACGCATCATCCTGCCGGATTCGACGACGTTGCTCGATTACATGCTCGTGACGCTGACGGATGTCGTGGACAAACTGCTCGTGTACCCGCAGCGGATGAAGGCCAACCTCGAATCGAGCAAGGGGTTGATTTATTCGCAGGCCGTGTTGCTGGCGCTGACGAAGAAGGGCATGACCCGTGAAAAGGCGTACGCGCTTGTCCAGCGCAATGCGATGAAGACATGGACCGGTGCCAAGGCCTTTCGCGACTTCCTCCTGCTGGACGCGGATGTCATGCGCCATCTCACACGACGGGAGGTGGACAAGCTGTTCGACCTCGACGTTCACTTCCGCGAGGTGGATAACACTTTCAAGAAAGTTGGGATTCGATGAAAGCTCGCATCATTGTCATGCCGAAACGCACCGTGCTGGATCCGCAGGGGAAGACCGTCAAACACGCGCTGGAGTCGATGGATTTTACCGGGATCAAGGACGTGCGGATCGGAAAGTTCATGGAGATCGAACTGGAAGGCGGTAACAAGGCCGAGTTGCAGAAGAAGATCGACGAAGCCTGCCACAAACTGCTGAGCAATCCGGTCATTGAAGAATATACCTTTGAGATCGAATGAAATTCGGCGTGATCCAGTTTCCCGCCAGCAATTGCGACCAGGACGCTTACCACGCGCTGGCGGACGTGCTCGGGCAGCCGACGCGTTACATCTGGCACAAGGACGGCACGCTCGGCGACGTGGATTGCGTCATCGTGCCCGGCGGGTTCAGCTACGGCGATTACCTGCGGACGGGGGCGATCGCGCGGTTCGCGCCGGCGATGAAAGCGGTCATCAAGCACGCCAAATCGGGCGGGCTGGTCCTCGGCATTTGCAATGGGTTCCAGATTTTGTGTGAAGCACACCTGTTGCCCGGCGCGCTCATTCGGAATCGCGGGCTGAAACTCATCTGCGATCAGGTCCACGTGCGGGTCGAGACGACGGACTCGCCGTTCACCAATGCCTGCCAGAAAGGCCGGGTCTTGCGCATCCCGATTGCCCACGGCGAGGGCAGCTATTTCGCCGAGCCGCAGGTCATCGAGCAACTGAAGCGCGACGACCGCGTCATCGTCCGCTATTGCACAAAGGACGGCGAGATCACTGATGCCGCCAATCCGAACGGCTCGCTCGACAACATCGCCGGCATCTGCAACGAGATGAGGAACGTCTTCGGCCTCATGCCGCATCCCGAGCGCGCCAGCGAAAAGCTGCTGGGCAGCGACGACGGGCGGGTGATCTTCGAGAGTATTCTGGCGAGTCACAGCTTGGCGAAGTGACCGCGAATGAATGCGAGTGTGCACGTATCACTCGTATCCCGTTGTGGCGATCCGTATCGGCCATGAAACGAGAAACCTCAACACGAGACTGGCTGCCGCTGGCGAAGCGGGGCGAGGGCGGCGCGGAATTGCCGACAGGCGAGGCGTTCCGGGGTGAGTGGATCGATTTCGAGCGCGGGATTCGGGTTGGGAACATCGAGCCGCACGAGCGGATCACGCAAATCCTGAAGTTTTTCCTCGAACAACGGTATCAGACGGCGTTCGTAACCGACCGCTGGGGGCGCGGCGTGTATTGGCAATGGATTTGTTGGATCCCGCGCGCCAACCGCGAGGCCAAGCCGATCTCGAACAAGGTCAATTTCGGGTGCGCGAAGCTGTTCATCTCGGCGGACACGGACACGAAAGTGTTCCAGAGCGGCCTGCAAATCGAACGGGGCTACACGCAGGGACCGGAACCCTATCCAGGCTGTTTGCTGAAGGACGATTGGGACTGGCATCGGCTCATCAAACAAAGCGCGACAGGCTCCGAGTTGGACGGGGAACTGCAACGACTGGTGAAGCGCGAGGGGTTCGTGGTTGAGGTGGGCGATTGGGAAGCGAACACCGTCTTCACGAAGAAGAACTTCACATCCGCCCGGCAGATTCGCGAGGCCACCCGGAAATATCCGAAGCGCGACAAGTGGGCCGGGTTCCAGCTCTATTATCCGATGCCCGAACGCGACGTCCGCGTGAGCAGCGGCTACGAACTCGTGAAGGCCATCTCTGGCGTCTTTGCGGAAGTAGTTCCCGCCATGAATTGCTGCATGCAGGTGCCGCTGGCGCCTGGCTCACTGCACAGTTGCGGCGGACAGGGCTGACTGGGCGGTCGCGCGCACCTGTTCCGAGGAATCGGAGGTCGCGGTCCGCTGCAGCAACGCCACGGCCGCGTCGCTGTGCACTTGCGCCACCGCCGACACCGCGTTTTCGCGAATCGCTTCGTTCGGATCGTTGAGCAATTGTTGGAACACGCTCAACGCCCCGGCCCCATAAACCCGGGCCAATTCCTGGATGGCCGTTTCCCGGATGCCAATGTCCGTATTGCCTTCCGCAACCCCCGCGAGGGCGGTCTGGGCGGCGTCGTTGTGAGTCGCGCCGATAGCCATGATCATCTGCTTCTGCACATCGGGGTTCGTTTCCGACTGGAAAAGCTGCGTTAGCACGGGCAGGGCGGACGGCTGGCCGGCCAGGGCTTGTACGGCGGCGAACCGGAGTTGTTGCGAATCGGTCTGATTGGCCACAATCTGGCTGAGGATCGCCACCGCCGCGGGATCCTGGCGCTCGCCCAGGGCCGCAATCATTTCGCGTTGGAGACTGAAAATGCCCTCCCCGGCGAGCAGCGATTGAAGCGTCGCATCAGCTGCGTCGTCTTGGATCGCGCCCAGGGCGTGAATCAACATCAGCTTGGCGTGCATGTCATCCGTCGCGCCGTAGCCGGCGGCGATGGCTGCGGCGCCGCCAGCGCCCAAGGCCGCCAAGCGATCCTCCATCGCCTTGGTGTCCTGCTTGCGTTTGGCGATCAGGGCCTTGGCATCATCCCAACTCAGCGCCCCGGCGTAGCCGTAGAGCTTTTTTATATCGTCGAGCGCCGCCGCGACGGACGCTTTCTGGGCGGCCGAAGGAACAACCGCCGTATTCGGTCCCGCTGGAGGATTGACGGGTTGCGCGGCCTGGGGCGCCGGGCTGGCGGCGGGCGTGGGAGTACCTTCCGGAGACGGACTCGGGGCTGTCTCACGCTGGCTCGAGGTTGACGGAGTGCTCGCCGCCGGTGACCTCGAGGTGCCGGATCCTTCCGGCCTCGTCAGCCACCAGATCCCAGCAATTGCCGCGAGGACAACGCCGCCAAGGGCGATCCCTTTCCACTTCATGGCACCACTCCTAGACGGCTAAACGGCATCACCACCAGTAGTTGGACTCTTGCTGGTACTCATCCTGGAACTGGGAGCAATTACCGAACTGCCAGTCCTGATAGCCCATGACGCCGAGAGTCTCACAGAACGTCGTGCACCCGACCTTGGCGGTCACCCCGGGCTGGCCAATCATGACGGTTACGCACACTTGACGATTGGTGCCGTTGAAGTTGATGCCTGAGGTGGGGCACTGGAACTGGAAGACGCCGCCCTCATTGAAGTACGTGGCCGTTGCATTGTTGCTGGCGCACGTCTGCTGCGTGTAGAGCAGGCAGTTCGATGACACCGAGTTCGGGTTTCCGCACGCGTACCACTGGAGGGTGTTGCCCGGAACCAGTCGGTCGGGGAACGTGCACTGGATCGTCGTGCCGGACTGCGAGAACGGGAACGTCGAGGTGGCAACGTTGTTGGAAATGGAACAAATCGGGATCCCGTCGCACGTGACCGTGATCGGCTGCGACGCATTCTGGAAGGCATAATAGAACCGCGTCGAGGTGGCGCCGATGTTCACCGTCGAGAGCTCGCCACAGTTCTTATTGTGGGTCGCAGACGAGTTCGGCATATTCGGATCCATCAACGCATTGTAGCACTGGTTATCCGTGAATCGGCAGATCGACTGCTCGTAGTTGTTGTTGCCGTAGTACTCCCACGCTTCGCCGCCGCAGCCGTCGTTCTCGACGTTGCAGAGGACCAGGCTCTTGCAGTACACCACATTCGTGCCGATCGTCACCTTCACCGAATAGTAGCTGTTCGATGATGTGCGGAAGTCACTTGGCTGATCGCCATCGGACAAGGTGAGATTGCCTTCGAAATCGGCAAACTGACCGTTGCCGTAGTTATCGAAGTGATGGTCGCAGTAGGACGGAGCGAAGGTGATCGTATGGCAGGTCACCGGGGTCGTCACGACGATGACTGCAGCCTGGCAGGTCGAGGTATTGCCGCACGAGTCGGTCGCGGTGAACGTCACCGTGTTCGTGCCGATCGAGAAGTTCGCCGGCGCATTGTTGGTCACCGTGGCGCCGGTGCCGCAGTTGTCGCTGGCCGTGACCCCCTGCAGGAACGCCACGATCGCCGGAGTGGAGGCCGGCACGGTATTGGTGCAGAAGGACGACGTGACCACGGTAATATTCGTCGGGCAGGTGATGCTCGGCGGCGTGGTGTCGTCAACCGTAATCGTCTGCGTGCAGGTGGCGCTGTTGCCGCACGGATCCACCGCCTTGTACGTGCGGAGGACCGTGTACCGATTCGGGCAGGTCTTATTGGTGATCACATCTCCCACCCAGGTAACGGTCGGCGTGCCACAGGTAGCGGAGGCAATCACGGACGCCACATTGGCTGCCGGCACGTTCGACGCGCATTGAACCGTCACACCGGCGGGGCAGGTGATGCTCGGCGGCGTGGTGTTCGCTGTCCAAGTGTAAACGACTTGTGCGGACGTGGAAAGGCCGCAGGTATCGGCGGCCGTGATCGTGAAGGTATTGGTCTCGGCGCAAGCGGAGCCGCTGAGCGCGGAGGTGACCGTGATGGTCGGCGTACCGCAGGTAGCGGTGGCCGCCACCAGTGCTTTCACGCTCGTGACAGAGGGCAGAGAGGCCGGATTACAACCCAAGCTGCCACCGGTTGGAAGCGAGGTGAAGACTGGCGGCGTGGTATCGACTGTCCAGGTGTACACGACCGTTTGCGGGGCTGAGGTATTACCACAAGCGTCGGTGGCCGTCACCGTGAACGTGTTGGTCTGGGCGCAGGGTGAACCGCTGAGGGCGGACGTGACAGTAATGGTCGGTGTGCTGCTGCAGTTGTCCGTCGCCGTCACCAAGGCCTTCACACTGGCGACAGAGGGCAGCGTTGCGGGATTACAGCCCAGATTGCTGCCGGTTGGGACCGTAACAACCGGCGCCGTGGTATCAACTGTCCAGGTGTAGACGACCGTTTGCGGGGCTGAGGTATTACCACAAGCGTCGGTGGCCGTCACCGTGAACGTGTTGGTCTGGGCACAAGAGGAGCCGGTGAGCGCGGACGTGACAGTGATGGTCGGCGTGCCGCTGCAGTTGTCCGTCGCCGTCACCAAGGCCTTCACACTGGCGACAGAAGGCAGCGTTGCGGGATTACAGCCCAAGCTGGCACCCGCCGGGACCGTAACGACCGGTGCCGTGGTATCCGCCGTCCAGGAGTAAACCACTGTTTGCGGGGCTGACGTATTGCCGCAACCGTCGCTCGCCGTCACCGTGAACGTGCGTGTGATCGTGCAGCCATTGGTCGTATCCACGGACGAGACATTGACGGTCGGGGTAGAGCAATTATCCGTCGCCGTCACCAGAGCCGTGACGCTCGCCACAGTGGGCAGAGTCGCCGGGTTGCAGCCCAAATTGCTGCCGGTCGGAACCGTGACGACCGGTGCCGTGGTGTTGGTGAAGGTAATGGATTGCACGCAGGAAGCGGAGTTGCCCGAGGCATCAGTGGCCGTCCACGTGCGATTAATGCCAGCCAAGCCCGTACAAGTGACCGCGCCGGCAGAATCGCTGTACGTCACAACCGGACTGGGATCACAGGTATCGGTGGCCGTGCCTGTGCCGGTGATGCTGGTGTTGGTCGACTGGCCGCACAACAGCGTGACGTTCGCCGGGCAGTAAACCGTCGGGGGATTTGTGTCCACCACGATCACATCGAACGTGCACACGTTCGTGTTGCCGCTGCAGTCACTGGCCGTGTAGACGATCAGGTTCGTGCCCAGGGGCAGCACGCTCCCATTGGTCGGCACACAGGAGATCATCACGTTCGGACAGACGTCGAAGGCCGTCGGCTCCTGGAAAGTAATCGCGCCGCCCACAGGCGTGTTGGCCATGCATTCGAAGACCTGGTTGCTGACGCAGTTAATGGTGGGCAGCTGGTCGTTCACGACGAGAACTTCGCATGTGGCCGCCGCGGTGTTGCCGTGGAGATCGTCGGCCACGGACGTGATCAGATCGGTGCCGGTGCATGTGACCGGGAAGTCGCCGCTCATGGTGCCGTCGCCGTTGTTGGTGAGGAGAATGACCGCGTTACTCTGGTCCACAGCCGACACGGTGACGGTAGCCAGGCAACATTCGTCGAAGGCCGTCGGTATCTGGAACGTGAACGGGGCGTAGCACGCGCCGGTAGCATTCGTCAGCACGAATGGACTCACCTCGCATTCGCCGACGATGGGGGCGTTTGTCGAGATGACTGGCGGCGCCGTATCCACCACAGTGACGATAAACGAGCAAGAATTCGAGTTGCCGGAGGCGTCGGTGGCCGTGAGCACCACCGTGTAATTCGTCGACTCATCGGTGGGATCCAGCGCAAAGAAGCTGCCCGACGGCGGCGTGTAAACGAACGTGGGATTGGTCGTGCAGTTGTCGGAGCCTGTCGGGGCCGGATACGTGTAGAACGCGCCGTTCTGTCCGCCGCTGGAGGCATTGCACTGGAGAACAATGTTGGTCGGACAGGTGACGCTGGGCGGAATGAGGTCCTCCAAGCCCGCGGTGCCTTTGGCCGCACCGTTGAAATTGGTCGAGAACGATCCCGTGAACGTGGAGCCGTCGCTGGTTATGGTGACGCCAATATCTCCGCACGAGAAGTAGCTAAGCAGTTGGCCGCCGTTGGGATTAAACCGACAGTCAAACGCAGAGATGGCCCCGCCGCTCGGTGCGAAGCCAAACCCGGTCACCGAACCCGTCAACAGCACGCCCGTGTACGTATTGGTCACACCGCCGCTGACAACCTTTACTGTCCCGGAGAGGACGAAGTCGTTGCCGGCGTTGGCCGGCACACCGCCGATCAGGTTGCCATTGTTATCGACCAGGATATTTATGGTCAGGCTCTTGGTCCCGGAGATCAGTATGGCCGAAGACGAGCTGGAAAACTGTATGGATGTGGGCGTGGAGGCGACCTTGAAAACTTCGTTGCTTGCCGTGTACGTTATCGAGGTCCCACTGGCGCTTGTGTACGCGACGCGCGGGTAGATTACGATGTCGACGCCCAGAAGAGTTGCGAGCGCCGATGCCGCCACCAACGTCAACCCTGCGATTCCCAAAACGTAAAATGCGACGCTATGCTTCATAATCTTGGATCCTTTCCGACCGCTTCTCCACGTTTTCTCACGTCCACATCGCCGCGGCACACCAGGACCGCACAGCAATGCACATCACTACTCTTTTTTCCCCGGTATCAATGTTTTCTCACACCCACATCGCCGCAGTACGCCAGCACCGCATAGCAATGCATACTCAGTAGCACGTTGACGTGTGGCGGGCTACGCCCGGTTTGACAATTCCTTCGCTCGGATTGACCGGGCCTGGCATGCCCGACAATTCCGAAGGCGAGCACCCTGTTTTCTACCCAACCCACACACATTTCCCGCACTAGCACTACACCCGACTTCAGCCGCGCGAACGCAGCCGCTTGTTTGCCGTGGCGCGATATGCGCCCACACAAACAACGCAACCAACCAACAAAAGCAAAATCGAAGATGGCTCGGGAACCACCACAATGTCCGCGTCACTTGAACCGCCTGCGGACTCGAGATTGTCAAAATCGCCGCTTCCCCAGTTGCCGGTGAATGCGGTGTCACCCTGGGTAGGATCAAAATACGCACTCAGGAGTATGTCGGCTTGCGTGGAGCCGGGCCCACCAAAATTGGCTACGATTGTCGGATCGCCTCCGGTCACCTCAAACGGAAACTCAAAATACGTGAAGCCATTTTCCGCGATGTCAGAGGCTGAAGAGGATCCGAAAGCCACCCCGTTCGCACCCGTGATCAGCGTGCCCATCAGCAGAGGTGTCTCATAGTTGTTGCCGAGGCCGAGGTCGCCATTGAGGGTGAACGAACCGGCGGTCAGCGTGCCGGCGGAAGTGATCGTCGCTGTCAACGAGAAATCGCCATAAAAGCCGCCGGCGTCGGGGCCCTCACCGACCGGTAATCCGTAGTTGTATGCGAGAATAGACTGTTCCGGCCCTGTCGGCTGGGCGGTAACTTGAAACGTCCCACTGCTATAACTTAGGTCCAAGGATCCAACGGCGAAATCCGCTCCGCCCTCCGGCTCCGTTGAAACAGGCACTGGCGCTAAAAGCGTGCCCTTGGACTGAGTGTTGGCCAACAGCGAGAACAGACCGATCACGGTCAGAACTCGCACAATTTTCGTCACCCCGTAAATTCGTTTCATGCCCCAATCTCCATGGTCATTGGCATTGCGACTTAGAAATGAAAATAAAATAGCAGACGCGTCCGTCAGGATGCTTTTTCTACGGATAATGCTTCGTCTCATAACTCGCCAACTGCTTTCGCAATTCACGACAGCCTACTCCCGAGTGGGCCGAACAGTAAAACATCGACCGCACCGGAAGCAAGACAATTCTTCTGCTACGAGCGAAATTTATAACCTTTGGGCTTATGAAAAGCAAGACAATTCCCCCGCTTCCAACACTTATTGGGCACCCATTGGAGAACTATTGACTCAAAAGAGAGAAGGGAAGCATATACTCTACGCAAGTAGTTGTATATCAGATTATTACACCCAATCGCCAGATTCGGGGTGACCCTTTGAGTATCCATATAATCATGCTTTTCAGGGAAAACAGCACCCGGCAGGGAATCCGACAGTCTTGCGCCTCGTTCAAGAGTGGCGCCGTTGCGCCAATCCCCTGACGAACATCCAAGCGTATCCCGCGCAAATCTGTGGTGAAACCCGCAGGCTCGACATTCCGTCAAAAATAAAATACTTCTTCCCGCCAAACATTCACCGGAAACGAGTCGCCAATGAATCGTAACCATACATCGAAAGCCCACATCTCATGCGTAACCTGTTGAACCAGTTCACTGGCCGCCAACACTCCCCGCTGGTCCAGTTCATCAAGTACGCCATCGCCGGCGTCATCGCCACCGTCGTCCACGTCAGCCTGTTCTACTGCTGCGCGCTCAAACTGATGCCGGGCCTCACCCCGAACGACCCCGTCGCCAAACTGCTCCACGTCCAGGTCGGTCTCGTGTCTGATGCCGTCCGCGCCCGCAATTCCGTCATCGACAACGGCGTCGCCTTCCTGTTCTCGAATCTCACGGCGTACCTGATCAACATCGTTTGGGTGTTCGAATCCGGCCGCCACAACCGCGTCCGCGAAATCCTCTTCTTCTACCTCGTCTCCGGCATCAGCGTCGCCCTCGGCAGCGCCCTCATGGGCTTTCTCATCAATCATTTCGGCGTCATCACCACCCTCGCGTTCGGCGCCAATGCCGTCGTCTCCCTCCTCATCAATTACGCCCTCCGCAAATATTTCATCTTCAAAGGCTGATTTTGCTTTTGTATTGGAGGGCGAGCCTCTTGGCGAGCCGTTGTGATAACGCGTGGCTCGGCCCTTCTCTGCGTTCTCTGTGTCTCTGTGGTGAAATTTGTCGCCTACGTCAGTGATCGCAGCACCACCCGTGCGGGCGCGCCGTCGGCATCCTTCAACTTGAGCGGTAGCGCGATCAATTCGTAGTCCCCGGCCGTCACCCCGGACAGGTTCAACCCCTCGATGATCACCACGCCCGCTCCCAGCAGCGTGTGATGGACCGGAAACCGCACGCTGCTGAATGCTTCCACGGACAAATAATCGACCCCGACCAGTTTGATCCCGCGCGCGACCAGATACTCCGCCGCCTCGGCGGTGACCGCCGCGAAGTCCCTGTCGAATTCGCGTTCATCGTTTGCCCAGCGCCGCGAGTTGCGCGTCTTGAACAATGCCCGTGTCACCGATGCCATGTCGCACGCCTCGAGGGCCGCGCGCGTCACGTGCCCCGTGCCGCTGGAAAGATCGAACACCCGGCACGGACCGATCAACACCTCCAACGAAAGCTTGTCGATGCCGGAGCCGTTTGGCTTGAAATGGAACGGAGCGTCCATGTGCGTTCCCGTGTGCGCCCCCATCTCGATCCGCGTGACGTTCGCCACGTCTCCCTCGGAGATGCTGCTCGCCAGGCTCATCGACAATTTCGGGTCCCCGGGCCAGATCAACATCTCCCCGTGCAACAACACGCTTACGTCATGGATTTTCATTTCGGAAACTTTCTCCCCATTGAAAGTGCGATTGACAGGCCGGTGATTCGGCTCTACGATTTTCAGTGGTTGAAGATCGCATGCGGTCGTGTCTTTAGCAAAAGACAGCGTCCGATTAAAGAGGCTTGGTGAGGGAATATGACGCAGCGAGCTCTCCCAATATACGCGATATACGCGATAACCGTCTGGGCACTCGTACCATCGTTCTTCTGGATCCGAGGCCTGTGGAGAAACGACTGGAAGGACCGTCTCGCGGCCCTCATCATCAATGGGGTCTTGGTCATTACGATTGGGACGACAATGAATTCGTGTGGCGCGCTCAACGCCGCCGGAGTATGGTTTTTCGCGGCGGGAGTGCTTACCCTTGTGCTAAGCGCATTCCGCAGGGTGAGACGCTGGGAGAGATCGATCGCGGCAGGCACCGCGATGACCGTAGCAGGCCGATTCTTGATGTCGCTGCTCTAAGGAAGTGAGGAGGACGCACAAGTTGTGCGAGCTAACAGGAATCACACGCCCGCTCACTTCACGTGCGTATCATACACCCGCAGCAATTCGCTCACGCTCCACGCTTGCGCGAAGCAGCCCGCGGGACGATGCGGCGGATTCCCGTCAAAAATCTCCGCCACGCTCCCCAATCCCGCTTCCTCCATATGATGCAACAGCGGCGCGATGATCTTGCCGATTTCCTTCCGGTGCGTCTTGCCGTTCCCATTCACCCTCGCATACGCATCGCAGTACGGCCCGATCAACCACGGCCAGACCGTTCCCTGATGATAGGCGCAATCGCGCTGCCACTGGTTGCCTGTGTACCGGCCGCAGTAGCGCGAGTCTTTCGGCGACAGCGTCCGCAAACCGTACGGCGTCAACAACTGCTGCGTTACCACGTCGAGCACCGCCTTCTGCTGCGTCTTGTCCAGCGGCGTGTACGGCAGGCTCACCGCGAAAATCTGGTTCGGCCGCACGCTCGCATCGTGAAAATCTCCCTGAATCACGTCGTACAAATACCCGCCGTCGCGATTCCAGAACGCCTTCACGAAATTCGCCGCCACCTGGTCCGCCAGTTTCCGCAGGATCACCGCCGAATGAATGTCCTGCGCCAGTGTCTCTTCCATCTCCGCCAGCATCAGCAGCGCGTTCAACCACAGCGCGTTGATCTCCACCGGCTTGCCGTGCCGCGGCGTCGGCACATACCCGTCCACTTTCACGTCCATCCACGTCAACTGCGTGCCCGGCGTGCCGGCGGTGATCAGCCCGTCGTCGTCGGCGTGGATGTCGAACCGCGTGCCCTCCTTGTAAAACTTCACCACGTCGGCCAGCGCGGGCAACAGTTGCCGCGCCCCGTCGTCGTCGTGGCTCGCCTGCCAGTATTTCCAGGCGGACACCACGAACCACAGCGACGCGTCCACCGTGTTGTAGTCGGGCGTCTCGCCCTTGTCCGGAAACACATTCGGGATCATCCCCTTGTCGCAGTACTGGGCAAACGTCAGCAGGATCTTCCGCGCCACGTCGAACCGCCCGGACGTCAGCGTCAGCCCCGGTAAGGCGATCATCGTGTCCCGTCCCCAATCGGTGAACCATGGGAACCCCGCCAGCACCGTCAGGTTGTCTTTCCCGCGTCGCGCCAGGAACGAGTCCGCCGAAATCAGCAATGCCTGCCGCGCCGGGTCCCGTTCGCGCTCGAATTCCTTGCGCCGCGCCCGCTCCCGCGCCGCCAGGTCGTCGGGATTGACCGCGCCCTTCTTCTCGATCGTCGCCACGATGTACGCGGTCTGCCCTTCCGCCAGCCGATACGACAGCTCGAACGGGGTGAACAAATCCTCCTCGAAATCCAGGCCGCGCTCCTGCTCCACCGGATACGTGAACGTGAGATACCAATCCGCCTTCGCATCCACCGCCTCGGCCTTTGTGTGGAAATACAACCGCGGCTTGTCCTTGAAGGGTTGGACGGACACCACGCCGTTGCCGCGCTCGACATCGAGGTCTACGTCGTCATTGCGCTCGGCCAGCGCATTGTAATCGCGGAACGCCAGCAGCGGACGCACCTTCAGCCCGATGGGACCGCGCGACCGCCGGTTCCGATAACCGACCACCACCGTGTTCTCGCCGGCCACGAGAAACACGCTCCGCTCGATCTCAAAATCGTTGTTCGCGTACCGGAACACCGGCCACGGCCGCAGCCGAAACTCCATCTGGATGTTGAACCCGTGGGGAAACACCGTGCCGGGATACAGGTTCGTGCTGATCGCCGATTCGTGGCCGTCCACCACCACACGCTCCTCGAATTTCGACAGCAACACATGCCGGTCCACCGGGGGACGCAGCGACGCGACCAACAACCCGTGTTGCCGGCGTGTGTTGGCCCCGATGATCGTGGACGACGCGAATCCGCCCAGGCCATTGGTCTCCAACCATTCCTTGGCCAGCGCGTTCTTGAGGTTCTGGCAGTCGCTCGAATCGAAAACAGTTTTCATGTCGCGTCTCGCTCGCAACAACGTCCAAGCGGACTGACTGTAATCGGTGATCGCGCCCGCGAAAAGAACATTTCGATAGCATCCTCACAGGCCAGAAAAAACAATGTCCCCACAACAAAACAAAAACACACCACTCGCGCACGTCTTCCTCGCCAGTGCTGGTCCTGGGTTCGGCTTGCCGCCGCTATCATGAGGTCCGTTTGGGCGCAAATGTCCGAATCAATGCCCTGGCCGCCTGGCGGGTCTTCCAGACAGCGATGTCCAGACCGCGGTTGCACGCGACGAGCACGGCAAAGTCAATTTCGGGTGCGATGAACGCGGCGCATAGCCACTGTCCGTTGCCTCCGGCGTGCCAGAGACGGCGGCCAGTGTCTCCAGGCTGGGTGCCTTTTGCCCAACTGGCTGGGCTGATAGCCCATCCCGCACAGTAAGTCCCGGCGGGTGTGGCATCACCAGTTGCCAGGAAGTTTATCCTGCGCATTATCCACCCCATAAAATAAGTTGTGGTGGGTGCGACCGAGTGCAATTCCGCAAATGTATCCAGCTTGAGCAGCGCGGCCTGGCAATGCGGATTGGCCGGATCTCCGCGCAAATGGAGCCCGATAAATTTTGCCCAATCGGTAATTGTCATGTGTGCCAGGCCGGCGGGGCCGTAGTACAATGGGAATTCCGCGGCAGGGCTGCCCGGGTCAATCGGTTTGCCAACGACCGAGGAGTGGCCCCAGGGTTGATCGGTGTTACCAGCGGCGCCCGGCGGCCCGAATCCGCCCGTGCTGATGCCCAGTGGCTGAAACAGTCGTTCGCGCATCAGGTCTTCCCACGCACGACCGGTGAGGTGTTCCAGCACTGCCCCCGCGAGAATGTAGCCCTCATTGGAATAGAGAAATTTGGTGCCCGGGGGGAATCTTGGCGGGCGCGAAAGGGCCTGCCGCGCGATTTCCAGGCGTTGCTGCGGCAAAGTTTCCCCGGAAGAACGCATCGACTCGGGACGGCTGCGCAGGCTGGCGTAGGGTGCGAGGAACAGGTGGTTAAACACCCGAGCTAGACCGTTCGGGTCCAAGCGCAAGCCGGAGCGGTGTGCGAGAACCTGCGGCAATGTCACTTTCTCCCACGCCGGGTGCATGGGCTTCACCGTGTCGGCAAAAAGTTCGCCCAATGTGGTGGTCCAATTCAACTTGCCTTCCTCGACGAGCATTGCGACGAGCGTCGCGGTCATGGCTTTGGTGCAGGAACCAAGGTGAAATCGATCATCGAGCGTGATGCGCTCTGCGGTCCCTCTCTTTCGAACCCCGGCGGCACCTTGGGCGATGATGCGGTCGCCCCGCAGAACGGCGGCGGTCATGCCGAAACGTTCACCGCCCCAGCCGAGTATCGATTGCAGGATGGCATCAACATTGACCGGCGCGTTGTCCTCCGTCTCCTCGTCAGGCAAACCCGCAGGTTTCAGTGCATTGGGTTTTGGCGCTTCACTCATGTTTTGTGAATCGTCTCACTCCGCCCAGCCCCGGGCCCGCGCCACGGCTTTTTTCCACTTCGCGTACAGACTTTCGCGTGTCGATTCCGGCATCGCCGGCTCGAACACGCGCTCGACACGACGATGCGCGAGAAAATCCGCCGGGCTTGACCACATGTTCGCCGCCAGACCCGCCAGACCCGCCGCACCCAGCGCCGTTGTTTCGATCACGGCGGGCCGCTCGACCGGCACGCCCAGAATGTCCGCTTGGAACTGCATGAGAAAATTGTTCGCGCAGGCGCCGCCGTCCACTTGCAGCTTGCGTAGCGGCGCGCCCAATTCCGCGCCCATGATGTCCGCCACGTCCCGCGTCTGGTACGCGATCGCTTCCAACGCCGCCCGCGCCAGATGCGCCCGGCCCGTGGCCCGCGTCAGGCCCACGATTGTCCCGCGCGCCGCCGCGTCCCAATACGGCGCGCCCAATCCCGTCAGTGCCGGCACAAAATACACGCCGTCGTTTGAGGACAGGCCCGCCGCCAGCGATTCCGTCTCCGGGGACGTTTTCACGATCTGCAACCCGTCGCGCAGCCACTGCACCGCCGCCCCGCCGACAAACACGCTGCCCTCGAGCGCGTAATCCACCCGCTCGCCAATCTGCCACGCAATCGTGGACAGCAGGTGCTCGGAATCCCGCGGCTGTTCGCCCATGTTCATCATCAGGAACAGCCCGGTGCCGTACGTGTTCTTGATCACGCCCGGTTCATAACACCCCTGCGCAAACATCGCGCCCTGCTGGTCGCCCACCACGCCGCAAATCTTCGCGGAAAACCCGAACACCCCCGGCTCGACCACGCCGAAATCACCGGCGCTCGCGCGCACGTCGGGAAGCGATTCCCGCGACACGCCAAATTGTTTCAGCAGATCCGCGTCCCATTGGCGCCGGCGGAGATCGAACAGCATCGTCCGTGACGCGTTGCTCACGTCCGTGGCGTGGACCCGGCCCCCGGTCAACTTCCACACAATCCACGAATCAATCGTCCCGAAAACGCCATGCCGCGTCGCCGGCACGTTTCGCAGCAGCCATTCGATCTTCGTTGCCGAGAAATACGGGTCACACACGAGCCCCGTGCGCCGGTGGATCTCCGCGGCAAACCCGCTCCGCCTCAGTTCCTCGCATCGGCCGGCTGTGCGCCGGTCCTGCCACACAATCGCGTTGTGCAGCGGCTTGCCCGTCTTCGGGTCCCAGCAGACAACCGTCTCGCGCTGGTTCGTCACGCCCACCGCGGCAATCTCGTCGGTGTTCACCCCGGCCACGGCCTCGTCGATCACCGCACGCGTTATTTCCCAGATCTCCTCGGGATCGTGCTCGACCCATCCCGGTTGGGGAAACAATTGCCGAAACTCACGATAGCTCGACCCGACCACGCGCGTCTCACGGTCGAACACAATCGCGCGATTGCCCGTGGTGCCCAGGTCGATGGCGAGAATCAACATGCGTCGTCGCGTCACGCGGTCGGGGACGGAAAATGTTCGGCGAGCAGCCGTCCAGCCGTGCTAACGCCGTGAACCACTCCCTCGGTGAACTTTCCCTGTCGAAAATGGTCGCGCATCGCTGCGACAACGTCTTCCCAAAACGGTTCACCGCACTTCGCGTGCACCGCCTCGTCTCCGATCACGGCAAAGTTCTGCGATTCCGGCGCGATAAAAATCAGGACCGCGTTGCGGTGCCTGGTTTTGTCGAGGCCGAGCTTGACGAACTGGTGCGTGGCGGCGTGGCGCGGGTCGTGCACCTTGCGATGGCTCACGTACACGCGGATTTCCCCGGTCGTGTGTTTCTCCGCCTCGGCAATGGCCGCCGTGATCCGGTCGTGATCCAACTCGCGAAATAAATGTTTCATTCTCATCGCGTCACCAACTTCCCCCGGCGCCGCCCCCGCCAAACGATCCACCGCCTCCCGAGAAACCGCCACCTCCGCCGGAGAATCCACCACCGCCGGAAGAAAATCCACCACCGCCCCACATTCCGCCAAACCCGCCGTAGCTGACGATTCGTCCGGACCGCGAATACACGGTGCCACCCGCGCCGTAACTGAGAAGCCGCCCAAGAAGAATAATAATGATGAATGCAACGAGGAGCCCGAAACCCCAAGCCGACCCGCCCGATTGGTTCGACCGGGATCGGTCCGCCACCGTCTGACCTGTGCCCTTGTACTCGCCCTTGGTCGCCGCCAGGATCGCCGTTACACCCGCCCGCAAGCCCCTGGTAAAATCGCCGTTGCGGAAATAGGGCTTGATCTCGTTCTCGATGATCTGTTTCGCCAGCGCGTCGGGCAACGCCCCTTCCAGGCCGTATCCGACCTGGATGTACATCTTGTGGTCCTCGACGAACACAAACAGCACCGCGCCGTTGTTCTTTCCCTTCTGCCCAACGTCCCACGACTGCACGACGCGCACCAAGTAATCCTCAATCGACGAATCCGATTCCATTTTTGGATACACCACCACAAGGATCTGGCTGGAAGTGTCGCGCTCGAATTGCTCGAGCTGGCTGTTCAACTCCGCAACGGTCGCCGGTGACACCACATGCGCGTAATCGTTGAAGTATTGCGGCGGCTTGGGTGGAATGACTTCCACCGCGAACGCAAACGGCGCAGCCAGCATCGCCACGAGGAGGCAAGACAATCTCATGAGTGCCGATCTCGTGGACTACTTCGTCGACGTCCCGGTGGCATTAAAGTCCACCTTCGGCGGGGTTTCCGCCCCGGTCGTTGCCTGGAAATACGGCTTCTCCTTGAATCCAAAATAGCCCGAGTACAACATCGTCGGAAAACTCTTGATCGCCGTATTGTAGGCCTGCACGACATCGTTGTACCGGCCGCGCTCGACCGAGATGCGGTTCTCCGTTCCCTCCAATTGCGCCTGGAGTTCCAGGTAATTCTGGTTGGCCTTCAGGTCGGGATAACGTTCCACCACCACGAGCAACCGCGACAGCGCGCTGCTCAATCCCGCCTGCGCCTTTTCAAACGCGGCAAATTTGGCAGGGTCGTCCGCGACCTGGCTCGCATCGATCTTGCCCACCGAAGCGCGCGCCTGGGTGATCTCGACCAGGGTCGACTTCTCAAAATTCGCCGCGCCGGACACGGTGGCGACCAGATTCGGGATGAGATCGGCGCGCCGCTGATAGACGTTCTGCACCTGCGCCCATTGTTTCTCCACACCCTGCTGCAGGCTCACCAGGCGGTTGTACCCGCAACCTTGCACCAGGGTCATCATCGCCAGTGCCCCGACAACAATCGAAATCCGTTTTCGCATGGTTCACCTCAATTCAGTTGGCCGACGTGCGCTCGAATACTGTGCCCCCGCGTCTCCCCAAAGCAATGTCAAAGTTGCGGCGACCACCGCGGAAAAGATTGGCGCTCCCGGCCCGATTCGAACGGGCGACCTGCGGTTTGGGAAAACAGGGGAAGCGAAGCAGCCATCGTCGCCACTACTGGTTGATGTGAACGACCTTGGCCGGTGGGAACCCGTTGAAGTACGTCGAGGAGGCCGCGCTGTAGGCGCCGATGCTTTCGCTGTACAACAGGTCACCGAGTTCGAGATCGGCGGGCAAGTGCTCGGCCATTGAAACCACGTCCAGTGCGTCGCAGGTCGGTCCAAACACCGAGCAAATTTGCGGCGCGCTTTTCCGGAATGCCTTGAGATGGTAGTGGCAGTGGTCGAAGATGACGCCCGAGAACGTGTGGTAAACGCCGTCGTTGATGTAGTAGCACAGTTTACCGTCGCGGACGGCCTTGCCGATGATTTTCGAGACCGCGATACCGGCCGTGGCCACCATAAAGCGCCCCGGCTCGGCGAGAACCTGGATGTCTTTCGGGAAGAGCCGGTCAATTTCGCGGTTGAGAATCTTCGCCAGCTCACGGAACGGCTTGACCGTCGCGTCATACGGCGCGGGGAAGCCGCCGCCGATGTCGAGCAGGTTCATCTTGGTGTAGCCGCGGGAGCGCGCTTCCTTGAAGATGTTCGCAGCCAGGTTGATGGCCTGGACATAGTTCTGGAAGTTGGTCGTTTGGCTGCCGACGTGGAAACTCAGGCCCTCGACCACCAACCCCATCTTGTCGGCAGCCAGAATGAGCTCGACCGCCTCTCCCGGGGCCGCGCCGAATTTCGAAGAAAGTTCGACCATCGCGCCCGTATTCGGCACCTTGAGGCGCAACGCCAGCCCGGCCCGTGGGGCGTACTTCTTGATCTTCTTGATCTCCTCGTAGTTGTCGTAAGTCACCAGCGGCCGATACTGGTCAAGTTCCTGGAGGGTTTCATTGGCCTTGATAGGATTGGCGTAGATGATCTTGTCCCAGATCCAATCCTGCCGCTGCCGGGCCGGCAGGTCCTTGATGTACTCATACACAATCATGAACTCCGGCATCGAAGCCACGTCGAAACTCGCCCCCGCTTTGTAGAGCGTCTTGACGATCGCCGGGTCCGGGTTGGCTTTGACGGCGTAGTAGGCCTGCACGCGCGGCAGGTATTTCTTGAACGTGGCGTAGTTGCGCCGCAGGGCGTCGTGGTCCACCACAAACAGTGGCGTGCCATGTTTCGCGGCCAGTTCTTTCAACGTGCTTCGCGAGACCATCTTAATCTCCGTCCGTAATAAGGAAATTCTTGAATTGCCATGGATCGTCCCAATCAACCGCCGGATTGTTGTGTCCCTGGAATGCGTTTGTGTAATGCTTCAACGGCGTCCAATCGGCCGGCCTGGAGATCCACCGGCCGAGGTAGGGCTTGGAGATCTTCAGGATGTAGTCGTGCGGAAGATCGTCGGGCACACACACGCCTTTGGCCGGATTCTCGATCATCCACATCACGGCGGCTACGACGGAGACGGCCACTTGCATGGTCGTGGCGTTCTGGTGCGGCACCAGCCGCCGCGATTCCTCAATGCCAAGGTCACTGCCGATCCACCACGCGTTGTAGGCGTGGCCCATCAGGAGCGCGCCGAGAATGTCCGCGCCGCTCGTGATCTCGTCATTCATGATCCGTTGCTTCTTTTGGAGCTTGTAATCGTAGCCGCGCAACTCATTCAGGGAGGCAATCGCGCAATCGCAGGGGCAATACGCATAGTGCACCGTCGGGCGATAGATCGGTTTGCCGTCCTGCCACACGGTCAGCCGGTCAGAAATCGTGAACGCCTCGCCGTGTCGCACCACCATGCCGTGGATGCAATAGTTGGGCACCCAGGACGAGACCCAGGTGTTAATGCCCATGCGAGCGAGGCAGATTTGATTGCGCGGACCTTCCGGGTGCTCGTAGGCGAGCGCCGGCAGTTCCTTTTCGTGCGTGCCCCAGCCCATCTCCGCTGTCGTCGTGCCTTCCTCGCGGAAGCCTTCGACGCTCCAGGTGTTCACGAACTCGTCCACCTGCTTCGGCTGGTCGGTGATCTGTGTGTCGCGCTCGCTGCAATGGATGACCTTGACCCCGAGTTTCATCGCCAACCGATTGAACGCGCGATCCTTGGTGAACTGCCCGATCTCCTCCGCGTCCAAACCGTTGACCTTCTTGTCCGCGATGAGCCGCCGGCCGATGTCAATCAACCCCTGTTTGGTGAAATGCGAAATCAGGCCCGGATTCGCGCCGTGCTCCAGCACCGCGGTCGGCCCCGGCTTGCTCCAGTTCGCAATCAGGCGGCGGATGTTCAAATGCCGCCAGTACAACGTGCGCTCGGTCGGGTGCTTGTTGTCCGCCCCGGCGTACGGGTCCCAGACTTCGACGGAGGTGTTGACGTAGAGCACGCCGGTGTCGTGACACCACTGCAGGATTTCGCAGGCGTCAATGTTCCACGCCAGATCAACGAGGATGTCACCGGCGCTGAGATGCCGGCCCAGCAGGCTGCCGAGGTTGTCACGCGTGACGCGTCGGCGCACGAACCGCACGCCCCGCCTCAACCAGGGTCGCAGCGATGCACGCCGATCCTCGAAATCCATGACCGTGATGTTCTTGCACGGCACGTCCATCTGTTTCACCAGGATTGGCAGCGTGCACTGTGCCACCGCGCCATAACCGACAAATAGAATTCGATTTCTGACTTGGATCATTAATTCTTTCTCCAAAAAACTCGAGCCGCCGCACTCTGTCTGAAACAGCAGGGTGTGACAAGTGTTTTCTCGGTTTGGGGTTCCGCGCGTTGACCTTGCCGATGTCAACAGGGCGGTGAAGCGCAAATACGAAACGCACAGAAGATGGCCGATCAAGCCGGAGAACGCGGTTTCGATCCACCGCCACCAGTGAGGCCATGATTCACATCGCCACGACCGCCTGATGTTGCGCCGACTGTATCCTTGAATTCTACGATTGATACTCGCGGGAAAGATTGGCGCTCCCGGCCCGATTCGAACGGGCGACCTGCGGTTTAGGAAACCGACGCTCTATCCATCTGAGCTACGGGAGCGCAAGCACTTACAAATACGCGACTGGCTTAGTGGCAAATAAATGCACAAGAAAAAGAAGCCGCGAGATCAAAACCATCCGCATCATGGCGCCAATACTAGAGCGCGAGAATGCGTTTGGTCAAGCCATGTGGAAGATCACCGTAATGATTCAGTGCAAGTGTATCCGCGAGATGTTCAAGACCGCTGAGACTTCGGCAGAGGGTCGCGTTGTTCCAGTCTACCCAGTAACCGCAAAAGCCCGTCGAGTATCGTCAGCGGGTGCGGCGGGCAGCCGGGGATGTAGAGGTCAACCGGCACGACGTTGCCGGCGCCGTTGTGCTGTTCGGGATGGTCGATGTACGGGCCGCCAGATATGGCGCATGCGCCAACCGCGATGACAATCTTCGGTGTCGGCACCGCATCATACGCCTTCTTCAGCGCCAGCCGCATGTTCTCGGTCACAGGTCCGGTAATGAGCAGGCCGTCCGCGTGACGCGGCGAGGCAACCATCTGAATCCCAAACCGGCCGAGGTCGAAAACCACCGTGCTCAACACGTTCACATCCGCCTCGCAACCGTTGCACCCGCCGGCGCTGACCTGTCGCAGTTTCAATGACCGACCGAACAGCCGACGCGTCTTTTTGTCGAGCGCTTCCGCCAGCTTGAGGCTTTCACCGCCCAGCACGAGGTCATCCCGCTTGCGCGCCGCCAGGCGAAAGTCCTGCGTATAACGGATCGCCTGTTCCGGACACACCTCGACACAGTCGGTGCAAAACAGACACCGGCCCAAATCCAGTCGCAGTCCCTTGTCATCAATTGCGATCGCGTCCGTCGGGCACGCCTCGGCGCAGTCGCGGCAACCGACCGGGCATTTCGACGGATCCGCCACCGGTCGACCGCGAAACCGATCCGGCATTGTCGGGTCGGCCTTCGGAAACTCGATGGTGCGATGACCTTGCTGGAGGCGAATGACGAGGTTTCGAAGCATTGGTTACCTCACAAATCGTGTCCGCAGTAGGACAAGTTGAAACTCTTGTTGCAGAGCGGGAAGTCGGAGATTTGCTGGTTGCGCAACGCCAGCGCCAGGCCGAACCAGTTGTGGAACGACGGATCAACCACTTTGTACCGGGCGAATCGCCCGGTCGCGTCCGTCAACACCACGTGGCAAATCTCCCCGCGCCAGCCTTCCACCATGGTGACGACTGCCGCATCGTTTGCCAGCGAACCGACTGTTGCGCGCACGGGCCCGGCCGGCAGCGCGTCGAGTTGCTCGCGCACGAATGCCACCGACCGCTCGATTTCCAGCCAGCGCACATAAGCCCGAGCGAAAACATCGCCCGTGTGATAGGTCGAGACGGGAATCTGCCCGAACCGGTAAATTCCCGACGGGAATTCATGGCGTACGTCCCGCTCCAGTCCGCACGCCCGCGCTACCACGCCGACCAGCCCGATCTCGCGAGCGGTCTCCGTCGTGAGCGCGCCGGTTCTCTCGAACCGCCCGCGCACGGATGAGGTGTTCCACAGCAGGTTTGCCGCGCCCGTCACATCGCGCAGCGCCTGCTCCAGCCGCTCGCGCAACTGCCCGATGCGCACCTCGTCCATGTCAAAGCCCACGCCACCCGGCCGCACCAGTCCCCGGCCAAACCGGCTGCCGCACACCAGTGCCGTCATGTTCAGGAAGTCGCCGCGCAAGCGTCCACAGAATGACTGCGTCGGCAGATACCCCACATCACCCGCCAATGCGCCGAGGTCACCGGTATGATTGGCGAGCCGCTCCAGTTCCAGCGCCACGCCACGCAACAGTTGCGCCCGGGCCGGTGGCTTGCAGCCCGCCAGGGCTTCGATGGCCTGGCAATACGCCGTCGCATGCCCGACCGTCGTGTCGCCCGCCAGCGTCTCCATGTAATGGATCGTGCGTTTGTTCGGCCCACCCACCAGCGCTCGCTCGACGCCGCGATGCTGGTAGCCAAGGGAAATCTCCAGGTGCAACACATCCTCGCCATGACACTGGAAGCGGAAATGCCCGGGTTCGATCACGCCCGCATGCACCGGCCCGACCGCCACCTCGTGAATCTCCTCGCCTTCGACGCGGTAGAAATTGGTTACGCCGATGAGCGGCTGCTCGTCGGCGGCCCGGCCCCAGGCGTCGCGGTCCGAGCGTTGCGATTTGACGAAGCGCACCGGCTTCAGCCACGGATGGCCTTGCGGGGTCAGGCCGCATTGCTCGGCGATCTCGCGCTCGAACCAGTGCACCTGCGGAACGTCGGGCGTCAGCGACGGATACTCACCGCTGGTTTCCGTGGCGACCAACTCCAGCATCCCCGACATGCCATTGGCCAGTACAGCCAGCACCGGCACGCCGCCGTTGCCCGGCAGGCCGAACAACGCCGCGACGCGGGCCCCCTCGCGCACACGCGCAATTACCTGTCGACGAAACTCCGCAACGTTCTGGCGCGGAATCTTTCCGCGATTCAGTAGTTCGCCGTTGTGGAACGAGAGAGTCATCACGGGTGTCCCAACAACCGGGCTGTCTCCTGAAGCAGTTGCGTCAACCGGCCCGGCAAATAAACACCCAGCATCAGCACCACCGTCGCCAGTACCGCCGGCGGCACAATTGCCGTCCAGGATTCACGTCGCGGCTCGACGCGCACCGATACGCCCTGGGCCATCCGCAGCATGATCGTCGCCATGCCAATGAAGATCACCGCCAGCAGTGCCAGGTACGTCACCGCCACGCCGGTGCGCCCGGCATCCAGCGCCGCCTTCAAGATCGTGAACTCGCTCAAGAACAGCCCGAACGGCGGCGAGCCGGTGATCGCCAGCAAGCCCGCCACCCAGAGCACACCCGACACCGGCAGCACCCGCAACACGCCCCGCACATCCGCTGTGGATTTCGTGCCGTAGGCGCCGAGGATATTGCCGGCCACGAGGAACAGCATCGCCTTCGTCAGCGAGTGATTCACGGCGTGCAGCATCGCGCCGAACACACCGGCGCCACCCAGCCCCACGCCGAGAGCGAGGATGCCCATGTGCTCGATGCTGGAGTAGGCCAGCATCCGTTTGAAATCCGTCTGCCCGACGATGAACACCGCCGCTACCGCCATCGAAACCAGCCCGAAGCCGACCAGCAGCGTCCGGGAAAAGTCGCCCAGCCCCGCCGCGGCGCAGACCTGCTGCGTACGAATGATTCCCAGAAACGCGCAGTTCAATAGCGCGCCGGACAACAGCGCCGAGATGACGGACGGTGATTCACTGTGCGCATCCGGTAGCCACGTGTGCAGCGGCGCGAGCCCCATCTTGGTCCCGTAACCGACCAACACCAACAGAAATGCCGCCTTCAGCCAGGGCACGTTGAGCTGGCCGGACCGCGCGACCAGTTCGCTGAACACCAATGGTGTCGGGCCCGCCGCCACCGCCAGAAAGAAATTGCCCAGCAACGCCAGCGCGATCCCCACCGAGCAGATCAGCAGATATTTCCAGACAGCTTCGAGCGACCGGTGATGCCGGTGAAAATAAATCAGCGGGGCGCTGGCCAGCGTTGTTGCCTCCACCGCCACCCAGAGCAGACCGACGTGCTGGCTCACCGTCACCAGCGTCATCGCCGCCAAGAACAATAGCAGACAACCCGTGAACGTGGCTTCGGGCGCGTTGGAAAACAGGAAACCTTCCACCGCATCGCGTGTCACATGATCATGCTCGCGTCGCAGGTAAGGGACCGCATAGGCCGTCGTCACCAGGAACAGCGCGCTCGTGATGCTCAAGAACAACAGCCCTGCCGCATCCAGCGCCAACCACCCGCCTGCCGCCGCGCCCGGCCGCCATACCCAGCACGCCACCGTCAGCCCGGCGTGCGTCACGGCGGTCGCCACCAACAGCACGCGGCGCAATGGATCGTTCCGCACAAAAAATGCGCCGGCACCGATCACCGCGGGAATCAAAATCAGAGCAAGCACCATGATCATCAGTCCTTCAGGGTCGTCAGTTCATGGGTGTCGATGTGATCGAACTCGCGGCTGATGTGGAAGAGGGCGATGCCCATCACGAATACCGCCACGAACACGTCCAGCATCACGCCGAGTTCCACCAGCAACGGCGACTCCCGCACCAGAGCCACGCCGAACGTGTAGATGCCGTTCTCCATCACCAGAAACCCGAGCACCTGGCTGATCGCCTTCTTGCGCGCCACGATCAGGAATAAACCGACCAGGATGGAGAACAAGGCAACCGCCACCAGCACCGACGAATGCGCCCCGTCCGGCAACGGCAGCCGCTGCGCCAGCCACAACGACACCCCCAGCGCCGCCACACCGGCCAGCAGAGAAGCGATCGGTCCGACGAACGGTTCGACCTCACGTTCCACATCCGCCGACCGCAGCGCCCGCAACAACAGCCACGGGAACACCACGCCCTTCAGCACCGCCCCGCCCACCGCCACCAGCCACACGCTCACGGACGGTTCGCCGTGATGCGCCAGCAGCGCCAGCAGTCCAAGCAGAATCCCCTGTACCGCCACCGTGCGTACGCTCGCCCCGATCCGGCTCGCTCCCAGCAGTCGCAAGTTGGTCAGCACGACCAGAATCAAGATGGTATCCAGAGTCATTGCGTCACTTCAGGGTCAGGATCAGCGCGAGTGCCGCCAACGCGCCGGCACCCACCAGCAATTGCGGCACGCGCAGCAACCGCAGCCGCGCCATTGAAGACTCCACCACACCCACGGCCACCGCCACGGCGAACATCGCGCCCAACCCCGCTCCGATGTCCAGCCACGCGTTGCCCGTGCGCACGGGCAACATCAGCCCCACCAACAACGCCGCCAACACCCACAATTTCAACGCCGCGCCATACAGGATGAATGCAAGGTCGGGCCCACAGTGGTCCAGCGCCATCACTTCGTGGATCATCGTCAGTTCGAGATGCGTGTTCGGATCGTCTACGGGGAGCCGCGCGTTCTCGGCCAACAGCACCACCATCAACGCTGCGGTCACCAGCGCCAACACCGGGCCGGCCTGCCGCCAGGTTTCCAGCGCCATCGCCGTGGACATGCCGGACAGTGACAGACTCCCGGTCAGCCGCGCCATCGCCGCCAGTCCGAGCAACAACGCCGGCTCCGCCAATGCCGAGAACGTCACTTCGCGGCTCGCCCCCATTCCCTCGAAGCTCGATCCGGTATCCAACGCTGCCGTCACCGTGAAGAACCTCATCAGCCCCAGCACGCACGCCAGCAGGATCAAATCCCCCGTGAACGCCAGCGGCGCCGGTTCGCCGCCCAGCGGCACCAGCACCGTCGCCACCAGCACTGCCGCCAGCCCGACAATCGGCCCGGCGCGAAACACCCAGGTTGTCGTCCGGCTATACACCGCGCCCTTTCGCAGCAACTTCGAGAGATCGTAATACGCCTGCAGCACCGGCGGCCCACGCCGTCCCGCAAACCACGCCTTGGTGCGGTTGATCACGCCAAACATCAGTGGCGACAACACCAGAGCGAGTACTGGTTGGATGAGGGAGGTTGCTTGCATCGTTTAGCCCAACTTCCACACCAGCAAAACCAGCAATGTCAGCGCGATGTAGAGCACGTAGAGCTGGATGCGGCCCTGCTGAAGCCAGCGCATCCGCGCGAGCACCCAGCCCACACCGGAAAACGCCGGCTCATACAACGCAACCCGTGCCGTGTCGGGTGTCGTGGTGGACAATGACGCTGCCCGCGGGAAATATCCTTCGGGTGCAGCCAGTGTGCGCCGCGTGCGCAGCAGCGGCGCGAACAACGTCGTCAGTGGTTGCGCAAACGACGAGGCGGTATATTGCATTCGTGCCGACGGTTGCGCGTAGCCGCAGTCCCAAGTCACGGTTTCCGCCACTGCCCGCCCTCTCAGCAATCGTCGACGTAACCACGCCAATCCGGCCACGAGCACCAGAAACGCGACGCCACCGGCGGCTACGAACCCCAACGGATCAGCAGCGTCGCCCAACTTCTCACCGACCGTCTCCGGCGCCAGCCCGCTCACCAACGGGAGCACGCTCGCCAACGGTCGCACTACGAATGGCGCGCAAAAACCGATCAGCGCACAGCCGACGGCCAGCAGCGCCATTGGCCACCGCATCGCTGCGCCGGCCTCGTGCGCGTGCGCCGCGTGCTCGCTGCGGGGTTCGCCGAGAAAAACAACTCCAAATGCTTTCGTGAAACAGGCAGCGGCCAGACCCCCGATCAGCGCCAGGCCGGCAATCGCCGCCAGCAGCGGCACTGCCATTTCGGCACGTTGCGTGACGCCATTGAACGCGCCGAGGTAAATCAGGAACTCGCTGACAAAACCGTTCAGCGGCGGCAGACCTGAAATCGCCACTGCGCCCACTAGGAATGTTGTCGCCGTCCACGGCATTCGTTTAGCGAGTCCGCCGAGATGATCGATCTCCAGCGTACCGGCTCCATGCTGCACTGACCCGGCGCCGAGGAACAGCAGCCCCTTGAACAACGCGTGGTTCAGCACATGCAGCAACCCGCCACCGAAGCCGAGCACCGCCAGCACGGGCGACCCGTTGCTCACGCCGACCAGCCCAACGCCCAATCCCAACGCGATGATTCCAATGTTCTCCACGCTGTGGTAGGCGAGCAGGCGCTTCAGATCATGCTGCGCCAAGGCAAACAGCACGCCGAGCACGCCCGATGTCAGCCCGACACCGATGAGCACCCAGCCCCACCACGCCGGGGGCGGTCCGAGAAGAGTCAACGTGCGCAGCAGTCCGTAGATCCCCATCTTGATCATCACGCCCGACATCAGGGCGGACACATGACTCGGCGCGGCCGGGTGCGCTTCCGGCAGCCACACATGCAACGGCATGAACCCCGCCTTCGTTCCGAAGCCCACCAGCGCCAACAGGAATAGCGCGCTGGCATTGGCGGAAGAGTACCGGTCAAAATCGAGCGAACCGCTGCTGCGGCCCAGCAACACAAACATCGCCAGCAGAAACGCCGTGCCGAGATGTGACGCCACCAGGTAGGTCCAACCCGCCTCGCGGACACTGTCCTGCTCGTGATCAAGCGTTACGAGGAAGTATGACGTCAACGCCATCATCTCCCACGCGGCAAGAAACAGCACGCCATTGCGGGCCAGCACCACCAGCACCATGCTCGCGACCAGCAAATTATAGAAGAACCACACCGCACCGAGCGATTTGCGTCCGCGCCAAGCCTGTAGATACTCCGTGCCGTACACTGCCGCCAGCGCAGACAGGCCGAAGATCGGCAGGAGAAAGAACGCCGAGAGCACGTCCACTTGAACAAAAAACGTGCCATAGGGCACGTTCCACGCGAGGTGCAACGATTCGGCCGGTGCGCCAAACAGAACGGGCACGGCAGCGATCAACCCAATGGCGCAGGCCACCACCGCGCCGCCCGCGCCGAGCGCCGTTGCCGCCCGCGGCGACCTGCCGGCCAACAGTGCGGCCAGGGCGCTGCACACGAGAACTGCGACGGCGACCAGCAACCCCATCATCGTTGCCCCTCCTTGGTGGCAGCGATGACGGGCTGGGCAAGGCCGGCTTCAACGCGATGGGCCTCTTTCAGGATTTCGTCCGCGGATCCGCGACGCGCTACTGCTGCCTTGAATCCGTCATCGCGCAGGGCAAACGCCAACCGCGACAACAAATGCAGGTGCGTCCGTACCGTTGGACTGATCAGCGAAAACAACGCATGCACCGGTTTGCCGTCCATTGCGCCAAACTCGATGGGAGTGGCGAGCAGACAAAGGCTGACCATGGCTTTCGGAACATGCAGCACCACGGGGTTGCGCACGTGCGGGATCGCAATGCCGTCGCCAACGCCCGTGGATTGCAGGGCTTCGCGCGCCAGCAGCACATCGAAGAGAAGTTCACGATCCACGCTGTCGGGAAGGGGCATTCTCTTGACAATTTCTCGTAATACCGATTCGCGGTCGGAAACTCCAACCCCATGGAAAACTCCCCCGACCTGCAGGGCGGCGGCCAAACTGGGCGGCGGCCCAGAGCCGTTTTCCTGTCCACCGAAGATCTCGCTGGAGAGATGGACCTGGCGCGCCGTGGCCCATTCCAGCAACTCGGCCCGGTTGAATCGGTACTGGCCGCTGATCTGGCTGGCGGGCAGACCTTTGTCCTTGATCCACTCGTAGATTCGCTTTTCTGGGACAGCGAACAGCTTCGCTACTTCACGAACACGCAATTCCATGGTTTGTCTTCTCTATCGTTTCAAACAAAAGGGTTCCCCGGCTCAAAAATCATTCGCTCGTGCGGAATATTACGCGACCTGTCCCGATGCCTGCCCTTTCGGTCGGACATCGTGCCGAACGTTTTCTCCTGATGGAGTTGACAACACGTCCCGACGGCTTTCGCCCGCACTTTGACCCGTCCTGATACTTCCCGCCTCGCTCACATTCACTTTGTTCAACATGTCCAGCAGTTCTTCTGGTCGGTTGCACGCCATGAGCGCGGTCAGCCACCCACACAGGCGGGATTGCCGGGCCAGCGCCGACCCGACGGCCAGATACAACTGCGTGTCGACTGACGGGACGCCAATCAGAAATACCGCGTGCACCTGCGAGCCGTCCCGCCAATGAATCCCCTCTTTCGAAAGACCCAGCGCCAGAGAGAAACGATGGATTCCGTGCCCGCGTGCGTGGGGAAAGGCCACTCCGCCCTCAATCGCTGAAGATGAAAGGTAATCGCGTTGCAGAGCCGATTGGAAAAACGTCAGCGACTCTTCGATTCGCCCCGCGCCTTGCAGTCGGTGGCTAAGTGCATGAATCGCAGTCGCTTGGTCCGCGCCAACCAGTTGCGGAACCAGTAAGCTTAACTCTGTAAAATCCCCCACGGTCATCGTCATAGCATCACCTTAAACAATCTGTGTGCCAGTCCGGATCGCTATTACCTAACCGCTTGCAGCGGAATGTGCTGTGTATCAACGGACGAGAGGGCCTGCGCCGACCAAGCCGATTGCGGCATTGTGTCGCGCAAGTTTTGCACTCGCGCGGGCCAACGCGTGCACAGACCTATCAACTAACCCTGTCGCTGACTGTGTGAGTGACGGGTCTTGCACACTGGGTATGCTTCCTTGTGCAACAATTGTCCAAAAGCTCCGGTACGACGCCGCGATACACAAGCGAGCACGCCTCCTGACTTGCGTAACCGATAGCGGTCAAGCTGCTTGGGCAGATCATGGCTTGCATGGCATTGCTAATGCCATCACAACGCCATGTGTGATTCGTACTACCAACCAAAGGAAAAAATCATTATGACTCAACCAACTCATTCGATCAATCAACCGACTCAACAGTCGGCCGCTCCGACACAAAAAGAACACGTCGTCGTGGCAGGAGAGACTGTCGAGCAAATCGCCAGGAACTACGACGTGCCCGCGAAATATTTGCGGCAGCTCAACAAATTGAGCGGCCCGGTCCAACCCAATCAGAAGCTCAGGATTCCCATGGCGCGAGCGGCGGCAGCGTCAGCGCTGCGCCCGGTCCCCCCGGCAAAGCCCGCACCGACTGCATCAATGCCGACAGGAACGACACCCGGTGCGACAAGGTGACCAGGTTTCAGCCGTAGCTCGCGACGAGAGGCCACTCCCTCGTCCGACGAAACACCGCGTGTTGTCAGGGGAAACGCTTGAAAGTATTGCGGACCGGTATGGCTTGTTTACGGTTGAACTCCGTCAGGCGAACGACCTGTGGACGCGCTCGCTCCAGACAGGCGAGACGTTGACGATTCCAGCTACGCATCCGCAACAAAATCCCGCTGCAAAACCCTGACAGCAATCAACGGCAGCTTGTTGCGAGTGTAGGTCGATGTTCGGGAGAGGGGCCAAACGCCTCCTCCTTGAACACGTATTGTGTTTGCACGGGAAAGCGCGGGTAGGATCGCCACTGGATTGTTGGTCAGAAAGTGGTGGATTTCGTCGCGATACCACTTGTTCGCCCTTCCTTTTCAGCAGATCGCGGGGACATGGCTTTGATGGCGGCCACGACGTCGGTTTGCTGTTGGATCTTGCCGTCGGTGTCGATCATGCGAAAGGCATCGCGCAGCGAACGCGAAACCCCTGTAACCGTCATTTCTCCGCCGCTGGACCGAAAGGATTCGGCGCAGATGACGAAGCCGGCCACCACCAGGGTACTTAGCGTCGTCACTTCAGAAAGATCCACGATGACCCGACGTCGCCCCTCTCGTGCCAATCGCTTGAGCGCTGTCTCTAGTACGCCAAGTTCAATCTTCTCCATCGGGCCTTCGGCAAACAGAATGGTCAAATCATCTCGCTGCCGTTCTTGAAGCTCGAATGGCCTTTCAATAGTGAAACTCGCCATAGGATCCGTACCTCGCGTCGGTCGCCATTGCCTTTAGCAACGGGAGTGCCACACAGTTGCCTCGATTGCGAATCCATTCGGCGGCAGCACGTTAGCGTTTACCCACCGATTGCCCCTCGGCGCACGAGACGCGTGCGCCGCTGTCTCCGTGCAAGTTTTGCACGATGCCACGGATGCGTCGTGCAATCCCATCCCCATCCTTGCCCGGCCTGCAAATCGTGTTACCATCAAGTTTGTGGAAAGGATTTTTGCCAAGGCCACAGGACAGACCGTTCCGTCGCAGGAATTGCAGCGGTTGACACAAGAGCAGAAGCGCGATTTGTTGACCCGGCTGCTCGCGCATGTAGCTCACGAACTTCGCAATCCACTCAGTTCGCTCGATATTCATGTGCAACTGCTCGAAGAGGACGTAGCGGTTGGCGGCGCGGATCTCGCGCAGCGAACCGGGGACCGATTTCAAATCATCCATGGCGAGTTACATCGACTGGAAAACGTCGTGACGCGGTTCCTACAGCTCGCGGGTCCGCCGTCTTTGAGCCTGGCGCCCCTCTCCGTGAACAAATTGATCAGCCATACCTGCGAGTTGCTGCGACCACAGGCCGAAGAACGGGGTATCGATCTGGTTGTGGAGTTTGGTGACGCGCTGCCCGACGTTGAAGCCGACGCCGATCAGTTGATCCAGGCGTTGATCAACCTGGTGATCAATGCCTTGCAGGCCGCTTCCAAAGGGGGTCACGTGCACGTACGCACGTATGCGCGCGAGGCCAACATCAACGTTGAGTTCGCCGACGATGGCAAGGGGATCGCGCCCGAGAACCAGGACAGAATTTTCGAGCCGTACTTTACCACCAAGGCTGATGGCAGCGGTCTGGGGCTGTGGATCACCCAACAGATCGTTCACGCCCACGGCGGAACCCTGCGCGTCGAAAGCGCGCCCGCCAAAGGAGCGACGTTCATTCTCACTCTGCCCACCCGGATTACGCATGGATAAATCACGGATTCACATCCTGGTGGTGGAGGACGAGCCGGGCTTGTGCGCGGGCATCCAGGAAGCGCTGCAACGCGAAGGATATCCGGTGGCCACGGCCGGCGACGGCCCAAAGGCTATCGAACGGTTGGAGCAGCGTCTCTACAATCTCGTGATCTCCGATGTTCGCCTGCCCGGACTCAATGGCCCGGACCTGCTGGCGCACATCAAGGTGAAAAGCCCGGACACGATCGTGATCCTGATGACAGCTTACGGCACGGTGACAACCGCCGTCGAAGCCATGAAGCAAGGCGCGTACGATTACCTGCCCAAGCCACTGGACATGCGGCGACTACGCGCCCTCGTCAGCAAGGCATTGGAATACCAAGCCGTGATTGCCGAGAACAAGGAACTGAGGCTGCGCTTGCGAAAGCGCTCCGAACCCAGCCCGCTCCTTGGTTCGACTGAAATCATGCGCGCCATCGGCCGTCTCGTCGAAGAAGTTGCGGCCAACGATGTAACCGTTCTCATCCAGGGCGAAAGCGGCACCGGCAAAGAATTGGTCGCCCGCGCCATCCACCAACAAGGCTTGCGTCGCGACCGACCGTTCATCTCCGTCAATTGCGCCGCATTACCCGAACAGTTGCTGGAGGCCGAACTGTTTGGCCACGTCAAGGGCGCATTCACCGGCGCGTACACCGATCGCCCCGGCCGATTTCAGATGGCGGAGGGAGGCACGCTGTTCTTGGACGAAGTGGGAGACATGCCACCCAAAGGACAGGGCGACCTATTGCGCGTTATCGAAGATGGCATGTTTCGCCGGGTTGGCAGCAGCGATCTGACCCGCTGCAATGTCCGCATTATCGCCGCCACCAACAAGCATCTGGAACAACACGTCAAGGACGGCCGCTTCCGCGAAGACCTGTTCTATCGCTTACACGTCGTGCCGATCCAATTGCCGCCGCTCTGCGAGCGCGTCGAGGATATCCCGTTGCTCATTGAAGCGTTCCTCGCTCACTTCACCGCCAAGCACAAGCGCCCCGCGAAAGTGATCTCGCCGGACGCCCTTCAACTTTGCCAGCGCTACCGCTGGCCCGGCAACATCCGCGAACTACGCAATGTCATCGAACGAATGATTATCACCGTCCATCACAAGGTGGTTCAAGCCGCCGACCTGCCGGAACCAATCCGCCAGGTTGCCGTCACTCAAGTCGAGTTCACCGTACGCCCCGGCATGACGATCGACGCCGTGGAAAAGGAACTCATCCGCCAGACGCTTCTCCACGTCTCCGCCAATCGCGAACTCGCCGCCCGAGCCCTTGGCATCAGCCGTCGCACCCTTCAATACAAGCTCAAGAAATACGGCCTGCTGACGGCTGGATGTGTTGCGGTGCCCTAGTATCGTACCGTCCGCACATGGAAGTTCTCACCCATCAGAGCCGTCAGAGCCACGATCTCCCCGGCAGCGAGTTGCACAGAACGGTTTGCCCCGTGGCAAAAGTGACGTGAGCGCAGCGAGGTGCGTTCCGCCCTTTATTTATAGGTATTTCCCACACTTCTGCAACCTTCCACGCCGTGCTTTAGGAAACCGACGCTCTATCCATCTGAGCTACGGGAGCGCAAGCGCCGTTCACAAGGTAGGCGAAATGATGCGACGGGTCGAGTGAGATTTGCGCGCGTAGCGAACGTTCGGTGGGCCAGGCGCGAACACGGCGATTGTCAGGGTAGGACGCGTCAACGCGTGTGTCAATTTGCCCTCCGTAGCCTTGGCGGAGGAGGGTTGCCTGCGGCAGGGTAGAAGTCTATGGGGAACCTCTGCTGAGGGTGTGGGCTGTCCAGCGGTGTCGCGCGTCCCGCGTGCGTAGACGGTGGACAAGCCCGTACGGTTCTTCGCACGACAAAGCGCGTGTGTTCGACTCGGGAAGTGTATAAAATGTCGTCACGCCGATGATGTTTTTGCGACAACCTTACGAGGGGCTGGTCGGTGCGGCACAATGACAAACGCGTGGAAATCACTGGGCGCTGTGTGCCTGCTGGTCATCGGGATGTACGCGTACACCGCCCCGTTGGCCCGGTTGGAATCGTTGATTTCGAAACCGGCGGAGAGTTACTACAATTTACTGGTGCAGGGGTTTCGCAGCGGTCACTTGGGCCTGAAAAAAGAGGCGCCGACCGGACTCACGCGCCTCGCCAACCCTTACGATCCGGACGCGAATAGCCGCTACCAGGGCCTGCGTTACGGGCTGCGCGACATGAGCTACTACAAGGACCGGCTGTACTTGTACTTCGGGGTTACGCCGGCGTTGATCTTGTTCTGGCCGTTCGTTGCGCTGACCGGCCACTACCTGTCTGACCGACTGGCTGTGACGATCTTTTGCGCCGTCGGCGTTCTGGCCAGCGT
>JBEKBH010000005.1:0-147669 GCA_050015495.1 Verrucomicrobiia bacterium
ACCTCAAGCAATGCCGCCAGGCTGAGCGTCGCAAAAGCCATCGCCAGCCCGTAGCCCCGCGAGTCACTGAAATAGTCCAACACAAACGCATTGGACAGCAGGGCGACAAAAGCCAACCGGCCCACGAGCCGTCTGGTGAACTGTTGCCGGATTCGCCAAATCGCGCACAGGAAAACCCCGAAGGCCAGCAGGCTCGGAATCCGGATGCGCTGAATCTCGTTGAACCGGAACAGATCAAAACAGGCGCGGCTGAGAACGAGGTTCAGGAATTGGGCTTGGGCGTTCCAGTCCCCCCAGTCCCTGGCAGTGAAATGGTCGGCAAAATGAAGGTGATAGATCGAGCGCAGCAGCCCCCATTCATCCGGGGCGAGTGGCAGTTTGATGAGCCGGTAGGTGACATACGACAAGCCGAGCAACGCCAAAACGATTTCCACCCAGGATTCCGCAAAAACAAGCCTCGCCAACCCTCGGCGCCCACGACCGTCCGAATTCTTGACTCCTTGCTCCATACTATCTTGCTGTACGCGCCTTCATGATCGCCAAGAATTAGACTGACATTTCCCACACGATTTCATCGACGAACATGCTCGCAGCATACAGGCAAACGCGGAGAGCGGGAAGGGGAAAGCCGGTAACTTTGGAAGTGGCCGCTCTTGGAGGTCGAGCGGCCACCCCGGTTAGGCGTTTAGTTCACGTAGAAGCAGAGGGCATACGCCGCCAAACAGAACACCGCCGAGACTGCCCCGTTCGGAGCTCTCTGGCTGCTGGCATAGCGGAACTCGGGCACGGCCATCAACAGGAGACAGGCGACCGTTGCCGGCAAAACTCTGAAAAGTCGGTCGGCGATCCAAAAACGTGAGCCTGGTTGAGGCGAGAGCAAACACGTACACGAGATAAACCCCGCTGCCGGGATGCGTTCCCAGGAGGGCGCAGACCGGCAACAGGGTTTATCTCTGTGTTTCTAGCCGAAGTATTCTTCTTCCGTGCCGACGCGCTGGACTTCTTTCCGGTCGCTCCCATGGAGGATATGGTGAGCCGCTTGGAACCCCTTCGCAATAACATGGTGCATGTGAATGTACTGATAATACCCCTGCCGACCGTAGGAGATCAGATTCGGGATGGAATCCACGTACTCGCGCAACGCGACGGCGTGTTCCTGATAACCGATCTCGAACACGGGATAGACGTGTGCCTTCCGCCGGACAAAGTACCCCCGCACGGTGTCGTTATTCGGCAACAATCCCGACGCTTTCAGTCCGTCCAGGCACCGGGCATACAACCACTCGTCCGGGGCGTTCCACACCTCGTCGTTCTTGAAACAGGAAATCTCCAGACACAGCGAAGTCTTGTCGGGTGACGGCACCATCTTCATGCTCCAGAACTTGAACTGTTCGATCCGAAAAAACGGGTACTGAGGTTCAGGGACATAAAGCGCATCGTTGTCCGTCACTTTTTCTTGATCAAGAGTCAGGAACACAAACACTACGCCCCGGTGGCGCAGCGCATTGGCTGATGCCACGATCTTTTCCGGTGCGGAGGGCTTCAGTATCCGCACCAGATCGGTCAGGGGTATGGTGGAGAGAAAGTAATCGCAGGGCAGCTCGACGGTTTGTCCCCCGCTATCGACCACGGCTGACACGACACGACCATCGGCCATGTTGACCTGCCGGAGCGACGTGGACAGGGTGATGATGCCGCCGTTGCCCTGGATCTTCTCGGCCATTCGGTTCGCAATGCTCCCGATGCCGTACTCGCAGTAGTAGTACTTCGTGGTGTACGTACGCGGGTCGTGCTTGGGTTTCCACACCAACTGCCGCAGTGCGTCCCATAGGTTGATGATGGAGATTCGTTGGGCCGCCCAGTCCCGCGAGAGTTGCGACGGCGGGATGCCCCAAATCTTCGTCGTGTACTGCCCGAAGAATATCTCGTACAAATGCCGACCGAACCGTTTCGTCACCCACGATTCGAACGAATCTTCGGGAAGCGTGGTGAACTTTCCCTTCAGCGACGTCCAGAAATAATCCAGCAGGCACTTGGCGGAAATCAGCGGATTGATCGAGCGCAACAAGTTGCCCAATTCCAGCGGGTAATTGAGTCGTTTCCCCCACAAGAGATATTGTGTCTTGCGGACTCCAGGCCGGAACTCGTCACCCATCAATTGCTGGATCTCGTCGAGAATCTCCTGACGCTTGGTGATGAAGCGGTGCCCGCCGAAATCGAACAGGTATCCGTCCTTGCCGATGGTCGCCGCCAGACCGCCGACGGCGTCTTCCAGTTCGACCACCTGCACCGAGACACCGGCCTCGGAGAGCTTCCACGCTGCAGACAATCCGGCCAGACCCGCCCCGGCGATGACGACGCGCTTCGCTGCTTGGCTACTTTGGTTTTTTGGTGGTGCGCTGCTTTGAATTTTCATTTGGACGCCAACACCTCCTGGATCAACTGCCGCGCCGTGATCTGACTTTTATGGTAAGCCGCCCAACCGTAATCGTCTTGGTAATACGGATTCATGCCGAATTCTCTCTACTTTTCAAATTAGCCCACTACCAGGTCGTCGGAAGCCTTGTCGCCGACCATGACGTGCAGCCTCCCAAACGGATCACAACCACCGCTCCGTTACCACATACGTTTTGACCTTTTTGTGGGACTGGATTACCCGCTACACAGGCATCAGTAATACCGGTTGGGGTCGAAACCAAGCCAAAGCATCGTGTGTGCCCACACAGTCGTCAACCAAAATCAGTATACTAAATGAAATGCAAAGTGCAACAGGATAAATTCTGTCTTGATCCCGAACGATGAGCGCGGGCGGCTGGAGGAGAAGGGGCGGCGTAAAGTGGAATCCCCTTGCTCGGTAGTCCCCCAAATTGGTTTTACATACGCCACGCCCATATAGCGCATGATGAATCTGCCAAAGATCGCAAACAGTATCACGACGATCAGCACGACCAAGAGCGCCGTCTTTTCTCCGGGCTTGAAAATCGATTTCATTTTCTCGCCTTCTTGATCTGGTACGACATGCCGACCTTGACGGCGCTTTAAGCATCCGTCACGGGTGGCAACTCCAAAATGGTGATAAACTCCTCTGGCTCGCCACACGTCCACCCGTAGCAGCGTTTGGCCTTGGGGTGGCCAATCAGGTCAAACGCCTCAACATCGCCTTCCCAAAGGGTCTTACCGCGAAACACTTCATGCACCGGCACCGATTCGACGTGCTTTGAATCGCACCCGTGCAACTCGGCTACCCCTTGCTCGCACGGCTTGAGTCGAGGCATGGCTGGTAGTATAATTCCGCGTTTTGTTAGGAGTATTGCAATGGAAATCACATTGGAGTCTGCATCGAATCGCGCCGGAAAGGAAAAATGAGATGACCCGGCCGCCAAAGATGGATATTGAGGTTTTCGTGATATGCGCCCTTTCGGCAATTCCTGCACTCATGTATGTCTGTATCTTGTGCTTAGACATCTATGGCCGGTTTGTGCTTGGCTATTGATATGGACATAAACTTGGTCCAAAAGACCCTGGTGGACAGTCCATCCGGCTCCGATAGAAATGAGGAGCGGGTCACAACCGCTGGTTGGCGACGGGCAAAGAATCAGATTCGGCTTGTCAGCATTGTCCAAGGTGAGACACATTGCACCAGCACTGAGCGCACTGAGGAACAACACAACAAGCATTGACAAAACAAGTGGACGCTCATCGTGGTGGGTGATAATGTGTAATGAGGTCAGAATGACATTCCATGCGGCTACTGATACTCAATCACCGCGACTGGCTGAATCCCCGTGCTGGCGGCGTGGAGGAAGTGCTGCGCCAAACTGCCACACGATGGGCTGGCTGGGGGCATGATGTACAGTTGTTGACCAGCCGCTTTCCCGGTGAGTCCCCAGGCCCGATTGAGGTCGGAGGCGTGCATATCAATCGCGTGGCGATTGAGGAGACATTCAACTTCGTCGCGCCCTGGTATGCGCGGCAAGCCGATGTGGACGTGATTGTCGAACACATCTCGAAAGTTGCCTGTATGCTCCCGTGGTACACATCAGAACCCGTCGTCGGCTATGTCCATCATCTGTTTGGAACAAGCATCTTCGGCAACATCGCTTGGCCCACTGCGGCTTATGTATTAGCAATGGAGAAGCTGGCGATGAGAGTGTACCGCAACCGCCTGTTGGTGGCCGTTTCAAACTCAACGGCACAGGACATTATAGCTAACGGCGTCCCTGCTGACAACGTGCGAGTCGTATACAACGGAGTTGACTCTTGCCTCTTCCGTCCAGGCCTGTCAAAGACCAAGGAGCCATCGGTACTGTGGGTTGGGCGCATACGTAAGACCAAGTGCGTCACGCACGTTGTTGACGCGTTTGAGATTGTCGCTCGCAAATTGCCCGCCGCAACTCTGACAATTGTTGGCCAGGGCGACTTTGAACCTGAGCTGCGTAGCATCATTGCGTCGAAAAAGCTGCAGGACCGCGTGAGGATGACAGGTTACTTGGACGCTGAGAAGTTGCGTGACGAGATGCAACGCGCGTGGGTCTTGGCGTACCCGTCGCCCAAGGAGGGTTGGGGGCTGTGTGTTACGGAATGCGCCGCTTGCGGCACGCCTACCGTCGCCAGCAACTCGCCTGGACTGTGTGAGTCGGTTTGCGACGGTGAATCAGGTTTTCTTGTCCAGCACGGTCACATCGCTGGCTTCGCGGAGAAATTATTATTGTTGTTGACTACCGACTCATTGCGTCACCAGATGAGCGAGGCGGCCATAAAGCGAGCCAATCTCCTCACGTGGGACGAGACCGCCCGCCGTGCGCTCGACGTCTTGCAGGAGGCTGTGAAGGGCAATCGATAACTGCCAGTTAGAAGCGCCTGCCGAACAGCGCCCCCCCGCGCGATTGACCACAAGTGGGTCCGAATGCGTCGGGTCATCATCGAACTGCGCTTCTTCGACACCGACGGGCCGTAAGTCCGAGCCCCCCGAGGCCAATTAAAACGAGTGCGGTCGTCGTTGGCTCGGGAACAGAAGCGATTTGGACAGTCCACGAGCCAGTATTATCGCCGTATCCGACATCCGTTACGCCCAGTTGCAGTTGCGTAGCCCCGGTCGGAATGGTAAATGTCCCCAAATCGCCAATCGGAAATGGTGTACCTACAATTTGCCCACTGCTATTAGCGAATGTCCCAACCAACTCCGAAAAATAAATAGGGTAGGTTGCCGGGTTCATGTAATAGCTCGGTCCGAATCCTTCCAATCCGCCTCCATCCCAGTTCTCATTGTTCAGGGGCACAGCGGTGTCGCCATTCGCATCGGTATATGGCCATCCGCTTTCCGACCCAACTGACACCAATCCACTCACGTAACTAACGCTCAGGCTTAAGCCGGCAGAAAAGCTAATGCCGTCACTTGCATTGATCACGGTTGGCGAGGTGTGGGAGTACACCGTGGCGTACTGATATGCCGAATTTAGACCGCCATTTACGTAGTCCCAGGGACCTTGGTTACCTTGGACCGTTGTGGTGAAGGTGGTGTTCTGAGCCGATACGATGCCAGCCCATGAAACCAGCGATGCGACGACAAGACTCAATGCTTTCATGTCCTTCTCCTGTTTGATGATTGACTTGTTCTGACCGTTTGCGAGCGCTAATTGAAACACCGAACTAGAAGGGGGTATTTGTGCTTTCGGGACGTGTGCAATCGAAAAACAGGATGCTCATTAAGAGCGGCATTTCTTGCAGCATCCCTCGTCATCCTGGCAAGACGAATCATACCCCATACCTCTCGGGAGGGTCAAAAAAGACGGACCTGAACGGCACTACTCCAGTGCAGAATACAGGGGACAACTTCCTGATTGCAAGTGAAAACTTTCACTTAAGATGACTCCTTGTAGCCCTGTTTCCGATACCAATTCCGGAGCCGCTGCCGGGAGAAGTTCCCCTCGAACGGCTTTGGATTCAGCCGCCATCAGCCTGTTTGCGGCGGTGTTCAACTTCTGCAAGATTCACGGCACCCTTGGCGCGACGCCCGCGCACGGGGCTGGAATCGCTGACGGGCCTTGGACAATCGAGAAACTGATTGGGGAAGCAACCGAGAATTAGCAATAATCTAATGTCCCACGACCTGAAGTTCCAAGCCCAACTGGCACAAGTCCATTTCGTGGAGGGTTACGGCGTCTTGCTCCTCAGTTGCAACACCAAATACTGGTCCGCGAAACTCTTCGCGGGGGCACTCAATGGTCGCGCAGGCGCGAATCCTTTTTCCAACAACTCGATTCGATACCGTGAATTGAGAAAACGAAACGCCTCCACGTCGTCACCGCTAAGGAGTCCGGGCACGAGGTAGTACACCGCCCGCCCGGCCATGAGCGCGTCGTCAATCACCTGCGGATTGTTCTCAGCAGTCCCATTCGATACGTCCACCGCCCCATTCTCCCTCATGCGCCGATACCGCTGGGTGTTGAGGAAGCCCGTGTCCTCGGTGATCCATTCCGGGTGCGGCGGTTTTTTCCATTGCAGGAGCCAGAGCGGATCTGACTGGGAATGCGCGCGAAGCAATGTCCTGTGCGTGTCACCGACCAGAAGGTTTTCGACGGGAAGAAGACCCCAAGTAGTAACGATCAATGCGTCCGGCTCGTGGATGAGCGAGGCGACGTGCTGAAAATAGGCCGTATACGGCTGATACGCCGCATACGGCATATAGGGGGTGCGTGAAATCGTCGCCAGCAGCCATAGCACCGATATGACAAGCCCCTCGGCAGAATTGGATCGTATCCAGCGGTTGTGAACGCATCCCCAAAGCCATACCAATCCAGCGGCGTCGATCACGCACACGAACGGCATTGCCCGCTGAATGTATCGCGTCTCGAAACGAATGGCGCACCCGAAGAACGCAATCATCAGGGCGACCAATAGCAGCGTCCACCACAGGAACGGTCTCGCACTCCGTTCCCGCGTCAGCGCCCAAACACCCGCAGCGAACGGAATCCACGCGAGCCGGTACGCCCAACATCGAAACCGATTATCATCATACTCCGACAACGCGAACTGGCACTGACCCGCGTTCAGTATCCGCAAAGCGTTGCTGTCGGCGATCGGCTTGGTCAGGAAATGCCGCCACGAGATGAGACCTTCGGGCCGGTCGAAATTCGGCGAACACGTCACGGCAAAACCGGGGCGAAACCAATCGCCGGTATACATTCGATTGCAGGCGAACTGGACGCCGACCCACAGACCCAAGCCGACCGCAAACAACGCCATCTGCGAGAGTCTTGGACGCGGCCGCGGGTTCCGTACCCAAACGATCAACGCCACCGGTACCACCAGGAGAATGTTGTCAGCCCGAAGCAGGAGGCTCGCGCCGACGAGACTGCCGAGCGCGAACCACTTCCAGCGGGATGATTTCACATGCAGCGATGCCGCAAGGGCATACGCCACCAAACAGAACACCGCCAACACGGCCCCGTCCGGGGCGATCTGGCTGCCGTAATAGCGGAACTCCGGCACGGCCATCAACAAGAGGCAGGCGACCGTCGCCGTCAGAACTCCGAAAAGTCGGTCGGCGATCCAGAACGTGAGCGCCGTTGCACCGAGAGCAAACAGGTACACGAGATAAACCCCGTTGCCGGGATGCGTTCCCAAGAGGGCGTAGACCGGCACCAGCAACACCGACAAGCCGATGGGATGCGCTGGCGGATATTTCACACCGTTCTCGATGTGGATGAATCCCCTGCCTTGAAGTGCGTGAAGCGCCGGGAAGATGTAATCGGGCGCGTCGGCGTGGCAGTGGTCGGCTACGTCGCGGTCGGGCCAGTAGCAATAGCCGGCGAGCGCGAGGACAGTCAGGAGGGCCAATAGCTTCGGTCGCGTCACGCCCTCGTCTCCTGATAGCCGATACGGACGAGCTTGCTCACTTTGTAAACCGGCGTCAACAACCCCGCCAGAACCAGAAGATGGCTTCGCGCGATTGCCTTTTCGGAAACTCCCATTGCTCGAGTCTATGTCGTCAGCGCTGGTTGGACAAGCCGAAACCGGGACAAAGGTGTGTGGTTGGAATGCACCGACGGTTTCCAGTCGCTGGTTGCGGTTACCAGAGTGCATTTTTCACTGCAATGCATTAAGCCCGCTTTTGTACCAGCACCTTAAAGGTCCGGCCCATCATTTCGGGATGCACGAGTTGGTGGACGGCGGCGCGCTCTTTGCTCGGTTGGCCGGCGGTGCGTTGGACAATCTCCTCAATCTCGGCTTCCCCAATCTGCAATAAATAATGGGATTGGTCGGTGAACGAACTCGGTTCGAGTCCGAGCTTTTTTCCATGTTCGATGAACGACGTGAACTCGACGTGCGCGGTAATATCCTGTTCGCCAATGTTCGCATACGGATTCGCGCTCCTGGTGTGTTGGTGATAACAGAGCAGGGTGCCATCCCGATGGTGCGGCGCGAAATATTCGTGACGCTCGTAACCGTAATCAATAGTAACAATCCAGCCGCGTTTCAGCCGTTTCGCCACGTCCGATAGCCAATCCAACGCGCGCAGGTTGACTTCAGTGCGATAGCCCTCCATGTGTTGAACGGGCAGGTCGCTGAGAAACTCGGCCAGACGCGAGGTCGAGAGCGGCCCGGGCGATTCCGTGAAGTCGGCATTCACGTAGATCTCCTGCCACTCTCCATTTTTCACCTGGACAACGTGGACTGGCAACGCATCGAGAAATTCGTTGGAGAACACGCACCCGACAGTCGAATCGGGAAGTGGATCACCCGTCTCCACAATGCGATAGCGCAGGTCCGGGGCAGCCGCGAGCACGTCCGCCCGCAGCTCGCCGCGGTGCCCGCCAAACTCAACAACCTCAAACTCGGCCGGGTTGCCCAATTCTTTCCGGAAACTCCGGAACTGTTTCGCGAGCAGTTTTCCGAACAGCGGCCCGACGCTCACGCTGGTAAAAAAATCGCCACGTTTCCCGATCTTTTCGCGCCGGCTGGTGTAGTAACCGAATTGCGGGTGATACAACGCCTGTTCCATGAACCGCTCGAACGTGATCCGCCCGCCGCCCGCGTCGATGTCGCGCCGGATTTCACGGACCAAATCAGGGTTGCCGTCCACACGCGTACGATAGCCGAGCCGCGCGCGTGGATGAAGGCGAAAGAACACTTGCAAGCAGCGCGAGTTTTGGTAGGTTCCTTGTGAAATGTGTCACAAAGTCCGCCCGCAGGCGTGACGGGCGAACCGAGTGGGGTTTTCATGGCTGAGCAATTACAACAATACGTGCCGGTCGGGCTTTTACTGCTGGTCGCAATCGGGTTTGCGACCGCCACCATGCTGTCGCCCCTGATCCTCGGCAAGCCCCGCGTCCACGACCCGATCAAGGACAGCGCCTACGAGTGCGGTCTGCCGCCAATGGCCGACGCGCATACGCGGTTCAGCGTCAAATTTTACCTCATCGCCATGTTGTTCATCGTGTTCGACATCGAAGTGGTCTTCATGCTCGGGTGGGGCGCAGTGTTCCGCGACATGATCAAACCCGTCGCCGAGGGCGGTATCGGCATCAAAATGCTGTTGGGTGCGGTGCTATTCCTCGGAATTCTCGAAGTCGGTCACGTTTACGCCTGGAAAAAGGGCGCCCTCGACTGGGCCCCGCGCAAGGAGCATCTGCCCGCGCCAAAACCCGCCGCGCCGAAAGTCGAGAAGAAACCGGAGTTGGTGGTGTCATGAGCCAACAGATCGAAACAGGATTCGACCCCAAGGTGGAAGGTCGCGACGTCATCGTCACGAGCGTGGACGCCGCGATCGATTGGGTCCGCAAGAACTCGTGCTGGCCGATGCCGATGGGACTCGCGTGTTGCGCGATTGAATTGATGGCTGCGGGCGCCAGCCGCTTTGATATCGCGCGGTTCGGCGCAGAAGTGATGCGGTTCTCGCCGCGTCAGTCCGACCTGATGATCGTGGCCGGCACCTGCGTGTACAAAATGGCGGGCGTGGTCAAACGGGTGTGGGACCAGATGCCCAACCCGAAGTGGTGCATTGCGATGGGTGCCTGCGCCAGTTCGGGAGGCATGTATCGCAGTTACGCCGTCGTGCAGGGCGTGGACCATTTTCTGCCCGTGGACGTCTACATCTCCGGCTGCCCGCCGCGTCCGGAAGCGCTCTTGGAAGGGTTGATGGCCATCCAGCGCAAGATCGCCCACGAAAAAGCCGTCGTGAATATGAAAACGGGCAACGGCCCCGGGATTTCCACTCCCATCAGCGGCCCGGTCATTGTCCGCGGCGAATACGCGCCGAAGCTCAAGGGTTGACGACGCGATGAACCTCCAAGCGGCTATCGACAGATTAAAGGTTCGACTCGGGGACGCGGTTTCCGACCCTGTCGAGTTTCGCGGCGAGACCACGCTCACCGTATCGCGCGACAAGATCGTCGCGGCCTGCGAATTCCTCAAGAAGGAAGGCGGGTTCGACATGCTGACGGACCTTTCGGGCGTGGACAATTACGGCGAGGACCCACGGTACGAGGTCGACTACCTGTTGTACTCGCTGGCGCAACATTGCTGGTTGCGGTTGAAGGTGCGCGTGTCCGAGGAAGACATGATCGTGGACAGCGTCACCAGCGTCTGGCAGGGAGCGGACTGGCATGAGCGCGAGGCGTTCGACATGTTCGGCATCCGCTTTCGCGGACACCCGAACCTGAAGCGCATCCTGATGTGGGAGGGCTACCGGCATCACCCGTTGCGCAAGGATTTCCCGCTCGCCGGCATCCCGGCCGAATTGCCGGAAACCGCGGTCAATGCCGACACGGTGCGCACCGCGCCGATGTTGGGCGGGCCGTTCGTGACTTCCGATGGCACGCGCAGTTCGATCCGCCGCGAGCCGCGTCAGTTCGACACGCTCGCGGAGCGACAAGAGAAATTGACGCACCCGACGAAGAAGGAATCCGTGTAGTTCATGACCACGAAGCATGAAATGGAGTTGATCGATTCCGCCGCCCGCGCACAGCAGGTGATGGACGGAGAACTGGGCAGCGAGAAGATGGTCCTCAACATGGGGCCGCAACACCCGAGCACGCACGGGGTGTTGCGCATCGTGCTCGAACTCGATGGCGAAGAGATCGTCAACGCCTGGCCGGATGTCGGCTACCTGCATCGCGGGGACGAAAAGATCGCCGAGAACATGACGTACACGCAGTTCATTCCCTACACCGACCGCCTCGACTATCTGGCGCCGCTGGCCAACAACGTGACCTACGCCTACGCCGTCGAGAAACTGCTGGGGATGGATGTCCCGCCACGCTGCAAATACATTCGCGTCATCTGTGCCGAGCTCGCGCGCATCAGTTCGCACCTGCTCGGCCTGGGCAGCTTCGGCATGGACGTCGGGGCGATGACCGTGTTCCTCTACACGTTTAGCGAGCGCGAAAAGATTTACGACATGGCTGAATGCATCAGCGGCGCGCGGTTCACGACCAGCTACACGCGGATCGGCGGACTGGCCAAGGACATGCCGCCTGAGTTCGTGCCGATGCTGCGTAGTTTCTTGAAGGAATTTCCGGCGACCATTGATGAAGTCGACAAATTGCTCACCCGCAACCGGATTTTCTGCGAACGCACCCGCGACATCGGCGTGCTCCCGAAGGAGGTCGCGATCGACATCGGAGTCACAGGGCCGTGTCTGCGCGGATCGGGTGTGGATTGGGACATCCGCAAGTCGCATCCGTACAGCAGTTACGAAGATTTCGAATTCGAGGTGCCGGTCGGCACCGTCGGGGACAGTTATGACCGTTATCTGGTGCGCATGGAGGAGATGCGGCAGAGCGTGCGCATTCTCCGGCAGGCCATCGACAACCTGCCCGACGGCCCGGTGAATTCGCCGGACGCCAAGATTCTGTTGCCGGACAAGGAAGCCGTGCTGACGAAGATGGAGGAGTTGATTCATCACTTCATCAACGTCACCGAAGGCATCAACGCGCCCCCGGGCGAGGTCTATTTCTCCGCGGAAAACCCGAAAGGCGAACTCGGCTTCTACATCGTCAGCAAAGGAGGCGGCACGCCGCACCGCTTGAAGATTCGCGCGCCGTCGTTTGTGAACCTGCAGGCGCTGCCGATCATGGCCAAAGGCCACATGATGAGCGATATGGTCACCATCCTCGCCAGCCTCGATTTCGTGATGGGAGAGTGTGACCGGTAGCCACAGATGCACACAGATTGCCACGGATGAACGACTTTCAGCATGGGAAGATTACGGAAGAGATAATCGGGGCGGCGTTCGAAGTGCACGGCGTGCTCGGCTACGTTGTTTTTGGAGAAGGTATACGAGAACGCGCTGCTTGCAGAATTATGCAAGCGTGGACTAAACGCGGAGACGCAGAAGTCCACCAAGGTGAAGTACAAGGACGTGATCGTGGGTGATTACGTGGCGGATTTGGTTGTGGAAGACAAAGTGATCGTGGAACTGAAAACCGAGGAGACATACAACAAGGTGCACGAGGCTCAGCTATTGAATTACCTGAAGGCCACCGGCATCAAGGTCGGCTTGTTGATCAATTTCGGCAGGAGGAAATGCGAATTTAAGCGCTTGGTCATGTGACCGGGCGCCGCAATCCGTGTTTATCAGTGTGAATCTGTGGCTAACGTGAACATTCCTGCGGAACTCGAGAAGCATATCGACGAGATCGTCACGCACTACCCGCCGCAGCACAAACGGGCGGCGGTGCTGTGGCTGTTGCATCTTTTGCAGGAACACTTCGGCCAACTCGGCAGGGAACAGGTCGAGTGGACGGCGACGAAGCTCGGCCTGCAGCCGATCAACGTGTGGGAGTTGATCACATTCTACCCGATGTTCACCGCCAAACCGCGCGGCAAGTTTCACATCAAGGTGTGCCGCACGCTCTCCTGCGAACTCGGCGGCTGCGGCGGCGTCCTTGAACGGTTGCAGAAGAAACTCGGTGTCAAGCTGGACGAGAACACGGGCGATGGTCTGTTCACGATTTCCACGGTCGAATGCCTGGCGGCCTGCGGCACCGGCCCGGTGATGATGGTCAACGACGAGTTGTTCGAGAACCTCACGCCCGACAAAGCTGAGGCGATCATCAACCGGATCAAAACCACGGGCAAACTCGATCCGCAACCGTTGCCGCCCGTGTTGCCCGCGCATCCGCTGGAGAAGCGCCTCCTGCTGGCCAACATGAGCAAGCCCGGCTACAAGGGCACGATCGGAGACTACATTCGCGAGGGCGGCTACAAAGCGTTGCCGAAAGCGCTCAACATGAAGCCCGAGGAAATCGTCGCCGAGGTCAAGAACAGCGAGGTTCGCGGACGCGGCGGCGCGGGGTTCCCCTGCGGGATGAAATGGAGCTTTCTCGCCAAGGGCGCCGGCAAACCGATCTATCTGGTGTGTAACGCCGACGAATCCGAGCCCGGCACGTTCAAGGACCGGCAGCTTCTCCATTACGATCCGCATCAGCTGATCGAGGGCATCCTCGTCTCGTGCTACGCGGTCGGCGCGCACACGGCCTACATCTATATCCGCGGCGAGATGCCTTACGGCGCGAAGATTCTCATCAACGCCATCGAAGAAGCGCGCGCAAAGAAGTTCCTCGGCAAGAACATCCTCGGCAAGGGGTTCGACTGCGAGATTTACGTTCATCGCGGCGCGGGCGCGTATATCTGCGGCGAAGAAACGGGTCTCATCGAATCCCTCGAAGGCAAACGCGCCTATCCGCGCATCAAACCGCCGTTCCCGGCGGTGGTCGGCCTGTTCGGTTGTCCCACCGTGGTGAACAACGTCGAGACGCTCTCGAACATCCCGCATATCGTCAACAATGGCGCGGCGTGGTTCAAGGGAATGGGCGTGCCCGGCTCGACCGGCACCCGCTTGGTCTGCGTCAGCGGCCCGGTGAAACGCCCCGGCTACTACGAGTTCGAGATGGGTAAACTGACGATGCGCCAGCTCATTTACGATTTGTGCGGCGGGCTTCAGGAAGGGCGTCAATTGAAAGGTGTCGTGCCCGGCGGCAGTTCGATGCCCGTGCTCAAGGCAGACCAGATTGATGTGGCGCTGGATTTCGAATCGTTGCGCAAGGCCGGCACGATGGCCGGTTCGGGCGGCGTGATCGTGCTCGATGATACGGTCGACATCGTGCAGAGCACCCTCAACGTCGCGCAGTTCTACGCCCACGAGTCGTGCGGCCAGTGCACGCCATGCCGCGAAGGCACGCTGTGGATGGAGAAAATGCTCCACCGCATTCAGCACGGCCATGGCCGGCCCGAGGACGTGGACCTGCTCTGGGATGTCGCCGACAACATCGACGGCAAGACGATCTGCCCGCTCGGGGAAGCCGCCGCCTGGCCCGTGAAAGCCTTCGTCACGAAATACCGCGGCGATTTCGAAAAGGCGTGCAAGAACGGAGGCAGCCATGGCCGCTGAACGCGCCAGTATGATATCGCTGCAACGCGCTGCGATGTGCATTCACGAGGTGCGCAATCAACGGGTCATTATTGATGCCGATTTGGCAAGGATCTATGGCGTCACGACCAAACGACCGAACGAAGCAGTCAAACGCAACCGCGATCGATTCCCGTCTGACTTTGCGTTTCAGCTTACACGTCAAGAGGTTGCGCGCTTGCGGTCGCAAATTGCGACCGCATCCAAACGCAACATCCGATTTCTTCCCTACGCATTTACCGAACACGGCGCGATCATGGCGGCCACCGTACTGAATAGTCCACAGTCGGTGCGCATGAGCCTGTTTGTTGTTCGCGCATTCGTGAAAATGCGTGATGCGCTTGGCGGTCATCGAGAGTTGGCTCGCAAGCTCGATGAACTGGAAGGGAAGTATGACGCCCAGTTCAAGGTTGTCTTCGAGGCCATTCGCCAATTGATGCGTGTGCCGGAGCCGCCACGCAAACAGATCGGCTTCCACGTGCGGGAGCGGAATGGGGTTTACCGCGTGCGGAAGAATGGGGGACGCCACTGATCACTTTCTTGGTTATTGACTGACATGCCAGATAACACCATCAAATTGACGATCGACGGCAAGGAGGTCGCGGCCCCGAAGGGAACGAACCTGATCGAGGCGGCGAAACTTGCGGGCATCGAGGTGCCGCATTATTGCTATCATCCGAAGCTGGCGGTGGTGGGCAACTGCCGCATGTGCCTCGTCGACGTCGGGATGCCCAAGATGGGCCCGGACAGGAAGCCGGAGATGGGACCCGACGGCAAACCCGTGATCATGTTTGGTCCGAAGCTCACCATCGGTTGCAATACGTCCGTGGGCGAGGGCATGGTGGTCCATACGCGTTCGCCGAAAGTGATCAAGGCGCGCGAGGGCGTGATGGAATTCCTGCTCATCAATCATCCGCTCGATTGCCCGATCTGCGACCAGGCCGGCGAATGCCGATTGCAGGAGTTCAGCGTCGACTACGGCAAAGGCCAGAGCCGATTCGTGGAAGAGAAGGTTCACAAACCGAAGAAGACGGAAATCGGCCCTAAGATCATGCTTGACGACGAACGGTGCATCCTCTGCTCGCGGTGCGTGCGCTTCATGAAGGACGTGGCGGGCCAGGATTGCCTCGGGTTTGTGAATCGCGGCAGTTATTCCACGCTGACGTGTTATCCCGGCGTGGAACCGAACACGAATTACGACCTCAACATCACCGACATCTGCCCTGTCGGCGCGCTCACGTCGAATGATTTCCGGTTCAAACAGCGCGTATGGTTCCTGAAAGAAACCAAGAGTGTGTGCCCGAATTGCGCCACGGGTTGCAACACCGTCCTGTGGTCGCGGGAAGGCGTGGTGCACCGACAGACGCCGCGCGACAACGATGCGGTCAATCAATGCTGGATGTGCGACTCGGGCCGGCTCCACTACAAGTTCATCAACGATCCCCGGCGCATTCTCACGCCGACCGTGAAGTCGTCGGCGATGGGCCAGCGACTGGCCTTGACGTGGCCCGAGGCGACGCGGCAGATCGCGGAGAGACTCGGGCCGTTGAAAGGACAGGGCTCCGCCATCGCCGCGATCGGGACCGCGCGCGCGACGACCGAGGAGTTGTTCCTGTTCAACAAACTCGCGCGTGAAATTCTGGGCGCGGAGTTGGTGGATTGCGTGCCGCACGCCGGCGAAGGCGATAAGTTCCTGCTGAATGCCGACCGCAACCCGAACAGCAACGGGGCCAGGCTTACGGGTGTCACTGCCGATCCCGTTGGCAGCCGGATTCCGGCCATCGCCGAAGCGATCAAGTCGGGCAAGGTCAAGGCGCTGCTCGTTCACGGCGAAAACATCTCGAAATACGGGATCGCCGAGGACATGCTCGCGAAGCTGGATTTGCTGGTCGTCATCGATACCCTGCCGAACAAGGCGACGGAACTGGCGCACTACGTCCTGCCCGGCGCGACCTTCGCCGAGAAGCGCGGCACGTTCATCAACGCCAAAAACCGCCTGCAACGGTTGAACGCGGCGATTCCATCGCCCGGCATCGCGCGCCCGGAATGGCAGACATTTGCGGCGCTGCTGAACGAATTGGGCGGTGACGGCGGTTATCTAGCGATTGAAGATGTGTTCGCCGACATGGCGCGGTCGCTCGCGCCGCTGGCGGGACTGAATCTTTCCAAAATTGGTGATTTGGGAATCGACCTGAGCCACAGATTCACACAGATGAGCACAGATTCATCTGCGGAAATCCGTGTTTCATCTGTGGCTAATAAACCATGACTGTACTTCTCATCCATCTTGTAAAGATTGTCTGTGTGATCGGCGTGATGCTCGGCATTGTGGCGTACACGGTGTTGGCGGAACGCAAGATTTGCGCGTGGATGCAGGACCGCATCGGGCCGAACCGCGTCGGGCCGTTCGGTCTGTTGCAGCCCCTCGCCGACGGTTTGAAGTTCGTTTTCAAGGAGGATGTACTGCCGCATCACGTCAACAAGGTCTATTTCACACTGGCACCCATGATTGCCATGATCCCCGCGCTGATCACGATTGCGGTCGTCCCGTGGGGCAGCCAGTTGGTATTACCCCGCGTTTCGCCCGAGCCGATCCCGTGCGTGATTGCCAACCTGAATGTCGGCATCCTGTTCGTGTTCGCGATTGCCTCGCTGGGCGTGTACGGCATCGTGCTGGCGGGATGGGCGAGCAACTCGAAGTATCCGTTCCTCGGCGGCATCCGGTCCAGCGCGCAGATGATTTCCTACGAAGTCTGCCTCGGATTGAGCGTGGTGCCGGTGTTCATGCAGGTTGGCTCGCTCAATCTCCCGAGGGCGGTCGAATACCAGGCGCAGCACACGTGGCTGGTGTTTACCCAACCCCTGTCATTTTTCATTTTCCTCGTCAGCGCGTTCGCCGAGACCAACCGCCTGCCGTTCGATTTGCCGGAGGCGGAGCAGGAGTTGGTCGGCGGATACCACACCGAGTACAGCTCGATGAAGTTCGCGATGTTCTTCCTCGGTGAGTACGCGGCGATGTTTGTGGCCTCGGCGCTGATGGCGACGCTGTTTTTCGGCGGTTGGTCGCTGCCGTTCGCTCCGTTCAACGAGCCCGCGCTAACGCTCGGCGTGGGCCTGGCGCATATCGGCATCTTCCTGGCGAAGGTGTGCTGTTTCTTGTTCTTCTTCATTTGGGTGCGGTGGACGATCCCGCGATTCCGCTATGACCAACTGATGGGGTTGGGATGGAAGATCTTCATCCCGCTGACGTTGTTGAACATCCTGATTTCCGGAGTGGTGCTGGCGGCGATCACGAAATGACCATGCAAGTCAAACGGCCAAAACTGACGATCTGGGAGCGGACGTACCTCCCGCAGATTCTGCACGGGATGTGGTTGACGCTTTGCCACATCCCGCGGCGGAAGTTTACGCGCCGATATCCGGAGCAGAAACCGCCGCTCCATGGCGCGTATCGCGGCGCGCCGACGCTGGTGAAAGACCCCGAGGGACGGGTCAAATGCGTTTCGTGCCAATTGTGCGAGTTCGTTTGTCCGCCCAAGGCGATCCGCATCACACCGCGTGCGCGACCGGATGACGTTCCGGACGCCAATGTCGAAAAGGAACCTGAGGATTTCGTTATCGACATGTTGCGCTGCATTTACTGCGGGTACTGCGAGGAAGTGTGTCCCGAAGAGGCGATCTTCCTGAAACAGGATTTTGCGATCGCGGGGTACTCGCGAGAAGAATTACAGTTTCACAAGGAGAAGTTGCTGGAATTGGGAGGCGTGCAGCCGGACTCGATTTGGAAATGGAAATTCAAGGGGGCGCCGCCGCTGGATGCGCCGGGTGCAAGTGTGAGGAAACCACCGATGGACACGGATAAGCACCGATGAGTGTCTGTGATATATCCGTGTGAATCTGTGGCGTAACTGACCGATGATTGTTCACGACATGTTATTCTGGTTCTTCAGCATCGCGATGCTGGTATGCGGGCTGTTGGTGATCGGCGTCCGCAATCCCGTCGCCAGCGCGCTGTTTCTGGTGATGCTGTTTGTGTTTCTGGCCGGCCTGTTCATCCTGCTCGAAGCATTCTTCATCGCGGCGATCCAGGTGCTGGTGTATGCCGGCGCGATCATGGTGTTGTTTCTGTTCGTCATCATGCTGCTGGACATCAAGGCCAGCGAGCGCCGCAAGTTCCGGGCGCTCGGCGTCGTTGGCGGGATCGCGGTGGCGGCGATGTTCGTGTGGGAACTGGAAATCATCCTCTCCCGGCCGCTGAAGCCCGTGGCCACCGGCGGCGCCGAACTGAGCGGCGGGCTGGAGCAGGTCGTCAAACCGCTGTTTGCCAATTACATGTTGCCCTTCGAGGTAACGGCGTTGCTGCTGTTGGTGGCGATGATCGGTGTTGTACTGCTCTCCAAGAAGGAACTCAAATGACCAGCGGGATCACCCTCAACGATTATCTGCTCGTCAGCGGGCTGCTGTTCGCGCTCGGGATCGCCGGCGTGATCATCCGCCGCAACGCGCTGGTCATTTACATGGCGCTGGAGATGAACCTGAATGCCGCGAACCTCGCGCTCGTCGCGTTCTCCAAATTCAACAAGCTGGTCGAAGGCCAGATTCTGGTGTTCTTCATCATCGCCATCGCGGCGGCGGAAGTCGCGGTTGGTCTGGCCATCATTGTGGCGTTGTACCGCCGGAAACAGAGCATCAGCGTGGACCAACTGACAACGATGCGGCTATGAATCACGTGGCCTACATGTATGGCACCGACTGGGGCATGGGCCAATTTCCCATTTGCTCGGTGTGGCTCCTTCTGTTCAGCCCGCTGGTTGCCGCCGCGCTGATTACGTTGTTCACAAAAGAGCGGAAGGGATTGAGCGCCGCGTTGTCCATCGGCGCCATCTTGATTTCCTTCGCGTTATCGCTGCGGCTGTTCCTGTTGTTTGCCCTCAAAGGCATCCAGCACCAGCCGCATCCGTTCGAGTGGCTCGTCATTGGCAACACCGTGCGCATCGAGTTCGGGATGACGACCGATGCGCTGGCGCTGCTGATGTTGCTGGTCGTCACCGGCGTGGGGCTGGCGATTCACGTCTATTCACTCGGCTACATGAAAGGCGATCCCGGTTTCTCGCGGTTCTTCGCGTGCATGTCGTTGTTCACCTTTTCCATGCTCGGGATCGTAATTTCGAGCAACTTCATCCAGATCTTCATCTTCTGGGAACTGGTCGGCGTGAGCAGCTATCTCCTGATCGGCTTCTGGTTCGAAAAACCCAGCGCCGCCGAGGCGGGCAACAAAGCGTTTCTCACCACGCGCATCGGCGACGTCGGGATGATGCTGGGGATTCTGCTGCTCTGGTCCCACGCGCACACCTTCGAATTTTCCGAATTGCGGGCGAGACTGCCGTCGCTTAATTTGTCGATTGGCACGCTGGCGTTGATCGGCGCGTTGATCTTTACCGGCGCGATGGGCAAGAGCGCGCAGGTGCCGTTGCACGTGTGGTTGCCCGACGCGATGGAAGGCCCGACGCCCGTCAGCGCGCTGATTCATGCCGCGACGATGGTCGCCGCGGGCGTCTACATGCTGTGCCGCGTCTCATGGTTGATCCTGCCGAGCGAAACGGCGTTGTGGTTCATCGCCTGGATCGGCGGAATCACGGCGCTCATGGCGGCGACAATCGCCATCGCCCAGAACGACATCAAACGCATCCTCGCCTACTCGACGTTGTCGCAGCTCGGCTACATGGTGATGGCCGTCGGTCTCGGCGGGCCGACACAGGCGATGTTTCATCTCACGACGCACGCGTTTTTCAAGGCGCTGCTGTTCCTCGGCGCGGGCAGCGTGATCATCGCGCTGCACCACGAACAGGACATCTGGAAAATGGGCGGGCTGTGGAAGAAGGTGCCGATCACGTTCTGGACGTTTCTCATCGGCACGCTGGCCCTGGCGGGCGTGCCGCCGTTGAGCGGGTTTTACAGCAAGGACGAGATCCTGCTGTTGGCTTTCGAGCGCAATCATGTCCTCTTTATCATGGCCGTCGTGACGGCGTTTCTGACCGCCTACTACATGGGACGCGAGGTGTTCGTGGTGTTCTTCGGCAAACCGCGCGACCACCACGCGTTCGACCACGCGCACGAGTCGCCGTGGGTAATGACGCTGCCGCTGGTGTTCCTGGCGACGCTCTCGATCATCGCCGGCTGGTACAGCAAAGTCCCTAATTTCCTCGGGCCGCCGCACGAAGCCGAGCGCCATTCCGTGTTGCTGACGGGCGGCCTGATCCTCGTGCCGTTGTTCGGGTTCCTGGTGGCGGCGAAGATCTATTGGAAGGCCGAACCGAGCGACGCGCCCGTGAAAGCTGCGCTCGGCAAGCTGTGGACGTTGGTCGAGAACAAATACTATTTCGATGAGTTGTATCACTGGATCATCCAGTACGTGCAGGGCACGATTGCGACGGTGTGCGACGTGTTCGACCGCTGGATACTCCAGCGGCTTGGCATCGGCGGCCTGTCGGTCGGCACGGGCCTGCTCGGGCGCACCGTGCGCCTCCTGCAGACGGGCAGCATCTCCGGCTACGCCTTTCTCATCGGCCTCGGCGTGACGGTGATTATTTACTGTGCGGTGGTGAGATAATGAGTGAACTTCTCACCATTGCCGTCCTGCTTCCACTGATTGCGGCGTTCGTGCTGTTCCTGTTTCCGGCGAAGAATCCGAAGGCGATTCGGGCGGTGGCGATATTCGCCACGGGCGTGTCGCTGCTGCTCACGTTGACGTTGTTTGCGAACTTCGACCGGACGCAGAGCGGGTATCAATTCGTCCACAGCATCCCCTGGCTGCCGAGTTACGGGTGCTCGCTGAAATTCGGCGTGGACGGCATCTCGATGACACTCCTGTTGCTGGTCGGGTTCGTCTCGTTCTGCGGGGCGTTCGTTTCCAACGAAATCCACGAGCGCGAGAAGGAGTACTACATCCTGTTTCTGGCTTTGACGACGGGCATCAGCGGGACGTTCTGCACGATGGACCTGTTTTTCTTCTATTTCTTCTACGAGATGGCGGTGATCCCGATGTATCTGCTGATCGGCATGTGGGGATCGCTGCCGCCGGGCAAGCATGGGCGCACGAAAGAGTATGCGACGATGAAGTTGACGCTGTACCTGACCGCGGGCGCGGTGCTGGCGCTGATCGGATTGCTGGGAATCTACTTCGTGGGCGGCACGCTGGACATCGAGCGGTTGCAGCACACCATCTGGCTGGCCCGGGGCACCCAACTGTGGGCGTTCCCGTGTCTGCTGTTCGGGTTCGGTTTCCTGGCGTCGCTGTGGCCGTTTCACACATGGTCGCCGCTGGGGTACGCCGCCGCGCCGACCGCGGCGTCGATGATGCACGCGGGCGTGCTCAAAAAACTCGGCGCGTACGGCATCATTCGGCTGGCGTTGCCGCTCCTGCCGGAGGGCGCGCGGCATTGGGCCAACCTCCTCGCGATTCTCGCGTGCTTCAACATCCTGTACGCCGGCTGGGCGGCGCTGACGCAGAAGGACTGGAAATTCGTCATCGGCTACAGCTCCGTAAGCCACATGGGTTACGTCTTCCTGGGAATCGCCACGCTGAACGTCGTCGGTGTAAGCGGCGCGGTGCTGCTGATGTTCGCGCACGGCGTGATGGCGGCGCTGACGTTCGCGTTGATCGGCTTTTTCTATCATCAGACGCACAACCGGTACGTGCCCGACCTCAGCGGGCTGGCGCGGAAAATCCCGTTTATCGGCGTGTGCATGGTGATGGCGGTGATGGCGTCGAGCGGTCTGCCGGGCTTTGCCAATTTCGCCAGCGAAGTGCTGGTATTCCTGGGTTCGTGGCAGCAGGGATCGACGCTGTTTCGCGTGGCGACCATCTGCGCCGTGTGGGGCATCGTCGTGACGGCCACCTACCTGCTGCGGGCGGTGCGGACGAGTTTCTTCGGGCCGTTCGATGAGAAGTGGTCGATGCTCAAAGACGCGGCGACGTTCAAACAGAAATTCCCGTACGCGCTATTACTGGCCGTGTTGCTCACGGTTGGGTTCTATCCGCGGGTGCTGACGGACATCATCAAACAGAGCGTGGCGACATCCATCGTCAGCCGGTTCTCCACCGGCAACGAAGCGAACGCCGCATCCGCAGTCGCGGCCAACAACGGCGGGCCGACGCCATGATGAGCCTGTATGGCGTCCAGTTGGAGTGCCTGATATCGGTCTGGGGAATCCTGATTCTCCTCGTGGACGCGTTCAAGCCAATCGCGAACAAGCGGGCGGTGGGCTATCTGGCGGCCGGGTTCGTGGCCGTGGCGCTCCTGTACAGTTTTGCGATCCAGCCCGTGAATGAGACATTTTTTCACGGGATGTTCCGCCTCGACCCGTTCGCGTTGTACTTCAAGCGGCTGTTTCTGCTGGCACTGGCGGCGGTGCTCCTGATGGCGGCGGAGTTTTCGCCGCGCATCGAATCGGGCGTGACGGAATTTTACGCGCTGCTGATGTTCTGCGCGGTGGGGATGTTGTTGATCGCCTCCGTGAACGATTTCATCCTGCTGTTTGTGTCACTGGAGTTGGTCACCATTACGTTCTACGTACTCGCGAGCTATTTGCGACGGCAGGTCCCGTCCCTCGAAGCCGGCACGAAATACCTGATCCTCGGCGCGCTCTCCAGCGGGTTCACGGTGTATGGCATCGCCTATATTTTCGGGACGACCGGGACCACGAACTTCGACAAGCTCGCCGAGATTTTGCACTCCCAGACGGGAGCGCCGTCGTCGGCGTTCGTTTTCGGAATGCTGCTGGTGTTGACCGGTCTCGGATTCAAGATCGCCAGCGTGCCGTTCCAGGTTTGGGCGCCGGATGTGTATCAGGGCGCGCCGACGCCTGTGACGGCGTTTCTGGCCGTGGGCAGCAAGGCGGCGGGGTTTGCGTTGCTGTTGCGTGTCTTGTACACGGGACTGCTGCCCGTGAGCCTGTCGTGGAACGCCCTGATTGCGGTGCTTGCGGGCGCGACCCTGCTCTACGGAAATCTGGGCGCGATTCCGCAGCACAATATCAAGCGGCTACTCGGCTACTCGTCCATTGGTCATGCGGGCTACATGCTGATGGGGGTCGCGGCGGTCAATGCCCTCGGCGCGGGCGCGGTGTTGTTCTATTTGGGCCAGTACGCGTTCACCAATCTCTGCGCGTTCCTGGCGATCATCGCGGCGACGGCGGCGACGGGCAGCGATGAAATCCCGAGTTTCTCGGGTCTCGGCAAACGCTCACCGATTCTCGGTCTGGCGCTGTTCCTGTCGATGATGTCGCTGGCGGGGATACCGCCGTTGAGCGGGTTCTTCGGCAAGTTCCAGTTATTTGCCGCGGTGGTGCAACGGGCGCAGACGGATTCGAGTTACTATGTGCTGGCGGCCATCGGCGCGGTCACGGTGGTCATCTCGCTGTACTTCTATCTCGGCGTGGGGCGCGCGATTTATCTGCAGGAGGCCGAGGACGCCACACCAATCGCGGTCAGCAAACCGATGCGGTTCGGGTTGATCGTGTGCATGGCGGCGATGATCGGGATCGGGATTTTTCAGCGTCCGCTGGTCAACGCGTCGATAATGGCTGCAAAGGTCTTTTCCTTGCATTAGAATCGGGCCGTGAAACGGAAGACGTGGAACACATGAACATTCAACGTTCAACGCTCAACTCCCAACGCTCAACGAACGGCAAGAAATTTGACCTTGAAGATCGGTTGCTGGAGTATGCGGCCAGTGTGGTTCGTCTTGTGGAGCGAGTGCCAAGGACACAAGCGGGAAGCCATGTCGCCGGGCAATTGTTACGTTCAGCAACATCGCCCTTGTCCAATCATGGTGAAGCACAAGCCGCCGAGTCGGTCGACGATTTTATTCACAAGTTGAGTGTGTGTCTGAAGGAGTTGAAGGAGTCACGGCGTTGGTTGCGACTCATCCGCCGTGTCCCATTACTCAAGCCAGAATCCCAAGTTGACGCACTGCTGAATGAGACCGAGGAACTTATTCGCATCTTCTCCGCCAGCGTCCGGACGGCGCAAGAACGAAAGCTGGAGGGTAAGCGCGCCGTCGCTTTGCGTTGAACGTTGAGCGTTGCGAGTTAAACGTTGAGAGTTAAGGAGTACTCCATGACCACACGCATCGAAAAAGATTCCATGGGCCCGCTGGAAGTGCCGGCGGACGCGTATTACGGCGTCCAGACGCAGCGGGCGGTGACCAATTTTCCCATTAGCGGCTGGCCGTTGCCGCCGCGGCTCATCCACGCGATGGGGCGCATCAAGCGCGCTGCGGCAAAAACCAACCTCGAACTCGGCCTGATCGACAAGAAGGTCTCCGACGCCATCGTGCAGGCGGCGACCGAGGTGGTCGACGGCAAGCTTGATGCGCAGTTTCCCGTGGACATTTTCCAGACGGGATCGGGCACGTCGACGAACATGAACACCAACGAAGTGATCACGAGCCGCGCCAACGAAATCCTCGGCGGCAAACGCGGCGACAAATCGCCGGTGCATCCCAACGACCACGTCAATCTTTGCCAGTCCAGCAACGACGTGTTTCCGACGGCGATTCACATCAGCGTGATCGCGGCCATTCATGAGGAATTGCTGCACGCGCTGCAACATTTGCAGGAAGCCCTCGCGGAGAAGGCGCGCGAATTTGACGATGTGATGAAAATTGGCCGCACGCATTTGCAGGATGCCACACCCATCCGGCTGGGGCAGGAATTTTCCGGGTACGCGGCGCAACTGGCGTCCGCCTACGAACGCGCCGAGGAGGCGATTGAAATGCTCGACACACTGCCGCTCGGGGGAACGGCGGTCGGGACGGGATTGAACGCCCATCCCGAGTTCGCGAAACGGACAATCGAGAAACTATCCCGGGAACTGGGGATTCCGTTGCACGAAGCGCAGAACCATTTCGAAGCGGCGGCAACGCGTGATGCCTGCGTGGCGGCGAGCGGCCAGTTGAAGGCGATCGCGGTGAGCCTGGCGAAGATCGCCAATGACATCCGGCTGTTGGGCAGCGGGCCGCGATGCGGGATCGGTGAGTTGAAGATTCCCCCGGTGCAACCCGGCAGCTCGATCATGCCGGGCAAGGTCAACCCGGTGATTGCCGAGAGCCTGATTCAGGTGTGTTTGTGGGTTATCGGCGCGGACGTGTCGATCACGCTGGGCGGATTGCAGAGCTTTTTCGAATTGAACGTCGCGATGCCGCTCATTGGCGCGCAGATGCTGGAGAGCGTCCATCTACTGGCGGCGGGGTCGCGCAATTTCGCCGATGCGTGCGTGAAGGGCATCGAAGCCGACCGCGAACGGTGCGAGTCGCTCGTCGAACAAAGTCTCGCCATGTGCACGCCGCTGGCGCCCGTGATTGGATACGACAAGGCCGCCGAGATCGCCAAGAAAGCCTACAAGGAAGGCAAGACCGTCCGCGAAGTCGCCCGCGAAGTGTCGGGATTGAGCGAGAAACAGCTCGACGAGATTTTCAACCTGCGCGCCCTCACCGAGCCGGGGATTCGCGGGAAGGGCGGGGAGTAGGAACATCGCGCGTTCCACCCGTTCCCGCTTGTGATTTCACGGCGCACTCTGTAATTTGCCTTGCTTCATGGTCACGCGACGGCAAATTCGGGCGTATGCGGCGGAACTTGAGTTTGAGTTTCCCGTCGATTGGGGGTAATGTTTCGTTGTGACGGTTGCGAAGATTATTGAGGAGATCAAGAAACTGCCGCCCGAGCAACAGGCGGAAGTGATTCACTTTGCCTACCGCTTGGATGCCGAGCGCCAGTTGAGCGGTAAAGACCTGTCCGCTTTGGCCGAGCGGATGACGCGGGCCGCCGACCCAGCCGAAGCGGCGCTCGTGCGGGAAGCGATCGTTCGTGGGTTCTACGGCGGGGAACCTCATGCCTAAAGTTCGGCGGCGTAACATTCCGCCGGTGCTGCTCCATCACTTGCTTGACCGAATTGAGAAGCGCAACATTAGCGCCGACCAACTGGGGTTGTTGGCCGAATGGCTTGACGAACAGCCGGATGTTCCTGACGGCAAATGGTACAAGAGATTCCCTGGCATGACCGTTTGCGGCGAGGGCGAGTTGGTCAAGACGTTTCTCATTGGCGGCCAGACGGCGGAAGGTGAAGAGGTTCGATAGTCGCAATTTCGTTGTATCGGCGCTATTATTTTACGACATGAGTGTTGAAACCCCAACTCAGGCCAGTCCGCGCACCGGTTCGGAGAAGCTGATCAAGCTGACCGAGGCGGCGGGGCGCAAGGTGTCGCAATTGATGCAGCGCGACGGGGTGGCGGATGGGGCGTTGCGCGTGAAGATCGTCGGCGGCGGGTGCGCGGGGTTGGAGTACAAGATGGATTTCGAGAAGAACCCGGCGACGCCGAAGGACATTCTGATCCAGTCGGCGGGCGTGCGCGTGCTCGTGGACGTGAAGAGCGCGCTGTACGTGAGCGGGTCGGAGATCGATTTCAAGGATGCGATGATCGGCGGCGGATTCAAGATCCACAATCCGAACGCGACGGCGACGTGTTCGTGCGGCGAGAGCTTTTCGGTGTAGTCGCCCGCTGGCAACTGGTTCGCGCACCCGAAAGCGTGCGGCTACAGGAAATCATCCGGCGCCGGCGGCGGCTCGGCTTTTTGCACGTGATCGCGGCAGGCGTTCGACGCGCCGACGAGGAAGATCCCATACACGATCAGGTAGACCAGCCAGAGATTGAGGCCGTGCAGCCGCATGGCCGAGTACACGGTGACGACGATGGCGGGGGGCGTACAGGCGTGGATGGCGATGTTCAGCAATTGCGGGAGCGTCAACGGGGCCGGCATCGAGCGTTCCATCCATGACGCCACCACCGAGAACAAGTAGGCCTGGAGCAGGCAACTAAGCATCCCGAACAGCGCGAGCATCACCCAGCCGATCGGCACGAGCAGCCACAGCACGGCGCGGATGAGATGGCGAAAGTAGTCGCCAGTGACCGCGCCGTCCGGGAACCCGCGCAGGCTCTGCAAATGCGTGCTGACGGGCGTGGGCGCGTTTGACGGCGTCATCCAGTAGAGAAAACTGTCGGCGGTGAACAGGACGCCGAATGTCGCGTTGGTGTCGGGAGAAACGACGGCGTTGGTGGTATCGAGGATGAAGCGCAAGTTCTCATTGCCCCACGAGACGGGTTGTTGGGCGTGGGTGATGATTTTCCCGTCGTGGAGGGAGAAGTCCGGGCGATGGTCGTCGAAGAGCCGGGCAAATTCGTCGATTCCGTCCAGCGCCTGCGGAATGGCGCAGATGGCCAGCACCAGCGCCAGCAGCGGGATCAACTTCACCAGATGTTTCAGCGAGGTTGTCACTGGCAAATCGCGGTACGGGCGATAACTGGCAAACCCGCTGCAGAGCGCGATCACGGAGCGAAGAAATTTCATGGGTCGTTTTCGGATTTGCCCGGGACGATGGCGCGCGGGCGGCTCACAACGAGGCCAGACCCGCCCGGTGCGGGGTGGGCGACCGGCGCGGCTTCCTGGCTTTGGGCAGAGCGGCGAGGGTTTCCCTCTCCATCTTCTTGAGCTTACCGTCGAAACTGACGCGGGTGGCGGCGTCCATGCGAGTAATGAACAGGATGCCGTTCAGGTGGTCGAACTCGTGTTGCGCGGCGCGAGCGAGGAACCCCGTGCATTCGAAGACGATTTCCTGCCCGTCGAGTTTCTGGGCGTGGACAGTTACTCTTTCGAAGCGGCGGATATCCGCGTTGATGTCCGGGATGCTGAGGCAACCTTCGGATCCGATCTGTTCTCCTTCCTTATGGAGAATCTCGGGGTTGATGAGCACCAACGGCATGGAGGACTTCAGGTCCTGAGGTTTGCCATCAATGAACAACTGGGATGGTCGCTCGGCGGCGCCGACATCGATCACGGTGAGCATAATGGCCTGGCCAACCTGCTGCGCCGCAAGCCCGACGCCTTCCGCGGCGTGCATGGTCTCGAGCATGTCGGCGGCGAGCTGGCGAATCTCGGGCGTGACGCGCTCGATGCGTTTGCCTTTCTCGCGCAATGTCGGGTGCCCGTATTTGAGGATGTCCAAAACCACGAAATGAGTATAACCGCTGGCTACGGAGGCGTCAAAGTAGAAGGGAAAGGCGTGTTTCGGTACCCATTGTAGCGTCGGCTGTCCTCAGCCGATGAATGTCAAGCGCCCCGGATGCGCTGGGGACAGCGCACGCTACACCGGCGAGATGCGCTACGGAAAGGCCACGCTTGCCCGCGGATTCCACCCTGTGCTAGAAAATCGGGCGAGGAGGTGCGGTTCGTGCCGTTGGAGGGATATCTCGTCAAGTTGCTGGAGCTGATCGTCGCGCCGTTTCGGGATTTTGGGGCGGTGTGGCTCGGCATTGTGCCGCTGTACGTCTCGCTGCTGCTCGGCGAGTTGTACAAGAGCAAAGTATCGTTCGGCCACGCGGTCGGCAACGGCTTCATCATGCTGTGGGCGGGCGTGAACTGGACGATGCACCTCTCGAACCTCGGTTTCTTCGCGTACTTGGGCGACATCAAGAGCCGCACGGCGATCGCGTGGCTGGTGGCGGCGTGTGCGGTCGGGCTGGGGATCTTTACGATTGTGCTGGGGCTGCGGAAAAAAGACCGGACGCTGTGCCAGATTCTGGGGCATACGCGGTTCTCGGGCTATTTTCTGATCACGTTGTATCCGATGCAGGTTGGACTGGTGAGATGGAACTGGCTATCGCTGTCGTCGGTCCTCATCTTTGCATTGCCCGCGTGGCTGTTTCTGTATCTGGTGGGCCGACTCCTGAGGGTGATGATCAAATGAGCAAACTCGAACTTCCCTACACGCGCGACTGTTTCGTCTGCGGCGCGCACAATCCACACGGGCTGCATCTCCGGTTTCGCCGCGAGGGGGACGAGGTCCGCGCCGACTTCACGCCACAGGCGTCGCACGCCGGTTTCCGCGGGATCGTGCACGGCGGGATATTGTCCACAGTGCTCGACGAAGCGATGTTTTGGGCGGCGGCGACCAAGAAGAGGAGCTTCTGCCTGGCCGCCGAACTCAACGTGCGGTTCATCACCAAGGTCAACGTGGGCCAACGGCTGGTGTGCGTCGCGCGGTTGAAGGCGGATCGCGGTCGGCTCTGGGAATCGGAGGCCGAGCTGCGCGACGAGGCGGGGAATGTGTGCGTCCGCGCCACGTGCAAGCAGGTGCCGATGGATGTGACGGCGATGAAGCACGCCGCCATCGATTTTATATTCGACCCGGCGACGACCGAGGGCATGAAATTGTTCGCGGGGCTGGGGTTGTAGGCGGAGGACGCGAATCAGGAGTCGCCGCGTTGCGGGCGAGCCAATTGTTGCAATGTTCGGATGTGCCCCTAATTCCTACAGGCGCAAAAAGAAAGAGCCGGCCAGTTTAAAAGCCTGGCTTCATTTGGAGGAGGCTGGGGTCGAGACCGGAGGTCAAGCCAGCTTGCGCCGCAGAACAACAAGCCCGGCAACGCCAAGTCCCAAGAGATAGGCGGTGCCACCAGCGTCGGGAACAGGCGAGCCAACCGTGACCGTCATCTGGTAAGGCCCATCGGAGTTGGGGAAAACGCCATTTTCATTTGCGAAATACTCCCCAGACACACCCGGTCCAGACAGATCAAGCGAATCAGACCATCCAGTGGAGTCGCCAGTATCCGAGAGACCGATCCAATAGCGCGTGTTGGCCGCCAGCACCGGGTCGGTAAGAAGCGTGATGGTGTAGTCGTTGATTCCCGGACCGATTGTTGCGTCGCTGATCGTTGCCAACGTGGCGATCAATGCTCCCGGTGTTGTGCCGGAGTCACTGTACAGCCCCACCGTGAGGATGCCTCCGTCCGCGACAGAGGATTCAGCTATGACGGACACTTGGGGTACACCAGACAACGCGAGCGAGAGGCCGGTGATGGCCTGGACGGAGCTCGATGACGTGAAGGAATCATAGAGCGGTCCGAATGACCCGATAGGATCGCTGCCGTCCGAGGTTGCTCCCAAATTATTGTAGATGGGAACTGCCCTCGCGGACATTGCAGAAGCCACCAAACCGATTAGAACCAGCGTTTTGACAACAGAGTTCGCCACCATACCTACTGTCCCCCTTCGTTCGTTTAACGATAGCAACATTAGTGCCAATGGTTTTTTGCTCTACGACTTGTGAGTGGCAACATTCATATTGCCAACGACTTATCTATTATCACAGGCAGCCAGGTGGCCGCGCCCGCATTGTATGTTTCTGTAAGCCTTCCCGACGCACTCATTGTTCTCTACGGTCCTCCAAACCTATATCGTTGCCCCTTTCAATCACTTTCATTGACGTTTTCGCGTTCCTGGCTTGTGTAAGAGTTTCCGACATCGCTTGCAGGTGTGACCCTGATTCCTGCTGATTCCTGCGTCACGCGATGGTCGCGGGGTGTATGTCATATAGGGAATGTCGGACAATTCACATTGCAGTTTTGTCGAGGACGCTGTATTGCAGTCGTTGAGCGGGACGCAGACAGATCGGAGGTTCTCTTAGCATGAATCGGAGAACGGCTGGGTTTTCGGGATCGCTAGGAACCAGGAGAATGTGGGCAGTCGCCCTCGGTTTACTAGGGATGGCCACGCTGGCCCGCGCCGGTACGCCACCGTTGCCGATCATTCCCGCGGGGAGCTTTAACATCACGAGCTACGGTGCGGTCGGAGACGGAGTTACAGACAACACCCGCGCGATTCAGGCCACCATCAACGCGGCCAATATGGCTGGCGGTGGCACGGTCGAAATACCGGCGAATGGCACATCGAGCACATACTGGTGCGGTCCGCTCACGCTGGCCAGTAGCATCAACTTGCAGATCGACAGCGGCGCAACGCTGCAGATGCTCCCGATGAGCCGTTGGCCCACCGGCACCCCTCCCTTCATCAACGGTTCCAACCTTCACGACGTGGAGATTAGCGGGTTGGGAACCATCGATGGTCAGGGGCAGGCGTGGTGGACGGCATACGAGAGCAGTGGTGTCTCGCGGCCGACCTTTATCAACATCAGCGGTTGCACACGGGTACTGATCCAGAGCGTGACGCTGCAGAACCCGCCGACGTTCCACCTCGTGGTGAAAGGCGAGAACGTGGGCCTGACGATCCAGAACATTACGATCAACACCTCGTCCCCTTCGCCCAACACCGACGGGATCGACCTCGCCTCGACCAACGTCTTGATCCAAGGCTGCTCGATCAGTGACGGAGACGACAACATCGCGCTTGGAAGCGGTAGCGGCGTCACGTCGGACATCACCATCACCAATTGCACCTTCGGCGCCGGGCACGGCTTGTCGATTGGCAGCAGCCTCGGCGGCAAAGGGGTGAATAACCTGATGGTGAGCAACTGTACGTGGAACGGCACGGAGTACGGGATCCACATGAAGTCGGATCGGGGCCGGGGCGCCCTGGTGCAGAATCTCCAGTACCTCGACCTCACCATGAACAACGTGAATTTCCCGATCGCGATTTACAGCTACTATAACGAGCTCAAAACGCCTGTGAGCAGCATCAACGTCTCTCCGTACATGGCCTCCACGGATCTGGTGCAGACAGTTAACAACGACACCCCGATCTGGCAAAACATCACCATCAGCAATCTGACGGCGACCGGGATCGGCGGGAATATTGCGGGCATCATCTGGGGCCTGCCCGAAGCGCTCGTCTCCAACGTCACGCTGGACGACGTCAACATCTCGGGCCGCACCATGGGGAATGGAACCTTCTGCATGTATAATGTGCAGGGCATCCAGCTCATCGACTCCAATCTCACGGCGCCCACCACCGGCACCAACACGCTGACGCTCTACAACGCCCAGGTCACCATCACCAACAGCGCCGCCAACGCGAATGTGGTGACAATCGGTGGCGTGGGATCGCCGTCCAGCAGCGGGCTGTCGCTTTTCAACGCGCAGGCCAGTATGAGCGACGCGAGTGTTCTCGGCGCGAATCCGTTGCTCACATTGGCCGGCAGCATACTCACGGTGAACAATGATATGAATGCGGGCAGTTTGTCTTCGCTGAATTTCGGTCTGGGTACGACCGTCACGAAAGCGGTCGTGACCGGCAACCTGACCTTGAGTGGCATACCTGAACTCAGCGTCTTCGACGGCGGCGGCTTCACCGCCGGCACGTACACGCTGTTCACCTACAACGGTTTTCTAGTATCCAACGGGAACAGGTTTCTGCTCGGCAGGACGCCCAACCCAAACTTCGCCTACGCAGTGGACACGACCGCCCCCGGCGTAGTGAAGCTTGACGTAACCTGTGCGGCAGCGGCGGCCGGTCCGATTTCGGGGCCGAACTGGGTTCGCCCGATAGCGGGTGGGGTGGTGTATTCGATATCCAGCGTCAGCGGCGCGACGACCTATACGTGGACGGTACCCCCCGGGGCGACCATCGCCAGCGGCCAAGGTACCACCTCGATTATGGTCAACTACGGGAGCTTCGGTTGGCAACAGCACGGTCCGCATTTCGCAAGTTCCGGCAACGTCACCGTCACGCCCTCCAACGGCAGTTGCAGCGGCACACCCAGCAGCCTGGCGGTGACGGTCAGGCCATGGTGGTGGCCGCCGTGGTGGCCGTGGCGGCCCAGGCTCGGTACTGGTGGTGGATAGGGACTTGCCGGTCAGTTGGCGGTTGTTGCCTCGACGTTTTCATGGTGGTTTACCTTTTGACTCTGATTCAACGCGGCCGCCGCCTCAGAGCTTTCCAGTTTCTTTGAGAAGGCGTTGGTGATGGGCGTCCGATTCATTCCGGCCCGGCGAAGTGGTTGAGGAAGGGGGCGATGGGGCCGGAGACGAAGGCTGAGCCGAAAATTGTGAAGCACCACAAGCCGGTGCCGGTGGATGCGTCGGAGATGAAGGACGCCGCGATAGATTTTATCTTCGACCCGGCGACGACCGAGGGCGCGAAACTGTTTGCGGAACTGGGGCTGTAGGCGGGGGAGTTGTGTCGGAAGTCGCGGCGTCGCGGCCAGTCCAATTGTTACGGTGTTTAGATGCGCCCCGAATTCTTTCGTTTCTATTTTTTCGAATCGATGTCGCCGGACCTTTTGATGGCGCGCAACAGGCGCCAGCCGAGATAAGCGGCTATTAAGTAGCCGGCGCTACCAAATACGGAAACGCCGGAGATCGTGGGCGGTGCTTTCATGCTCCAGAGGAGGGCGGAGCTGACGAACAGCGCGGCGGTCATCACGCCGAGCACCAGGCGGTTGATCACCGGGTCGATATGACGGAGTTCCAGGTGGATGGAGAAGGTGCCGTCGCGCATGCGCTTGAGTGCGTCGCCCAGGTCGCGCGGCAAAGTCTGAGCCAGCCGCTCCCAGTCGCGGAAAGCGTGCTGGACCCGCCCGAGGAAGCCCCGGACCGAAAGACGACGGCGGACCATCGTGGCGTAAAACGGCTGAATCACTTCGGCAAGGCTGAACTCCGGACTCAATCGCTGGGCGGTCCCCTCCAATTCGACCAGCGTGCGCAGCAGTAGTGAGAGGGGGGCAGGCAAAGTAATGTTATAGCGCCGGATGATTTCAAACAAACTGTTCAACGCGCCGCCCAAGTCCATGTCTTGGATGGATTGGCCCACATAGTCAGCGACGAAATCGGTGAGGTCGGCACGCAATTGGTCACGAGGCGTGGCGGGCGGCGCAGAGCCGAGGCGAAGGATAATGTCCCCAAGGTCCACCGCGTTGCGGTTCACGATGGCCATGAGCATTTCATCAAGGCCCTCCGCCAATTCTTCATCCAGGCGGCCCGTCATCCCGCAATCGAGCACCCCGACCACACCGCCGGGCAGGAGCATCAGGTTTCCGGGATGGGGGTCAGCATGGTAGAACGCATCACGGAAAACCATCTGGAGATACATATTGGCGCCGCGGCGCGCGAATTCATCGAGATCAACCCCCGAGGCGGCCAGCGCCCTGGAGTCAGTGCCGAGGATGCCCTCTAGCCGTTCCATCGTCAGGACGCGTCGCGTCGAGAACTCCGCATAGGCGTGGGCGAAGTGGACGGTGTTGTCCTGCGCGAAGTGTTCCGCGAACTCCTCGAGATTACGGCGTTCGGAAGTGAAATCCAACTCTCGCAGGAGGGTGCGGCGGAACTGCCGGACGACCGCGTTGGGCTGGTAGGAACGAAGCTGGGAAGCGTGCTTTTCCGCCAACTCGGCCAGCCCGGCGAGGATATCGAGATCAGGCATGATCTTGTCCGCGATCCCAGCGTGCTGGACTTTGATAACGACGTGTTCGCCCGAGTGCAGCTGCGCCAGATGGACTTGGGCGACGGAGGCCGAGGCCAATGGCGCATGTTTGAAATGCGCAAACAGGTTGCTCAGCGGTTTTCCAAACTCGGCTTCAATGGTGGCCCGAACCGTGTCGGAGGGATCGGCCGGAGTGGCGGTTTGTAGTTGGGCCAGTTCCCGTGCCATTTCGGGGCCGACAAGATCGGGCCGCGTACTGAGCATCTGGCCGAACTTGATGAAGGTGGTGCCGAGTTCGGTGAGTGCGAGGCGCACGCGCTCCTCGACTTTGAGGTCGGGGATAGGCTGGCCGTCAATGGTCTTGATTCGATCCTGGATCCACGAGTAATTGAGGCCTTTGACCCAATCGGCCAGTCCATACTTTGCCAGCACACCGATGATTTCGCCTGCCCGGTGCGCGTTGCGTTCCGCTCGTTGCACGGCGTGAATTTTCATTTGAGGTGGAATTCTAACTGATGTCCTGGCGACTGGCGAGAAGTTATGCGGGTGAGGGTGGTGGACAGGCTGGTCCTGCAAGTTTCTCCCCACAGAATCGATACAGAAACAACTTGCATTCTATTTGGAAACGTGTATAGCAACTCTCGGGTGCCAGTCCCTGATCGTGTGGGCTCTCTTTTGGCCCCCCAAGTGCGTCCCGATGCGCGAGGCTGGTAGCAGCAAGTGGAATCGTTGCGAGGCATTGTGGTCGCTCTACAGAATCTGATCCGAGCGGGGCGGCATGACCCCGGCGGCAAAGGCTCGAAGTCAGGGTTTTCAACACTATCCGAGACCATACCGCTGCTCGTACAAGTTCATGGGCGACGATGGTCGCGGGGCGTAAATCTCATGGGAATGTCAGCCCAAGACGGGTTTCCGGTGTGAAGGTGAAACCAACAACGTAGGTCCGCGACGGACCTGAGGAGGCAATGATGAGTGCTACGGCAACTTCAATCCCTGGTGTTGCAACCGTGAGGAAAGCGGTGGGATGGTCGATCGCGCTGAGTGTGCTGATGATCGTGGCTGGTAGTCTGGCGATCATCGTACCACCGGTCTCCGGCATCGCTGTAACCCTATTAGTTGGTTGGCTGATGGTGCTGTGTGGGGCTGCCCATCTCGTGTACGCTTGGCACGCACGCAGTGGCGGCGGACTTTTGTGGGGAATTCTATTGGGTATCCTGTATATCGTCGCCGGCGGGTACCTATTGCTGAATCCCGTGGCGGGCCTGGCGTCCTTGACGCTCGTGCTGGGGGCGTATCTGCTGATGGAATCGATTCTGGAGTTCATTCTGTCATTCCAGCTCCGCCCGCTGCCCGGTTCTGGCTGGCTGCTGGCGGACGGGATTGTCACCCTCATTCTCGCCATCATGATATGGCGGACGTGGCCGGCCAGCAGTATGTGGGTGATCGGCACGCTGGTGGGCATCAGCATGCTCTTCAGCGGATTCGCCCGATTGACGATTTCTCTGGCCGCGCGCCGTGTAGCCAGCGCCTAGTGGCGAGAGGCCCAGGAATCGGACACGATTGCGGAACGCGACATGGAAACCACTAACGGAACAACAGCATAAGGAGCAACAGCCATGACACCAACATTGAAAAGTGGCCAACCCATAACGGACCCGAAAGCCGTGGTCGCAGTTTATAACAGCCACTCGGAGGCCGAGGCAGGAGTGAAGGAACTGCAGAGGGGCGGCTTCGATATGAAGAAACTATCGGTCGTTGGCAAAGACTATCACACGGACGAGCAGGTCGTAGGCTACTACAACGCCGGGGACCGAATGAAGTATTGGGGAAAGATGGGCGCAGTATGGGGCGGATTGTGGGGCTTGCTGTTTGGGGCGGCGTTCTTTTGGGTGCCGGGCGTCGGTCCGCTTCTCGTCGCCGGACCCCTGTCGGCTTCGATCGTCGCTGCGTTGGAGAGTGCTGTCGTGCTTGGCGGCGTGAGCGTACTCGGAGCTGCCCTCTACAGCATTGGCATCCCCAAGGACAGTGTCGTGAGATACGAAACCGCCGTCAAGGTGAACAAGTACCTTCTCGTGGCCCACGGGACTGTCGCCGAAGTTGCCAAGGCCAAAGAAATCCTCAAGTCAACGAAACCAGCCCAACTGGATGAGCATGTTTTGGGAGCCGCCAAGCCAGCAATGGCGAGCTGATGGAGAAAGTCGAGAAAGTGCGTTCGACAAGCTCAAGGAGACGGCGGTTAGTTGGGCGGGCGTGACGCGAAAAGTGGTTGCATTGCGACCGGGACACGAGCGGTCGGGCCCTGCCCGCCAGAGGCGGGCAAGCCAACAGCGGCACGCGGGCCGCGTGCCCTACAACTACAGACGCGGACGGCTCGGCGAGCCGTCCCTACCTCGCAAAGAGGCGGGCCCTTCGGCAGGCTCCCTTCGAGGCTCAGGGCAAGCAGGGTAAACAGGCCAACGGCGGCAAGCGGGACGCTCGCCCTACAAGCGGAAAGGGGCGGACGGGTAAACTATCGCGGATTGATTTTGTGTTTGACTATAATATCGGTATAGCGATAGCATCGGTGCGGGATGGGGAGCCAGACGGGGACGGAGGAGAGAAGAGGGATGAGAGTAGCAAACCAGAACGGCGGGATACACCCGTTGGACGGGGCATCCCGCCCTACAACCGGGAAGGCAGCGCAGTGGAGAACCCACCCCTATTTCCCCTCCGTGGGAGGGGATAAGAGAGGTGGCATCGCAAAAAAGTATTTTTGCGAAACAAACCCAAGTTTAATCAAGCCGGCGTAGAAAAGCTGCCGGAACAAAGCCAAAAACAAACCCAAATTTGACCTGAAAATGGCCAGTAGAGAGAGCCAAAATGCATGGTTTTGACGGTCTTGGGGCGGCATTTCGCTTACCGGGTGTCGTGGATCAGACGGCTGCTTTATCGCTCGAAAGTGCGTTGGCAGGGGGGCTGGGTTTGACGGATGGCGGGAGGGGGGCGTAGAATGCGGGCGACGGGGGGAGTTGCTCACATGAATGATGCGCCCATTGACCGCGAGGAGCAGGTGAAACTGCTGCGGTGGGTGCGCGCGACCATGGAGGCGGCGGTGCGCGGCGAGCCGCCGCTGGAAATCCCCGAGGCGGAACTTTCCCATGGGTTGCGCGCGCCGCATGGCGTGTTTGTAACGCTGAAGACGGGCGGGGAACTGCGCGGGTGCATCGGCAAAATGGATTTCGAGCGGCCGCTGTGGTCGAACGCGCTCACGGCGGCGGTCGCGAGTGCGCTGGAGGACCCGAGGTTTCCGCCGGTGAAACCGTCGGAGCTTGACGGCATCACGATTGAGATTTCGATTTTGAATCCGCCGGAGGATTTGCCGCGACCCGAGATGTTCGATGTCACGCGGCACGGGATCATCGTCGAGAAAGGGTGGCGTCACGCGCTGCTGTTGCCGAAGGTCGCGCCGGAGCAGGGCTGGGACGCGACGAAGACGTTGGAGGCGGTGTGTTGGAAGGCGGGTCTGCCGGCGGATGCGTGGCGCGATCCAGCGGCCCGATTGAAGGTGTTCACCGCATTTGATTTTGGCGAGGCGACGGCGGGAGATCCGCCATCATGAGGACGAATCGCATGAGCGTCGTCCCGTGGTCAGCGCGCCAGCGGACCGAGCAACTTCCGAAAGCGTTGACCGTCGTCCCGCATCGCCACGTTGTTGAACAGGCAGTAGCTCGGTTCTCGGCTGTCGGCGATCGCGCGGAGGCGGTCGAGTTCCTCGGTCGAGTGGCGGTGACGCGGTCCCGTGGCGCCGTGGAGACGGTAGTAGCGGATTTTGCCGACGGGGATCGGCTCGAACTGGAGTGGGTCGAGCACGGGGATCAGGTCGAGGTCGCGGCACAACGTGGTGATGAGCGCCGCATCCCAGTTCCCGCGAGGTTCCCAGCCCATGTGAAACTTGCCGCGTTTGGCCCGCTCGAAGAAGCGGCGCAGGCTGGCGATGTTTTCCTTCGTCGGGCGAAAACTTTGCGGGCATTGGAAGAGCACGAGCACGGCGTTGAGCGCTTTAGCCACCGCGACGGTTTCGTCCCAGGCCCAGCGAATGGTGGGGTTGAACCCGAAATGGCCGCAGTATTCGCGGTCGTGCGGATCGAGTCGGGTGCGGCGGTAGGTGGGGCTGGTTGCGCAATGGGTGATGACCTGCCAGGCTTTCAGGGAGAATTCAAAATCGGGCGGGGCGATGGCGCGCCAGCGGGCGGCGGTCTCGACCTTCGGCAGTTGATAGAAGCTCGAATCGATTTCGACACAGGGGAACGCGCGGAAATATTTCGCCTGCGCCATCGCGAAACCGCAACAACCGACCCGCACGTTCGGACGTCTGGGTGACACGATGGCGGATGCTAGCAGGAATGTTCGGGCTTGCAAAGCCCGCGTACTGGCGGCATGTTGTAGGATGGTAATTTTGATATGAGTACGGAGCAAGCGAAGAACGTGAGCGATAGTGGGACGGTGACCGCCGTCGACATCGTGTTTGATTGTCCCGCTTGCGGGAAGAGCCTGGTCGTGGATGAAGCGGCGGAGGGCATGATAGTCGATTGCCCGCAATGCCGCACCAACGTGATTGTCCCTCCGAAATCAATCAAGCCGACGGCGACAGCGCCGTCACCGAAGAAGGAAGAACCCAAAGCGAGTGGGCCAACCAAGTTGGCTCCCCCGGAACCGGCGGATGATTCCGTGCAGCAGCGTTTGTCGGTCCTGGCCGGCCAACTCAAGGAAATCCAGGCGCAACGCACCGAAGTCACGGGGCGGATTGCCGCGCGGCTGAACGACGTCAACCGCGACCTGGTAATCATCGCGCGCCTGGAGACGTCCCAGCAGCAGACCCTCAGCGAGTGGAACCAGTTGGTTGAGAAAATCTCCGCGAGCCGGGCGGCCATCGAATCCGAAGTGGCGGAGCCCGCGGTAATCGGCGCCAGCGTCAGTCGAGCTGGCCGGACACGCGTCTCGTTCCGCCAGTAACGATCAGTTTGTCAGGGGCGTCAGCGCGGGTTCCCGCGGAATCGGAGCCGGTGAGGCCGGCGCCGTCAAACTCTTCACCAGCACTTTTGAATTGCGTCCGCTCTGCTCGTATTTTTCGCGGCGCGCAGGTGGCAGGTCGTCGGGTGTCCCTTCCGTGTATCCCAGTTTGTGCTGGAAGAACGTGAACGTCTGCGTCGACAGGCAGAAGATCCGCTCCGCGCCCTGCTCGCGCGCGAGGCTCTCGACGAACAACGCCAGCTTGGTGCCGATGCCCCGGTTCTCGTGCGTGGGGTTGACGGCGAGGCTGGCCAGTTCGGCCATCTTCTGCTCCGGGTGCGGGTGAAGCGCGATCAGGCCGACGATGTTGTTGTCGATCTCGAAGACGTAATACTCGCCGACGTGCTTGTCGATGCTGCTGCGGGTGCGGTTGATGAGTTGCTCTTCCTGAATCGAGGGCTTGATGAGCGCCATGATGTGGCGAAGGTCCTTGCGCATCGCTTTGCGGATCGCCTGATATTCGTTCGTATAAATCAGCGTCCCGATCCCCTCGTTCGAGAACACTTCGGCCAGCAGTCCCTCGTCCACCTGGCCGCTGATGATGTGCACGCGCGGGACGCCGCCCTGAGTGGCCTGGAGCGCGTGCTGCGCCTTGGACAACATCTCCGGCGCGATCTTGTCCGCGGAATTCTTCAGCGCCACTTCCAATTCCTTGACCGACATTTGGGCCACGACCTTGCCGTCGATTTCCAGGCCGTTCCCGCCGCCGATGAACATCAGCTTGACCGCGCCGAGTTCGCGGGCCATTTCGACCGCGACGGCGTCGGAGTTCAGGCGGTAGGTGTGACCGTTTCCGTCGAACCCGAGTGGAGGAATGACGGGCACGATGCCCTTGTCGAGCAGCGTCCGCAACATGTCGACATCCACCTGATGGACCTTGCCTGTGTGCTGGTGGTCGATGCCTTTGATAATGCCCAGCGGCACGGCTTCGACGGCATTGGTTTGCGCAGCGCGAATGTCGTTGAGTTTCAGGCCTTCGAGAATCTCGTGGGTGACGTTCGTGGCCGCGGTGATGGCGATGCCGAGCGTGGCCGCATCCGTGACGCCGGTGCCGTCATGATTGGAAATCGGTTCGTGAAGACGCTCCGACAACACCTTGATCTGGTGGCCGGCGCCGTGAACGAGCACGATGCGGATGTTCAGGCTGCGCAACACCGCGACATCGAGCAGCAGGTTGCCAAAGTTTTCATCCGCCACCACCGAGCCGTCGATGGCGATAAGGAACACCCGGTCCCGAAACTGCGGGACGTAATGCAGGATCTCACGAAGATCGGTTGGTTTCATCTGTGCCTGTGAACTTATACGCACCACTCACAGCTTTTTCAACTGGTGATTTGCGGCCGCTAGTGCTCTGTCACAATTCATTTGCTGGGCTGCCCCTCACCTTAATCCTCTCCCCCACGCGGGGAGAGGAGACGAAGTGCGTTCCCCTCTCCCGTTTCACGGGAGAGGGTCAGGGTGAGGGTTCATTTTCCAACCCTGCGACACCATGATTGAATTTGACCCGAGTTGAATTTGTTGTTATGCACGGCTTCACAGCAAGACCCGCGCTGGCGGGAACGACGGAACGCAATCAGTTGGAGGCCTTATGAGCATGAGCAGGATCACGCACGCCCTTTTCTCACTATCACTTGGAATCATGGCCGCATCGTCGGCTCGCGCGCAGTCGGCTGTATTAACGACGGCCGACGCTGGCCCGTATCATGTCTCGCAGACGTTCCATGTGGGAGGCGAAGGCGGGTGGGACTACGTGACCGTTGATCCCGAACACAAATTGCTGTACGTCCCGCGCTCGACGCACACGATGGTTCTCGACGCCACCACCGGCAAGACCGTTGCCGACATTCCCGGCCAGAAACGCAATCACGGCGTGGCCATCGTTCCCAGTGCTGGCCGCGGGTTCATCACCGATGGCGCGGATGCGTCTGTTACGGTGTTCGATCTGAAGACGTACGCGGTGCTCGGCAAGGTCAAAGCAGCCGACGACGCTGACGGGGTCATCTACGACCCGGCCAGCGGCAAGGTGCTGGTGGTTTGCGGGGACGCCGGCGTGCTGATTCCGATCCCGGCGGATGTGGATCTTAAGACGGGCAAGGCTGACCCGGCGGTTGACCTGGGTGGCAAACCGGAGTTCCTCGCCGCTGACGGCCAGGGGAAGGCGTATATCAACCTTGAGGACAAGGACCAGGTCGCGGTGGTGGACACCAAGGCGATGAAGGTCGTCGGCAAATGGGCCGTCAGTCCCGGCGGTTCGCCGGTCGGCATGTCGATGGACCGCGCGCAACGCCGCCTGTACATCGGTTGCCGAAAGCCGCAGAAGCTGATCGTCATGAGCGCCGATGACGGCAAAGTTATCGCCGACCTTCCGATTGGCGCTGGTGTCGACGCCACGCGATTCGATGGCGACGCGTTTGCCAGTTGCCGCGACGGCACGCTGGCCGTGGCCCGCGAGACCGCGCCCGGCAAATTCCAGATCGTCCAGACCGTTTCGACGCCACGGGGCGCGCGGACCCTGGACGTCGATCCGACGACCCATACGATCTACCTTCCCACAGCGGAATTCGGTCCCCCGGCTGAAGGCCAAACCCGGCCCAGCGTGAAGCCCGGTTCCTTTATAATCGTGGTCGTCAGCCCCACGGGCAAATAGCGAACAGTGCGCTTGTGGTCGTTGTTGGTGGTCCCAGGCCTTAACGCTTACGAGATAATTGCGGCGCTACTTCAGCCGTTTTCTTGCCGGATGTACCGTGTAAAGGGCTTTGTCCTCCGCAACCGTGCACGCTTTCCCGGTAACTGTTGCCTTCTCGAATTGGAGCCGGGCCGGCGCGAACAAATCCGAATTCTCCGCTTTCAGGTACCGGGCGGACATGCGGCAATACTCGGGTTCGATATCAACGCCAATGCTGTTGCGGCCGGTTTTGAGGGCGGCGACCAGCGTGGTTCCAGAACCGCAGAACGGGTCGAGGACGGTATCCCCAGTGAAGGAGAACATGCGCACGAGGCGCAAGGCGAGCTCGAGCGGGAATGGGGCGGGATGGTGTTTGGTCGAAGCACCGGTGATATTCCAGATCTGTTGGAACCAGGCATCGAACTCTTTTTTACTGAGACGGCTTTCATCGCGCTGGCCATTGGTTGGTTGCCGGTACCCGCCGGGCTTGCGCTGCATGAGGATAAATTCCATGTCGTTCTTGATGATCGCGTTCGGCTCGTAGGGTTTGCCGAGGAATTTGCTAGTTGTGTTGGCCTCGAAGACGGCATTGGAAATCTTGTGCCAGATGATCGGATTCAGGTTGTCGAAACCGAGCCGCCGGCAGAGAACGCAGATGTCGGCGTGGAGTGGGAATACCAGATGGCGGCCAAAATTCCTGCGGGCTACGCACACATCGCCGACGACGCAGACGAGCCGGCCACCGGGAACGAGAACGCGGAAAACGTGCCACCAGACCTTTGCCAACTCGGCCAGGAACGTTTCGTAGTCTTTGATGTGGCCGAGCTGGTCGGGATTCTCGGCGTAGCGCTTCAGATTCCAGTAGGGGGGCGAGGTCACGACGAGATGGATCGATTCGTCCGGCAGGAACGAGAGGTCGCGAGCGTCGCCGTTGATCAACCTGTGAGATGTCTGTTGCATAATCTCAAGCTTGGGCCGCGACGTGCGCGGACAGTGTCTTCGCGAATCTCTCCAGAGACAGGTCTTCGGCCGGGGTGATGTACTTACCCTTGAGACCCGTCTCGGCGCTGCTGGAGGTGATGAATGCCGAAGATGTGTAGTGCCGTTCGAGTACCAGCTTTCGGCAAAAGAGCTCGTACCGGCGCATGTACGACGCGCCCCGAAACTCTGGGAACACCTTGAAATGCGGTTCTTGGACGCCGACCGGACGTTTCGAGGCTTCGCAGTCTTCGAGCATGAAGAAGTAGCCGACGAACGGCTGAGCGCTGGCGAGGAAGGCACGTTCGCGAAACGCCGTCCACAAATCGAGCGCGCTACCCATCGCCTCTTCGGTGCGGTTGTTGAAATTGTTGCCAAACGAGGGGCCGACCTGGGACTTGGCCTCGATGGCGGCAATCAGCTTGGATTCCCGAACGACAAGCAAATCCCACTCCTTGGTCGGGCGAAAGAAACCCGGTAGCTCGACCGCCCGCTTGCGGAAGATAGATTCTCGCGGAATGCCGGCGTCAGCAATCAGGTCGGTGAACAGGTCGACGAACCCGTCCATCTGCGCCCCGCCGGTTACAGCACTTCGCAAGCCCTGATCCGCGTGACCGGTTTGCTCCTGCCGTCGACGTTGTGACGTTCGCGTCTGCCAGTAATGGGCTACGGCTTGCTGTACTTTAGCGTCGAGCTCTTTAAGCGTGCGATTTGATGGCATGCAGCGACCAGTATAGCGGATCGGTGCAGAAGTTCCAGCACAGTGAAGCACAGCGCTGGATTTGTGTATCCGCGACATGGTGCGGCGGGCAAACCAAGAGTGGTGGCGATTGGGCGGGGATCAAGCGGCGCGGCGTTTATACTCGACAAACGAACATTCCGGTCCGTCTTCGCGGGCGGTTTCGATCCACGCGGTGTGGTCGTAGGCGGGGAACGTCGTGTCGCCGGGGACTTTTGACAGGACTTGGGTGATGAACAATTTGTCGGCGAGCGGCAGGGCGGCTTCGTAGACCTTGCTGCCGCCGATGACGAAGACGATGTCTTCCTCTTTCTGGCGGCAATAATCGAGCGCGGCCTTGAGACTACCGAACCGGAGCACTTCCGCCGGCGCGATCAGATTCGGGCTTTGCGTGAGAACGATATTGGTGCGGCCGGGCAGCGGTTTCCCGATGGATTCGTATGTCCGACGCCCCATGATGATCGTGTGGCCCATGGTGAGGCGTTTGAACCGCTGCAAATCCTCGCGGATATGCCAGGGGATTTTGCCTTTGTCGCCAATGATGCCGTCTTTGGTCATGGCGACGATAAGCGCGAGGGTCATACGGCCACTTTGAATTTGATCTTGGGGTGAGGGTGGTAGTCGAGCAACTGGAAATCCTCGAACTGAAGCTGGTCGACGGGTTTCTTGGCGATGACCAGGCGCGGGAGCGGGCGCGGTTCGCGCGTGAGCTGCTCGCGAAGGCCGGGGACATGGTCGTATTCGGCGAGGCCGCTGTCGGGCGACGCGGTGTAGATATGGGCGTCGACGATTGTGTGGCTGAAGAAGCCGACGTCGAGGCCGACCTCTTGCGCGATCATCTGCGTGAGCGCGGCGTAACATGCCAGGTTGAACGGGATGCCGAGCGCGATGTCGCCCGAGCGTTGCGTGAGATGGCAGTTGAGGCGGTGGCCCTGCACGTTGAACACGAAACTGTAATGGCAGGGCGGCAGTTTGCTGGTCTCGGCGTTGCCGGGTTCCCACGCGGTGACGACCATGCGACGGCTGGACGGTTCTTTCCGTAGCGTGTCGAGGACGAATTGAATCTGGTCAACCTCGCGCACCTGCCAGTGGCCCTTGGCATCGAGGTACGGGCTGGGAAACCGGCGCCAGTAGCGGCCATAGGCGGTTTCGAGGTTGCCGTCGGCATCAGCCCACGCGTCCCAGATTTTTGTGTGCCGGCGGAGGTTGCGGATATGGTCTTCGCCGGAGAGATACCACAACAGCTCGCGGAGCATGGACTGCCAGTTCACTTCCTTGGTGGTCAGCAGGGGGTAACCCTTCGACAGGTCGACCGTGTAATGCGCGCCGAACCAGGAAATCGTGTCGACGCCCGTGCGGCTTTTCTTGCGCGTGCCCTGCTCGAGGACGAGCCTCACCAAATCCAGATACTCTTTCATGTTGGCAACGTGGCGGGCAACGCGATCATCGGGTCGGACGCCCGAAGCGTAACGCCTCCTCAACCGGGGAGGATTGTAGTAAGCGGCGGCGGAAAATCCAGACGATTGTATTGGGGGATGCGCGAACGGCGGGCGTGGCGGCTTGTCAGCCGGCACTCTGGGAGCGCGGGTGCGGCTCGGACTCGCCGGCCTTGGGTTCGTCCTTGGCCGGGGGAGGGGGAGCCGACGGATTGAAGAAGAGGGTCTCGGTCTTAACCTCGGCATGGCGCGGCCTGGGTTGTTTGACCGGCGCTTTCAGTCGGGTGCGTTCACGTCCGAAGAGAATCGTCTTGAACGTTTTCAGCAGGACGAACATGTCGAGGAAAAACGACATGTGTTTGATGTAGTAGAGGTCAAATTGAAGTTTGCGCCGCGATTCCTCGATGCTGGCGGCGTACGGGTACATGACCTGCGCCCAGCCCGTGATGCCGGGCGGGACCAGCAATCGCTCGGCGTAGAACGGGACTTTTTCCGAGAGCTTACGGATGAAAATTTCGCGCTCGGGGCGCGGGCCGACGAGGCTCATGTCACCGCGCAAGACGTTGAGGAGCTGCGGAATCTCGTCGATGCGGAATTTGCGGAGCCATTTGCCGGCGCGGGTGATGCGCGGGTCGTTCTCGGTGGCCCAGACGGGGCCGGTCTCGCTCTCGGCGTCCACGCGCATCGTGCGGAATTTGAACAGCGTGAATGGGATGCTCTCGCGGCCCAGGCGCTCCTGTTTGAAGAGGATCGGGCCGGGTGAATCCAGTTTGACCCAAACCGCGGCGAGGGCGGCGAGCGGGGCGGTGATCAACAGCCCGGCCAACGCGACGAGCATGTCCGTCAGGCGTTTGAGGCGGCGGATGTGGATCCGCGAATTGTTCATCGACGCCATGAACAGCCATTCATCATTGATGTGGTCGAGAGGAATCTCCTGGGCAAGTTCCTCGCTGAGCGCGACGAAATCCACCATCTCGATGCCGCGATAACGGAAGGGGCGCAGTTGCCGCAACAGGACAGGCTCCGATTCCTGCCCGGCCGCCAGGACCAGGCGGTCGACGTCATACAGCTCGACGAATCGCTCAAGGGTGTCGAGCGTCCCAAGGACGGGGTAATCGTCAAAGAACTTGCCGATGCGGTCGCGATCGTTGCCGCAATGGATCAGGCCGAGGATGCGAAGATTGGCGTGGGTGTGCCGGCCGATCAACTCGATGGCCTTGCGGGCGTCGCTGGTGGCGCCGATGATGAGGCACCGTTGCGCCATGAACCCGTGGCGGCTGGCCGCCATGTACAGCATCCGCATGGACACAACGGCGACGAACACGAACGCCGCGAACCCGAGAAAAATGCCGCGGCCGATTTCGATGGAGAACGACGCGTAGAAAAACCCCGTGATGAGCACGACGCCCACCGCGACGGAAATCACAGTGGCAGCGAAGGTCTTGCCGAGGCTCTGGAGGCGATCGGATTCGTAGAGGCCGCCAATGTAAAAGGCGAGGACGAACACGCCCCAAGAAATCAGGATGGCCGTCTGGCGAGCTTGGAGATAGTCAAGGCCGCTGGCCCAACCTAGGCGCAGCATGACCGCCGCGACCATGGCGAGGGCGGTGCACACCGCATCTCCGACAGCCAATAAGAGCTTTTTTCGCGGTAGTCGACTGGACCGGGATACAATCATGGCGGACTATTTATGTAAAACGTTTCGACTAGGAAATCCTTGGCTGCGCGGCCAAGTGTAATGCAGGTTTAGTATACATGGATTCTGGCGCAAAATCAAGCCGCTTTCCACAAGACAAATCCACCGTTAGCTGCTATATTACAAGCACTTCGGAATGAATCGCGATTCATTGGCGCTGTCCGGTCAGTATTTTGACCTCTTGGTCATTGGCGGCGGTATCTTTGGGGCAGGCATTGCCCGCGACGCAGCCCTGCGGGGACTGCGCGTGGCGCTCATCGAGAAATCGGATTTTGCCAGCGGAACTTCGAGTCGCTCGTCCAAATTGATCCACGGCGGCTTCCGATATCTCCAGCAACGTGATTTTCGTCTCGTGTTTGAGGCGTGCCGGGAGCGGCACATTCTGCAGCAGACAGTTCCCCACCTCGTGCGGCCGCTCCCGTTTCTGTTTCCCATTTACGAGGGCGGAGATATTTCGCTTACGAAGTTGCGTCTTGGCATGACTCTGTACGATTGGCTGGCGCTACGCCGCAATGTCGCCCCGCACCGAACACTTTCCGTCGAGCGGACCCTGATGAACGAGCCGTCGCTGTCGCGCAAGGGTCTGCGGGGCGCCGTGGCGTTTTACGATTGCCAGGAGGACGACGCCCGGTTCTGCATCGACCACATCCTCCACGCCTCGGAATTGGGAGCCTCGTGCATCAACTACTGCACGCTGACCGGCTTGATCACCCGCGAGGACCGGATCGTGGCGGCGCGCGTGCGGGATGAAGTGGGCTCGTGCGTGTTTGAAATCTCCGCCCGCGTATTCGTCAATGCGGCAGGGCCATGGGTGGAACAGGTGTGCGGGCTGACGCCGTTCGACGCCAGCGCGGTGCGCCTCAGCCCGGCCAAGGGCGTTCATCTGGTTGTGCCGCGACTCACACGGCAACATGCCATTGCGTTTCAGGCCCGGAGCGATCGTCGTGTCCTGTTTGTGATCCCGTGGGGTGACTACTCATTGCTGGGCGCCACGGACACCAATTTCGAGGGCGATTCCGGCCAAGCGCGGGCCGAGCAGGCGGATGTCGACTATCTGTTGGCGGAGGCGCGGGCGTTGTTCCCCGACGCCCCACTTTCCGAGACGGATGTGATTACCACAACGGTGGGTGTACGTTCGATTACCGAGTCGGCGCTGGCATCGCCGTCGGCGCGTTCCCGGGAACACCGCGTGGTGCGGACCGGGCGCAATCTTTTGAGCATCATTGGGGGCAAGTACACCACTCATCGCATCATCGCGCAGCAAACCGTTGATGCCGCCTATGGGCTTCTCAATGTGGCTGCCCCGCCGTGTCGCACCGCGGAGGTTCCCGTGCCGAACCGCCGGCCGGCGGCGACCGGGGAAAAAATATCCGGGGCCCCGGAAGTTCACGCCAGCGACATCATCCACGCCTGCGAGCACGAGATGGTCGTAACGCTTGAGGACGTCATGCGGCGGCGCACGCCTCTGGCGCTGAGCCGTGCAGGCGGTCCGGAAGTGGCCTCGACCGTGGCGCACTTGATGGGGCCGCTGATGAATTGGAGCGTCGATGAAGAGCGCTCTCAGTTCGAACGCTACGTGGACGAATGGAAGCGCAACCTGCCGTGACGACGCGGCCCTCGATCATCGCGCACCGCGGTTTCAGCGGCCGCTATCCGGAAAACACACTGGCCTCCGTACGGGCCGCCCTCGACCTCGGCGTTGATTTTGTGGAGATCGACGTGCAGGAAACGGCGGACGGCGAGTTGATTGTGTTTCACGATTTCGGGCTCCGGCGGCTCTGTGGCGTACGCGGCCGTGTGCGCGACAGGACGCTGGCGGAGATCCGTCGGCTGAACCCGCAGGTGCCAACGATGCGGCAGGTGTTACAGATGTGTCGGGGCAAAACGCGCGTGCTTATCGAAATCAAGCACGCCGATCCGCATGCGGTTGCGGCGGAGATCAGCGAAACGCGAATGGAAAGCGAAGTCATAGTGTTTTCGTTGTCCATTCGACGGATGAAAGAGATCGCGCTGTTGAACCAGCGGATTTCACGCTTTGGGTTGGTGGCGCGACGGTTGCCATTAGCCATGGCGCGTCTCAAGGCAGTCGGTATTGAGGGTGTTGGATTGAGTCGGCGACTGGTCCGTTCGCAACGCGTCGTGCGGCGGATTCACAAGCGCGGCTGGAAACTGTTTGTGTGGACGGTCAACCGCGAAGCCGAGATGAAGAGGTTGTCGGGTTGGGGCGTGGACGGCCTCATTACAAATCATCCCGATGTGGCCAAATCTTGTCTTGCACGGCTCTGAGCTTCCGCTATCCTGAGTCCATGCTGCAAATCATCTTCAACCCCGTGAGCGCCAAAGAACTGGCGGCACTGCCGCGCAAGCTGCAGCTCGAGATCATCGACGGATTCCAATTGTTCCCGCACGATTTCGAGAAGGAAGATGATAAATTTGGCCAGCTCACGCGCGGCGGGAAGAAGATCTATCGGTATCGCGTGAAGGATTACCGCATCTACTTCGAGCGAAATGGGGACATCATCGATGTGCGGTGCATCCTCAATAAGAATTCGCTGAAAGACTTTTTCTTCCGCAGCAAACTCCCAATTTCCGAGGACCAACTTCTCCAGGACAACCCGAAGTTCTGGCAGTTGCTCGAGTCGAGCGCGGAGAAGTAGGGCGTCACATCTGCTTGGCGCGAAGGCGTCGAACTGGAGGTGAAAATGACCGAAGAAACAGGTCAGAAGAGATGGTGAGAACGGCACTCATAACCGCTCTCATATTCATCGGTCTAACCCTCCTTGTCGGCATCGCTTACCTTCTCGGTGCCTCAGGTTTCGGAGGACTTGAATACTTGATGTATTCGGGCATCATGATTGGCTATTTTCGAATTTGGGGTGACGCCTACAGCAACTCGATAGGCGAACATATGATTCAAATTGGCATCTCGCTTGCGATAAATGGGGCTGTGGGATTTGTTGTTGGCTTATGTCTACACCCGCTTTTGCGACTGCGAAGGAAGGCATGATTGAGGTGCGGGCTCCTTCCATGTTCCCCGCCACCAATGAAGAAACCCTCTGCGGCAGAACCCCGTCGGCGGGGCTGGCAGTGAATCTTCGTCGAGCTCCGCTGACGAAGCGCCGGAGATAACGAAGCTTTACGCCTTCAACGCCGACGTGAAGCGCGGCACGGTTTCGAATAGATCGCCGACGATGGGGACGACTTTAGGGCGGGCGCGGCGTTTGTTAAGGGTCATGAGCGGCGCATCGGCGTCCTTGTTGAAAGCGATGATCGTAGCCTGTTCGCCGATGTAATCAACGTGTTGCGGCGCGCCGCTGACACCGATGGAGATGATGAGCTTCGGGTTGACGGCGGTGCCGGTCTGGCCGATTTGCTGTTCGGACGTGAGCAGTTTCAATTCCTCGACGACCTTGCGGGTGCCACCGAGCATGACGTTCTTCACGCCGACTTCCTCGAGGCGTTTCTTGAGCGGCAGGATCACGAGGTCGAAGTTCTCGCGGTTGCGCAACGCGTAGCCGACGTCGATGATGAACTCGGCATCGGCGATGGACTTCACGCAGGTATCGTCGTGAGTGGCTTGTAAAGCGCGGGCCAGTTCGTCGGTCGCGGCATCGTATTCAAACTCCAGCGGAACCAGAAACACCTGCTTGTCACCCTCCACTTTCCGCTTTCCGCTGTCCGCTCCTCGTGCGACGGTCATGACCAAAGGACGCTCGACGATTTGCCCGATGGTCGCGATGCGTTGGACTTTGCCGCCGAAAGTCGGGGTAACGAGATCGACGCTGCCGTCGCGGGAAGCGATTTCGACCACGTTGTAGCGAGCCTGCACACGGGGGAACGTGCGAGCGAATTGTGCGAGGAGTTCGTTGCCCCACGTGCCCGAGGCCAGCACGGCGGGCAGTAAATCCTTCCAGATCGTCTGAAGCGCCGCGAGCAACGCGGATGGAGTCGAGCTTTGCAGATGCGGGCTGCTGGCGAAACAAATGGAATCGGCATTCACGCGCGCGGCGATGGAACGGACGGACTTGTCGTCGAAGTTACCAAGCGCCAATACGTGGAACGGCAGCGACATCGCGGCGGCCATGGCACCGGCAGTCTCGACACCGTCGAGTTTGTCGGCCGTAGCGATGAACACGGCGGCGTTGCGTCCCGGAAGTTTGTCGGGGGTGATGGATACGATTTTCCCGGAGAACGAGTCGCTACCATGTGTAGTCGATTCGACGCCGGCGATCTTTCGCACCAAAGCGGCAACGGCTTCGGGCGTTGTTTCCGTGCTCTCTACGACCGGCGGTTTCTCGGGCAGTCGGTAGCGGAGGTCGAATCGCGGGCCGGTGGCGAGTTGGTCGGTGTCAACGACTTCGAGAGGCTTGGTCAGTGCGTCGAAGTAATCATCGACAGTGAAATCGAGATTGGGGGCGGAATCGGCCATGGCCAGGACGATAGGACCGTCGGTCGTGATGGAAGCGTCGGGCTTTTGCAGGGTGAGATTGATTTGGTCGCCGGCGACGACGAAATCTTTGACGCTCGAAAAATGCGCCTGGCCAAGATTGCCCGCGAGCACGGCGGCGAGAACGGCGTCGCCGCACAAGACGATGTCGCACGGCAGTTGCTTTTGGCCGGCGAGATCGGCGATGAGACGCGCAGCATCGTGCGGACTGTCGAGAAGATCGTCGGTCTTAATCAACGCGGCGTTGTCGGCACCGAGCGCGAGGGCGCGGAGCAACGATTCGGTCGCGAATTGTGGCGCGACAGCGATGGCCGTGACCGTTACGTTGTGGGAAGCGGATTTCAATTCGATGGCACTCTGGAGAGCGGAGCGACTGGTGGCATCGATGTCGAAATGCGTTTCCAGCAACTCGCCATTGACGACGCGTGGACGCGGCGAGAGAACGGGGACAACATTCAACACGACCAGCACGTGCAACGGATGCGTAACGCGGTGCGCGGGTCGGATGTGATGTTCGGTTTCGCGGTCTTCGTGTGCTTGCAGGGATAGCTGTGCGACGCGGACATCGGGCGGGTAAAGGCCTTGTTTAAGAATGGTGAAATCGTGTTCAAATTCTGACTGGAGCCGTTCGATTTCGCGTTTGGCGAAGTCGAGATAGGCTTCGCAGGACTGTTCTGCAAGCGTGCGATGAGCAGTATCGGCGTCCGAACCATTCTGTTTGAGCCAGTTGGTGCGCCAACGGGTGGAGTCCATCACTTTGATGTAGCCCGCGATCTCGGCGAACTTGAACATGACCGGCTGGAAATTGGCATTCTGCCACGCCTGTGCGCCGAACGTGTCAGCAGCGCGCCGCAATGCGCGGAGGAACGTAAATCGCGCCGCTTCCAATGGATCGGCCGGTGTTGCGCCGTCGGCAAGTACTCGGCGCGTCTCGTCGGACTCGGCTTCGCCCTCCAATTTTGCCTGCGGCAATACATGGTCGAGCAGGTCGCGCAGGATGAGGAAGCGTTGAACTTCGTTGGTGCCCTCGTAGATGTTGAGGACGCGGGCGTCGCGGCGGTGCTTTTCCAACTCGTGCATTTGGGTGCAGCCTTCGATGCCCATGATTTTCTCGGCGGCGCGGATGGTGCGATGCAGGGCTTCGCTGGCGTAATACTTGCCGATGGCGGACTCGGTGCGGACGGACTTCGTGCCGTGATGATCGGCGCGGCCGATGAGTTCGTACGCGAGCGACTCGGTGGCGTACAACTCGGTGGCCATGCCGCCGAGGATGCTCAGGACCCATTCTTCCTTGTCGAGCTTGTGGTCGAGAATGAACGCGCGGGTTTGCTCGACGATTTTCGCCATCATCGATACGGCGCTGACGCAGAGGCCGAGGCGTCCGACGTTGAGGGTCTCCAGCGCATTGACCTGGCCGCGGCCTTCGATGCCGATGACGTTTTCGCGCGGGACGCGGACACTGGTGAGGCCGAGTTCATTGGTCGGCGAACCGCGCTGGCCCATCTTTTCCTCGTCCTTGCCGACGATGAGGCCCTCGGCATGGCGGTCGACCATGAAACCCGACGGGCCTTCCTTCGTGCGCGCGTACAGGCAGAACACACCCGCGATGTGGCCGTTGGTGATCCACATCTTCGCGCCGTTGAGTTCGTAGTACTCGTAAAACTCGCGAACATCTTCGCCGCCTGAGGGCAGGCGGCCTACAGTTTCGCGGCGGATTTGCGCGATGTCGTGGATCGGGACGCGTTTGCCGTTGTGCTGATAGTAGCGGAACTTTGCCGGGTCGTCCGTCTTGTAGTCGTACTCGCTGTAGTCGATTTTCGAGAGATCGATGGTTGTGGCGTCGATGATGTTTTTGCGATCTTTGCCGAGCAGGAAATACTTCACGCCATCGGCGTCGGTGAGGACCTCGACCTTTTTCAATTCGGCGCGGGTCTGGATGCCGCCGGAGTCGGAGCCGGCGCTGGGTTCGGTCAGGGCGAAGGCGCTGATTTGGCCGGCGGAAATGAGGCGGAGAAAAAGCTTGTGGGCCTCGGCGCGGCGATCGAGTTCGGCGATGACAGTTTCGGCGCGGGGACGGAACGAATCGAGCGTGGCGAGTGATTTCTGGAGTTCGCTCTTGAACGCGACGAGATCGGTGCGCAGACCGGCGCGGCCGGCGTCCATGAAATGAGACAGGAAATCGCTGGCGATGGCGCGGAGCATCGGTTTCTTGCCGATGTCGGCTTTTACCTTCTCGCCGAGGGCGGTGAAGACCTTTTTCACCTTGAGCGCCTCGGGTGATTCCAACATGCGGAGAATGCGCGCGATTTCGGATTTGAGATCGGCGACCAGGGACGCGTTGGACAGGAACTCTTGCAGATCGGCTTTCGCGCGGGGCAGATCCTGATTGAGGCCGAGGAGGATCGGGGTGGTGCCGATGCTTGAGTGGGCCATGATGGTCAGCGCGTAGGACGGATCAGCGTAGCGCATCGAGAGCGGGCAGAGGATGTAGTAGTGGGCTTTGAGCAGGCCTTCGCCGCCGAATTCCTTTGGGATGTACATGCGGGTGAACCCGCGGGCGACCATGTCGCGCACGTCAGCGAGCGGGACCATGTGCAGTTTCTCGACGAGGCGATAATAGGGAAGACCGTCGAAACGGGCGTTCCAGAATTTTTCGGTAAAATATTTATGGAGTTCGTCGAACCAGGCGTGAAGCTCGGCGTCGGCGTGCAACATTTCGGGGGTGAAGCGCCAGGAGCCGGCATCGAATGGTTTTACGAGGAAATCGCCGTAGTCGTATTCCTGTTTCGCTACGAGCGCTTCGCGGTAATTGAATGCGGGCGGGCGTTGGAGCGGCGCTTCGATGTAGCCGTATTCGATGACCGATGCACCGAGGCCGGTGGGACGAGGCGTGGGCGTCGAACCGGTGAACATTTTGGCGAGTTCGGCATCGAGTTCGCTCGTGACGGGGAGAGCGCGAACGACGGATTGCGAGAAGGCGGCGAGCCTGGCGTCGACGCGGGGGCCGATTTGACGGCGGAGTTCCTCGTTGTCGTAGAGCAGATACGCGAAGCTGACGCTGTCACGGTAGAATTTGGAGAGGACGTCGTCTTCGCTGTAGGCCGTGCCGCCGAAGATCTGGCCGGCGTTGTAGGTCAGGCTGCCGGGGTCGGGTCCGAGCGCTTCGGAGGCGAGGAGTTTGACGAGGGCGGGCTCCGTGTCGGCGAGAGGAAGCAACGCCTTCAGAAGATGGACCTGCGCCTCCATTTCGCTGAGGAGTTTTTTGACGGAGCCGAATTTGATGATACCGTCGTGACCGTCTTCGTCTTTGAAGAGGCCCGGAAACTGGACGCGGCTGGTGGCGTGTTGGCGGCAACGTTCCAACAACATTTCGCCGGCGCCGAGCGCGATGGCGCAAATGTCGGCGGCGGTTTGTTGCAGCGTTGAGGTTTGCTCGGGCACGAATTCCTTCCACACATTGCGGGCAGCCGTGAGACCGATCCATGGTTGATCGGCGAGTTCGGGTCGGGCGGCGATCTGTGCGGAGTAAATCCCCGAAACGAGCGCGGCCAACGCCGAATCGCGGCGGGCGAGTTCGCGCAGGATGACATCGCGGGGCGGCGACGCGGCCTCGGCCAGGACGTTCAGGAAGTTCTTCTGTTCCGTCGAGAGCGGCTTGCCGTGTTCGAGGTCCTTGATGGCCTGCTTCGAGAAAAGTTTGTCGAGACGCGCGACCATGGCGAGACGCGTTTGGAGCGGGCGCTCGGCGGGTGGCGCGGGTGGCGGCGGCAGATGTTCCAGCAACTGGCGCGCGTCGGCCTCAGCCCAGAAGAATTTGCGGCGCCTGGCGTGGGCGACGACGCGAGCGATCTGCTGGTCGATGTGTGGGTTCTTGATTTCGGCGGCGATCGTTTGCGCCTCGGCGAGCAGATGCTGGAGCCAGCGAGTGCGCCCAGTGTCGATGTAGCGCGGCCCGGAGTAGACGGTTTTAGAGAACTCGTGGAGTTTGGCGGAGAGCGCGAGCACCTTGTCGGATTTCGGATTCAGGCCAAGACCAGGAATCTCGACTTCCTCGGGGAGACTTCTTGGGTTATCCGGGGCGATGGACTTTTGCAACGCGAGAAGTTTCGTGTTGGCGTCAGTCGGGGCGTTGTAGATCAGGCGTTGCTTGCGCTGGCGGGTCCAATCGACGTCGTTCGGGGCCGAGCGCCAGCAAGTTTCGCATTTGACGCAGTTCTCGAAATTGACGACGAGTTGCGACTGGCCGAGGTCGTCGGTGAGACATTCATAGACCTTGGCGGGGCAGACATGCCAGAGCGGGGACTCGGCGATCTTCGTGCGGTTCTCGAAATTCTCGGGACGGAACACCTTGATGTGCGAGTGATGCTCGGAGAAATAGCGAACGAGCGAGAGTTTTTCCTCCCATGGCTGATCGATTTTCACGGCGTCGGGGTCGAGCTTCACGCGGTCGCGGGTGAGAGAGCGGTATTTGTAGAAGAAGCCGGCAAAAAACTTTTCTGGCGCCGCGTGTGTGACGTACCGCATAAAGAGGAGCTTGATCAATTCGCAGATCCATTGGATGGGCATGAGCACGAGCATCAGTGCGCCGAAGACGGGGAAGGCAATGTGGTCGGCCAGGCTCAAACTGCGTCTGGCGGAGCGGATGGCCCGGGAAAGTTTGACGGGCAAGGTTGTGTCGTCGTTGCGGTACAAGTGGTCGGCGGCAACGGCGAATATTTGTGGGGCCTTGCGGAACAGGATCGAAATGGGCGGGAGGAACTTGGTTTGCGGCTGGCCATCGACACGGAAATCGAGATGGACTTCGCCGTCGGTGGACTGAGATGCGGTGGATGACGTTCCGGGGGATTTTGCGGCGGCTTTCAGACCGAGCGCGTCGCGTTGTTCGCGGAGATCGCGGAAGAATGAGCCCCATTGTTTCAGAGGCAAGGTCTCGCGGGTGAACTTGGCGAGTTGCCAGAGTTTCTGGTGCGCGCCGAGGGACGGATGGCTGGCGATGTGGAGCGAGCCCGTAGCGAGGTCGGCGGCACGACCGAAGAACACGCGGGTGTGCTCGACGTAATGCGGCCATCTTTCCAGGAACTCAACATTCTTGAAATAATGCGTGTTGCGGAGTGGGCGTTCGTAGAGTTCTTCGAGGCGCGCGCGGGAGAAAGATTTGTCGGTTGCGCGAATTTCGAGGATGGTGTGGGCGAACAAGTGGCCCATCGCCGTGGCCGGGCCGGTGAAATTGGGGTAGGGGAAATCGAGGCCGATGCCGGTGGCGGCCCCGCCGATGGCAAGACCGTCATCGACAAGCTGCGGCAGCTCGCGAAAGCCGCCGCCACGGATAATTTTCGCGCCGTAGGCGGTCGAACGGCTATTGTTGGTCCAGCGTTTGACTTCGGGCAGACCCTTGAACCATTCCATGAGGCGGTTGTGATCGCCGCCGAACTCCTTGCTGAGATTGTCGAGCGGAAGCACGAGGCCGAGCGAGAGGCTGGACTTGTTGGTATAGAGAAAACCGCCCATGTTGAGATTGGCGGTGCGATTGTGGATTGACCCGTTGCGGAGCAGGATTTCAAACGCGGCGCCCTCGCCTTTGGGCAGCGCGAACGTGTGTTCGATGTAATCGGGATCGACCTCGATGACTTCCTTGATGCCCTGGAGGAAATGCGGCGCGGCGGGGTCGGTGGCGCGTTCGTAGCCTTCCTTGGAGACGAGCTGCGAAGCGTCGCCTTCAGCGAGGAACACGATATCGGCATGGATGGAGCCGCGGTCGGTGTGGACGCCGACGATGTGGTTGTTCTCGTCGCGGAGCAGGCCGTCGACGGTGGTTTCCGTGAGAATGTGCGCCCCAAAGGATTTTGCGAGTTCGGCGAGGTAATGATCGTAGGTCGGGCGCAGGACCGTGTAACAATTCGCGAAGGTGGTCGGATTGTGGTAGCTGAGGCCGACGAGCGAGTGGCCGTTATAGATGTAGAAACCGCGCTTGGTGACGGGGCGTTCCCAAGCGGAATTGCGGACCGCTTCCTTGCCAAGGACATCGGGGTGGGCGAGGTTCTCGGTGAAATAGACCGCACCCGACCAGTTCTCCGCGCCGGGAAACACGCCCGCCTCGATCACGAGCACGCGGATGTCGGCCTTCGCCAGCGCGATGGCGGCGGTGATGCCGGCTGGTCCTGCCCCGACGATGACGACGTCATATTTCCAGCAAGCCATGCGCGCATTATAGGGAGTCCATTTCATTTTGAAAGCCCGACGGAGGAATCTCGCACAAATATGGCCGACAGATGATGTAAATATCCCCCTCACCTCAATCCTCTCCCCCGAGGGGAGAGGAGACCCCAAGGCTTCATTTGAAAAGCTTCATGGAAAATATCGCGCGTCGGGTGGAACTCTTGTAGAGTGGCGGGGTCAAACTTCCACGGAGGAATGTTATGAAGCGATACAAGCTGATGATCCCACTGGTTCTCGCGGTCACCATGACCGCGCCGGGCGCCAGGGCGGCGGTCGCGACCACCGATGAGGAAGGGGTCGCGCTGACGATCTACAACCAGAACTTCGGCGTCGTGCGCGAGCGGCGCAAGGTCAACGTGGAAGAAAAGATCGGCACGATCCGGTTTACGGACGTGGCGTCGCAGATCGACGGGACGAGCGTGCAATTCAAATCGATCACCGACCCGGACGCGGCGGTGTTGGAGCAAAACTACGAGTATGACCTCGTGTCCGCCGACAAGCTTTTGGAGAAATACATCGACAAGCAGCTTGAGGTACTGACGAAGGACGGCTCGCGGTACTCGGGGACGTTGTTGAGCTTTGACGGAAACCAACTGGTGATTCGTCAGGCGGACGAAAAGGGCGGGATTGTGATGGTGCAGCGCGGCGATAATGTGAAGGACATCCAGTTTGGCGCGTTGCCGGAGGGATTGATAACCAAGCCGACGCTGGTGTGGAAACTGGCGACCGAGAAGGTGGGCGAGCAGTTGATCGAGGTGGCGTATCAGACTGGCGGGATCAACTGGCAGGCCGATTATAACGCGGTGCTGAATCCGAACGACACGAAGCTCGATCTCGGCGGCTGGGTGACGATCAACAACCAGTCGGGCGCAACGTACAAGGATGCGAAGTTAAAGTTGATCGCAGGGGACGTGCGGCGAGTGCAACCGCCGCAAAGTCGCATGTACGCCCTCGCAGGAATTGCCCAGAATAGACCTGGACTCGGGGCGGCTGGCTTCGAGGAGAAGGCGTTCTTCGAGTATCACCTGTACACGCTGGGTCGGCCGGCGACGGTGGCGCAGAACCAGACCAAGCAGATTGAATTGCTCAAGACGACAGATGTTCCCGTGAAGAAGGTGTTCCTGTATGACGGTGCGTCCCAGTATCAGTTTTACGGCGGACTGAACAGCGACGCCAGCTATGGCAGCGCGGAGGGAAACAAGAAGGTCAACGTCATCATCGAGGTGAAGAATTCCAAGGAAAACAACATGGGGATGGCGTTGCCGAAGGGGAAGATGCGGATGTACAAGCGGGACGAGGCGGACGGTTCGCTGGAGTTCATCGGCGAGGACGAGATCGACCACACGCCGAAGGATGAGACGGTCAGGCTGCACATTGGGGACGCGTTTGACATTGTCGGCGAGCGGAAGCGGACGAATTTCAGCATTGATGCCAATGGCCACGTCATCACGGAGAGCTTCGAGATCCGCGTCCGCAACCACAAGACCGAGCCGGTCGAGGTGCTCGTCAAGGAGACGCTCTATCGCTGGAGCAATTGGGAGATTGTCGAGTCGAACCAGAAATGGACGAAGTACGATTCCAACACGATTCATTTCCCCGTGAAAGTGGACAAGGATGGCGAGCAGGTCGTGACGTACACGGTGAAGTATACGTGGTGAGTTGCCGGCCCGCCCTAACAGCGACCCTTCGACTTCGCTCAGGGCAGGCACCTTCGGCGAGACAGGGAATCAATCAATCTTCGTCGCCTCCAGGAACGTGCCTTCGTTCAATTGCTCGAACGCCTTGCGGAGCTGTTCCTGGGTGTTCATGACGATCGGGCCGTACCAGGCGACGGGTTCCTTGAGCGGTTTGCCGGAGACGAGGAGGAACCGGATGCCCTGTTCGCCAGCCTGGACGACGACTTCGTCGCCGCTATCGAAGAGGACGAGGGAACGGTCGTCGGCCTCGGACGGGGGCGCGGTGTCCAGCCAGCCGACGCTTTCGGTGGGGACGGCGAGCGGTCCGGACGCATTACAGAATTTGCCGGAGCCGGCGAACACATAGGCGAACGCGTGGCGCGAGGTATCAACGGGCAGGCGTTTGCGTTTGCCGGGCGGGACAGTCACATCGAGGTAGATAGGGTCGGCGGCGATGCCATCGACAGGCCCCTTTTTCCCCCAGAACGAGCCGCAGACGATGCGGGCCTGGGTGCCATCGTCGTCGGTGACGTTGGGGATTTCGGGCGATTTGACCTCCTGGTAATGCGGGGCGGTCATCTTGAGCGAGGACGGGAGGTTGGCCCACAACTGGAAGCCGTGCATCCGGCCGGACTGGTCGCCCTTGGGCATTTCCTGGTGGATGATGCCGCGGCCGGCGGTCATCCACTGGACGTCGCCCGCTTCGATGGAGCCGTGGTTGCCGATGCTGTCGCTGTGCTCGACGTGGCCGGCGAGGACGTAGGTAATGGTCTCGATGCCGCGATGTGGGTGCCACGGGAAACCGGCGAGGTAATCGGCGGGGATATCGTTGCGGAAATCGTCGAGGAGCAGGAACGGGTCGGTGTCGGTGGTACTGCCGAAGCCGAACGCGCGGCGGAGATGGACACCCGCGCCTTCGAGAGTGGGTTTGGATTTGATGAGTTTGTGGACGGGTCGAATGGACATGCCAGTTCCTTTCGGTTGGTCGAGGCCCGCACGCCAGCGCGGGCCGGTTCGTCTGACGCGGGGGAATGTAGCACGTTTGGTGAGCCGGGCAAGGGGGAAGTGGGCCGGTTTTAGCCACAGATTCACACCGATGAGCCGCGTGACGCCGTAGGGCGAACGCGGGCTTCGCCACGAACGTTCACCACGAAGGGGCCACCCATCGACTTCGCTCAGGGCAGGCTCCGGGCACGAAGAGGGTGCGGAGAGGGTGCGGGGCAAGTGATGGCCGAAAGTCGCGCTCCGATCACTGACACCGGGTGGTGCCGAGCATCAACCGGAGACATAATACATTGTAGTGCAATGTATCGCGCGTTGCGCGCAAGGTCCGGTCACAGGAAGATAATGTTGGGAATCAGGCTCTGACCGCAGAGACTTGCGACGCGGTCGCGGGTCACTTGAGGTTCTTCAAGTTGAAGGCGGCGAGGAGGAAGAGCAGAAGGACGATGCCGGCCAGGGAAAGGATTTTCAGGCGGAGGCGCTGGCGGTCCTGAAGGGAGCGGACGACGAATTTCATGGCGGGCTTGCTCAACAGGAGGACGCCGAGCGTGGCGCCGAGGAGCGCGCCGACGGCAGGTGACCAAGAGCTGTTGGCGTGGAAGAGGATCCTGACGAGGTAATAGCCGGCATTGGCCCCGGCGGCGAGGCAAGCCATGAGCACGAGAAGAATCGGTAGTTTCATGGGCGGTTCGCGCGTTGGGCCATGGCATGCAGTTGTGACAGAGTTGTGGTGAGAATGTCGAGGACGTTTCGGCGGAACGACAAGCCACGCCCGAGGCGGGCAAGCCACGCCGGAGGCGGGCAAGCGGGAAGGCCAATAGCGAATGCATAATAAATAGATCTGACCCAAACAGCACAATGATTATTCGACCCCGCTCATGGCAGGCAAATAAGCGCAGCAAATCGATCTGACCCAAACAGCACAATGATTATTCGACCCCGCTCATGGCAGGCAAATAAGCGCGGATCTGTTAGTAGTGGTACAGCAAATCGCCCGTGTAACAGTCGCGAAAACCGAATTCATTCCAGATTGTCACGAAACAGGGCATAAGCAATTCTCTGACGTCCTCTCGACCATCGATTTTTGCGCTCTGAGGAACTACAACCGGGTCGCAAACAATGTCTTCTTGGTCAAGGACGCGCCCTGTTTCCATGCCCAGCCGCAGAATCTGATCGTGGGTAGGAAAGAGCATTTTGTACCCTCGCATCCTCAAGAGGGAGATACCGACATGGATTGGGCACCCCACCGCGTGCGTCCTAAGTAGTTTCAAGTACCGTTGCACGGCCAAGACAACCGCCCCTTCTTGTACTGCCGGGAGCAGAACGCCGGTTACACCCATACCTGCGCTCCATTGGAAATCAGAAACAGGGCGGCCCAAAAGGGAGGTATTTGCAGCTTTAACGATTCCAGACTCTCCAAGCTCGACGACAGATTCGCGTTCATTTTCGATTTGTATTAGGCAATGGGCGTGGTACTCGGGGCGTGAGCCACAGCAATCATAGATCGGGCGAAGCTCCGCAAGTCCATCGCCGCGAACATTGATGTGGTTGGTCAATGGTTGTTCAGGAACGAGTGACACAGCAATGATGCCTTTTTGCCCGGCCAGCCTGTGGAAAGAATTCTTCTTGAGCGAATCCTCGAAGCGCCTTCTCTCTTCGGCGATTCGCAATTGAACCGTCCCTGTCTTCGATTGTTGATTCAGAAGACCACTCTTGATAATTTCCAAAAGCCCTGCCTTAATTTCAGACGTAAGCTTGGCTTGTACCTCAACTTTGTTAGCGTCATCTTCAGAAACTCGATAGCGAATCTGGATATTCCGATGACGTAGGTCGAAGATCTGTTCTTCTGGCCGGCCGAATTCCTCATTCATCACCAGAATGATTTGTTCCCAGGTGACGGCCTTGACGGCGTATCCGAGTTCGAGCAGCACGTTCGAATTCGGGACAGGCTTTTGCACCCGATCTACACTGGGGTCAGTTTTTCCAGTAAGAGTCACATCGGCGAGGAAGACCCCACAGCTATCTATCTTGGTCAGAATTGTGTTCGCGATGTCCGCCGTGCCAGGAACATTCTTCGTATCACTGTCAATTGTTAGCGAGACTCCCAGAGTGGCGTCCGCGTGGATCTCACTTATGGCATCGGCCAAAGCTTTCTCGATGAACCTGCGGTTCGTGTTGTCAGGGCGATCGCTTTGCCAAGCGTAGAAAACGGTGAAGTGCATAAAGTTTCTCACCTATCGCTGCGTGGTTGTACTGCCCGAAAGGTATGGAGATGTCAAGATGTGAGGTGGTGGCCACGACGGAGCGTGGCCCTCCAAGGCAGACGGTCACACGCGGGGCCAAGGACTGCGCAAAAACACACGTTGGCTTTTCTGGTGACGATGTGGTGTGATGGCGGTTGGAATGGAAGGGAGACCAATTGCGTAGAGGGGTGATCAAGACGGACAGGTTTGCGCCACTGAAGGAACGACGGGCGTTTGGGCAAAGCCGTCGAGACGTGGTTGGGCGGGTGGACCAGTCGGTGTGGAAGGCATCACCACGCCGGGCTGATCCGGTGTCGGCGCTGGTCGCGGCGAACCGGGGACGGCAACCCGATTTGTTGCCGATCAAATGGGCGCGGATGAATGCGTCGCCATTCGGGTTCTTTCGGGGCGCGGCGGCGTTGATGGCGGGCGATCTGGCGACGATGCTGACCACGGGTCTGGGCGTCCAACTCTGCGGGGACGCGCATGTGAAGAACCTGGGGGCGTATGCCGCGCCGGACGGGCATTTGGTTTTCGATTTGAACGATTTTGACGAGACGATCCCGGGTCCGTGGGAATGGGACGTCAAGCGGCTAGCGACGAGCCTGGTCGTGGCGGGGAGTGAGGCGGGCGGCGGGAAGCGCGACGGCGCGACGGCGGTCCGGGCGTTTGTGGAATCGTATCGCGAGTCCATGGACCGGTTTTCGTGGATGAAGGTGATCGAGTTGGCCAAATGGGAAGTGCGACGACATACCGCCAGCGGGCCGGTTCGCGCAGTATTGCAGAAAGCGGAACGGGCGACCCCCGAAGTGACCTTGAAGAAGCTGACGGTTCGTTCACGAGGGAATGAGCGCCGGTTTCATGATCGTCCACCACTGCTGTATCATGTGCCGCGGGAAACAGCCGAGGCCGTGATCGCCTCGCTGGTTCCGTATCGCCAGACGCTCGGGATCGACCGTCAACAGGCGCTGGATGGTTATCGACCCGTGGACGTGGCGTTCAAGGTTGTCGGCACGGGCAGCGTAGGGACGCGGGACTACGTGGTGCTGCTGTTGGGGGAGCGGCCGGATGACGCGCTGTTTCTCCAGGTGAAGGAGGAATTGCCGTCGTGTTACGCGCGGTATCTTCGCGGCGCGCCGGCGTTTCCGAACCAGGGCCGACGCGTGGCGGAAGGTCAATATCGCCTGCAAACCATCACCGACCCATTTGTCGGGTGGACGAGCATCGGGGGAAGCGATTATCTCGTGCGGCAACTGGCCGATCACAAAGCGGTGGTCGACCCGGCGGAATTGAAGGGCGCGGCGCTGATCGAGTACGGGCTCGTCTGCGGCGAGACTCTGGCGAAGGCGCACGCGCGCACGGGCGACGCGGCGGCGATCGCCGGCTATTGCGGCGGCTCGACGAAATTGGACAAGGCGATCGCACGGTTTGCGTTGGCGTACGCCGAACAAACGGAATCAGACCACGCGGCGTTGCGAGCCGCGATCAAGTCCGGCAAGCTCAAGGCGGCAGACGGGCCATGGATCTGAGGCGGGCCAATGCGGGGTGCGTTCTGACCGCGAAAAGGTTTCGCGGCTACAAAAGCCGTCTTCTTCCGCATTGGCATTTCCGTCCGGATGTGTTGTTATCGCGGTTCCCATGAAGATTCGGGGCGTCATATTTGACATGGACGGGACGATCACGGAGCCATTCTTTGATTTTGTGAAGATCAAGCAGGAGGCGGGGATCGGCGACGTCGATATGCTGGACTATCTGGCCAAGGCGTCGGCTCCCGAGCGTGCGCGGCTGCAGGCGATCATGACGAAGTTCGAGGACGCGGGCGTGGTGGGAGCCAAGCTGAACCAGGGCGCGCGGGAATTGTTGGACGATCTCGCCCGGCGCGGGATGCCGACGGCGCTGTTGACCCGCAACACGCGCCGGTCCGTGGACGGTGTGTGCCGGAAATTGAACCTGAAGTTCGATATCGTTGTCACAAGGGAGGACGGTCCGTACAAGCCGGCGCCGGAACCGATTTGGGAGATCGCCAAGCGTTGGGGCGCGAAGCCCGGCGAAGTGCTGATGGTCGGCGACTACAAGTGGGACGTGCTGTGCGCGAAGAACGCGGGCGCGCCGTGCGCGTTGCTGGCAAACGGGGACGAGGATGCCGAATGGGCCAAGAGCGCGGACCACGTCATTACGAGGTTGATCGACGTGATCGAGATAATCGAAGGGAAACGCCGATGACAAATGCCGTGGTGGGGTTGGTAACGTGTTCGTCGCGCGCGGAAGCGCGAAGAGTCGCCAGGGCCGTGCTGACAAAAAAGCTGGCGGCGTGCGTGAACATTGTGGGCGGACTGGAATCGCATTATTGGTGGCGGGGCAAACTGGAAAGCGCGCGCGAATGCCTGCTGCTGATCAAGGCGACTCGTGCGCGAACGCGTGCCATTGCCGGGGCCGTCAAGGCGGCGCACAGCTACAAGGTGCCGGAGGTGATATTTTTGCCGGTGGTGGCGGGGGAACGAAACTATCTCAAATGGGTGGGAGCATCAGCGAAATGAATTGTGTCATGTTAACCACATCGGAAACGACAGAGACCCCTCGACAAGCTCGGGGTGACAAACGGTGGATTGCAGCGGCCATTTTGATTTTGTGCACTGTTGTTGTGGCCCGGGCTGACCAGGTCGATGACCTGATCAAACAACTCGGCAGCACGAACGACGAAGACCGGGCGGAGGCGGCGGACGCCCTGTCGCACGTTGGCGGGGCGCGGGCCGTGAAGGAATTTCGGGAGATGTTGACGTCGTCGAGCGCGGAACGGCGACAGGTCGCGGTGGTGGGATTGTTGCAGGTGAGCGATGCCGACGAGGATTTGCAACGCGTGCGCGGCTGTTTGAAGGACGAGAATTCGACGGTGCGATGGTCGGCGGTGCTGGCGCTGCAGGCCAGCGGACGCGCCGAGGCGATTCCGTGGTTGGAGGAGGTCGAGAAGTCGGATGCAGCGGATTCGGTGCGGGAAGCGGCGACCGAGGCGTTGACGAAGCTGCGCTCGGGCATCCACTGGGTGCGGTCGATGTCGGAGGCGAAGGAGAAGGCGCGGCAATTGAAGAACCCGATACTGGCGTACGTGTTTCTGCGGGATTCGGATTACTGCCAGAAGCTCGAGGAAGGAGTGCTGGCGGACAAATCGGTGCTGGCGGCGGCGGAGGAATTCGTGTGTGTGCGCATCGATGCCGGCAAAGATGCGGACGAAACGCGTCAACTGGATGTGCGCGGCGCGCCGACGATCCTGTTCCTCGATGGGCAGGGCAACGAGATGTCACGGGTGGCCGGATTGGTGGACAAGGACCAGTTGTTGACGAAACTGAGCGACGCCAAGCGCAGCAAGCTGACCTTCCGCGAGGCGCGTCGGCTGGCCATGCAGAATCCGGCGGACGTGCAGGCGAATTGGAAGGTGGCGGAGACGTATTTGGAAGAGGGGAATGAGGAGTTGGCGGAGCCGCATCTGCGGAATGTGATCGCGCACGACGAGGAGAACCAATACGGTTACACGGACAAGGCGATGTTCGCGCTCGGGTTCGCGCTCGGCAAGCGCGGCGAGTACGGGCAGGCGGCGTACAGCTTCGAGAAACTGCTGGAGCGATGGCCGGATTACAAGGACAAGGACAAGGCGCTGTATTGCCTGGGGTTGAGCCAGTTGGCGGTCGGACAGAAGGACAAGGGGCGCGCCCGGCTGGAGCAATTGGTGAGCGAGTTTCCGAACAGTTCGACCGCGGCGAGCGCCCAGGCCGCATTGGACAAGCTCAGGAGAAGGGAGGAGAAGGATGAAGCGGGCCATTGAAGCAGTTGTGGTTGCGGCACTGGTCGCGACATGGCCGGTGACCGTGGCGAGGGCGCAGGACGGTTCCGCGCCGGACAAGGGCGCTGTGGCCGAAGCCAGCAAGTTTTTTGAGCGCGGCAACAAATTCGTCGAAGGCGGCTCGTTGACGCGGGCGAAGCAGGAGTACGAAAAGGCATTGAAGATTTACCCGAAGTACCTCGATGCGCTCTACAATCTGGCCATTACCTGCGAGCGGCTCGGCCAGAAGGGGGAGGCCATCGATGATTACAAGCGGTATCTCGACATCAAGGGAAACGATCCGGACGCCTGGACGCAGTTGGGACTGTTGTACGACGACGTCGGCAGCCAGAACGAGGCGCGCCACGCCTACGAGAAGGCGTTGGAGGCCGACCCGAAATTTGGCCGGGCGCACCACAATCTCGGCGTGTTGTTGAAGGAGGAGGGGGACCTGAAGGGGGCGGAGATGCATCTGGCCACATTTGTGAAGCTCGAAGAGGAGGCGGGTCGGCAGGATGGGGACGCCTACTACAGCCTGGGCATTCTGTACCTTCAAGAGTTGCGCGACAAAGAAGCCAAGGCCACCATCCAGAAGGCACTCGATATCGACCCGAGTGTCCCCTATTTCAACAATGCCATGGGGGACATCTATCTTTTTGAAAAGCGGCCCGACCTGTCGATTGTCTGCTACCAGAAGGCCATCGAAAAGGACCCGAAATACGCCCCAGCGTACAGCGGTCTCGGGGATGCGTATGCCCAGATGAAAGACCATGATAAAGCCCTGGGCTCGTACCACAAGGCGCTGGAATTACGTCCCGACTACGCGTTGGTGTACTACAAACTCGGTCTGCTCGATGAGGACACGAATCCGTCCGAGGCGATAAAACAGTTTGAAAAGTACCTGGAATCTGGTAAAACCCCCGAGTACCGCGACGAGGTCGCCGCGAAGATTGAAGCACTAAAACTCACACTCAAGCGTTAACTCAGGAAGTCACCATGTCACAACATCGCAGTCTCAAGGGAGCCAGCAAAATTCAGGCGCGCCGCAATGTCCTGAAGCGATTTGAGCGCGTCGAAGTGCTTAAAAAACAGGGTCGCTGGAAAGACGGCCAGCGGGTCTTTGGCCTGCCAAAGACGAAACCGGAGTAATCGCCCCGACCCCGTGCTCGTCCGCCTGCAAAAGTATCTTGCGGAAGCGGGCTTGGCTTCCCGACGCCGTTGCGAGCAACTCATCGAGGACGGCCGCGTTTCGGTCAACGGTCAGCCGGTTTGTTTGCTCGGGACGAAAGTCGACTCGGAGCGCGACGCCGTGGCCGTGGACGGCAAGACGGTCGTCATCGAGCGGAAGGTATACATCGCGCTCAACAAGCCCGCGGGGTTCCTGTGCACCAATCACGACACACACCATCGCCAACGCGCCGTCGACTTGCTCCCGCGGACACTGCCCCGGCTGTACACCGTGGGACGGCTGGACAAGGACACCGAAGGCCTGTTGTTTCTCACGAATGACGGCACTTTTAGCTTGCGGCTGACTCACCCGCGTTACAAGATGAGCAAGACCTATCTGGTGGAGGTCGAGGGGGAATTGACCAGCGCTGAGATTGCGCGCCTGCTGAAGGGGATTCGTAGCGACGGCGAGATGTTGCACGCCGACAAGATTTTCCAGGTGCGCTCGCAGAAGAACACCACCGAACTGCGGCTGGTTCTCAGCGAGGGAAAGAAGCGACAAATTCGCCGGATGATGGCGGTCGTCGGCCATCCCGTGAAGCGGCTCGTGCGGCTTGCGGTTGGCCCGGTCGAATTGGGGGATCTGACAACATCACAATGGAGGCATTTGACTCATGAGGAAGTATACAAACTTATGCAATTTTCACCGTCGGCTTTTCGCGCTTAGCGCGGTTCTGGTGTGCGCCTTATTCTCGGGTGCGGCAACCAGCCGCGCCGATTCCGGAGGAGTTGTGACAGCGACGGCCGCTCCGACCGATGTGGTTGGCCGGGGCACGGTCAAGGGCGAGCACAGCAATGTGCGCTCCCGCCCGACTCTGCATTCCGAGGTCATCACCCAGCTTCACAAGGGCGAAACCGTGGACGTGCTCGAACACAGGACGGTGACCGAACACGAGAAATCGATGGACTGGTTGCGCATTGCGTTACCGGAAACAGCCAAGTGCTACGTCAGCGCCAAGCACGTGGTGGACGATGCCGCGGATGTCGACAACTTGAACGTGCGTTGCGGCCCCGGGTCGAGTTACCGGGACCTCGGCAAGTTGGCGAAGGGCACGAAGGTGGAAGTCGTCCAAAAGAAGGGTGACTGGGCCCAGATCAAACCGACAGCAGATTGCAGCGGCTGGATCGCCGCGGAGTTGGTGGAGGTGCAAGCGGCACCGGCTCCGGCTGCCCCGCCCGAACCCGCGCCGTCGGCGAACTCCGGTCAGATTTTGACGCCGCCCGTTGCGGCCCCGGCCGGGCCGTCGGTGAGCGTCGTCAATACGGACCCGGATGTGATCGTGACCTATGCGGTCAAGGATGGGTATTTGGATTCCGTGACCGAGTCAAACGCGCCCGCGGCCTTCGAGCTGCGAACCCCGGAGGCGGATCGGCTGAGCTTTCGCGTGGCGTATCTGGAAGCGCCAGGGTTGAATCTGACGAAGTACGAGGGCAAACATATTCGTCTCGTCGGGACCCAGCGCTGGCATAAGGGCGACCGGTATCCGGTGATCAGCGTCGAACGCATCGACATGGTTTGGTAGTCGTGGCGCGATGCCTGCAACACTTATTGACGGCAAGGCCATCGCGGAGCAGATTAACGCCGAAACCGTCGTCGAAATCGCGCGGCTGAGGAACCAACATCGTGTCACTCCCGGCTTGGCGGTGATTCTGGTCGGTGAGAATCCTGCCAGCGCCACGTACGTGTCGATGAAAGACAAGATGTGCGCCCGACTCGGGATGCGTTCGGAGCGCGTCAATCTTCCCGCGTCCACTCGCGAAAGCGAGTTGCTGGCCAGCATCAACCGCCTTAATCTCCAGCCGGACATTCACGGCATCCTGGTCCAATCGCCGCTACCGCCGCAGATTTCGGAGGAGAGGATCTTCGCCGCCATCAGTCCCGCCAAGGATGTCGATGGATTTCATCCATTGAATGTTGGCAAGCTTGCGATCGGCGACCCGACCGGCTTTGTTCCATGCACGCCCGCCGGAGTCCATGAGCTTCTCATTCGCAGCGGCGTCGCGATTGAGGGAACCCACGTGGTGGTGCTCGGTCGGAGCCGGATTGTCGGTCGCCCCGTCTCACTGATTTTGTCGCAGAAGGCGGCGCACGCGAATGCGACGGTCACCGTCTGCCATTCCCGGAGCAGGAATCTCGCGAAGATCTGTCGATCCGCTGATATTCTCGTTGCGGCAATTGGCGCCCCCCGATTCGTAAAGGCCGACATGGTGCGTGACGGTGCCGTGGTGATTGACGTGGGCATCAATCGCATAGTGGACAAGGCGTCCGACAAGGGTTATCGAATCGTCGGTGATGTGGATTTTGATGCGGTCTCACAGAACGCGTCACTCATTACGCCAGTGCCCGGTGGCGTCGGCCCAATGACCATCGCCATGCTTATGCGCAATACGGTGCGCGCCGCCCGAATGCAGCACGGTGTCTCCTGAAGAGCTATTGGTCGGTACCGTCACCCGCCAAATCGTGAAACCAGACGCGGAGATCGTGGAACGAACCGGTTACCGCTGGCCGTTGGATGCGCTGGCGTTGGTGCTTGCCTTGTTCGGGATTGTGCACGTGGCGCGTGTTCTGCCGTCGCGAGCCGTCAGCAACGATTTCGCCCACTACTACATCTCAGGCCGATTGTTACTGACGGGCGCCGATGTCTATTCCACTCCGTTGGAACCGGAGTACGACCGTTGGGGATTCCATTACAATCGCGGAATCGCGACGGCGACGAATCCGCCCTTCCTCGTTGGAATATTCGCTCCATTTGCCGCGTTACCGCCCCGCGCGGCGTTCTGGGCTTGGGCGTTGTTGGAGATGACCTGCTTGGGTTATGTGCTGGTTCAGACGTGGCATGCAACCTCGTCTCGGTTGTCGGCGCCTCTGCGGAGATTGGTATGCGGAGCAATTGTCGCCTCGGCGCCGGTGTACTGGCACTTCTTCTTTTCGCAATGTCAGTTGCTCATCGCCGCGATGATTCTGATGTCATACCGCCTCCTGCGAAACGGGGAGCCCGAACGCGCTTGCCTAGTCATTACCACGGCGGCCTGGTTGAAGTTCTTCCCCGCAGTGTTGGTGCCATGGTTTCTGTGGCGCGCCCCGGTCGACGGGAACAGGCGCTGGAAATGTCTGGGCGTAACTCTGGCGTGGAGTATGGGGATTCTATTGGCGACAGGGTGGTCGTCCTGGATGCAGTTCCGGGCGCAGGCCGTGCCGGTGCTGGAAACGTGGGTCACGCAAGCGCGACACTTCAACTTCACTGTGCCATCTTTCGTGAAGAATACGGCATGGTCCGTTCACGGCTTCGACCCAGGATGGAATGGATTACGTGGGTCGGTGACGGTTGGGGCCGTCATTGGGCTCGTGCTGATTGCGCTGGCATACGGTTTGTGCTGGCGAACCGGGCGAAGACGGACGGACGCGGATCTCGAGTTGGAGTTCTGCTTGCTAAGTGCCGCGATGCTGGCGGGAATCACGGAGGTATGGGGCCACTACTTCGTGATTCTTGGCTTTCCGGCCGCAGTTGCCGTGGCTCGGATTGTGCAGCGACCAACCTGCGGACGAGGAGTGATCCTCGGCGTGTCGCTCGTGCTGCTGAATGTGATGACCAGTTGGCAGAGCCCGTGGCTGGATTTCGTGGTCAGTTACATCCCGCTTTACGGATTACTATTGCTGGGAGCCTTCTTCGTGAACGAGACGCGGTGCTCGGCACCGCCAGCGGCGCCCGCTACCAGGATTGTTCCGCAGCGATTGTGATGGCGCCGCCGCGTTTGGCGGCGGGCAAGTACGCTTGTTCCGTGTAGTCGCGGACCATGCGCGCCGTGGAGAACCGCGGCGTGACGGTGGCGATGGACGCCTTCATCATCTTGATCCACTTCACAGGCAGACCGTTGGCGTCACGTTTGTAAAAGAGCGGGACGATTTTGTCTTCCAAAATATCGTAGAGCGACTCGCTGTCCTCCCGGTCCTGCTTGTCCGTGTTGTCGGACTCCTCGCTGTTGCCGATGGTCCAGCCCGCATCCGTGTTTTGCACCTCGCACCACCAGCCGTCGGCAATGGAAAAATTGATGCCGCCATTCACCGGGGCCTTCATGCCGCTGGTGCCGCTGGCTTCGTGAGGACGGCGCGGGTTATTGAGCCAGATATCCACCCCCTGAACGAGCATGCGGGCAACGCGCATGTTGTAGTTCTCGACGAAGACAATGTGACCATGCAAATCCGTGTTCCGTGAGATGTCGAAGATGCGTCGGATCAATTCCTGACCGGGCCTGTCCGCGGGATGCGCCTTGCCGGCAAACACAATCTGCACAGGCCGCTCGGGGTCCTTCAGGACCGAGCGCAACCGGTCAAAGTCACGAAACAACAAGTCCGCGCGCTTGTACGTGGCAAAGCGACGCGCGAACCCGATGGTCAACGCTTCGGGATTGAGCAGTTCCTCGACGCCGCGCAGGTCGTCCGGCGATGCGCCATGCCGGGCGAGATGAGCGCGCTCCCGCCCGCGAATGAACCGAACCAGATTCTCCTTCTGCAGGTTGTGGACCTCCCACAGGTCCTTATCGGGGATATTGGCGACCCCGCGTTTCCAGAACAACTCGTCCATGAGGTTGTTGCGCCAGGCGGGCGTAAGATATTTGTCGTAGAGTTCGCTGATTTGGTAGCCCATCCAGGTTTGCGTGTGGACGCCGTTGGTAATGGCCTGAATGGGATTCTGGCCGGGTTTCAGATTCTTGTAGATATGCCGCCACATGTCGTTGCTGACCTTGCCATGGAGCTGGCTGACGCCGTTGCAGAAGGTGGACAGATGGATGGCCAGCACGGTGAGGCTGAACGGCTGATTCCCACGGCCCGGGCTGGACAGGCCGAGATCAATGAGTTGATCCTGCGAGATGCCGATGTCCTCGCAATAGTTCTTGTAGTATTTGCGCACCAATTCGATGTCGAACGCCTCATTGCCCGCAGGCACCGGTGTGTGTGTCGTGAAAATGGAATTCTTGGCAACCTCCTTGCACGCGTCGGTAAAACTCAATCCGCCCTTGACGTAATTGCGGATGCGTTCGAGGCCGAGGAAGGCGCAGTGGCCTTCGTTCATGTGCCAGCAGGCCGGCTCAATTCCGAGTGCCTGCAATGCCCGTACCCCTCCGACGCCGATCACAATTTCCTGGCAGATGCGCATTTCGCGGCCACTGACGTACAGCTGTCCCGTAATCGGGCGGTCAGCGGGATTGTTTTTATTGGTGTCCGTGTCGAGCAGCAACACAGGCACGCGACCGACTTGTGCCAGCCACACGCGCGCGTACACGGGGTGGTCGGGAAAGTCGATGGTCACCGTGAGATGTCGGCCGTTATCCCCCAGCAAGGGTTGGATTGGCAGGCGCGCGAAATCATACGCCGGGTAGAAATGCTGCTGGCGACCATCCGGTTCGACTTCCTGTTCGAAGTACCCGTGTTTGTAGAGCGGACCGATGCCGATGAACGGTATGCCGAGGTCGCTGGCAGATTTGCAGTGGTCTCCTGAGAGGACGCCAAGGCCGCCGGAATAAATGCGCAAACACTCGTGGAAGCCGAACTCCGTCGAGAAGTAGACGAACGGTCCGCCTTGATAGCCGGGATGATTTTGGGCAAACCAGGTTTCATTGAGCGACTTGGTATACGTCTCGAACTCGCGCAGCACGGTTTTGTACATCGTCAGAAATACTTCGTCCTCCAGCAGGGTTTCCCAGTGATGAGGATCGATGTTGATGAGCAACTCGACCGGGTTGCGATAGATTGCCCACAAGCCTGGCTCGATGTGCGCGAACATTCGTCTGGCTTGCGGGTTCCACGTCCACCACAGGTTGTACGCGAGATCGCGCAGGCCGGAGACCTCCTTGGGCAGTTCAATGTCGGCCAGTGAAGTGGAACGCAATTTCAGAGGGGCTTTGTCCATAAGAATTCAGGAGTGCTTGAGTTTCAAGATTGCCATGCGAGTTGCCATCGGCCCAGGGCCGTCGCCGCGATCATGGATGCGGTGCGGCGGCTTCGGTGGCCGCAATCATCTCGTCCACGTCGATACCGCGCAGGTTGAAAAGTCGGCGGACCGTGTCATCGATCAAATTGTTCGGGCAAGAGGCGCCCGCGGTGATGCCCACGTAGATATTGCCGCCCGGCAGCCAGTTCTCTGCCAGGACTTCCTCTTGTTTGTGGAGGTTGAAATGCAGGATGGCTTTATCCGAAAGGATCTTGCTCGCGTTGCGGATAAAGTAGGTCGGCATGCGCTCCTCGCTCATTTCCGCCAGATGCGATGTGTTGCTGGAATTGTAACCGCCCACGACGATCATCATGTCGAGCGGTTCCTGCAGTAGATGAATCAGGGCGTCCTGTCGCTCCTGTGTGGCGCCGCAAATTGTGTCAAACATCCGGTAGTGCCGATCGATTTCCGGTTCGCCGTAACGGTCCACCATGGCCTGTCGCAACCGGCGTTGGATCTCCTCGGTCTCGCTGCGCAACATCGTGGTTTGATTGGCCACGCCGATGGACGTGAGGTGTTGATCGGCATCAAAGCCCGGCGAGTGCGCTCCGCCGAACTTTGCTAGGAACTCCGCCTTGTTGCCGCCGTGACGGATGTAATTGCAGACGTAATCGGTCTCCGCAATGTTCAGCACGACGAGGTAGTGGCCCGCCTGGTTGGCCGTGGCGCGCGAACTCGTTGCCTTGGTCTCCTCATGCTTGGCCTTGCCGTGGATGATGGACGTGAATTGTTCATTGGCGTTTTGGGTGACACGCTTCCAGACGCTCATCACGTCCCCGCAGGTCGTGTCCACGAGTTGGCAGCCTTTCGCCTTCAACTTGTCCATCGTGGCGACTTCCGCTCCGAACGCCGGGATGATCACGACGTCGTCCGCTTTGAGGTCGTCGATGTTGGCGCTCTTGATTGGACCGGAAAGAAATTTGATGCTCATCGCGACAAGTTGCTCGTTTACCTCGGGGTTGTGGATGATCTCGCCCAAAATATAGATGGGTTGGTTGGGAAACACCTTGCGCGCCGCATACGCGAGATCGATGGCGCGCTCCACCCCGTAACAAAAGCCAAATTCCTTGGCCAGACGCACTTTCAGCCCGCCGGCTTCGAGCACACCACCACGCTGACGCAGCTTTTCAACAATCTGGCTGCGATAATGTCGTTCCACCTGCTCGCGCACGGCCTCCATGATGTCAGGCCGCCGCAGGTTAACTCGTTTCGGTTTCGGCACGTCTGCGACGCTTGCGGTACTCATCTGTTCCGCATTAATACTGTAATTTGGTCGGCAATTCAACTAAAACCCCGGATGGACGCCAACGGCGTCACAGCGAGTGTCGCAACGCTTTCTGGAGAACATCCGCGGGAAAACACTGCGACTTACGGGCGAAGCGGGTGTAGAAGAGGCGACGCCCGACGATTGGCGGGAGAAGATCGCCGGGTCTATTGTCGCACGGGAGGAGGGGGGAGGACGAAATCGCGGTACTGATTCGGATCGCCCGTCTGACCGGCTTCGGCGGCCTTGATCAGATTGAACATCTCGCGGGCCGTGACGTAATGCAGCAGGGAGGTTGACCCGTCATTGCAAATCTTCTGCAAGTGCTCGTGCATCGTTGCGGCCAATTGACCGAGCGCGGTCTCAAAATTCATTTCCTGGCAGCCGTGGGTGTACACTTTCACAAATACCCAGTCGGGTCTGCCGACGACACCGATTCGCTGGGCGATCCAGTTGCGGATTCGATCGGCGTTCGCCGGCGCGTTGCTAGCGACCTCGCTGTTTTCAATGCGCGGGATGACGCCAAACTTGCGGTTGGTCCAGTTCAGCGCCAGTGGTCCTTGCACGATGAGGAGATCCCCGCTTGGTTTCCCGCCAACGCGCACGTCCACGCCGGTATCGTGGGACTTGGGTCGTAACGGATCATCCGTCGCGTAATAAATCGAGTTGATCTTGCGCGTCTGGCACTCGCTCGGTGCGCTGGGCAAAGTGAAGTCCGCGTAGCAGCCCATATCCCGCAGCACTTGCAATTCGTTGTTGACCCCGCACCAACGACCGTCTGGACGTGAATTGTCCAACGACCAGTTGCCGTGGATGAAGCCGTAATGGCCTTGGGAGAGAAACCCATGGCTGTGCAGCTTCGTTTTGAAGTCCTCGATTGTGCTGCGCAGGTTCTCCGCCGTGTCGTTGTCGTGATGGAGATGGATTTCCACATCGCCGTAGCCCCGCCGGCACAATCGCGCGAGCAAATCGAGGTATTCGGGCACATATTCCTCTGCCGGATAGAAGAATGTGTGCTGCGGTGACCGCCCGTCGGCATCGTGAAACCGGTCCGCCATCCGCGGATAGTTCTTACACCAGTGCTCGACGCGCTCCAGCCCTTGGCGACGAGAAGCCTTGTTCCACAAGGGCTCGTAATGATCCACGAAACAGAAAAAAACGTGTGCGGGCGTGACCGGTGCCGGTGGCCGGCGCTGGAGATAACTCGGCAACCACAGATGGACGTTCTTCAGCATTGCCACGACTCTCCGTCAACGAACTGCTCGTCCTTCCCGATCATGCGCGATAAAGCTTGCTCGATGTCGTTCTGCGGCGCGGCGGAGATGATGCCGACGAAGCCGGGCATGATTAGCGATTGGCCGAAAAAGCCCTGGGCGCAAGCGGGGGACGAGAATCGTCGATGTACTTCCGGTGCCACAATTCCAGCAAGATCAGCGACCATATCTGGTGCGCATTATCACGGTGGCCACTCAGGTGGTCGCGCCAGAGTGTTTCCAGTTCGGACTTCTTGAAATATCCACGCTGCATCGCCGTCGGACCAAGTAAGAGGTCTTCAGCGGTTGCACGCAACTGGGTTCGCAGCCATTCGGCGATGGGCAGACGGAACCCCTGCTTTTTGCGCGAGAGAATCTCTTGCGGCACGAGGCGCGCCGCGGCTTTCTTGAGGACATGTTTGCTCTCAAAGCCCTTGAGTTTGAAACGTGGCGGCAGCGTGGCAACAAACTCGACCACCTTGTGGTCCAGCAGCGGCGGGCGCGTCTCCAGCGACACGGCCATGCTCATGCGATCGACCTTGGCGAGTATGTCGTCGACGAGATACGTCTTCAGGTCCACATACAATGCCCGATTAAGCCAGTCATCGGGCGCCGCGTGTGCGTGGCGATACAACGCGCGAAACTTGGCGGCGTAATCGTGCGTCTCCGGTTGTGCCATGAAATGCCGTTTCGCCTCTTCGGTGTAGAGGCTGAGGAAATGTTTGCGGGCACAGGCATCGTCAGCCGTGCGGGTGATGCTTTCCAGTGAGTTCCTGGCTTTGAATCGCACATCATCGGGAAACACACGCGCCGCTGCACCCAGGAACCGCAGCGGCCCGAGTGCCCGCCGAAGTCGATGCTCCAATTGCCCCAACCGAAAACGCGAGTACCCGGCAAATAATTCATCTCCGCCGTCGCCGCTGAGGGCGACGGTGACGTGCTCGCGTGCGGTCTTGCTGACGTAGTATGTGGGGATGGCCGATGAATCCGCGAACGGCTCGTCAAATGACCACACAATGAGCGGAAACAAATGCTCGATGTCGGCGTGAACGACATGTTCGTGGTGCTCGGAGTGAAACCGCTCGGCCATCTGCCGCGCGTACGGCAATTCGTTGTACGCTTCCTCTTCAAAACCGACGGAGGAGGTCACAAGTTTGCCGGTGACGACCTCCCGCATCAGGCCGACGATGGTGCTGGAATCAACCCCACCGCTGAGGAATGCACCGAGAGGCACGTCAGACAGGAGATAATCCTTCACCGTGCCCTTCAGCAAATCGAAAAGTTGTCCAGCAGCCTGCTCCTCGGTGAGTGACTCGTTCACGTTGTAATCGACGTCCCAATATTGGCGGACACGAACGCCGTTGCGGTCGCAGGTGAGTGCGTGCGCCGGCGGCAACTTCTGGACGCCGTCAAACATGGTGCCCGGATCGGGCACATACAACAGGCTGATGTATTCACTGAGGGCGTCGGGATTCACACGACGCGGAACGGCCTCATCCTGGAGTATGGCTTTGATTTCGCTGCCGAAGACCAGTGACCGGCTGCCGAGGACAGCGTAATGGAGGGGCTTGATGCCGAGACGGTCGCGCGCGATGAATAACTTCTCAACACGCGAGTCCCAGATCGCGAACGCAAACATCCCGCGCAACTCATCGACGCAGTTTTCGCCGAGGTCTTCGTAAAGATGGACGATGGCTTCTGTGTCGCAGTGGGAACGGAACTTGTGTCCCGTCGCTTCGAGTCGATCGCGAAGCTCGGGGAAATTGTAAATCTCGCCGTTGAACACGATCCAGATTGTGTTGTCCTCGTTGGTCATCGGTTGGCGGCCGCCTTCGACGTCAACGATACTCAGGCGCCGGTGCGCCAGGCCGACGCCGCGGTCGAAATACTCGCCGCTGCCATCGGGTCCGCGATGCGCCTGGGCCACGTTCATGCGGGCGATCAACTCGCGCGAGACCGGCGCGTTGTCACCAAAATTGAATTTTCCAGCGATCCCGCACATGGCTTACCGTGCCGTCCGTTTCCACGCGGCCTGTTGCGTGCCGGTGACGAATCGGAAGAACCCGAGCAACAACGCGAGGTTGATCGTGACGAAATAGTAGGGAGCACTGAACAGGACAATCTTCCGCCTGCGAATGAAAGCGCCGAAGAACGCCAGACTGTAAAACGCGAGTTGCAGCGCCAATAACACCGCGAAGAGCGGACGGGGCAGCAAAGCGGCATTTGAGACCAGCGCGGCGATCATCAGAAACGGGGCGAACCACCGCAGAACTTTGTGCGACCAGAACGCGATCGAATAAAACCCGCGCCAGGGCAACAGCGACCGCCAGCAAAGAAACAACGCCTGGAAATCGCCCGCGCCGATGCGGATGCGTCGGGTCATTTCGTGGCCGACCGATTGTGGCAGTTCCTCGCTGGCGACCGCTTCCGTATCGTAGATCACCCGGTGACCCGACTCGCGCACGCGCATGCCGATGACAAAATCATCCACAAACGTGTTGTCGGGTATCCGCGGCCAGCACGACTTGCGGATGGCGTAGATGGCTCCGTTGGCGCCGAGGCAGGAATCGAGGGTGCTCTCGCGCGTCTTCAAATACGTCTCCAGCTTCCAATATGGGCCTTCATCGGTCTCGCTATTGTCACCGTGGAATACGAGTTTCCCGCACACCCCGTCGATCTGTGGATTGGCGAAATGCCGCGCGAGCTTTCGAAGCGCGTCGGGACTGAACATCGCGTTCGCATCGCTGAACACGAGTAACTCGGAACGGGCTTGTGGCACGAGTCGATTGAGCACGCTGGGCTTGCCTCCACGCTGCTCGAACGCGTGCAGTCTCACGCGGGCGTCGGGAAACGTCTCGACCAATTCGTTGGTGCGATCCGTCGAACCATCCGATCCGATCAGGATTTCGAGTTTGTCGTGTGGATAATCGAGTGCGAGCAGGTTCTCAATGCGCGTTACGATATGTTTTTCCTCGTTGTACACGCTGATCAACACGGAAACGGATGGCCAGTCGCGAGAGTCGCCGGCCTGCTCGTGGCGTCGCGTCGGCACCAGCGCGAGCAGCAGCGGATAAATCGCGTACGACCAAACGATGGCAGTCGCGGAGACAATAAAAACAGTTATCCAAAAACTCGTCATTCTGACCGAAGCAACATTCTAATATTCACCTGGCTGCCAGCAACTTGCGGAGCGTGTCGCGCGTATGAGCGCGTGGTTCCCAGTGAAGTTGGTTGCGCGCCTTGGAACAATCGAACACCAGCGGCGCAACGGCGGACCGCAGGCGGTACGGGGAGATTGGCGCGGGTCGCCCGAGCGTCGTCGTGAGCCAATCGACGCTACCGGCGAGGAAGCACGCGAACCCAAGGGAAATCCGGGTGATGCGAAGCCGGGGTTCACGCGCACGGGAATACAGTCGCACGAGTTCCTCGCGGCTCATCAACTCGTTGTCGACAATTTGAAACACCTCGCCGCGCGAGAACTGGCTTTGCGTCGAGAGCACGATGGCTTCGACGACGTCGTCCACGTGCACGAGGGGGAGCTGGTTGGAGTCGTCCCCGATGACGACCAGTCGTTGGCCGAGGCGGACACCGACGGCGGCGGTAATGAGCGAACTGGTCTCGCTCCAAATCTGCCCAGGACGAAGAATGACGACTGGCAAACCGCGTTCCTGCGCCGCGGCGCGGACGATGCGTTCGGCCTCGAGTTTTGCCTGCGTGTAAGAACCGCGCTGTTGGGGAGCCGGTTCCAAGGTTGCGGACTCGGTGACCGGTTGGTTGGACGGGTGACCGGCCCAGTCGATCACCGACAGGGAACTAATGTAAATCATTTTTGGTACATCATGCTTCAGGCAGGCTTCGACCACGTTGCGGGTGCCCGCGATGGTGCCGGCCTCGTGTGCCGCCCAACCGCCACCCATGGCCGCGCCGATGTGAAAGACTGCGGTCGCCCCGGCAATGGCGCGATCCACCGCGTCGGGATCACCAAGCTCGCCGAGGACAACCTCGATTTGCGGATGATCCGCGATTTCCGGCGGTGGCAGACGCCGCACGAACAGACGGACATACTCGTCCTCGCGGATGAGGCGTTGCACGAACGCGCGGCCCAACAGGCCGTTCGCACCCGTAACGACGACCGCTGGCCGGTTGCCCGGCTGATAGTGACCGTAGAATTTGGCCTTGGCGTGGTCGGCTTCGCGCGCGACCTGTTCAGTCCAGCGCACCACTTCGCGCCCTTGTTCGGGGCCTGCGGGCATCACGTTGTTGGCGGCGAGAGCCTCGTAGAATGCACCGACGAAATTGTGAAGCCCTTGGTAAGGTTGAAGCTGACCGATGGCGAATAACGTGGCGTTCCAGATCAATTGCGCCGCGGATGAGACGGATTCTGCCAGCGCGTTGGCGACACGCTCCACAGCTTTCGGCAAAGGCGTGTGGCGTCGGCGCGTCAGGTACATCGCGAACAAATCCGCGCGCAAAGTCCCGCGGGTGCCCTGAATGATCAATTGGTGCTGAAGCGGCCTGACGTTCCACGAGAGTTGAATGTTGCCAGTGCCCTTGGCGCACCGCGCCAACGCGCGCCATTCGTCGAAATGGATATTCGGGTCGCTGTCTTTCAAGCCTGACGTGCGAAAGTCAGCCTGCACATCCTGAATGTTCCCCAGAAACTCCCGCAGCAAATACAGGGCGTGCACGCCGAGATCCCGAAACTGGTATCCACCCTCGCGATAGTGCGGGGGAAGGGGACCACCACGGTACGGCGGGTAATTTGAACTGCGCAGGTAATCGACGGTGAGCACGTCGCCGATGGCCCCCGTCTTGACCAGTTTCAACGCGCGCTTGATTAACGGATCACCGAGCAACGAGTGGTTCACGCATACCCGTAAGTTGCGCGCCTGGCTTTCGGCGATCAGCCGGTCGCAGTCCTCGACGCTTGTGGCCAGCGGCTTCTCGACCAGAACGTGGCAACCGAGCGAGAGCGCTTCGAGCGCGACATCGGCATGGCTGTTGGGCGGAGTGAGGACATGGACAACATCGAGACCTTCCGCGGCCATCACCTTCAACGACGGGTGCGACGCGATGCCGAAGCGTTGGGCCGTGGCCCGGGCGTGCGCGCCATCAAGGTCGGTGATGCCCACGATGCGCACGTGCGGCAGCCGTTTCAGGGCCTTGATGTGAAACTCGCTGACGTAACCCGCGCCAACGATACCGACACGATAACTCTTGCCGTTAATCATTTCCGTTTGCGGACCGCCTCCTGAAACGCTTCCTCCAGTCGTTCGTAGATCGCGCGCCAATCGTAGCGATCGAGGACAAGCTGACGGCCTCGTTCGCCGAGCCTCTGGCGCAATGCCGCATCTTGTAGCAGGGAAACCGTGGCGTTGGCAAATGTTTCAGGTTCATCCGCGAGCAGGGCGGTCTCGCCATGCGTCAGGGCAATGCCTTCGGCGGCCACGGCCGTACAGACGACCGGTTTTTTCATGCACATCGCCTGAAACACGCGATGCTTCGTGCCGGCCCCGGCGCGCAATGGCATCACAACGACCGCGGCGCGGGCCACATACTCGCGCATATCGGGAACGAAGCCAGTGACGATCACGCCGTCGCCCGCGAGAGCTTTCACGGTCTCGGGTGGATTCTGCCCCACAATATAAAACTTCACGCCGGGCACACGGTGGCGGATGAGGGGAAGAATCTTGTCGTGAAAGTAGACAGCGGCATCGGCCTGGGGCGGCCAACTCAGGTTGCCGAAGTAGAGAATGGAAGACGGTTCGACAGCGCCATGGGTAGCGCCTGGCGTCCAGTACTCGACGTCCGCGCCGTTGGGTACCGTCGCAACATCGGCTTCGGGACAAATACGCCGGTATTCAGCGCGATCTTCGTCGGAAAGCACGACGCATTTTTCGCTGGCGCGCGCCACGCTCTGTTGGAGGCGAACCAGCTTGCCGTACTGGGACTGGATGAAAACCTTCTTGAACGGATTGGTGGTGGTTCGCCCCATCCGTTGCCAGAGGATGTGTTCGAGATTATGTGCGTCGTGCACGAATGCGGCGTTCCGTTTGTGGCGGACATACTGGCTCATGTGCAGGAAATGCGAGTGGACGACGTCGATTCGCTCTTCCTCGACAAACTTCTCCAGTGCGCGGGCCATTTCGGCGCGCCAGTACTCGTGGATGATGAACGGATCGGCCGTCACGAGGCTCTGGGCCGCGTTCGCCAGCGTCCGCCACTTCGGACGCACGAGGTCGATGCCGACAATCTTCTTGCAGTACGGACGCAACGCATCGAATTGCTCGCGATCGGTCGGTTGGAACAGGAAACAGAGCAGCGACACGTCGTGGCGCTTGGCGGCTTCGCGAAGCAGGTTGAAATCGCGAATGACCGCGCCGTCCGTGAGCGGCCACGGAAACTTCGAGATAAGCGTGAGGATTCTCACCAGTACAGGCCGTGATACCGGGCTGTCGGGATGTTGGCGTTCTTGAGTGCCGCCACGAGGTCGACCACGTGATGATGAGAAGAAATGACCCCAGCCAATCCCTGGTACTCGGGTGCATTCTTACAAATCACCAGCGCGTTGCTGCGCGCAACAACATCCTCTAGCGACGTAGCCAACAACGAATTGATGTGGGGCAGTTTGTCTTCGAGGAACCGTTTGTTCGCGCCGGTCAGCCGGGTCAGCTCCACTTCGGAATCGTGGATGACCAGTTTGAAACCTTTGCCGAGCAATGTCTCCGCCATGATGACGATGGGACTTTCGCGCAGGTCGTCGGTGCCAACCTTGAAGCTCAACCCGAGAATCCCAACCTCGCGATGGCCAAGCTCGGTGACGAGATCGATGGTGCGTTGGATTTGGTTGAGGTTGCTGCGCGCGATGGCGTCGAGCATGGGGAGTTCGACATCCTTTTCCCGGGCGCGTCCCACGAGGGCCCGCAGGTCCTTCGGAAGACAGGACCCGCCATAGGCCAGGCCGGGTTTGAGATAGGTTTTGGAAATGTTGAGTTTCGTGTCGCGGCACACGATGTCCATCACTTCGTGACTGTCAATGCCATGGGCCTTGCAGAATTGGCCGATCTCGTTGGCGAACGTAATTTTCGTCGCATGGAATGCGTTGCAGGCGAATTTGATCGCCTCGGCGGCGCGAACCGTAATGCGCACCTGGGGCGCATCCACGCACCGGTAGAGTTCGGCGAGTGAATCGCCCGCGCCCGCGTGGCGTTCGCCGATCACGACGAACGGCGGCTCGTAGAAATCGCGGATGGCCGAGCCTTCCCTCATGAATTCCGGGTTGGCGACGACGTGGAAGTCCCGGCCCTCTTGTTTTCCAGAGGCGGATTCGATCTGCCGCACGACCACGCCCTCGATACTGCCCGGCAGCATCGTACTGCGGACAACGATCGTGTGTGTCGCGTCCTTGTCGCGCAGCGCTTCCCCGATTTCGCGGGAGACATGCTCGACGTGAGTCAAGTCGGCCTGTCCTCCTTTCCGGCTCGGGGTGCCCACGCAAATGAAGGATACCGTTGAATTTTGAATCGCTTCCGCCGGGTTGGCCGTGGACGTGAAGCATCCAGAATGGTGAACCTTCGCAAGCAACTCTGCAAGGCCGGGCTCAAACAATGGGGTTTGACCAGCGCCAAACAGCGCGAGTTTGTCGGGATTCGTTTCGATGCCGATGACGTCGTGTTCACGGTCGGCAAGGCAGACTGCGGTCACCGAGCCGACGTATCCGAGTCCGAAAACGCTAATCTTCATGTTGGTTGTCCTATTTCGGATGGTGGAAGCCAGGGAATGCTCTGGAAATCGGCGCCAGCATCCGACTGGCCCAGTCGGGAATCAGGCAGGCAGTCGCACACTTCAAGACTTTCCGTTTGAGGTTAACCTTCGTGGGGCCGCGAAGCGCAATGTAACTTCCGCTCACACGCCAGATCTGTCGAAAACCCAGAGCGCGGAGCTTGGTCACGTCGTACTGGGCGTGATGCTCCTGCAACACATTGCCATCATACGCGTCTTGTTCGGGGTGCCACGTCGGTACGGAGATCAGGATGTGGCGAGAATGCTTTTCCAATTCGTGCAGGAGCGTGCGACCGTCTTCGAGGGTGAGGTGCTCGAACATGTCGATCATCATCGCCACGTCATAGACCTGCTCCAGCCCGGGTACAACACTCATCGCGTTGCCGACCTCGACATGGTCGTAGACTGTCTTGTGGACATCGGTGACATAGGGGGCGAACCCTTCGATCGCATCGATCCGCGCCGTTCGTCGGTTCTCGCGGATGAGGAGCCCGTATTTGCCGCTGCCGCAGCCGATGTCCAATACGCTGTCGGGTCGCAACTGCAGAATCACATCCAGCACGAACGAAATCTGCATCGGATTGCTCGTGGCGATGCCTTGAAATTTCATGCAAGTACCTCCCTAGTTTGCCTGGCCGAGTTCAATGCCAAACCTGGTCTTGATCAGTTCTCGTTCCGGCAAGAGGCGAATCCTGTCTTCCGCGAGGGCGAGCTGTTGATCGGGGCACCACGTCACAGCGGCCACATCCTGGGTCCAGTCGCGACCTTCGGCCAGTGCGTGCCGGCGTAGAATCTCGTTCAAAGTGTCGGCGCTTCGGAAGCAGGAAATGTTGGATTCAGCCCATTTACGTGGAGAATACTGGCCCGCATTGGCGGCGGCCAGGAACTCCATGAGTTGTCCCGCGAGGTTTGTGTACTCGAGGAGCTTTCCCGTGGTTTCATTGATGAAGGCGCGTGAGCCAATGGCTGCATCTGCGTAGATGGCGGCGGGGGTATCCGCGAAGAGCGATTCGGCAATGGCCACACAGGAACCTTCGCGCCGCGACAAGATCACGCTGACCTTCGAGCGGCAATAGGCCTTGGCTACTTCCGGGTATGGGACATCGTGCAGGAGCGTTAACCGTTTGTCCACGCCATACGCCCGGGCCTCCTCGCGGATGGTTTCCGCCGTGCGTCCATCCTGATCCTGGCCAATCAGCAAGACGCGAACGTCCTCCGGGATGCCGGAGAGCGCGCGGAACAGGGCGTGGTGACGTTTGAATTTTCCCCAGTTCGCGACCATCAGAATGTCGACATCGCGTTGGGTTGGTGGCAGCGGTTTGTAGAGGGATGGATTGACCCAACTGGAACCGTATAACGGCAGCGGGACGAGCTTGGGAGACAATCGGGGCAGAATCTGCAATTCCCTCGCGTTGCTGATAAGCGAAAAGACTTTGTCCGGGTAGGCTTCGGCAAACACGCAATTGACCAACGAATGAGGCGGGTGCCAGGAAGGGCCGATGATCAACGTGTAACGCGCGGCGAATCCTTTCAAGTCAGGCAATCGCAACAGGCGCGCATATTGGCCCTCGTAGTTGACAAGCACAACGCCCTTTTCACGGGCTGACACCCAGGGCTTAAGGATGGCGGCTTTGGGGATGCATGGACTGTCGAAGTTGGGTATCAGTTCTCCCCAATCGACCTGCCGAACGTCCAAGCGCCGCACGCACTCCTGTATTTGGCTCTCGATATTTCGCATCAGGCGCTCGTTGGTGGCAAGCCTTGCCGCTTCGCAGAGACGGACGATGTAGCACGCCAGCGCCTGGTGATCGTTGGGTGCGGGCCGCCGTTTCCCGTGGAGCTTTGCCTCACACAAAGCGAGTCTTACGAGCCGACTCGTCCTAGCCCAGTCTTCCAATTCGATCCGCCATCGCATCATCGTGCGGCAAGCGCTTTGTTCAACGTGTCCAACACCTTACGCGCATTCACGTCCCAATCGAACTGAGAAACCGACGCGCGAATTACTTCCCGGTCCCATTTCGTCACGAGGGCGCGGCGCAACGCATCGGCAAGGGCGCCCGGATCGGACGGCGGCACGAGAAACCCATTTACTCCATCACGCACGACCTCGGGGACGCCGCCGACGCGCGAGGCAACAACGGGAAGACCGCACGCCATCGCTTCCAAGGCAACGTTAGGCAGGCCTTCGCTCAGGCTCGGCAGGCACAACACATCGCAAGCGTTCATCCATAACGGAATTTCCTCGTGTGGGCGCGCGCCCAGCAGGAACACGGTTGGACAGTCATCCCGCCAGTTCAGATTCGTTGATGTGGCGACGAACATGCAAAATGCCACTCGAAGCGGCGCGACCTCGGAGCCAGTCCCAAGGTACACCACGTCCAGGTCACCGAAGTTGCCGCTCTTCCCGTAACAAAAAGGTTCATCGCAAGCGCCTGTTACGCATTCTGAGGCCGGGCCTGAAGACTGACCAAGATGCGAATGGCACAGGAGATGTTGAAACCCATCAGCCAATACCGTCGGGCCTTTGACCGGCAACAGGTTTCCCACATACAGGATGCGACGGCGCTTAGAATCGAGTCCGAACGCGCGGCACGCTTCCGTGCGGTTGATGGGGCGGAACCTCTTACGATCGATTCCGTTGTAGTCGATCACCGACCCGATTCCCTCCTTGGCCAGACGCGCCTGCAGTGCCTGGCTCTTGGCGAAGACGACACGGCTGGCGCGCAAGGCGCGCAGGACCTGCTGTTTGCGCGTCGGATTGTCGAAGAAGACGTTCACGTCGCTTCCCAGCACGGTGGTGGCAAATGGAAATTTCAGCTTCTTGGCGAGGAGCATCACGCCGTACGCATCGGGGTACGCCCAACTGGCGAGCACCACGTCAAATCGTTCCTGACGAATCACCGACTCGACGGCTTTGGCGAACAGCCAGCCATTGAACGGACGCGATAACAGGGGGACAGAGAAAAACCGGGGATGCATCACCCGGACGCCATCACGGGTTTCGTTTGGCATGGTTCGGTGGGTTGGGGCAACCACCGTTACTTCGCATAGCTTCGACAACGCAGCGACCTGCTGGGCGTTGAAGACACCGCGCACCGGTTCAGCAGGATTCGGAAACAGGTTGGACAGGAACAACAATCTCATACGGCCAGCCGGCGCCAGAGTTCTTCGTAACGGTCGGTCATGGCTTTGACGCTGTGATGTTTTTCCGCGGCAGCGCGCGCCGCTGTGCCGAGGCGCGTGGCGAGCGCGGTGTCCGCCAGCAATCGCTCGATCGCGGTGCGCAAGGCGGCTTCGTCATTGGGCGGCACAACCAAGCCGGTTTGCATGTGCTTGATCAATTCCACGTTGCCGCCAACGGCGGTGACCACGATCGGACGCCCCGCCGCCATCGCTTCGAGCAAGGCAATGCTCATGCCTTCGGTGTTCGAGGGGAGCACGAAGACGTCGAACCCCGCCAGTAATTCGGCCACATCCGCCCGTTGGCCGAGAAACGAGACGCGGGCGTCGGCCTGTTTTTGGAGTTCCTCACGTAACGGACCATCGCCAACGAACACCACGTCGACGTCGGGGATCGCGGCGGTGGCGCGCAGCAATAGTGGGTAGTTCTTCTCGGGAACGAGCCGTCCGACGGTGCCGACACGGCGGCCCGCACCGCGCGGAGCGGCGGCAAAACGGTCGACACGAATGCCGTTGGGAATCACCTGAAGACGTGACGGTTGTAGTTCTTTGGAATCTCGCGCCTGTTGAGCTATATCTTCGGAAACTGAGACCGTCAAGTCAGTAAAGTGATCCGCGTACCAATTCAGGCGGCGCGAACGAGCCTCGTGTCCGATATTCTTGCCGTGCTCCGTGTGGAGGACTCGCGCCCTGGTGAATTTAGCGGCGACGGCTCCGTAGAAATGCGCGGTCGAATTGTGCGTATGAATCACGTCGACCTTTTCCGCGCGGGCAAGTCGGGCGATTTTCCAAATCAGGCGCCAATCCACGCCGGACTTTTTATGGAGTGCCACGACCTTCCCCCTGTTTGGCGTAATTTCGCTCGCCCATGGCCCCGCTTCTTCCAAACAGCACACGACGAACCGAAATTCGTCCGAGGCGTGATTTACCAGATCGACGACAACCCGTTCGAGTCCGCCGACCCGCAGACTGAGCACGACTTGCATGATGGCTTTAGGCGGCTGCACGAAGGGCATGCACGACGGCGTCAATTTGCTCGTGGGTCAACTCGGGGTACATGGGCAATGAAAGGCAACGTTCGCAGAGCCGCTCCGCCACTGGCAGATTGCCGCGATGATAACCGAGTGAACGATACACCGGTTGCAGGTGCAACGGCAGGGGGTAGTTGACGGACGTATCGATCCCCGCATCGTTCAGGGCGGCGCGAACACGGTCGCGATTGTCGCACTCGATGACGTAGCAGTGCCATACGGGTTCGCTGTCGGGGGGCGCCGCGGGCAGACCGTAGGATGTTCCCGCCAGCTGTTCCGTGTATCGACGGGCATGGGCGGCACGAGCGGCGTTCCACGAATCGAGGCGTTTGAGCTTCACGCGTAACACGGCGGCTTGAAAACTATCCATGCGATAGTTGTAGCCGACTTCCTCATGGACGTAGCGGGCGCTCTGTGCGTGCTCGCGCAACGAACGGGCGCGAGCCGCTAGTTTGTCATCGTTGGCTAGGAGAGCGCCGCCTTCACCGTATCCGCCGAGGTTTTTTGTCGGGTAGTAACTGAAGCAGGAGATCGCGCCGAATTGGCCCACGCGTTTGCCTTTGTAGCGGGCGCCGTGCGCCTGCGCGGCATCTTCCACGACAGATAGCCGGTGCTTGGCGGCGACGGTGTTGAGAGGGTCCATGTCGGCCGGCATCCCGAAAATATGCACGGGCATAATCGCCTTGGTGTGCGGTGTCACCGCTGCTTCCAGCTTGGCCGGGTCGAGCGCGCGACGTACAGGGTCGATATCAACAAAAACGGGCGTGGCGCCCACATAGCTGATGGCCCAGGCGGTGGCGATAAAGGTGAAGGGCGTGGTGATGACCTCGTCGCCGGGCCCAATGTTCAGGCAGCGGAGGGCAAGGTGCAACGCGCTGGTGCCGCTATTCAGCGTGACACAGTGAGCGACGCCGCAGTACGCGGCGAACTCGCGTTCAAATGCGGCTGTTGGCGGGCCTTGCGCGAAGCGCGCGGAGTCACAAACTTCGCCAAGCGCGGCTTGTACTTCGTCGCGGATGGTCGCGTATTGGGCTTTCAGGTCGAGAAAGGGGACACGGGTCATTGTTTCAGCGACTCCAGGTTGGTCACGATGGACGGCGGAGTTTCCGCCGGCTGCAGCAGCGCAGTCAGGCCGACGGCTGCGGCGGCCAGAAGGAACGGGATGGCTGGGATAAAGTACCGAACCATCGGCATTCCGGCGGTCACGACCGAATAATAGTAACCGACGTAAAGTGTCAGCAACCAGGCCAGCGTTTGGGTTTCAACTCGCTTCCATAATCTGGTGATTCCGTACAGGGCGAGCAGGAGAGTGGGAACCTGTAGCAGAATCATTGGCAGATGACCGGACGGGCGGTCCTCGCTGGCGTAAAGCGTCCGCGTGGCTTTCAACCACAAGACCCGCGCCAAGGTGACAGGTTGGTGCAGGAGGTCTTCGTATTTTTGGATGGCCATCTGTAATTGCCAGTGTTCGCGGTCGAAAACGTTGCTGGTTGCCGGTGGATGAATTCCGCGCGCCGTCATTTCGTCCGCGAGTTCGGCGGCCTCGGCGCGTTGAGCTTTCCCATAGCGGGTGAAGATACGCGGGTCGGACCCGAACCACAAGTTCTGTCCGATGCCATGGATGTTGAACGCGAAGTGGCCAAGCGTGATGTAGTTGCGATAGGACCACGGCATGAGCACGGCAATGGATGCGAGCAGATAGACAATCCAATGGCGCAACGTTGGAACACGCGTTTTCCTCGTGGCCAACCACAGAGCACCGACCAGAAAGAGTGGGAGGAAAATTGCTGTGCTCTTTACGAAGATGGCGACCCCGACTGTTGCTCCCGCAATCACAAAGCGCCCGTAAAACGGGTGATGGAGCGCGTGGTACAGGGTCACAAAGCTGATCGCGACGAGGAAGATGAGAAGGGGTTCATCATTGACGTTGTTGCAGAGCAGGAGGAACAACGGATGGAGCGCAAACGCCACGGCGAAGAGCATGATGGTCAACGTAGAGCAGGTGTCCGCCAACACCCAGGTCAGCGCCAGAGCCGTGCCGACGTCGAAGCCGATGTGCGCGATCTTGATTGGCCATAGTGAGTCCTTGGAAACGAACCGGCACAGCGACAGGAAAGCCGGGTAGCCCGGGTTGAAATCACTGTCGGGCTGTCCATTGGCATCGACATAGCCGCGACCTTCCGCCAGGTTCCGGGCCACCGCCAACTCGCCCGGCGCATTTCCGTAGACGTTGCGGCCGGGAGAGACCGCGAGGAACGCGAGACGCGGAACGATGACGGCGAGCGCGATCCACAGGAATAGCTTCGGTCGAAGCTTCTCCGCAAGGTGGTTACACATTTCGATGAAGCGCACGAGGGTGGTTATGTTGCGGGGTTTACCGGCTCGTGAATGCGTTTATCCTGCTCACAGATTGCCGTCGCCTTGGGTGTCAAGCCAGGAAGCGCAGGCTGCAGTTTGTTCCACAACCAGAGAGCTGCGCCTGCGGCAAAGACGATGCAGAATCCTTCAATGGGAAATCGGTACCGGGCGATTCCGCCAAAAAACAGTGAATTGGCTAATGTGCTCAGTATGGCGAAATGCACCATTACGTGTGGATCGTGGTTGCGCAAACCGCTCCAAAATGAGGCGAGGAAGGGTATGGGGAACAGTATCAGCACGGGACCCCAAGAGAACAACATTACCAAACGGTTGAACTTGTTGCGTTGTTGCAGGAATGGCGTCCAGAATCGACGGAACTTGCTTTCAGTTAGGTACCACCATTTATCCGGGTGTTGGCGCATCCACTGTTTGTACAGTGTAATTCCCAGAGCGGATAGTTGCACCTCGTTGGTAACTGAGGAATACAGATCTTTGTACTCGGGGATGGATCGTTCCCAGCTAAGAGCGAAACCGTAGTATTCTGGCTGGGTCGCTACAATGCGATTGTTCGCGTCAACCAGGGCGGAACCAGCCTGCGTGGTAAACGGCACAAACACTCCGTGAACGCGATAGTTCCGCACCACCCAAGGAGTTAGCATTAGCGCGGCGACCACAAAGACAGACAAGCAAGCGAGCATCGTTCTCCAATGAGGCCAGAAAACGAGTACAATCCAGATGAAGAGGAAGGGCAAGAGGAACACGTGGGGCCGTGCATACATCAGCGCGCCCAGAAGGAGGCCGTTGACGGCAATGTTTCCAACACCCGGCTTTCGAGCGAGTGCGAAGGTCTGCGCCACATACAACGTGAGCAGAAAAACGTAGAGCGGCTCTGATAGGAGGTGGGTAGACAGAAACATCGCATTTGGCCAGAGCGCGTACACAAACGAGGAAATCCTACCGGCGATCTCGCCGTACAGTGCGCACCCGATGAAAAACAACGGGATACAAGTCGCCGCCGATATAAAAATGTTTGTGTACGCGGCTGCGGCGGGGTTGCGGCCCACGAATTTATATACAACGGCGAACATCAGCGATGGACCAGGCATCCGCCAGGACGTCAAATGCTCACGATCGTGATAGGCCGGGCTCGGTCCGCGGTACCCTCGGCCTTGCGCGAGGTTCCAAGCGTATGCCTCGTACTCGTCTTCGTCGCTGCCCGGTCGTGGTGCGCTATCGTGCGGCAGCGCCGCCACCCGCGCGAACACGCCCAAGAGGAAGATACTGCACAGGAATACGATTCGGTTGCGCATGTGTGTTACCGCGTTCGTTTTCGATTGCTCGCGCCAGTATGGTTCACAGAACCACTTCCTGGTTAGCCGGCCCCGCTGAGCGCCGAATAGGCGCGGATGATGAGCCAGATAGCGGGAATACTCGCGCAGGCAAAGATCGCGCATAGTCTCACGTCGTGCGTGGAAACCTGCGCCACCGGCGAAGGACCTGGCTGGTGGGTCTCAACCCAGCGGATCAATCCGAGTCCCATGCCGAGGAGGAAGAACAGGACAGGGTTGTAGGTTCGGGTGAGAAAGAAAGCCGCGGTCAGGTAGCCGACCTGGGCCGCGAACAGTCCGTTGGCGATCCGCCGTGTCCGGAAATCGACCTGGCCCTCAGCCCGGGCGATGCGGAGCACCGACTTCACGATGAGCAGGCACAGCGTGAACCAGCAGATGTAGCCGACCAAGCCGAGCTCGGCGAAACAATTGACCAGCGAATTGTGCGCCGCCATGCCCCCGCTGTAGTCCGCCCACCGTTGGTACCCGAACCCGAACAACGGGCTCTCCTTGAGCATTCTTATGCCGAGGCCCCATTCGATGATGCGTCCCGACGCCGAGCCCTCCACGTACGCGCCGCGGGCGCGTTCCGGGCCGAGAACCACGACGACCGAGAGCAACGTGACCAACAGGAAGATGCGAATCATAAGATTTTTCGTGGCCGTCCAGAAATAGGCAATAATCATGGCGCAGAACCCGATGACACCGCCGCGCGATTGCGTGTAGTAAAGCACGTACACCATGGGCGGCAGGCTGACGAGCAGGAGCAGCTTGCCGGCGATGGCCCCGCCCGTCGTCAGGAGACAGAAGGCGAATGGCATGGCCATCAAGTAGAGCATGGCAAAATCATTCGGGTCGGAAAAGATGCCGGAGCCAATGACTCGAAAGTCTCGCGAATCGAAGGAGCCGTAGGGTTCGATATTGCCGAAACCATGGCCCGTCTGGACTTGCAGGTAGGTATGATAGGCGAGGACCATGGACGAGCCGACGATGATCCACATCATGATTCTCACGCGACGGGGCGTATTCACCAGGATCGCCACCAGGTAGAACAGGATCACGATCTTCCCAAACTCCCGGACGGCATCGATTGCGCCGGAGATGCGAAGCCTGACCAGTTGAGACAGCATCACCGATGCGAACAGCCCGAGCATCATCTGGGAAAGCCGGTTTCGTAACAGGGAACTGCCTCCCCGGCTCTTGCTCTGCTGAATGAACGCGATCAAAATCGTCGGGATCGCGATGATGTTCACCAGTTCGTATCCCTTGACCGGTTCGTACCATTCCTGCGGGCGCAACAACAGGACGGCAACGTACGTGCAGACCAGAAAAAACCCCATGGATCTAACTGGCTCCTTCCGCACCCCGTTTTCTCGGGAGACAGTATCGCAAGAACATCCTGGCTCGCTCGAGCGGTCTCTTTTGTGCCTGCTGGTTGCGCAGAGCGAACGGCCAGCGGCAGCCCGAACGCAGCAAATCAGCGAGGGCAGTGGCGCGGTTTCCGTCGCTGAAATGCATGAACGCCACCTCCCGGTAGATCCGCGCTTCCGCGATCCGACGCCATTTGTGGTGCCCACGCAGTTGGGGAACTTCTGTGAAGAGCCGGGCCATCGCCTTTCGGTGATTTCGAAGCATCAAATCGGCCTGGCGACTCATGCTTGTCGAATGAAACCGTTGCGCCGTGAGCGTCGCATTCAGGCGCGCCACCCGAAAGCGCAAGGCGATGCGCACCCACATTTCCATGTCCTCGACACCGGTAATGTCCTCATTGAACCCGCCCAGCGTCAGCAGGCAATCCCTGCGCGCGAGAACCGAAGACGGGCTGAAAGCGGGAAACTCCAATAGCTCGGGCACGGTAAACTCACAAAACCCTTCCCGGGAACATGCTTCGGCGACGTAGTCCAGCCGCCGTCCGGTTTCATCGATGGCGAACCGCTCTGTGGCCACGAGCGCGATATCGGGTTGATGGATGGCGACGGCCACCTGCCGCTCCACCTTGTCCGGTACCCAGAGATCGTCCGAATCCAGGAGCGCGACAAACTCTCCCCGGGCCGCTTGAATGCCCGTGTTGCGCGCCGCCGACACACCACGGCATTGCTGGTGGATGTAGCGGATGCGGCCGTCGTAGGCAGTCAGTCGCCCCCGGGTATCATCCGTGGAACCGTCGTCGACGACGATGATCTCGACCGGAGAGTAGGTCTGGCCGAGCGCGCTCTCGACCGTCTCACCAATGTACCGCCCATAGTTATGGGTCGGGATTACGACGCTGACGAGCGGGGAGGTCATCGGTGTTTCAATACTGCCTCATACATGCCAACGATCTGGTCAACGACGCGAACGAGGTCGAACCGTTCCATCATCAGGTGCCGGGCGTTGTTTCCACGTTGCGCCCGCAGAAGAGGATTTTCCCGGGACTCGATGATCGAAAGCGCCAGGTCGCCCGGCGATTCCATGTCGACACAAACGCCCCCGGTCCCGATGACCCATTCGATCACGGGGAATTTGTGGCCGCACAAGGCCAGACCGGTCGCGCCTGCCTCAAGCAGGACAATGGCGAGCATTTCCGTCAGCGCGGTATGGGCAAACAGGTCCGCGGTTCGATAGAGGTCTGGCATGTTCTGGCGCGGGATGTCCTTGAGGATCCGCGCGTGGTCGCCGAGATGCTGGCGGATCGCGTGTTCGACCTGGGGGGTTTCCGGAGTGGTCGCTCCGGCCACGATCAGCATGATTTCGGGATGCTTTTGGCGGGCGATGGCCACTTCTTTGGCCAGCCAGTCCAGTCTCTTGTGAGTTAACTTCAGCGCGGCAGCGTCAAACACGACAAACCGATCCCGAGGAATTCCAAACTTTTGTCGAGCCTGTACCTGATCTCCCGGCGCATACAGGTCGCCATCGACAAAGTTGGGGATGGCAAACCATTCCCGGCCCGGCGTCAGTCCGTTCTTGCGGTCCAATTCCAGATAGTATGGGGCCAGCTCCTGGACGTGCTCGAACTGGTTCAGGAACTCGAAGGATTCTTCCGTTCCATTGGCCAGGATCACCTTGGCCGGGTGACGACCCGCGCGCCGCGCCCGTTCCAGCGCCAGCGCGGTACCGGCATCCTGGGTATGGACGATGTCAAACCTGCCTCGATGCAATTCGCGACCGACGCGCCGTCCAAACACCGCTTGTTGCAAATGCATGGGGGAGCCGAGCCCATAGCGCCACAAACCATGTCGGGTAAAGCGCGTCACCTGTTTCCAGACCGGGTTCGTGTGGTCCGGGCAGGGGATGTGGCGTGCGTAGGAGATATCCGGCGGGCCGCCGCCTTGAAAGAGCGTGACATCGATCCCGCGCCGGTGCAATTCCGCGGCCAGGTCTTGCGCCCAACTTTCGACGCCGCGCAGGACGTGTCCCAGGAATGCCGAGGCGATGGCAATCTTCATGAATTCGGTCCTTTGGCGCGCGTTGCCGAGACGATGGTCGCATTGGGCAATGCGTCCGCGCGCGCGGGGAAGAGACGGTTTCGCAGAGCCAAGGCCGGCATTTCAATCAGGCTGCCCAACAGTGCGCCGGCACAACTGGCGAGGCAGACAAACAAGAGCATGGCGAAACACCAACGCAGTTCCGGCGGAAGATGAAACAGGAACCCACGGCTCATCAGCCAGCGGACCGGATCCCGTCCCAAGTCGAGATGCCAGAGATAGATCGAATAGCTAAAGCAGCCGATCCAGGCCACGATGCGGGCGGGGCGAGAGTTGAGGAACGAACCCAGCCAACCTTCGCCGAGGGGAGTGTGGACGACCGCCAGGAGTATGCAGCCATAGCCCACGTAGATTTCGGTCAGTCCGATCGTCGGGACAAAGGCGCAGGTTTCCTTGGCCAGAAACAATATCGGACACAACAACAGCAATCCCGCCGCAAGCAGAGCCTTGCGATGTGGAATGATCGGTTCCAATATGTCCGCGCGGCAGTGGTGCAGAAACGCCAGCAACACGCCGAAAAAGAGGCTGTCCACCCGCAGATGGGTTGGAAACAGGTAGTGGTCGTTGCCGTAAGGGACTCCCGAAAAGAAGAGATACAAACGCCACACGAGACAGCTGATTGCCAATGTGATTGCGATCAGGGGCACCGATGCGAACGGACGGGGTCGGCTCCGGCTGGCGCACAAAAGCACGACCGGCAAGGCGAGGTAGAAATGTTCCTCAATCGCCAGGCTCCACGTGTGCGTGCGCACCATCCCGAGGTAGTTTTGCAGATGCGACAATTGTGGCAGCATCTTGATCGTCAACGATTTCATGTCACCGAGTTCGCCCGTCACCGTCATGAGCACAAACAGGAAAGCGAGATACGCATAATACGAGGGCCAAATCTTGAAAATCCGGCGGATGAGGAACCGCCCGATGTCCATTTTTTTCTGGGTGTTGAACTCCTTGAACAGCAAACCACCAACCAGAAAGCCGCTGAGCACAAAGAACAAATCGACGCCCGTCCAGCCAAACCGGGAAAGGATCGCCGGAAAAAATCGGAACCACGAGGAACCGGCCTCATTGGGGTATACCGGCTGATGCCGACCCATCACGAGAAGAATTGCCATCCCGCGAAGAAAGTCCAACTGCGGCAATCTTCCTGCCTGACTCGGATTCAGCAAGCGTTTCGTTACTTTCCGCCACCCCGGAGTTGGAACGGGCGGCGCACGACGGCGGTTCTCATGGCAGGTCGGGCTGCTGCACGGGCTTGTGCGCTGACAGTGCTCTCCACAATTTGACCGGGATCTTGTGCGCGACGCGTCCGGCAACCAGGGTGATCGCGAGAAGCCAGTCAAATGGCGTCGGCTCGCGGCGTTTTATTGTGCGGTAAAGGTAGTCCTTGGGGCCAAAACGGTGTAGCGGTTCGAACCCGGCTGCCCGCACCAATTCATTGAGAAAGCGGCCCTGAATGGCCGTGCGGGTGAGGTGTAACGGATGGCGTACCGTCTTGCCGAAGCTTTCGGAAAAGATGAGCAATCCTCCGAGACGCAATGCGCGATTGATGTCCCGCAGAGCGGACAACAGGTTCGGCAGGTGTTCGAAAACTTCGACGCTGATGACGGCGTCGTTGTCGCGGCTTTGACCCGGATGCGTCACGACGGTCACGGGAACCTGTTGTTTTTGGAAGCGCCACGACGCGAATCGGAATGTGTGTCCGCCGGGCAGGTCGTAATAGGTCCATTGCCATCCCGCGCGGGTAAACCACATCGCGTCCGTACCGATACCGCCGCCAAACTCAAGCACCCGTCGAGCCCCGCTCTTCCGCAAGGCTTCCATCATGGCGTTGCGGGTCTCGTGGCGGAATGGATTCTCGCCGTCAATCAGTAATTCATACAGGTAGGCGTCGGTTTCCTCGTAGAAGCGCTCAATTTGGCGCGCGGTAATGGGTCGGCGTTTCGTCCATTCTTCAGCCATGCAGCCGGCATGGTCACGCAGTTCGCTCTCGAGCCGGGCGATGACCTCCTGCATCGACCGGCCCGTGAACAGACTCAACTCTTTCGCCAGCGCGGCCAGTCGGTCCGGCGGAACACTGAAGTCGCTGAAATGTGCGGGATCCTTCGCCAAGAACCCCGCGTTCGTCCGAATCATTTCCAGCCACTCGCGCGTTAGAAGTCGTGCGGCGGCGAGTTCGGTGTCCAACTTCGCGATCAACGGGGTGATTTTCCCGTCGCCGTACATGTGCTTGTCGTGGATGATTCTCAAGAGGTAGCGTTGCACGGCCCACACGACCTGTTCAGGCTCGAGCCGCAGGGCTGCGAGGTAGGAATTGAACAGGTCGCGCTCGATGCCGGTGTTGTCCCGGATGCGTTTCAAGACGTGGAGCAGGGCTTCGTTGAAAGCGCACCCTCGCGTTTCATACTCAAGCACGACGAACAAATGCAGCAGATCCATGCCGGGCCAGCCGTGGCTATCCGCCAGGTCCCAGTCGACAACGCCGGTAAGCCGGCACGATTGCGGATCAACGACCAGATTCTGCAGGGTGAAATCGCCGTGGGCCGTGACGGTCTGAACGCGCTTGCCCAACAGGTCGCGGCGGCACAGCGATTTCAATTCCGCCACGTTCCCTCCCAGCTTGTCGATGTAATCCGCCAGCCAGTCGAAATTCTGTTGCAACCATTCCTCGGAACACACTTGCTCTTGAATTGTTTCCCGATGGAACCCGGTGATAAAGCCGGCCGCCTGCCGCAGGATCGCGGCAAGATTGTGTGGACGTCGGGCGACTCCAGCGCCGGAGACGCCGGGGAACGCACGAGTGACGAGATACGCCTGTCTCTGGAACTGTCCTTCGGCGATCAGGCCCGGAATGAGTGGCCGTGGCTGCGAGCCAATGCGGTGAAGGTTGGCGACATCGACGTTCATGCGCCTGCCGGCGCGCTCGGTCAACGGAAGACGGACAACGACTTCCGGGGTAAACAGGAGCACGGCCGCCGTGCCGGTGACGTGCAGGTAAATGGTGTCGGACGCGGTGATGCCAACGTGGCGCAGCAAGCGGTCAACAAAGCGGTCCCGCCCCGGGCGTTTGGACGCAACGATGGAATACGTTGGGGAGAACTCGCGAAATACGTTCACGCGTTTGCACACCTGCATGCCCAGACGTCCGAGTAACGAAGTCGGATACAGGGCCCGCGCGACGTCTGGTGGGCGATCCAGGCTGATCAATTCGGTGAATTCACGGTATTCGGGAAACGGACAGTAGAACCTGGCGGTCACGAATCCGGCGTCGCGCAGCAGCTTGCGATAGCCGCGCCAACTGTACGTGTAGGTGCGGTACGGCTCGCGGCGTTTCGCGAGCGAATAGCGATTGGCCCAGGAACGGGGCAACAGCGTGGCGTATTTGAGTTTGGAATGTTCATCTGGTTTCCCGAAGAAGTACCCGTAGCCCAGACGATTCTCGATGCCGATGTAGACTTCGCCATCAGGCTTCAACACGCGGGCGATTTCCCGGAGCAGACGCAGTTGCGCTTCGCGAGGGTCAGCGATGTCCGCGAATGAAACCGGCACCCACTCGAGGACGCCATTCAGGACGACGACGTCCAGGGAGGCGTCGGGAAATGGCAGGTGGGCGGCATTGCCTCCCGCGAGGGCCGTCACATTGGTAAGCCCGGCTTCCCGCGCCCGGAGGGAAGCCATCACAGCGCGTTCCGGCACGATGTCGAGAGCGTACACGGCGGCGAAGTTGCGGGCCAGCGAGAGCGAGATGTTGCCCCAGCCGCAACCGATATCGAGGACGCTGGCGTTTTCCGGCAACTGGAGCAGAAACTGCCAGGCAGCGCGGGTTTCGTCGGTCGCATACTGACGGAAATAGCGGCGCCACTCTTCCGGTTTGTCCTGGAGCGCGTTTTCGATTGCCTTCGCGCTGCCGTCGCGTCTGGCCATCTCGACGAGGGACCGCATCTCGTGCTGTGGGAATTCGCCGTAATAGTAATCGGACTTCGCCCCGAAGTTGGGAACGCCGTCCGACAGAGGGAATATCTGGCCACAACCCCGGCAGGCCAGGGTTGTCGGCGTCTCGGTCAAGGGACCAAGGCAATGTGGACAAACGAAGGATTGGGGCCGTGTCACGAGGCAAAACTCACTCGGTTCAGACCGCGCTTGGTAAAGAAGAACAGGTACACCGCGCCGAAGTAAAGCGCGGCGGATAAGATGCAGAAGATGGCCATGCTGATGAATTTCTGCGGCAACCACACGTATTGAAAGCCGACGATCAACGCGACCAAAGGCGCGCTCGCGACCAGCACGGGCAGAAACGCCTTGCGATAGTAATCGGCGAGCCCCAGTGAAAGCACACGGCAGACGTAAATGGGTTGCGCAATCAAGCTGCTGAACGTGCTTGTCAGGGCGGTGCCAAGGGCCACCCCGATCATTCCCAACGGTCGCACGAGAATCAGGCTGAGAATCAGGTTGGAGAGGGCTTCCACGAGGTAGATCAGACTCAGGTTTTTATGTTTCGCCATCCCCTGCATCACCATCAGCGTTGTTGTCTGCGAGGACTGGGTGATCATCGGGAATGTAAGAATGGCCAGAACTGTCGCGCCCTTTTCGAAACCTGATCCAACCCAGATGTGGATGATTCGACCGCCGTAGGCGAGGAAGATCGTGGCCATGAAGATGGCCGCGGCAAAAGATGCCCGTGTGCCAAGGAGCAGGAGGCGGCGCTGCTTTGCGAGGTCCGCCTGCGCATCGTAGCCTGCGGAAACCGGCATCAGCACGACATTGAACGCCGCCACGGCAACCAGGGCGTACTGCGCCAGTCGCCCGGCGACGGAGTAGACGGCAACTTCACCCGTCGAGCGGAAGTAGCCAATCACGATATTGTCGGTGAAAAAGCTGATCCGGACCGACACGGCCAGAATGAGGAACCAGATGCTCGTGGCGTAGGTTTCGCGAATGGTCACGCGGTCGATATGCTCCACCGCGACGTGCAACGGTTCGAATACGCGATGGCACAGCAGGAATTTCACGCCGCCACCAGCCACGGTTAGCGCGAAGTTGATCGCCGCCAGCGCCAGGATGCCGTACCCCAGTTGAATCATCCAGACGGTCAACCCGACACGGGCGATGATCATGATGATTTCGACGATGTTGATGAGGTCGTAGCGCTCGTACCCGGCGAGGCAACCCTCGAACACGGTTAGTGGCAGGCCCACCGCCACGGCGAATCCGCAAAGAAAAACGGCGGTGGGCACGTGGAGGACGTTCGGGCCGATGTGAAACAGGTGGCCAAAATACGGCGAGAGCAGGAAAGTCAACAGGGTGACGACGAGACCCGAGGCCGTGAGCAGCGCCAGGGAGGTGTTGATGGTGTGATTGACTTTGGCCGCATCCTGGCGGGCGCGGTAGTAGGCGATGAGCCGCCCCGTGGCGATGCGCACGCCGAAATCGGTGAACCCGAAATAGCCCACGACCGAGCCAATCAACACCCACAAGCCGTACGTTTCCTTGGTCAGGCTGTGAATGAGATAGGGCGACAGGAAAATGCCCGCGGCAATCCCCACGACCTTGCTGGCCATCTCCAGGGAACTGTTGCGAAAGACGCGTTGCTTGAGGTTCATGGGCGGAAGTCGTGCCGTTGGCGAGCGCCTAGACTAAAGGTCGGCGCGACCAATGGAGATCGATTCGCTGGGGATTGCTTACACCTTGTCTGGGAAACTTCCGGGCAAGCTGCCGCCATACAGGTGCATTCCTCGTAAAACTTTGGAACGCCTGTCTCCTCCGCCCGTCGAATGACGAAGGTGCATGCTTGTCATTTTTCGTGCGCCCGCCCCCGACCCGCGCCGGGAGCCGCTACAACAAATGGTCGATCACGGGATTGTTCAGCATCCCGTGGATCTTTTCATGGAAATCTCTCGCCCGCTGGAGTCGATCGGCAACCACCTGCATTTCCTCCCGTTGCGCATCATCGGCTTTCTCCATCGCCCGCTTCAACGAATCCTCCACATGCCCGATTTGCGCACCCGCCGTCTCCAATTTCTTGCGAAAAGTCGTCAGCAGCCCGTGACGCAACATCGTGCCGAAATCCGTCTCCGCTTCGTAATAGTCCTTGCGATCTCCTTTCACCCATATGCGCCTGACGGCGGCCCATTGTTCGAGTTGGCGGACCGTCGTGCTCACGCTGGCCTTGCTCACGCCCAGTTCGCGAGCGATGTCGTCCAGACACAAGGGCTTGGCGCTCAAGTACAGAAGAGCAAATAACTGGCCAGCTATGCGGCCAAAGCCGAAGGATTGGGTGGTGTTTCCGCCCGCTTCGATGAACTTGCGGCGGGCAGCATCGAGTGGTTGAAGCGAAGAAGTACTCATATATTCAATATGAACTGAACGTTATTACTATTACGTAAGCTACTTGTCAATAACATATTGCAGTTTGAAAATTCAACGTTGAATTCCGTGGTTCGCACGCTAGTCTAGGCGTACATGACTGTACATGACCTCTCGGTTGCCATCTTCGTATCCCTTTTCGTACCTTTGACTTCAGCGCAGGAAGTCGGCCAAGTGGGACCTAGGACGAACGGGACGTATCTGGTTCCCACGATGCAGCTCATCCAACCCGCAGGCGAGGCCCTCACCTTCAACGGTCGGGCCATCGATTTGGCGTTGTCGCCTGACGGCAATACCGTGTTCGTGAAGTCCGACCAAGGTGTGCTCGTGGTTGACCCCGAGACGTGGAAGATTCGCCAACAAATCGGGATCGGGGAGGGGAGTTCCGTGCACGGCATCGCCGTCCGCCGCGACGGCACCCGCGTATACGTCACGGGAAATAACAACACGCTCTGGGACGGCGACGTTTCGTCTGCCGGCTCGCTCACGTTCACCCGCAAAACCACACTGCTCGGCTCGGGCGGGCGCGGCCTTTCCAACCCTTGCGGCGTCGCCCTCTCGCCCGACGAAAAAACCGCGTTGGTCTGCCTCTCTCTCAAAAACAGTCTGGCCCTCGTCGATCTGGAATCTGACAAGCTCATCCGGGACATCGCTGTCGGCGTCGCCCCGTACGCTGTCGCGGTCTCGCCCGACGGCCAGCGGGCCTACGTCTCGAATTGGGGCGGGCGTCCGCCCGGTGCAACCGATCGCACCGCGGACTCCTCGGGCACTCCCGTGCGCGTCGACAAACGTGGCGCCGCGTTGTCCGGGACGGTTTCAGTCATCGACCTGAAACAAAATCGCGAGCTCCGCGAAATCGCCACCGGCCTTCATCCATCGGGCTTGGCACTGAGCGCCGATGGACGGACCCTGTACGTCGCCAACGCCAACTCCGACACCATCAGCGTGATCGACACGGAAACGTTGCGGGTCACGGAGACCATCTCGGTTCGCCCGGATCCGGCACTGCCGTTCGGCAGCCAGCCGAACGCGCTCGCGCTGAGCCGGGATGGTCGGACCCTGTACGTCGCCAACGGTGGCAACAACGCCATCGCCGTCGTCGCTCTCCGCGGCGGGTCCCGCGCCACCAGCGTCGTCACCGGCTTCATTCCCACCGCTTGGTTTCCGGGCGCGGTCGCCGCCGACAACAAACGGCTCTACATCGCGAACGTGAAGGGATTCGGCTCCCGATTCGATCGCGGCAACGGCCACGAATGGTACGTAAACTGGTCGATGGGCGTCGTCAGTCGCGTCGCCATCCCGTCGGACGCTCAGCTCACGAATGACACCACCAACGCCCTCGCCAACGCCCGCGTTCCCGAAGCTCTCCGCGCTTGGGAACGCGCGCAAACCGGCAAAAGTCCCGTCCCCGTTCCCGACCGCGTCGGCGAGCCATCTGTCTTTGAACACGTGGTTTACGTCATCAAGGAGAACCGCACCTACGACCAGTTTCTCGGCGATCTTCCCAAGGCCAATGGCGACACGAATCTCTGCATTTTCGGCCGCGCGACCACGCCGAACCATCACCACATCGCCGAGGAATTCGTCACCCTCGACAACTTCTACTGCAACGGCGTGGTCTCAGCGGATGGCCATCGCTGGGTCACCGAGGGCAACGTCATGGCGGGCATGGAGAAAGCGGCGTACGGCTTCAAACGCGGCGACTCGTTCGGCGTCGACCCGCTCTATTTCTCCTCCTCGGGATTCATCTGGGACGACGTGCTGCTCCACGGCCTGTCCTTCCGCAACTACGGCGAGATGGGCCGGGGAAGTTTCACGACCTCGCGCGTCGCCCCGCTGCGCGGCACGACCAAAGACATGATCGAGAACCCCGATGCCTACCAGCTCCTCTACGTGCCCGCTTCCCCCGTCGAGGTCCTCAAGACCTACAGTTGCCCCCATTACGCCGGCTGGGACCTGAACATCCCCGACGTGCTCCGCGCCCGCGCCTTCCTCCAGGAACTCAAAGATTACGAGCGCCGCGGCCAGTGGCCCAATTTCCTCTTCGTCCATCTCCCGAACGATCACACCGGCGGCAATCCGACCCCGCGCGCCCAGGTCGCCGACAACGATCTCGCCCTCGGCCAGGTCATCCAGGGCATCTCCCACAGCAAATTCTGGCCGAAGACCTGCATCTTCGTCATGGAAGACGATCCCCAATCCGGCCTCGACCACGTCGACGGCCATCGCTCGATGTGTTTCGTCGTCAGCCCCTACACCAAACGCCACGAGGTCGTCAGCCAGTTCTACAACCAGACCGCCGTCCTCCACACCATCGAGCTGATCCTCGGCATACCGCCCATGAACCAGATGGACGCCCTCGCGCCGGTCATGTCCGCGTGTTTCACCAACGCGCCCGACCTCTCCCCCTACGTCGCCCTGCCCAACGAGGTTCCGCTCGATGAAATGCCCAAGCCCGTCGCCCAACTCCACGGCAAAGAACTCTACTGGGCCAAACAACTCGCCGCCATGCGCTTCGACCAGCCCGACCTCAACAACGACGATCTTCTCAACCGCATCCTCTGGCATTCCGTCAAAGGCGTCGACGCGCCGTACCCCGCCGCATTCGCCGGCCCGCACGGCAAAGGCCTCCGCGCCCTCAACCTCCAGCACGCCCCCACCGCCACCGACGACGACGATTGACAGCGTCTGGAGGGCCACGCTTCGTCGTGGCCGCGATTCTCGCCGCCGTCAAGTCGTTGTAGGCCGCGTCCCTCGACGCGGCGTACCGGCGCCGACCGAACCCAAACGAACCCACCGCAAAAATCGACCCATAAAATCTCCTAACCACTTGCACCACAAGCTTGGACATACACCTATTTTTGTCAAGAAACGGTGGGTTCGTTTCGCAAAAAGTGTGTTTTTTACGGGGTCCCTCTCCTCGTTGTAGCGGCGGTCTACGACCGTCGGTCGTCTCCGTATTGTAGGGCAGCCGGCCCGGCTGCCGTCGTTTCTGCCCCGTCCATCGGCCATACCCCATCAACCATCCCCCATTCTTCTCAAAGAACCGTCCCGACCCTACCACGCCTCCCACGCCGCGTCCAGCACAAATATCAATTTCACATATTTAACGTACTCCGCCATCGGAGGGGAATAAAGAGGCGAGTGGTTCGCAATCCGGCCCCGTTTCCGTCTCCTCGCCCCTGAGGGGGAGAGGATTAAGGTGAGGGGTGCTGCCGCCGTCGTCGGTAGGGCGAGCGTCCCCGCTTGCCGTTGTTGTAGGCCGCGTGCCCCCACGCGGCGTATCCGAAGCAACCGGCCCGGTTGCCGCCCCCGTTGTGCGCCGGTCTCCCGACCTCGCACCACATACACCCCTACCAACCCCTCGCCGTTTTCCTTCCCACCGGTTGTCCCCCTGAGCCTGTCAAAGGGTCTCTGTCGTTTCCGTCCAACTCAGAGTACCGTCGCCGTCGCGCTGTCCACCATCGGTTCAGCGCTTGCGGCTTGGAACAAGAACAACTCTGACGACAGCAGTTGAAACAATTACTTAGCTCTTGCCGTTTATCTTTCGCGGTCCATAATCTCCACGCGAGTTGTATGAGTAGTGCCCGAGTCCGATGGGAGAACACCCGCTAAAACGACGAAGGTTATGGATCGAGAACGTCTAATTGCTGAAATCGCGAAGCGAGGCATCCGAACATCAGGTGGCCAGCTAAGGATCATTGAGGAACTTGGCAGGGGCGGCAACGGAGTTGCCTTCTTATGCAAGAGCAATGGGCAGGAAGTTGTCACGAAGGTTTACATTCCACCCGATAAGCGCGACTTGGATGAGCAGGCGCTGAAGCGTTTCCAGCAGGAAGTCAAAATCACGGAGAAGACTCGTCACCCCAACGTGATCCGTGCTCTCGATTCGGGGAGTCTTAGCTTGGGGGCTTACAACTTACCGTTTTACGTCATGCCAAAGGCCTCAGGCACGCTTCGCGAGATCATTTTGCAGCATGTCGGCGGCGAGAACCTAGAGCGGAAACTGAGTCTTTTTGTTAGGGGCGCGTTTGGAGTCGCGTGGTTGCACCTGCACGGATTAATCCATCGAGATCTCAAACCGGAGAACGTGCTCATCGGACCGGACGGAACACCGTGGATCGCTGACCTCGGCATCGCTCACGTCAGCCCAGATTTCGTATCCGTCAGCTTGAACACCATCAAGGCCGAACGGCTACTGAATCGGGACTACTACGCACCCGAGCAGCGATTTGGAGAGGCGACAGATGTTGACCATAGAGCGGACATCTACGCGCTTGGCTGCATTTTGTACGAACTTCTCGTTGGCACCCCTCCGGTGCGTAACAATTCGCCTTCTTTGCAACAGATCAACGAGGCGTTTGCGCCGCTTGATCCCGTCGTCAAAAAGATGACTGCTTATGACCGCAATCACCGTTACCGACACCTGGAAGACGCCTTGGAGGATTTATCGGTATCGGCAGGATGGACACTAGCGACGATTAAGGGGGCTCGCCCTTTGGAAAAACAAGACGTCCCGGCAATGGTTCAGCTCCTAAAGAGCTCTAATGAAGCACATCGATCAAAGGGTGTTGAACTTGCTCGAGGTTTGGGCAAGGAAGCCTTGAATTCACTTCATGAACTACTCGGACACAACCGCAGGGACATACGCAATGCCGCCGCGCTCGCACTGGGTGCAATTGCGGATAAGGTATCGGTGCCATTCCTCGTAGCTGCCCTCTATGGCACTAGTCGCAAGCCTTCGACATTCAGACCGTCAGCAGATACGGCTGCGGAAGCGCTGGGTCTTTACCCGGTTGCCGAGCGACTGCACGCGTGCGCGCTAGTCAAGAACGCGATTCGGCTTCAACAAGTGGAACGCATCCTCAGTGGAGTAGCCGCCGCCGAAGCCTACGCTGCAGTCGTCGATCTCAATAAGAGAGGCGTGCTGTTGCTCGATTATAGCGAAACGGGTCTGCAACTGCTTGTGAAAATCGATGAAGACGAAGCGTTGCCCGACGTTAAGAAACTGTTGAGCACGGGTGATGACTTCGAAGTGCGAGATATCGTGAAAGTGATGTCGCCGAAGCGACAGGAGGAAATCATAACATTGTGGTTGAAACGGGGCATAAACGATAGCTGGCACTTTGAGTCGGTCCTTGAAGTCATTGTGGAGAGCCACATGGAAAGCAAACCAAAACACGCTCTGCTTCGTCATCTCCTTGGCGAGATTGAAGGGTTCGGTCGCAATTTCGCTCGCCGTGTTGAGTTGACGCGGCGGATTAACTCGGCACTGAAAGGGTAAAATTAGGGCTACATCTCATTCATATGAACCCGCCAGCGATTCTATTCAATTTGCAGTCTGCCAAGAACGACCCGGCGCTTCAGACGCGCGGCGACAGAAAAATACTCGTCACGGAAATTTATGCCTCGAAAGAGGATCCGGCTTCCGAGAGCCGTTGGAACCATCAGGCAAGTTCAGGCAAGTGTCCAGTCTTGCTGATGAGAGATACCGAGTCCGCCGTGTTCACGCAAGTTGCCAAGCAGACACGCCATTCCCACAAGATAGGCACTGAGATTTACATGCTCTTGGAGGGCAAGATGATGATTGAGGTCGAAGGAACAGACTATACGCTTTTGCCGGGTGACGCCATTGTTGTGTTACCGGGGGCATGTCACCAGATTCAGCGCGAGGGCGAATTCTTGTGCCGAGTGATCACTGTCAATTGCGGTGGACCGAAGGACAGATACGAATGCTGATAAACTCGGCTAGCCCTTTTTGATATGCACAGTCTAACTTTTCCGCTCCGCATTCCGCCTTACCGGACTCGCCGCAATCGCCAGACTCCGATCCCGCTTCCGTGGCGAAGCCCGCGTTCGCCTTACGGCGTCACGCGGCTCTCCAAAATCTGACGGAGCCGCTCGATCATTTGTCTTTCCTCGAAAAAGCTAATCATCCGCCCCATCGGTGTCAATCTGTGGCTCGCCCTTTGTTCGCGTCCCAATTCGCCAGTAGCCCGTACCGCTTCCGAATCAAATCCAGCCTGACGGCTCGAATGACCCCACCTCAAACACCAGATACATAAGATTCTTATGTATCCGCCTCCTGTCGTTCACCGATCACTGTTTTCCGTCCCCTCCCATGATACCTATGTTTCATATGTATCCGCCTCCTCGGTCCCAACACCGCCTCGACCCGATAGATGTCACTGACATCTATTCCCCAACGCCTGGCCGCATTTATGGATAGTGCGATCCATAACGCCCACGCGGCCCGAGAAAACAAGACCACGTCAGTTGACAACGGGACGGAGCGACCTACATTATTCTCGTTACAGAGTCGCAGTGAAAAAGTTCCGACTCGGAAAGGAGCATCAGTATGATTGCTCATTTACGGTTTCTCATGGCTGTCGGATTGCTCTCCCTGACAGCCGCGTGCGTGACACAGCAGCCCGTCGTGTTGCGCAACCCGGTCGGCCCCGATCCAACGGTCCAGGCCCGGTCGGCATCGGAGGGATTTCTGACGGTGTACACCGCCATGAAAACCTACCCGATGGACGACGAGACATATTACCGCGTGCATACCGATTACGGTATCTACGACGCGACCGGCCATCGGCTGCTGAGCGTTCGCAACGCGGCGACCTATCATGACCCGACGCCCCGGACGGTCGCATTGCCCGAAGGGCGCTACATGATCGAGGGCTGGACGGATGGGTACCAATTGCTCAAAGTGCCCGTCGTGATCAAAGCCGGCCGCGCCACCATCGTTAACCTCGAGGCCACCCGGAACAATCTCTTCCCGGCAGCCAGGGGTAATGACGTGGTGCGAGCGCCCGATGGCCAAATCATCGGTTGGTCGGCCAACGTGTCGTAAGAATCACGCGTATACTACCGGCATCAATCGGCGCGCCTTTGTCCGGAACAGGAATCGGGCTCAGCTCTCAACCTCGCAACATTTGACGTAGCGCCCCGTCGTCAAGCTTGCGTTTCGGATTTCGACATTCCGATTTCGAGCTTCGCCTTCCGCCGCAACTTGTCCGCCATAGCTTTAGCGAAGGAGGACCGAACTCGCCGCAATCGCCAGACTCCGATCCCGCCATCTTGTCCTCCGTAGCCTTGGCGTAGGAGGAAGTTTCTCCAACAGCGCAATCTTCTCCGAAAACGGACGCGTCGCCAGATGCTGCCGCATCCGGTGCGTCATTCGAAACCTATCATCCGTGCCATCCGTGTGCATCTGTGGCTCGCCCTTCATCCGCGGCAGACACTCCGTGCCCTTTGTGTCTCTGTGGTGAAAAATTCGCCTCCCGCTTCCCGCGTTCCGCTCTCTGAATTCTGGCTCCTGAATTCTGTCTCCCGTCCTCCGTCTTCTCTCCCCCTCACTTCTCCGTCATCGTCCGCCACACCCTCTCCGGCGTCGCTGGCAGCACGCGCACCGGTTTGCCTATCGCATCGTAGATGGCCGACATGACGGCGGGGCCGCAGGCAATCAACGGCGGTTCGCCCACGCCGCGCGCGCCGAACGGGCCGCCGGGATCGGGATTCTCCAGCACGATGCATTCGATCTCCGGCACGTCGCGAATCGTCGGCAAAATATAATCCGTGAACCCGGGGTTCATGATCCGGCCGTCTTTCATCACCACTTCTTCCATCAACACCATGCCGATCCCCTGCGTCACGCCGCCCTGGATCTGCCCCAACACCTGGTCGGGATTGATGGCTTTGCCCACGTCGTGGCAGGCGACGTACCGCTCGATCTTCACCTCGCCGGTCTCGGTATCAACCAGCACCTGGCAGGCGTGGCTCCCAAACAGGTACGTCACAAACGCCCGCATGCTCTGGCCCGTCGCCGTGTCCTCGGGCATCGTCGGCGGCTTGTACAAACTCGACGCGTCCAGCGAAAACCCCCGCCGCTTACCCTCGCGCGCCAGTTCGCGGAGCGTCAGCCGCTTCTTCGGATGAAACACATTGAACGCCTCGCCGTTCTCGATCTTGATTTCGTACACCAGTTCCCCGAGACGCGCCGCGGCGATGTCCTGGAGCTGCTTCTTGAGTTCCGCCGCCGCCAGTTGCACCGCCGAACCCGTGAAATACGTCTGCCGGGTCGCGGACGAACTACCCGATTCCGGCGTCAACTTCGTGTCGCCCAAAATCAGTCGCACCCGCTCCAGCGGCACGCCGACTTCCTCCGCCACGATCTGCGCGATCATGTTGGTCAGCCCTTGGCCAACGTCCACCGCGCTCGAGTACACCTCGACCGTCCCGTCGGCGGTCAGTTTGCACCGCGCCCGCGAGGCGTCGGGGAACCCGTCGCCGTAGCCCAGACCGAAACAGATCACGCTCACGCCGTAGCCGCGCTTGAGATGCGGCGCCGCCGTCTCGTAACTTCGGTTCTTCCAGTCAATCTTCTTCAGCACGGCCTCAAAACATTCGACGCCGGTCGCATGCGGCACGATCTGGCCCGTGGTCACCGCGTCGCCCGAGCGGATGAGGTTTTTCATGCGCAACTCGGTCTTGTCCATCCCCAGCTTCGCCGCGAGCCGGTCCATCAATCCTTCGTACGCAATCGCCGTCTGCGCCGCGCCGAACCCGCGCATCGCGCCGCACGGGTTGTTGTTGGTGAACACGCCGATGACGTCCACCCACACATTCGGCACCTTGTACGGGCCCGTCGCGTGGCTGGACGCCTTGCGCATCACCGCGACGCCCGTCGACGCGTACGCGCCCTTGTCCACATAAAACGTAATTTGCGCCGCGACCAGCGTGCCGTCCTGTTTCGCGCCGAGCTTGTAGTGGATCCGGATCGGATGCCGCTTGTGCCGCGCGATCATCGACTCGCTCCGCGAATACCGCAGGCACACGGTCTTCCCCTTGAGCTGGAGCGCCGCCAGGCCGAGATAAATCTGGATCGAGATGTCCTCGCGTCCGCCAAACGCGCCGCCCGTCGCCGGCTGGATGATCCGCAGTTTCTCCAGCGGCAACCCGACTGCCAGCGCAATCAACCGCCGTTCCTCATGCAGCCATTGACCCGACACCTCGATGGTCAGCATCTGGCCGTCATAGCGCGCCCGGCCCGCTTCGAGATCGAGAAACGCGTGGTCCACCGTCTGTGTCTGGATGATGTCCTCGACCACCACGTCGGCCTCGCGCATCGCGGCGGGCACATCGCCCTTGCGCAGATGTTTCTCGCCGAGAACGTTCCCCTCCGCGTGGATCTTCGGCGCATCGGGTTTGAGCGCGTCTTCCATCGTGAGAATGTTCGGCAACGGTTTGTAATCCACCACGATTTTCTTCAACGCTTCGATGGCGGTTTCTTCCGTTCTGGCGACAACGACCGCGAGCGCGTCGCCCAGGTAACGGACTTTTCGGCTGCACAACACTTCCTGGTCGCGGCGTATCAAGCCATGCAGGTTCGTGCCCGGCACATCGCCGTGGGTAATCACGGCGACAACGCCGGGAAGTTTCTTCGCCTCCCGCGTGTCAATGCCGTGTATCTCGGCATGGGGATGGGCGGCCCGCAGCACCTTGGCAAACAGGAATTTCTTGTCGAACAGGTCCTGGCCGTACTTCGTCTCGCCCGTCGCTTTGCCGACCGCATCCAGCCGCTCGGCGGGTTTGCCGACGACTTTCGTCGGCCCGCTCTCGTACGCCGAGGAACTCTTGCTCGCCACGTGATGTTTGGCGACCGCCTCTTCGAGGTTGTCTGTCGGTTGGCTCACTTCTTCTTCAACCCCATTTCGTCCGCGGCGAGTTCACAGGCGCGCAGGATCTTGCTGTAGCCCGTGCACCGGCAAATATTTCCTTCCATCCCGACGAGAAACTCCTCGCGCGTCGGGTGCGGATTCTCGGTGAGCAACGCTTTCGCGGCGACGATCAGGCCCGGCGTGCAATAGCCGCACTGCACCGCCCCGCACTCGACGAATTTCCGCTGGATCACATCGAGCTTCGTGTGGCGCGCGAAACCTTCAATGGTCGTTACGTTGCGGTCCTGCACCTGCGGCGTCAACATCAGGCACGAATTCATCGGCTTGCCGTCCACGAGCACGTAACAACTGCCGCATTCGCCTTCGAGGCACGCGCCCTTCGTGCCGGTCAATCCCATCTCGATCCGCAGAAAATCCAGCAGCGTCTGTGTCGGCTGCACCGTGGCGGACACTTTCTTGCCGTTCAGGGTGAACCGGAGTGGCCACAGGCCGGCAGTCGCTACTGGAATCTTCTTCCGCGCCTTCTTCATGCGTTCACCAGATTCTCCAACAATCGCCGCACCATCACCCCCGACAGATGCACCTTGTAATCCGCGCTCGCCCGATGGTCGGTGATGGGCTTGATCTCGCCGCGGACGATGTGCGCCGCCTGCCGGATCGTACCCGCATTCAGGCCGTTCTTCGCCAGGAACGTCTCCGCATGGTAACAGCGCATCGGCGTGGCCGCGACCGATGCCAGCGCGATGCGCGTTTCGTTCTTCGGCGTGATCGCCACCGCCGCCGCTACGATCGAGATATTCATCGCGCCGCGTTTGCCGCTCTTGGCCCAATCGCTTTTGTAATTCGTTGGCACGATGATCTTCGTAATCATCTCGTCGTCGGCGAGCATCGTCCGGCGGTACGCCAGGAAGAATTTATCCAGCGGCATCCGCCGCGCCCCGCGAACACTGGTCAATTCCACTTCCGCGTCGAGCGCCAGCAAGGCGGTGGAACCGTCACCGGCGGGCGACGCCGTGGCGAGATTGCCGGCGAGCGTGCCGAGTTCGCGGATGCCCGGGCCGCCGACGCTGAGCGACGCCTGCGCGAGACAGCGGATCGGCAGCTTCCCGGTCTGGGCGTAGGTGACGTTGCCAGCCAGTTCCCACGTGCCGTTGTGCTGATGGACGGCGCGCAATTCGGGAATGTGGGTGAGGTCGATGAAGTGCTCGGGCGCGGCCTTCCCGTGGTTCATCAGGACGACGATGTCCGTGCCGCCGGCAATGAACGCGCCGCGTTCCTTCAGTTCCGCTTTGAACCCGAGAGCTTCCTGAATGTTCTTCGGCTGGTAGAACACGGGCGCATTATGTCAACGAATTTGTTGACGGGCAAGAGTCAAAATACTACAACGAACGCAGCCACCGCGTGAGGTCGCGTACCGCGCCCAACGCGGTCACGCGACGAAAGGATTTCTACCGATCATGACCACTTCCGCCGAGCGATTGCGCCGCACCGTCAAGTCGTACGAAAAGGACATCGTCAGGTTTTCGCGCGACCTCATCGCCATCCCCGGATTCAGCGGGACCGAGGGCAACGTCTGCAAACGCATCGCCCGGGAAATGCGCAAAGTCGGCTTCGACAAGGTTTGGTTCGATAAGATGGGCAATGTCATCGGCCAGATCGGCCGCGGCCGGACGAAAATCATGATCGATTCCCACGTGGACACCGTCCACGTCGGTGACCGCAGCGCGTGGAAATGGGACCCGTTCAAGGGCAAGTTCGCCAACGGCAAGATTTACGGGCGCGGCTCCTGCGACCAGAAGACGTCCGTCGCCTCGATGGTCTACGCGGGCAAGGCGATCAAGCAGTTGAAACTCACCGGCGATTACACCTTGTGGGTTGTCGGCAGCGTCATGGAAGAAGACTGCGACGGCCTGTGCATGCTCCACGTCATCGAGAAGGAAAGGATGGTGCCCGATTACGTGGTCATTACCGAGCCGACGAACCTTGGCGTCTATCGCGGTCATCGTGGCCGGATGGAGATCAAGGTGGTCGTCAAGGGCCGCTCGTGCCACGGCTCCGACCCGTCGCGTGGCGACAATCCCGTCACCAAGATGGCCGACATCGTCAAGGACATCGACAAGCTCAACCAGCGCGGACTCAAACACGACAAGTTCCTCGGCAAGGGTACGGTGTGCGTCAGTTGCATCGAATGCAAGACTCCGTCGCAATGCTCGGTACCCGATGAGTGCACCATTTACCTCGACCGACGCATGACCAGGGGCGAAACGCCGCAGTCGTCCGTGAAGGAAATCCAGGCGTTGCCATCCGTCAAGAAGGCGAAGGGCAAAGTCGAGATATTGCACTACGATGCGACGGCGTGGACGGGATTGAAGGTCGGCCAGGAGAAGTTCTTCCCGACGTGGGTGTTTGAAGAGAACCATCCTTTGGTGCGGGCCGGCGTGAAAGCCGCGACGCTCGCGCTGGGCAAGATGCCGCGCGTCAGCCGCTGGACGTTTTCCACCAATGGCGTTGCCACCGCGGGCCGTCACAACATCCCAACCATCGGTTTCGGTCCGCAGAACGAAATCTACGCCCATACCGTGGACGAATTCGTCCCCGTGGCCGCCCTCATCAAAGCGACGACGTTTTACGCGGCGATTCCGCAAATTATTCTGGCGGAGACGCGCGGCAAAAGGCGGTAGACCGCCGACCGTCGACGCGCCGAAATGTTGGGGCGCTCAACGTAATGACAAAAGCGTCTCAGTCCGTGATTCAAAGGAAGCGCGTCCTGCCCAATCTCTCGCGCGCGGCACGGCTCATTTGCTGGACTTGACTTGTAGACGGAATGACTCTACAAAAGCTTATGGAAAGACGGGGGACTACTGTGAAAATGAAGACAACCCATTGTACATCCATTCTCATCGCGGTGCTGGCACTGGTGACGACCGCTATGCCGTTGCCGGCCGCCGTCAAGGTCGACACCGCTCAGCCGATCGAGACCATGGTCGCGTTTCGGGTTGCCGGGACCAGTTATATCACCGCGATCCCGAGCAATACCTTGGTACTGACTTCCGGCAAGCTCGGAAACAAGGAGAAGTTTGCCATTATCGATATCACCGGTGGCAATCTTCAGGATGGAGATGAGGTTCGGATCCGTTACGCTCCACACGGGGGGACGGACCCGGACACGACGAAGTCCAGTTACTGGCTGGAAAACAATGCGGGAATCAGGCGCGGCCATGATGGCGATGTATTCAAACTCAAACGGGTGGACACGAAATTCGCGCTGGTGACACCAACCGGGAAATTTGTGGCGCCGCCGCCCAAGAGTGGCGATGCACTGGGCGTATCCGCCAAGCAGGACGGGGCGCTACTCGTGGAAATCATTGATCTCAAAACCGGGGCTTCCGTTATCCCGCCTGCAGCCCAGCCGGCGTCGGACTCGACGGCTCCGACGTCACCATCAACTCCGGAAAACACCGGAACTGCCTCGCCAGCGCCGGCCACGGACAAGCCGGCCACGCAGTAACGGATCACAATTCGAGAACGTGGGGCCGCACCGATAAGTTGCGCGTGGACATCGCGACTGCCGAATTTACGGTAGATACTTCCGGAGGTACGCTTCATCCCCTTGCGCGGTGAACAGGTACGTCTTGCCGTCCTGGCTCCAAACCGCGGTCGTGACCGCATCCACCATCTGGACGCGCGGAGTTGTGGTAGCGGGTGGGTTGGGTAGCGCGGCGTTATCCACGACGAACAACCACAAGCCGCGACCGCTTTCCCGCATGCAAGCCAGGTCGACTTTATGCCCGTGCCACTCGAGCGCGCCGCCGCCGACGACGGTGACGTTGCGGAGTGTATCGGGCACGATGAAGTCGGTCGGCCAGCCCTTCTGGGCGAGCACTTGGCGCAACTCGTCGAAACTTCTGGCTTGGGCGACCATCGGGTACGGGCCGGTGACATACCGCACCATGGTCATCTGGTACGTCCCAAGTCCATACCGGCTGGTCTGGCGGAACGTCCGATAGCGGGCAAGTCCCAGAACAACAATGACGACAGCCGCAGCCGCCAGAACAAGCCTTCGCCACCCAAAGTCTACTCGCACAATCTGGCGTTCGCCCAGGATGCGCTCCTTGAGATCGGATGGCACAGGCATGTCTCGGAGCCCCGTGCGAATCATCGCGTCCGCCCGCTGCTGTTGTTCGAACCAGACAGCCAATTCCGGATCGCTCTCGGCCAGCCGCAACGCCTCGGCGATCTGGGGATCGACAGCATCATCGCTCCCCGGTTGGTAGCCGAGCAGAATCTCTTTGGCCTGCTCTCTATCCATGGGGCTCCCGTGGTTTGTCAATTGGCCGTGATGATCTCTCCGTCAGAATTTCGTACAAGTGGCACTTGCCGCGGGCGATCCGTGATTGCACGGTGCCCACGGGAATGTCGAGGATTTCCGCGATTTCCTTGTACGTGTAGTCGTCCAGATAAAACAGGGTCAGTGGGGCGCGAAACACTTCATTGATCTGCGCGAGCGCCTCGAGCACCGTCGCCGAATCGAGCCGCTCGACGCTCACGGGGGGAACCGTCGGAAGCTCACTGGCGACCGCGTCGAGTTCGTGATGCGGGAAACGCGCGCTCCGGCGGCGTGCCTGCAGAAATTCGCGGTGCAATGTCGTGAACAGCCACGTCTTGGCCTTCGAGGGGTCACGCAACTGATGCCCCTTGTTGGCCCACTTCAAGAAGGTTTGTTGGGTCAAATCGCCGGCCTCCGCCTCGTCATGCGTAAGATTGTAGGCAAACTGGTACAATCGCCTGTAGTGTTGCTCCACCAGCACCTCGAAATCCGGCGCAGGCAAAGCGGAGTTTTCCATCTCCTCATCCATAAGAGGCGTCGTCGCCGCCTTTTGTTCCGGTAATGCCGAACCCTCCCTATTGTCGTGGAGCGATGGCGCCCCCGCAACTCGAAAAGCATCCGGGAACAAAGTCGTCTTCGGCGCATCACATTGGTCAGATAGGACGCAAAATTGGGCATGTTCATGTTGATTTGCCGGGCGCTGCAACCGTTGCCGTTCGTGAGGAGAAAAATCGACCCTCGCGGGTCACATCGCCAATCAACGTCGTCCTTCGGGGGGCGGTCGTTCTCCTCGGCGCGGACAGCGGCGCCCGGCATGTAATAGCTTCCGGCTTCGGGTTCGGCGGGGGGTTGTACAACCCCCGCCGAAAGGGTGTGCAGAATCGTTCCGCTTGCCTGCCAAAATTGTTCCCCCCGGCCGAATTCTGCGCGGCAGATGCGCCCGGCTCCGTCTGGGGCACATCCCATGCTCTGCCAACAGGGTGGACGACGAACATGCAAGAGCTACAGTTCAAAATGTATCGAACCGGCAGCGCGGAGGTCATCGAGATGGCCGGAGCGGTCGACGCGTTGGCGTTTGCCCAGTTCGCGGCCACGTTGACTCGGACGATGGAAGAGGTCACCCCCTGCATCATCCTCGAATGCTCGCGGGTCACCTACATCGGCAGCGCCCAGTTGAAGGAACTGATCGGTTTCGCTCACATGGCCCAGGCCCGCGGCGGCGACCTCAAATGCGTCGGCCTCCCGCAGACCATCCAGCAAGTCGCCAACCTGATCGCCATGGGTGACTTGATCGAGTTCCACGACCATCTGGCCGAGGCCCTCCAGGCATTCCAGCGTTCAACCGAAACCGTGCCGCAATAGAGGTTCTCGACAACGCCGTGGTGCCGGTCACTGGCCCGCCGCGATGATTGCGACCAAGTGCCGGCAACGAACGAAGCACTCACGGCACGCACGCCAACAATCTCGGCCCACTCAACGCTTGTTCGCCTTGCTCAGCTTGTTGAGGTCGTCGACGATCTTCTGGGCTTCCTCATCCGTAAACTCCCCCTCGACGAGAAATTGGCCGTTGATGATCCGCTGGTCCACCAGCCAGGCGCTGACGGGATGGTTGTTGATCATCACCACGATGTATTGGCCCCGCGTCCGCGTCGTCATCTCGTCGAGCGCGATCTCGCCGAGTGGATCAAACCGGAGGAAAATGGCCTTGCCCCCCGCCGTGTTGTACAACTCCGCCGACTGCACATCCTGTTCCGTGAGCGTGGGGAAGGGGCTGATGGTCAATTTCGGGCCGCCACGCGGCAACACCACCGTTTGCACGTTCTCCGCCGGCAACGCGGAGTCCGCTTGTTCGTACAGCCGAACCGTCGTGTCAACGACCGGTCGGTGGAAACCCGGAAGGTTCCCGAATGAGTCGCAGCCCGTCAACAGCCCCGCCAAAAGCGCGCCGAACACCATCATTTTAAGGGTTTGCATCAAACCACATTGTATGGTAGCCTCCGCAACTCGTACAATACAATCATGACAGATCCACGATTCCTTAAGGAGGAAGGGGCCGAGGTCTTTACAGGGAACGAGTTGCTCGTCAAAGGCGCGCTCGAAGCAGAGGGCGGTACCCATCTCCTTACCGGTTACCCCGGGTCACCGATTGCGGGCTTTTTCGACGCGATGGAACTTGTCGCGCCCCTCTTCAAGGAAAAGGGCATCCGCGGATGCATTTCCAACAACGAAGCGTTGGGCGCGGCGATGCTCAACGGGTCCCAAATGGGGCCGCTCCGCGCCATCTGCGCCATGAAATCCGTCGGCCTGCACGTCGCCGCCGACGCGCTGGCGCTGGGTAATCTCGCGGGCGCCCATCCACAAGGCGGCGCGTTGGTGATCATTGGCGACGACCCGTGGAGCGATTCGACCCAGGTACCCGCCGATTCCCGGTTCCTCTGCAAGCACCTGTTCATGCCGATCATGGAGCCCAGCACCAATCAGGAATTGAAGGATTGGGTCGATCTCGGCTTCCGCGTGTCCCGCGAATCGAACCTGTTCATCGGTTACATCGTCACCACCAACCAGGCGGACGGCGGCGGCACGGTGCAATGCCGCCCCAACCATTTTCCCGACATCAGCACGGCCAACAAGTACCAACTCGATACCGCGCGGATCGATTTCGAAAACACCGTTCTGTTGCCGCCCCGCACGTGGATCAGGGAAGCGGACATCCCGCAACGGTTTGGCCGCCTGCTGGACAGCGCCCGCCGCCTCGGCGTCAACCGCTTTCTCAACGTCCGCAAGAATCCACGGTGGCGCGCCGAAATCGGTTTCGTGGCCTCCGGCCTCGGGTTCTGCTACCTCGAACACGCCCTCGCCGAACTCGGCGTCGCCGACAAGGTCCCGATCCTCAAGCTCGGCGTCAGTTACCCGGTCGACGCCCAATTGGTCGAGGAGTTTTCCCGGCAGGTGCGCAGCATCTTCGTGATCGAGGAACGCCGCGGGTTCATGGAAGAGCAGATCGCCGAGATTGTCGGCAAATACAACCAGCTGGCGACCGCCGCGAACCGCACCAATGTGTGGGGCAAGGAATTTCCCGTCGGCCTTAAAGGCATTCCCGCCACCCGCGGCCTCAACCCCAGCATCCTCATCGAGCGCCTCGCGCCGCTCGGTAGGTTCTTCCGCGATCCGGAGCTTGTTCTCGACCAGAAGCGCATCGATTGTGCCGTCGAACTCATCCGCGAGACGAACTCATTTGACGTTCGCATCCCCCTGCGCACCCCCACCTTCTGCCCCGGTTGCCCGCACCGCGACAGCGCCAGCGTCCTCATCGAGGTGAAGAAGCGATTCCTCGACCCGCGGTACATGAAACAGCATCACCATCGCGGCCCTGTCGACCTTGTCTTCCACGGCGACACTGGCTGCTATACGATGCTCATGTTCGAGCCTACCAAGGACCTCATGCACAACTACAGCGGCATGGGTCTCGGCGGGGGCACCGGCGGGGGCATCGATCCCTTCATCACCAACAAACAGGTCGTGTTCCTCGGCGACTCCACGTTTTTCCACAGCGGTATGCTCGGCATCTCCAACGCCCTCAAACAGGGCCAGGACATCACCTACGTCATCCTCGACAATTCCACCACCGCGATGACGGGCCACCAACCCACGCCGTCCATGGATGTCGATATCGTCGGCGAGACCACCTACAAGCAGAACATCGACCGCATCGTCGAAGCCATGCTCGGCCAGGAGGTCCATGTCGTTCGCGCCAATCCCGCCTACCGCGAATCATGGAAGACGATGCTCGAAGAAACCATCCTCCGCGACGGCGTGAAGGTCATCGTCGCCGACAAGGAATGCGGCATCACGTATCACCGCCGCGAATCCCGCGAGGAACGTCGCACCGTTCGCGAACATGGTTTCCTGCCGGAAAAGCAGTTCGTCAATGTCAACCCCGATGTCTGCGAGAACTGCCTCGAATGCACGCTCGCGACCGGTTGCCCCGGCCTGACGTTTGCCGAGACTCCGTTCGGCGCGAAGATCCAGACGGATTTGTCGTGGTGCGTGGCCGACACGGCCTGCACGAAGATTTACGCGTGCCCGTCCTTCGAGGAAATCACCATCGTCCGCACGCAGAAACCGCCCGCGCCCATCGATTCCATCGACCTGTCGAGCATCCCCCTGCCCAAGGTTGCCAATTTTCAAGACGTCTGGCACTGCTATCTGGCCGGCGTCGGCGGACAGGGCATCGGCGTCAGTACCGCAAGCCTCGTTCGCGCGGGATTCAAACAGGGCTACCACGTCTTGTTCTGCGACAAGAAGGGACTGGCGATTCGCAACGGCGGCGTGTTCTCGCAAATCACGTTCACGAAGGGCTCCCAACACACGTCCAATATCATCCCGTACGGCCATGCGGATTTGTTGCTCGGCATCGATCCGCTTGAAGCCACACGCAGCCTCTCGCCGAACGGCAACCTGCGCGTCGGCAGCCCGGGACGCACCGTCGCGGTCGTGAACGCCTACAAGACGCCCACCATCCTCACGCTCCTCGGCAAGGACGACTTCAGCGTCGCGGAATTGGAGGACACACTCCGCCGCTACACGAAATCAGACGAGTATTTCGGCCTCAATGTCGCCGGTATCTCGGAGTATTTCTTTGGTACGAAACTCTACGCCAACGTCGTTCTCCTCGGCGTCGCCTTCCAGCGGGGATTGCTGCCGCTCTCGCTGGAGAACATCGAATGGGGTATCCGCGAAACCATGGGTTCCACCGCGGACGAGAATATCAAGGCCTTCCATCTCGGGCGGAAACTCGTTTTCGAGCCGGAACTTGCGCACAAACACGAACTCCACGAGACCTACGCCGAATTCATTGCCGAACGCGTCGATGTCTTGAAACGAAACCACCGCGCCGGCGCTCGTTGGGCCCGCGAATTCGAGGTCCTCATCCGCCGTAGCGAGAACTCGATCCGCCTCGGCGAACAAACCGCGCGCGACATCGTCTGGCGGTTGTACGACCTCCTCGAGTTCGGCGGAACCGGCGCCCAGGCTGCCCAGTACCTCGATCTCGTGGAAAGAATCTACGCCAAGGACAACGGCCAGTTCGATTTCGCGGCCACGAAGGCCGTCATTTGGAACCTGCACAAGGCAATGGTCATCAAGGACGAAGTGTACGTCGCCCACCTGCTGACCAGCGAAGAAAAGGCCCGCCGCGATCAGCACCGCTACCACGTCGACGAACAGCGCGGCGACAAGATCGTCTATCACCACCTCAACCGGCCTGAATTCAACGTCCTTGGCCGGGACATCCGCTTCAAGTTCAGCCCGCGAAAATGGCAACTCAACCTGCTCAAACACCTCCGCTGGCTGCGGCGCGTCATGCCGTCCTGGCATCGGCGCGAGCGCGAATTTCGTGACTGGTATATCGCCGCGGTGGAAAATTTCCACTACGAAGATCGCGCTGGCTACGAACGCTATGTCAAGGCCCTGCGCTGCGTCGAAGACGTCCGCGGTTATCGCGAAGTCCGCTACCCGAAGATGGAGGAAGCCAGACGCCGCGCCGAGGCTACCCTCTCCCAGCCGTCCCGCACCTCGCCCGTTACAGTTTCTGTGTAGCTGGCCTACCTATCATTTGGGACATCCAATATCCCTCCCATGTATGGAAGGAGCAGAAACACAATGATTATTCCGACCAGACGGATCTCTGGGTGCTGTGCTGTGTTGTACACCCAGTGTGCCAGTATGCATCCCCACAGATTATCAGTTTTCTCACGGAGGAGACAGAGCATGACGGTCAATATCGCTGTCATTACAAACAGGTACCAAGCTGTAAATACGAATAGATGATACACGGAGTTGATGACAACGAGCAACGCCGTCGCCAACACAGCCCCGTAGGATCGCCTAAACACGGGATAGAGAAAGCCGCGCATCAGAGGTTCTTCGAGAATCGGGCTGAGTTGGCCCAGCAACATCATATAGAGCAAGTATTCATGCCGCCGTGGGCTGAAATGAATGTAGTCTGGAGTGAGCTGCTTCGGGACGAGCCCGATCTTTCCTCCGTAGACAACGGCAAGGCTCACAAGAAGGCCGCCTAGGACCCCAAGCCAGCTCTTCAGATCCGGTCGTCGTCTCAGGCGAAAACGATTCACAAAGTCTCGTGTGGTCCGGCATTGCGAGAACAGGATTGTGATGACAAAGCCCGCCAGCAAACCCAGAAGCACGCTAACAAAGTAGTTAGCCGGTGAAACAGTCCAAAAGGAAAAGACAAAACGACTGATCAGCAGATCAACCAACGGAATCAAGATCGCGCACTGCCACGCGCTACCCCTTGTCCACGTACCCGGTTCGTTATGCGACCCCGCTGCCATTACAGCAGGTTGTCATACGGAGTGGTTGGTATCAACTCTTCTGTATTTCAGGATGCGCGGTCGGGCTTTGTGCGCTTGATGCGCGCCTGTGGCGCATCTTCAAGGCAACGCGTGACCAACGCCGTCCAGCCGGTCTGGTGGCTGGCGCCGACACCACGGCCATTGTCACCGTGAAAATACTCGTAGAAGAGAACCAGGTCCTTCCAATGCGGGTCCGTGGCGTACCGTCCTTCTGCCCCGTGACACGGGCGGCGACCATTCTCATCAGGCAGGAAAATGCGGGCCAGGCGCGCGCGGAGTTCGTCCGCGACCTGTTGCAGGTTCATCATATGACCGGACCCCGTCGGGCACTCGACCTTCAGGGCATCCCCGTAGAAATGGTGGTACCGTTCCAACGCCTCGATCAACAGATAGTTGATCGGAAACCAAATCGGCCCGCGCCAATTCGAGTTGCCGCCAAACAGACCCGAGTTCGATTCGCCGGGCACGTAATCGACGCGGTACTCCGAGCCGTTCACGTGGAATACGTAGGGGTTGCGCTCGTGGTATTTGGAGACGGACCGGATTCCGTACGGCGACAGAAACTCATTCTCATCGAGCATGTACCGCAGCATCCGCTCCAACCGTTCGCGCGACGGAATCGCCAGCAACCGGTGGCCATGGATCTCTTTCCGGCAATCCGAGGCCATGTAGGTGATTTGTTGCGCGAGGTCCTTGCGATGGGTCAGAAACCAGTCCAGCCGCTTGCGAAAACCCGGCAGCTTGTCGATAACTTCGTCTTCGAGTATTTCGGCCGCAATCAGGGGCAACAGTCCGACCACGGAGCGGATTTTCAGTGGGATCGTGCGCCCGTCCAGTGAAAGCTGGTCGTAATAAAAACCGTCTTCCTCGTCCCACAATCCCATTCCGCCATGGGTGTTAATCGCGTCGGCAATGGCGATGAAATGCTCGAAGAATTTCGACGCCATGTCTTCGGTCGCCGCATTATCGCGGGCCAGCTCCAGCGCCATGGAGAGCATCGTATTGCAGAAGAACGCCATCCACGCCGTGCCGTCGGCTTGTTGGAGCTGCCCGCCCGTGGGCAACGGCTTCGAGCGGTCGAACACGCCGATATTATCGAGACCGAGGAAGCCGCCGCCAAAGATGTTCTTGCCCTCCGCATCCTTCCGGTTGACCCACCACGTGAAGTTGATCACCAGCTTCTGGAACGTGCGTGACAAGAACACCCGGTCGCGCTGGCCGCGACCGCCGGTCATCTTGTACACGCGCCAGCACGACCACGCATGCACGGGCGGGTTCACGTCGCCAAACGCGAACTCGTAGGCCGGAACCTGTCCGCTGGGGTGCATGTACCATTCGCGCAAAAACAACACGAGCTGGTCCTTCGCGAATTGCGGGTCAAGTTTCGCAAACGCAATCATGTGAAACGCCAGGTCCCACGCCGCAAACCACGGATACTCCCAGTTGTCCGGCATCGAAATGATGTCGCGGGAATAGACATGACGCCACTCGGCGTTGCGCCCACTCTTGCGGGCTTCGGGAGGAGGCGGTTGCTGGGGATCGCCATCGAGCCAGTCGTTCACGATGTAGTGGTAGAATTGTTTGCTCCAGAGAAGACCCGCATATGCCTGGCAAACGATGTTCTGTTCCGCGGCGGAAAGCGTTGGGGGAACGTGCGCGGCGCGAAACTCCTCCGCTTCGCGTATCCGCGTCGCGAACACGTCGTCGAATTCCTGGCCCAGGCTGCTCGTGACCTTGAGCGGCTGGTTGGACAACCGAAAGCGCAGGATAACTTCCGCGCCCGCGGCAATCTGCAGCTTGTAGTGCGCCGCCACTTTCGTGCCCACCTGCTTCGGGTTGACCGCGTCAGTCCGGCCGTGCACGACGTATTCGTGAAAGGCGTCCTTTACGTAGGGCGTGTAGTTATCGATGTCGAACAGCCGTTTCGAGTTGGTCTCGTTCTCCGTGAACAACAATTCCGGCGCCTCCTTGTTCGGGCCGGGGCCGGCGACGAAATAATGTTTTCCGAAATTGACGTGATCGCCTTCCACCGTGGAATCCCCGACGACCGACATCCGCGGTTTGATCCAACACCCCTCGTGTCGACAACCCCAGATCCAGGTATTGCGGTACCACAGCGTGGGGAGTATATGCACCGCTGCGGCCTCGGGGCCGCGGTTGGCGACGGTGATGCGAATCAGGATGTCGTCGGGGCCGGCCTTGGCGTACTCGGCAAACACGTCGAAATAGCGGCTGTCATTGAACACGCCGGTATCGAGCAGTTCGAACTCCGGTTGGTCGTTGCCGCGGCGCCCGTTTTCCTCGGCGAGCCAGTCGTACGGGAATTCCGCCTGCGGATACTTGTACAGCGCTTTCATGTAGGAGTGCGTCGGCGTCGAATCCAGATAGTAGTAACACTCCTTCACGTCCTCGCCGTGATTGCCTTCGGGCCCGGTCAAACCAAACAGCCGCTCCTTCAGAATCGGGTCCTTGCCGTTCCACAACGCCAGCGCAAAACACAGGCGGCACTCGCGGTCAGTGATCCCGAGCAATCCGTCCTCGCCCCAGCGATAGGCCCGGCTGCGCGCGTGGTCGTGGGGAAAGTAATCCCAACACTCGCCGGTCCCGGAATAATCCTCGCGGACCGTCCCCCATTGCCGCTCCGATAAGTATGGTCCCCAGCGCTTCCAATTTTGCTGCCGCCGGGCATCATCGATGAGTCGCTGTTGTTCCACGGGTACGCTCATGTCTTACCCCTTCCTTCCGTCTCGGTCCGCAACCTGGCCAAAAACTTCACCGTCGTTCTCGCCCATTGTTTGTCACTCATGCGTGGCTCCATCGGTCAACGGCTGATGGAGATGACGTTCTTGATGCCGCCCGCCCTGCCCAGCAACAGATCGCGATGTTCCTCCATCGAATATCGTTTGGTGATCAGCAGGCGCACGGCTTCCGGCCATTTCCCGGTGAAGATTTGCAGGTCGGCGATGGCCGATTCAAAGGCGTCGCGGTTGGCGTTGACCGTCCCGTAGACGATCTGGTTCTTCAGAACGAGGTTGCGCATGATGAGATCCGCGTCCAGTTCGATAGGCCCCTTTCGTCCGGGCACGCCCGTGAAGATGAATACGCCGTTTGTCCCCAGCAACTCCATCAGTTGGAATGACACGCTGGATGCGCCGGTGGCCTCGTACACCAGATCGATGTTGCCGACCAACGCCGCCAATTGTTCCAACGAGGTGTCTTTGCCCGAGACATACGTGGCGCCAATGGCCTCGACCAAACTGGCCTTGGGACTGGGCTTCGGCTCTTGCGAATACACAAACGTCTGGAAACCTTCGTTGGCGAGCACCATCGCCCCCAGCAAACCGACCGGCCCGGCGCCCAGGACGACCGCATGATGACAGTACGCCGCCGGCTTCCCCGGTTCGAGCGGACAGGCCCATGGCAGCCGCATTTGCACCTGCCACAGTTGCGTCAGCCCCTTTTCGGCGATCGTCAGCGGCTCCGTGAGCACGCCCACGTCACGCAATCCGGGTGGCACAACGTTCATGTATTGCTCGTCGTCCACCACGAATTCCGTCATGAACCCGTGCTGCATTTTGATGCCCCGCTCGGTGAAATCACCCGTGTAGCAGAAATCCTGCCGTCCGCTCCGGCACGCGAGGCAGCTCTCATGTGGGCAGGGTCGCCGCACCATCGGCACCGCAAGATCGCCGACCTTGACGCGCGAGACCGCGCGGCCGACCTCGACGACTTCGCCGAAGGATTCGTGGCCAAGGACGAGATAATTGCTGCCGTCGGGCGGCGTGCCGTACTCGAACGCGCAGATTTCCTTGTCCGTGCCGCACACGCCAACGTCGATCATGCGAAGTTTCACGTCCGTCGACGTCGAGATTTCCGGCTCGAGGTGATCGATCAGACGTATGTCACGTGTACCAGGGAAAACGGCAATTGCCTTCATAGCGACCTCCACAATTCGATGACGCCATCACGAATCAGGTTTCCGAATTCACGCCCGTCGCAACTCAGCCCAGTATTCGGCATCCAATTTGCATACGGTAAACTCGATATGGACGAAGTCAACGAGCGGCTCATCAAAGGCAAGGAGCGCATCGCCGAAGTGGGACGCGGCAAACCGCGGATCGTTCCGCCCACACGAAACCGCCTGCCGCCCGGCCAGCACGAGGTGAAGGAATGGCCGGTGCTCGATCTCGGGAATCAACCGGAAATCCCGCTCGATCACTGGTCGCTGAACGTCGAGGGCCTCGTCGAGAATCCGAAATTGTTGACGTGGCCGGATTTCATGGCGCTGCCACAGGTCGAGAGGGTGGCGGATTTCCACTGTGTGACGACGTGGAGCCGGTTCGACAATCACTGGAAGGGAGTCGATTTCAAGACCATCTGCGACCTCGTGAAGCCGAAACCTGAAGCGCAATTTGTGCTGTTCACGGGCTATGACGGTTATTCGACGAACCTGCCGCTCGATCTCGCCATCGAGGACGCGTTGGTTGTGCACCACTGGGAAGGCAAACCACTGGCTCGCGAGCACGGCGGGCCGGTGCGCGTGGTGGTCTCGAAGGTTTACGCATGGAAAGGCGCGAAATGGGCCAAGGACATCATCTTCCTCCCGCACGACCACCTCGGCTTCTGGGAAGTCCGCGGCTATTCGAATACCGCCGATCCGTGGACCGAAGACAGATTTTCGTGACTCGCCGACGCCTATCGGCTATTTCTGGCTCGTGACCCACTGCATTCGACTCTTGTTGGTTTGTTATTTTCTGACCTTGTGCCCGTTGTGTTTTTGTGGCGAAACACCGCCGGCGCTTGACGCCCGGGACGAACAGGCGATCGAGATGGCGTTGCGCGCCATCAAGATGACGCCACGTGACTTGTCTTTCCAAAAGACCAACGTCGAATCGGAACTCATCCTTCAGAAGGCGCGGACATTCCTGCAACAACCGCTGACGTTGCCGGTGTATGGGCAGTCGGTGGCGTCCAATTTGCAATCCATCGCGTCGCTTCAAATGCTGGCAGTGTTTTCTCAGCACCAACTGGAAGTGCCGTCAGCGCCAGTCGACATCGAGTATTCGCCAGTTACAGTTGACCCCGATTTTTTGACCAATCTGCCTCCGGCGGTGGCACGCGCGGTTGAGATCATCGCCGATGGGGCCGGGCGAGCGAACCAGTTGTTACAGCAGTCGCTGCCTTCGGAAAAGTCGCGGGCCCTTGCGGCGTTTGCCATGGAAACCTTCGGGCTGGATAAGGACGCGGCTGAGTTGCAGGCGTGGGATAAACTCGGTTTGAAAACCAATGACGTCGCCGACCTGTTGCGGCGCGATGCGAATCTCGATCTACAGGACGGTGAGCTGGAGACAACAATTCTCGATGCCAGCGACAAGCTCGACCGTTCGGGTCTGTTCGCCGCGTCCGAATTGTTAGCCGACTCGGTGGACAAAGCCATCGCGATCTTGCAGGCGGCGAAGGATGATCCGGCCATGCAAAAAGAATTTCAGGTCGAGACCGACACACCGCTCGGCAAGATCATCGTCGGCGGCGCCGGGCACAATGTCTATACCAACGAAGCGTTCCTCATCATTGATACCGGCGGCGATGATACGTACGTGAATTCTGCCGGCGGCGCGAATGGATTGCTCGGGCGGCCGATTTCCATCGTGATTGATCTCGGCGGTAACGATGAATTCATTTCGAGGCGGAGCTTCTCGCAAGGCTCCGGCGTCTTTGGCATCGGCATTCTCGCCGCGCTGGGGAGCAATTGCACGTTTCAGGCGAAGCATCTGTCCCAGGGCGCCGGCTTCTTTGGGTGCGGATTACTGATGACGGGGGAGGGGAACCAGACGTTCGAGGCGGACACGTTTTGTCAGGGCGCGGGCATGTTCGGCGCGGGCATTTTATGGCAACGGGGCGGGGACACGCGGTACAAGGCGGCGCAAATGGCGCAGGGGTTCGGCGGCACGAGCGGGATCGGGATATTGTTGGACGAGAGCGGCAACGATTACTATTTCGCCGGTGGCAAATACCCCTGCGGCTGGCTTCCAAACCATTATTTCTCACTGTCCCAGGGTTTCGGTTATGGCATGAGGCCGTTTGCGGGCGGCGGGATCGGTATTCTCTGCGATCTGAAAGGTGACGATCACTATGTCGCGGACGTATACGGCCAGGGCGCCAGCTATTGGTACTCGGTCGGGCTGTTGCTGGACCTGGCGGGCAACGACACCTACGACGCGTACCAGTACTGCCAGGGCGCCGGCATCCACCTGAGCAGCGGTGAATTGATCGACTGGGGCGGAAACGACACCTACACCGCCGGCCACATTTGCCAGGGCGCAGCCCACGACTATGCGGTCGGCATTCTGATCGACCGCGCCGGGAATGACAGGTATTCCGGCGACACGACCGCCCAGGGCGCGGCGATCAACAACTCATTTGCCATGCTGCTCGATTGTTCGGGCAATGACGTGTACACGGGCGCGGACCCCAAGCAGTCGCAAGGGGCCGGCCACGATGGCGACAAGCGCGAGTATGGTTCCATCGCGCTGATGCTCGATCTCGGCGGTCGGGACAAGTACTCGCAAGGGCAAACCAATAACGGCATCTGGCTGAAACCGCTATACGGCGCCGGGTTGGACTGCGAATTTACGAACGTGGTTGCAGAGACGGCGCTTCCGTCGCTCGGTCAATTTACCGCGGATCGAGGCCCGACCCCGCAGACTCACACACGGCTCTACCAAGTTGCGCCTGTCGACACGCGTCAACCCGTCGAACAACTTCTGCGTCGCGCCATCAGCGACCGGCCGGATGCGCAAGCGGCATCCGACGAACTGAAACGGCGCGGAACGGAGGTGCTGCCCTATCTCCTCACGCGTCTGGACAGTCCCGAGGTTCTGGTGCGGGTGAAGGCCGAGGAAATCGTCGACTACCTCGGCACGAACGCGGTGCCGTTGCTCATCGACGGCATCGACAACGCGAAGAACGATGAGGTGGCCCGTCTCTGCTGTTATTTCCTGGCCCGGTTTAACGAAAAGGCGCGCGCGGCAATCCCGCATGTGCTGCCGTTGATCAATCGCGAGAAAACACGGACGGTCGCGTTCTACACGCTCGGACACCTGCGCGCTCGCGAGGCATTCGTACCGGCGATGAACGCCCTCGACAGCCGACAGGAATTGGTGCGACTGCGTGCCGCTCAGGCGCTGGGCCGCATCGGCGACCGACGCGCAACGCCGAAGTTGATTGGAGCGCTCGGAGACGAATTGTGGGACGTGCGGTACGCGGCGGAGGATGGACTGGTCGGCTTGGGTCGACAGAGCATCGGGCCGTTGCGCCGGGCGTTTGGGAAGGCATCGCCACGCGCGCAGCCGCACATTCTCGAAGCGCTGGCGAGGCTCGGTGACCACCAGGCGCTCGCTTGGGCGCGGACGTTCTACAAGAACGACGATCCGCTCGTGCGGACGGCGGTCGAGAACCAATTGGCAAACGAACTCTCGGCGGGAACCAAGAAACGCTGATTCAGACTTCCGTTGGCGCTTCGGCCGAATACGTCACGATGATTACCACGGCGAGGATGATGGCCGCGGCAGCGAGCAGGGTTCGCGAGGTGATTTGCTCACCCGCGAGTGTCCAACCGAGAAACACGGCGACAATGGGATTGACGTAGGCATAGGTCGAGACGTGCGCCGGTGACGCCACTTGCAAGAGCCACACATACGCCGTGAAGCCGATGAGTGATCCGAATGTGACGAGGTAACACCACGCGGCCCACGAGTGCGCGGACACGTGCGCGGGCGTGAAACGGGTCCATTCTCCCGTGACGCTTCCCGCCAACATCAGCAACGCCCCGCCCGCGAGCATTTCCATGGCGGCAGCCAGCAATTGCGATGACGGCAGGGAGGCGCGCCGGGAGTACAACGAGCCTGCGGCCCATAGGAATGCCGCCAGGAGGAGAACGACAGCGTCGACCAGATTGATGGGCGCACCGCCGTTGAGTCGGCCCGGCGCGATCAGGAAACCGAGTCCAACAAATCCCACGAGTAGCCCGGAAACGATGCCGACGGTTGGTCGAGGCCCGCGGTGCCAGAGCCATTCCAGCAGGATCATCCACAGTGGCACCGAGCCAATGATCAGCGCTGAAACAGCGGAAGGAACCCGCTGCTGGGCCCAACTGAGGAGGCCGTTCCCGCCCACTAATAGCAGGCCGCCAACGATGGCCGCGCCCCGCCAATGAGCGAATTCCGGTTTCGTGGCGCCGCGCAGTCGCGCCCAAGCGTACAGGATGGCGCCGGCCACGATCGCCCGGGACCCGGCCATCATAAACGGCGGAATCGTTTCAACCGCCAGACGAATCCCGAGATAGGTCGAACCCCAAATGAGGTAGACGGCGGCAAAGGCGGTTATGATTTGCCACCGCTGCGGGGTCGGTGACTGAGATGGCGATTGGCGCATGGCGCGAGGATAACATAACCCCCGGAATCCCGCGCCGTGAAGAGCGATCCGCTCCGAACGGCGGGTGAATCAGGCAAGGGAACTGTGCCCGCCGGTGATGTACCGTTCGAGTTCGCGGATGGTGAACTCGCGTTCGGAAATAACCACCTTCACAATGTCGCCGATGGATACGACGCCGGCCAGCCGGCCATTTTCCATGACCGGCAAGTGACGCAGCCGTTTGTCCGTCATCAGCGCCATGCAATTCTCGATGGTGTCGTCGGGGCTGACGTACAGGACGTCGGTGGTCATCAACTCGGCGACGGTCGTGGTCTTCGACGAGCGGCCCTTGAGCATCACCTTGCGGGCGTAGTCCCGTTCGGTAAACACGCCCACCACGCCGCCGTGTTCGACGACCATGAGGGAGCCGATGTTTTTGGCAGCCATCAACTCCAGCGCCTCGTACACGGTGGCCTGTGGCGCGATGGTCCAGACCTGATTCCCTTTCTCCCGCAACAGTTCTTTGACCGTATGCATAAGAATGACCTCCGTTAACCGACTGCGCTCAGTGTACTCGCGATGCGGGGCGCAGGGCAAGCGGAAGCATACAGGAGCATCGTCAGGGAATGATCAAACTTCCGTCGTCACGGAAATCAAATGCGCCCCAGGCGATCTCCCAGAGATACCCGTCCGGGTCGGAGAAATATCCACTGTATCCGCCCCAATCGGTATCCTGTGCTGGCTTCTCGATTGTCGCGCCAGCCTGTTTTGCCTGCTTCAAAATGCGGTCCACCTCTTCCTTGCTCCGGACGTTGTGCGCCAGGGTGATCCCGGTGAACCTGGATCTGGCAACAGGAAATTCGTCCGACACATCCTTGGCGAGTGCCGTGTACGGATAGAGCGCCAGGCAGACGCCGCTGGTTTGAAAGAAGATGATTCCCGCGTCCGCCTTCCGGGTTGTCGGGAAGCCGAGGCCGTCGCGGTAGAACCTCAACGATCGATCGAGGTCGGTGACGCCCAACGTGATGATGCTGATTCTCGGGTCCATTCAAAGTGGTCGGGACGACTGGATTTGAACCAGCGACCTCCTGCGCCCAAGGCAGGCGCTCTAATCCAAGCTGAGCTACGTCCCGGCGTGGCAGGCAATTTACGTGAAGGCCGTAAGGATATCAACAACAAGCGACCTTCTTGGGAAACGACTTTCCAAGGCCCTCACGCTGCTGCTCCGGTTGCGATCTCGGCCAATCTCGCCAACTTTTCGTCCAGGCGCTTGGCCGCCGCGGTGACATTTTCGTTGCTCAACCGGGCCATCAAGGAAGACGGCAGGTCATAGGCGAGCCGGGTCCTGCCTGCCTTCTGGTCTTCGTAGATCATCGCCCGCACCGGCACGTTCAGACCAACACCGAGGTCGTGTTTCAGCATCGTTCGCGCGATCAGCGGGTTGCCCAAAATATACAGTTTGCACCGCGCCCCGAGCCCGATGCGCGTCATCCAGGCGCCGTGATCGATATCCAGGAACCGCATAAACCCGCTCGATCCCTCAAACGCCCGGACGCGTTTCTCGAAATCTTTCTCATCCGCGGACGTAGCCACGAGCTTTTGGAACCCCTCACGATCGGCAACACCCACCGCGTTCTCAAATGCCGTGACGACCTCGTCGAACGTGCGCGCACTCTCGTGCTCGCAATGAATCAATACGCTCTCGTCTCTCACCGATGTCGGGTTATTGGACATTTCGCGTGGTTTCGAACAAGAACCACGTCCGGCGCTCGGTCTCATCAATCCAGTTCTCGATCAGGCTGGCGGTCGCCACATCGTTGTGACGGTCGCAGACCTCGTGCACGGCGCGCAGCGACCGCGTCAAGTGTTGGTTGTCATCGCGAAGTTCGGCCAGCATGTCCTCGGGACTCACGAACTCCTCGTTGTTGTCCTTCAAACTCTGGTGGCGCGCGATGTCGCTAATGGAGTGGAGCGTCGTCCCGCCCAGTTTGCGCGCCCGTTCGGCGATGTCATCCGTCATGGCAAACACTTGCTCGGCCTGCTCGTCCAGCAGCAGATGGTAATCACGAAAGTGCGGCCCGCTCATGTGCCAGTGGAAATTCTTCGTCTTTACGTACAGCGCGAACACGTCGGCCAATAATGGCCGCAAAACCCCGGAGATCTCAGTCACTTCTTTGTTGCCCAAACTGGCTACGACATTCAAATTGCCGTCCGTTCGTTTCTGCAACAGAGATGTCTCACGCGTCTTCATGGTACTCTTCCTTTCTTGATTGTTCCGTTTACGCCGCTCACTTTCCTTTTCCGAGAAACTCCAGCAGCTCGCGATTGACTTGTTCGGCATGCGTCCAGAGCACGCCGTGCGGCCCATCCTTCAGGACCGCCAGTTTGCTTCCCTTCACGAGTTCTTGTGTCCGTTTTCCCGTGATGTCGATCGGAAGGATTCGGTCCGCATCCCCGTGAATGACCAGTGTCGGCACATCGATGCGCGGGAGGTCTTTTCGGAAATCAGTCAGCCACGCGGAAACGCAATCCAGAGTGCCTCGCGGAGAAGCGCCGACGGCCACCATCCAGTTCGACCGAATGAGCAGATCGCTGACCAGTTTGCCGCCCAGAACGTCGACATTGTAAAAGTTCGAGAGAAACGCCATGAGGAACGCCGGGCGGTCGGCGACGATCCCCTGTTTGATCCCGTCGAAGACGTTGCCGTCGACGCCGTGCGGGTTGTCTGCCGTTTTGAGGAGGAACGGCGGAATCGACGAGATGAACACCGCTTTGCTCACGCCTTTGGTCCCGAACTTGCCCAGATACCGTGCCACCTCGCCGCCACCCATCGAAAAACCCACCAACACAAAATCCCGAAGGTCGAGCTTGATCACCAGTTTCTGCAGGTCCCCGGCCATGGTATCGTAATTGTAGCCGGACGTCGGCTTACTCGACTCCCCAAATCCCCGGCGGTCGTAGGTGATGACCCGATACCCCGCGCCGAGCAGGGCGGCTGTTTGCTTTTCCCAGGAACGCCCGCTCAACGGCCAGCCGTGAATGAGTACGACCAGCTGGCCCGTTCCGTGGTCTTCATAGTAGAGATCAATGTTGCCGGAGTTCTCCTTGCCGACGGTTATATAGGGCATAGCGACCCGCCTTTCCCGTTTGCACGGCAGTTCAATTCTCTCGCCACTGATTCCATGATGTCACCGGCCCGGGCATTTGTCAAATTGTGGGAGAGTGCGCCGGGGCCTCTGCGCCGGCAGTCCGTTACTGAAGACGAGTCCCAAGCCGCGGCCTGACGACCCTATGGGGTTGCCAACTTGACGACGACCAATTTGCCCGCTTTGAGAATCTGGCCGTCACGGACGGTGACGCGGGTTTTGTCGTCGGTGATCTTCTGGCCATCGAGGGTAACGCCGCCTTGCTGGATGACCCTCCGAATGTCCCCACGACTCTTGAATTTACCGGTCTTCTCCACCAGCTCAACAATCCAAATCTCACCGGCGGGCACGCTCAGGCTCTCGGCAATTTCGGAGAGGTCTTTCTTCGAGAACTGCTTTTCAAAATCCTCGCGCGCATGGTCGGCGGCCGCTGCGCCGTGGTATTGCGCGACGATGGCATGGGCGAGGGCCTTCTTCGCCTCCATCGGGTGGCCCTTCTTCAACTCGGCGATTTCCGCGGCAGTCTTGAAGAAGAGCAGGGCATACCATTTCCACATCAGGTCGTCGCCGATGCTCATGGTCTTGCCGAACATGTCCCTGGGCGTCTCGCTGATGCCGATGTAATTGCCCTTGCTCTTGGACATCTTCTCGACGCCATCGAGTCCTTCCAGGATCGGGAGGATCATCACCACCTGCGGCTCCTGGCCCGCGTCCCGCTGCAGGTCGCGACCCACGAGATTGTTGAACGTCTGGTCGGTCCCGCCCAGTTCCACGTCGGCGCGAATCATGACCGAATCGTGCCCTTGCAGCAGCGGGTAGAGAAATTCATGAACGCCGATCGGCACATCAGCTTCATAGCGCTTCTCGAACGTATCGCGTTCCAACATCCGCGCCACGGTCATCTGACTGGTCAGCTTGACCACATCCGCCAGACGCATTCCCGCCAGCCACTCGCCATTCCGCCGGATTTCCAGCTTGTCGGGCGACGTATCGAGGATCTTCCCCGCCTGCTCGAAATACGTCTTCGCGTTGCGCTCGATATCGGCATCGCGGAGCATGGGGCGCGTCTTGTTCTGTCCCGTCGGGTCACCGATGAGCGCCGTGTAATCCCCGATGATCAGCACGGCTTTGTGGCCAAGGTCTTGAAACTGTCGCAGCTTGCGCAGGACGACGCTGTGGCCGAGATGCAAATCGGGCGCGGTGGGATCGCAACCGAACTTCACGCGCAGTGGGCGGTTCTGCTCCAACTTCTTCTTCAGTTCCTCGCGGGTGACGACGGTCTCGCACCCTTGCGCGAGCAGATTCAATTGTTCATCGGCAGTTTTCATGGCGCACGCAAATAGAAGCCCGGTCCCGAAATCGTTCGGGGCCGGGCTTCTTGTACTAGATTCGCGAGGAAACGGCTACTGGTTTTTCTCTTCCTCGGCCTGCTCGAACGCGTGTTCGAGATCGACGATCGCCTCGCCCGGCTTGAGCGCGGCTTCGTACTGCTCTTTCTCCGCTTCGAGCTGGTCGCTGCTGTAATTCGCGGCCTTGATGCTCAATCCGATGCGGCGCTCGGGCGCATCCACTTTGATCACGCGCGCGGTGACTTCGTCGCCCACCTTGAGCACGTTCTTGATCTTGTCGATGTGCTCCTCGCTGATCTGCGAGATGTGCACGAGGCCTTCGAGCTTGTCGGGCAACTCGATGAACGCGCCAAACGACGCCAGCTTCACGATCTTGCCCTTCACCAGGTCGCCCATCTTGTACCGCTGCTCGATGGTCTTCCACGGGTCGTCCTCAATCTGCTTCATGCCGAGCGAAATCCGCTGGTTGGCGCTGTCCACTTCGAGCACCACCGCGTCCACGGTCTGGCCCTTCTTCAACAACTCTGCCGGATTGGTCACCTTGCGCGACCACGACATGTCGGACACGTGCACCATCCCGTCGATCCCTTCCTCGATCTCCACAAACGCGCCGAAATTCGTCAGGTTCCGCACCTTGCCGCTGATCCGCGTGCCCGGCGGATATTTCTTCGGCACGTGCGTCCACGGGTTGGCTTCGAGTTGGCGGATGCCGAGGGAAATCTTCTGCTCCTCGCGCTTGATCTCCAGCACGATCGCATCGATTTCCTCGCCCACCTTCAACACGTCCGAGGCCCGCGCCACGCGCTTCGTCCACGACAACTCCGACACGTGCACCATGCCCTCGACGCCGTCCTCGAGTTGCACGAACGCGCCGTAGGGCACCACGCTGACCACTTTGCCGCGGACCTTGCTGCCGACGGGGTATTTCACCTCGACGTTGTCCCACGGGTTACGATTGCGTTGCTTGAGCCCGAGCGAGACGCGCTCTTTCTCGCGGTCCACTTCCAAAATCATCACTTCAATCGTGTCGCCCACCTTGAGCAACTCGGACGGATGATTGATCCGGCCCCAACTCATGTCGGTGATGTGGAGCAATCCATCCAGGCCATCGAGGTCGATGAACGCGCCGAAATCCGTCAGGTTCTTCACCAAGCCGCTGCGAATCTGCCCGACCTGCATGCTGGTCATCAGGTTGCGCCGCTTGTCTTCGCGCTCCTGCTCGATCAACTCCCGCCGCGACAGCACAATGTTGTGGCGCTCCTGGTTGATCTTGACCACCTTGAACTTGTAAGTCTTGCCGAGAAAATCGTCGAGGTTGCGGGGAGGGATCACGTCGATCTGCGAGGCGGGGAGGAAAGCGTCGACACCGATGTTGACCATCAATCCGCCCTTCACCTTGCCGCGAACCTTGCCGTCGATGGTGCCGCCCTCGGTACAAATGCTCACGATCCGGTCCCAGTTCTTCTTCTGTTCGGCCCGGGCGTAGGACAACACGACCATCCCGTCGTCGTCCTCGATCTGCTCCAACAACACCTCAATCTCATCCCCCACCTTCACGGCATCGGGTTCCTCGAATTCCGAGAGCGAAATCGCCCCCTCCGACTTGTACCCGATATCCACCAACACTTCGTTCGGGCGCACCTCGATGATGCGGCCCTTGACCAGCATTCCCTCGGTGAATTCTTTCACCTCGGAAAAGAGTTTCTCCATGGCGTTCTGCATTACTGTGATTTTTCTCCTGCCCTTGGCAAGGCACGACGATGGTGCGGTATGCTGAAAAGGCGGAGCACTATAGGCGTCCCCATGAGCGATGGCAAGCCCTTTCTGGCCGTCGCGTTCCGCACATCCCGGGTGCGCAAAATTGGGTTTGCTCCACCCGCCGCGCAAGTCTCGATTTGCCTTGCTTCGGCGCCACGGGAAAGTTAGCATCTCCGTGAGCGCGAGGCAGTTGGTTTCACCCCCGAAGTGATTGGCGGCCTACAGAGGCTGAGAGGCATACCATGCACCGAAAGCGGTACGGTTGTCTGATCGCGGGATTTCTCGTCTGGATTGCACTGCCGGCTGTCTTGCACGCGCAGGTCAATAGCTGGATCAATCCATCCAGCGGCAAATGGGAAGTGCCCTCGAACTGGTCTGTCCAGACTCCCTCCATCTTGCACTCGGCCGAGTTAATCACCAACGCGAACTCCAAGACGGTGTCCATGGATAGCGCAACCGCAGGGGTGACCGGCGCGCTGACCGTCAGTAACCTGACGGTCGCGGGCGCCAGTGGCGCCACGAACACGCTATCCGTTGCCATGGGCAGTCTGAGCGCCACACTGCACATCCTGAACGGGCTGACGCTGAGCAGCGGTGGTTCGTTGTTGCTCACGAATTCCACGGTTCAAATCGATTCCGACGCGGGGGTCGGGCCGACCATAGACGGGAATATTTGGGTGAACGGTGGACAATTGACGGCGACCAATGCGTTCGCGGTGCTGGGCAACACGGGTGCCGGTCAGTTGACGGTCAGTAACGGCACCGTGCAACTCGGTCGCGCGGTCTTCGGATCCAATACGTTTTCCACGGGCACGATGACGCTGGCGGGAGGCAGTGTCATCGCTTCCAATCTTTTCGTCGGACAGGCGAGCAATGCCGTGGGAGCGGTCTGGGTCACCGGCGGGAGCCTGATAATGACGAATTTCGCGCCATCGGGAACGATTATCGGGGTCTCTGGCCCGGGCCAATTTACGTTGTCAAACGGCACGGTGCATACCTACAGTTTGCTTGGGGGCTTTCATAACGCCGGTACCGTCACCATTGCTGGCGGAACGCTGAGTGTGGTCACGTTTCAGTTCGGTTTTTATCCGGGATCCACCGGCACGTTGTGGGTTACAGGGGGGCAAGTGATTTCCACGAACGGCGGCCTCTTCGAGGCGAACGGCGTCACTCAAATGGCGGTCTCGAATGGGACGTGCCTGTTTCGCGATCTGTATGTTGGACAGGGATTGGGAGGTCTTGGGACCTTTACGCTCGCCGGGGGGACGGTCAACTGTGGGGCGGCCTTTTCGTCCAATATCTTCCTGGCGGCATCCATGAATTCAACGGGCACCATGTGGATTACCGGCGGCCAATTGATCGCCACGAACAACATGCAGACCATGTACGTGGGCGAGGAAGGAATTGGTCAACTGGTCGTCTCCAACGGATCCGTCGCCGTGGGCAATCTCTACTGCGGGACGCTCGCGTCCGGGACCATCACGATAGCCGGCGGATCGTTCTCGGTGATGCGCAACAGCATTGTGGCCCTGGGCGGGCCCAACCTCACGGGGACGGTTTCCGTGACGAGTGGACAACTGGTTGCCACCAACGGCGACTTCGTTCTGGGCTGTTTTGGTAACGCGCCGTTAACCGTGTCTGGCGGCACGGTCGTGATGCGTTCGATGACCATCTCATCCAACTATTCTGCCACCGGCTCGCTCACGATCCCCGCGGGTCAGGTCACCGTCTTTGACAAGCTCGTTGTCGGCGATTGCGGCACCAACGCCATCGGCCGGATTACCGTCAACGGCGGCACGCTCTACGTCACCAATGCCACGCACACCGGCTACCTCGATCTGCGCGATGGCACGCTCACCGTCAGTGCTGGAGGTGTATTGATTGCCGACGAGTTGGTGATGACCAACACCTGCGGTCTGTTCGTGCGCAACGGGGGGACTGCGTCGTTTGGGACGCTGATGCTCGCCACGAACCTGAGCGCGGTCGGCGATGGCATCCCGAACGGATGGAAACAGCAGTACGGCCTCGACCCGTTGGATCCCAACCTGGCCAGCGAGGACCTCGATGGTTCCGGGTTCACTGTCTTGCAAGACTATCTGGCCGGACTCGACCCGAACAATCCCGCGTCGGCGTTTCGCATCACAGCGATCACGCCAGTCGGTACCGATATCCGGGTGTACTTCACGTCTGTCGGCGGGAAGTATTATTCCCTGCAAAGGTCCGACTTCATGGGCGGCGCGTGGACAGCTATCGTGACGAATATCCCCGGCAACGATGCCATCCAATGGGTCAAAGATATCGGCGCGGCCACGCGCACCAGCGCGTTCTACCAAATCCTGCTCGATCAGTTGACCAACGCCCCGCCGGTGGACAGCGATGGCGATGGCGTACCGGACTGGTGGACACAAGAATATTTCGGCCATCCCACGGGTCAGGCGGCGGACAACTCACTGGCGACGGACGATCCCGACGGCACTGGATTTACCGTCCTGCAGGATTACCTGGCCGGCCTTGACCCGACCAACAGCGCGTCGTCGTTCCGGATCATCTCAATCGCGCCCAGTGGCATCGACTTGTTGGTGACGTGGACGATGGGTCCCAATAGGACAAACGCGCTGCAAGCGACTGCGGGTGACGCGACCGGCAACTATAACACCAACAACTTCCTCGACATCTTCACCGTCACCAACACCGTCGGCACGACCACCAACTACCTCGATACGGGCGCGGCGACCAACTTCCCCGCCAGATACTATCGTGTGCGTCTAATACCATAAGTGGTTGCCGCGAAAACGACGTCGCGGCGTCTCGTGCTGCCAGTGCAGCACTCGGCTCTACCGCGTCCGGCTTGTCCCGTAGGGGCTTGTCCCGAGTCTTGAGGGGCTGGTGCCAGCCGCGGCTGTGTTGCGTGTGGCCTCACAAGAAGCGCTTGCGCGAAGTATTTCAACGGTGTAAGATACCAGTGAGGGGCCACGTTACCGGGTGAGGTAATGTGATTGGTTTTCCCGAGCGAAAGCGCGGGGGCAACGGTTCGTTTGAGACCAATGGATTCTGCTCGCCTTTCTGGTGGCTGCACGAAGAAATACGCGGTTTTCGTGGTGGATCGCGAGGGCCGTGTCACCTCATGGGATGCTGGTGCCGAGAAGCTGGCAGACTATCGGCGCGAGGAAATTATTGGTCAGCACTTTTCCCGCTTTTACCCGGATGAGGACGTTCGGGAGGGCAAACCAGAGATCGAACTGAAGCGCGCGGAAACCGAGGGCAGTTACGAAGCCGACGGTTGGCAAGTGCGAAAGGACGGTTCTCGCTTTTGGGCGCACCGCGTGATGGTCGCGCTCTGCGACGAGAAGGGCGCTGTCAGTGGATTCGCGACGGTGGCGCGCGACATCACCAAGGAACAGCGGCCCGAAGAGGCATTGGCGCAAAACGACTGGCAGGTCCGCAACAGTCTGGCCCGGACGGAACAAGCTCTCCACCGAGCCGAAGACCTGCTGGAGGCCGTGCCCGATCCCGTTGTGGTGGTTGACCGAGACGGCTTGATCCAGCAGGTTAATCGCCAGACGGAAAAAGCGTTTGGTTACGAGCGGCAGGAGATGATCGGCAAGCCGATCGAAATGTTGGTCCCCGAACGATTTCGCGCGGCCCATGTAGGGCATCGCAAGGAGTACCACAAGAATCCCAGCACTCGCCCCATGGGCGTCAACATGGACTTGTTTGCGCGGCGCAAGGACACCACCGAGTTTCCGGTGGAGGTCAGTCTGAGTCCACTGGCGACGCCGGGCGGCCCGGTGGTCATCGGCACCATCCGGGATATAACCAGCCGGAAACGCGAGGAGGAACAATGCCATCTGCGCGCTGCGGCACTGGAAGCGGCGGCCAACAGCATTATGATCACCGACCGGACCGGTACCATCGCCTGGGTCAATCCGGCCTTTTCGCAGTTGACGGGTTACACACCCCAAGAAGTGGTCGGTAGCCAGCCACGACTGCTAAAATCGGGCCACCACGAGCCGGAGTTCTACGCCGGGATGTGGGGAACGGTACTCGGCGGCAGGGTCTGGCATGGCGAGGTGGCCAATCGCCGCAAAGACGGCAGCACGTACGTCGAGGAAATGACGATCACGCCGGTGCGTAGCGGCAAGGACGAAATCACGCATTTTGTGGCCATCAAGCAGGATGTCACGGCGCGCAAACAAACCGAGGCGGCGCTGGCGCAGAGGACGGAAGAGTTGGCCCGGGCCAACGTCGAGTTGGATAAGATGCGGCGGGAACAGTTGGAACTGAAGGATCAGTTTGTTTCACATGTCTCCCACGAACTGCGTTCGCCGCTGGCGGCGATCCATCAGTTTGTGAGCATTTTGTTGGATGGACTGGCCGGTGAATTGACCCCGGACCAGAAGGAGTACCTGCAAATCGCGTTCAGGAACGTCGGGCAGCTCCAGGCGATGATCGATGATCTGCTGGAAGTCCTGAAAACCGACGCCGGCAAACTGGTCGTCAACCCGGAGTCGATCTCGGTGGCGAAGATCATTGACGAGCAGGTGCAGGCGGTTCGAGCCGAAGCGGAAGGCAAACAGCTCACCATCACCATCGAGGTGGCGCCCGCCTTGCCGTTGGTCCAAGCCGATCCCCACCGGCTCCGCCAAATCCTCACCAACCTTCTCGGCAATGCGATAAAGTTCACACCCGCAGGCGGAACCGTTCTGGTGCAGGCGTCGGTGTTCGCAACGGATCGGTCGTTCGTTTGTGTTTCTATTGCCGATACCGGCATCGGGATTCCTATCGCCGAGCAAGAACAGGTTTTTGGTCGGCTCCACCAGTTGCCTTCCGATATTGCCTCGAGCCGCAGGGGATTGGGACTCGGGCTGTACATCTGCCGCGAACTGGTGAAACGGCATGGGGGACAAATCTGGGTCGAGAGCGACGCGGGCCACGGGAGCACGTTCTCGTTCACGCTCCCCGTCCAAACCGGGCACGAGGCAACCAGCGGTCCTGTCGAAAAAAGTTGACATTGAGTGGCATGGTCTAAGCTCTCTAGCCTGCCTTTGTGAATGCAACGCTGGCGCCAGCATACACACCTGTGGGTCGAGCCGTAGCGAGCCGTCACCGTATCCTGTTGGTGGATGACGACCAGGATTTGCGGCTGGGGCTCCAGGTTCGTCTCACCGCCTGCGGGTTTCAGGTTGATTGCGCCGAAGATGGCAGCCACGCCATCCACGCCGTGGACCAGCAAAGGCCGGACGTCATCATTCTCGACCTCACCATGCCCGCCACGGGCGGATTCCGCGTCTTGGATTGGCTCAGGGGTCACGCGGCGGTGGCCAATATCCCGGTCATCGTGGTGACGGCCCGCGATGCCATTTGCTATAAGGCCGACGCGTTGGCCGCGGGAGCGGTGGCATTCTTTCAAAAGCCCGTCGACAACCACGAATTGCTGGCGGAGATCGTTCGCGTTCTTAAGAAAGCCGCCGCAAACGCGAGACAAGCATAACTCGAAAGAAGGGGAGACAACGAACACATGGCGAATCAGGGGAAAATTCTGGTAGTCGACGATGATCAGGACATGATCATGGGTTTGACGGTGCGTCTGAAGGCAAACGGGTTCAGTGTCGTTGCGGCAGCCGACGCGCCGACAGCGCTCACCGTGGCGATGAAGGAGCAGCCCGACTTGGTGATCCTGGACCTCGGGTTGCCGGGTGGGCATGGCCTGGAGGTGTTGCGGCGATTCCGCACGAACGCGAAGTTCATGTTGATCCCGATTATAATCCTGAGCTCTCAACCGGCGGCCATCATCGAAAAGCTCTCGTTGAAAGGCGGCGCGCAAGCCTTCTTCCAGAAGCCGGCGGACACCCGCAAATTGTTTGCCGCGATTGACAGGCTTTTGGATGGCACGTCGCTACCGGTCGCCGCTGGTGAGAACATTGGGGACTCCTTGCGGAGCCGGGTCGCGGGTTCGATTCAGGACGGGTAATCGCGCGATGGATCCCAAGAGAATACTGGTGGTAGAAGACGACCGGGATTTGGCGTTGGGGTTGCGCGTTTGGCTGAAAGCCCGCGGGTATGATGGGGCGGTGTCCACGAGCGGCGCGGAGGCCATCGACCAAATGACGAGGTGGCAGCCCGACCTCGTGTTGCTGGATCTGGGGCTGCCGGATGAGGACGGACTGCAAGTTCTTGGTCGAATGCGGGCGAACCCGCTCTTGGCGGGTATTCCGGTGGTGATATTGACCGCTGGCGAAGCGGCGTTGAAAAAGGTGCAGGCCTTCAGCAGCGGGGCGGAAGCGTTTCTGTGCAAGCCGGTCGACCGTTTGGATTTGCAGCGGACAATCGAACACGTACTGCAAGCGCAAGAGAGAACGCCGTTGCGGGTCGAAGCCACCCAGGCGCCATGAGGACGCATGCAGCAGAAGAATATTCTGATTGTCGACGATGATGATGACTTGCGGCTCGGCTTGGCCACTCGTTTGAGGGCGAACGGCTATCGCGTGCAAACCGCCCGCGACGTGTTGACGGCGATACACCAAGCCGAAGCGGACCGACCGGACCTGGTGGTCATGGACGTCTGTCTTCCTGCGGGAAATGGTATCTTGCTGATGGACAGGCTTCGAGAGGTCGAAGGATGCGCGTCGCTGCCCATGGTGGTCATCACCGGGAACAATCCCAGCCTTCTCCGATCCGAAGCCCTGAGGCATTCCGCCAGGGACTTTTTTCAGAAACCAGTGAACAATCAAGAACTCCTGGCGTCGATCCACAACGCGGTGTATCCGGAGTCGGCGGTACGTCCAACTCGACCGCGGTAATTGGATCCGCTGTCCCGGCAAATCCCTCGTGCCACGGGAGGTAAGCTCCTTTCCCACAAGCTTGCGCCTGCCCCCCGTTCACCGAGCGGGGGCTCGGAACGTCAGCAGATAACCTTTCCCGCCCCAAACCTCTTCATAGACGGGATCGCTGACTCCGGGCGGGACCCACTCTCGCGGGCGAAAATCCGTCGGGGCATCCTTGAAGTACGATCGCGTCAATGGACTCCGCTGATAATTGCTCGTCACCACATCCTTCGTTTCGTCCCCGATCAGGATCAGCGCCCCGGGTTTGGCGACCCGGACCATTTCCTTCACGGCCACGGCGGGCTGATCGAAGAAATTGATTCCCCCCAGATGCATCACGACATCGAACGACCGATCGGCCAACGGCAGCCGCTCGGCGTTGGCTTGCACCAGCAACGACGTCTCGCGATAGGGGCTCAGCCGTGGCTGGCACCGCCGCAGCATCCCCATCGACAGGTCCAATCCAACCAGCTCGATCTGCTTCAGGTCAACCTGCGCGGCGAAATACGGCAGGTCCACGCCGGTCCCGATCGACGTGTATAAAAACCGGTCCCCGGGCTTGAGCGACAGCTTCGACGCAAGTTGCCGTCGCAATTCGCTGAGTTTCCCCCGAAGATACAGGTCGCCCACTTTCTGGAAGAGGTCATAGCCATACGACATCCAGTCGTACATTCTCTGGAACTTGAGATTCTGCGGACCCAGCTCGGCGGAATCGAGCAGCACCGGGATGGACTCGACAATCGGATAACGCCTCTGGCTCGCCCTGTTGACGAGGTGATCGCCGTCGAGTTCCAACGGCTCCAACCCCACAGGGTCCCGCAAAAGTGACAGCAGTCTTGTCGGAAGAACCATGCGAGCCGAACTGTATCAGACCGGCTCGGGAACACAAAGGCGAACCCATGTCGGCTTGCGTTGCGCGTCGAAGTTTGCGATGGTCAATGCCTCGGAGAACGATGAGCCTGCACGCATACATTCTGCTCGCATTCAGTTCGCTGTTTATCATCGTCGACCCGATCGCCACGCTGCCCGCGTTCCTGGCGATGACGCCCACCGATTCGCCCGCCAGCCGGATCCGGATGGCGCGACTGGCCTGCTGCGTGGCGGGAGGCGTCCTGGTCGTTTGCGCCGCGACCGGACAATGGATCTTCCGGTTGCTCGGCATCACGCTCCCGGCATTCCAGATGGGCGGCAGTATCGTGTTGCTCCTGGTCGCCCTCGACATGCTCCGCGCCCGCCGCTCCGAAGTCCGCGAAACGACCGAGGAAACCGCCGCCGGCGCCGACAAGGAGGACATTGCCATCACGCCGCTGGCGGTTCCCATGCTGGCCGGGCCCGGCGCGATCACCACGGCCATCCTGATGCAGAACCAGGCGGAGGGCGTGGCCCAGCACATCGCCTTGTACGTCTGCATCGTCGCGGTGTGCGCGATCAGTTATCTCATCCTGCGCATCTCGGCCCATGGGGTGCGCTGGATCAGCCCCCTGGCCATGAAAATCGCCACGCGTCTGATGGGACTGCTTCTGGCGGCTGTGGCGATGCAATTCATGTTGAATGCCCTGAAAGCCGTGCTGTTGATTCCCCGGTAAAATCTCCATCCGGTTCGGCTCCAGTTTTCGGTTGAGTTATGAAATGGAAACGCTATCGTTCCCTGGTCGAGTTTGCGGGTGGTGGCTATGGTTCCGCTTTGAATCGTTCGACGAATATGAGGTAGACAATGCGCATTGGGGTTGCTTCCGATCACGCTGGTTTCCGATACAAGACCCTCGTTGCCCAACATTTGCGTCGTCTGGGTCACGACGTGCAGGATTTCGGGACGGACTCCGAAGCGCCCGTTGACTACCCGGATTTTATCCGACCGCTTGCCGTCGCGGTGGCCCAGGGCAAGCTGGAACGCGGCTTCGCGTTCGGCGGGTCCGGTAACGGCGAGGCCATTACCGCCAACCGCGTCCGCGGCATACGCTGCGCCGTGACATGGAACCAGGAGTCCGCGCGACTCTCCCGCGCCCACAACGACGCGAACATACTCTCCTTCGGCCAGCGGCTCGTTCCGGAGGATCAGCTCCTCCCAATCGTCGACCTGTGGCTCGCGACCCCCTTCGAGGGCGGTCGCCACGTCGCCAGAATCCGCAAGCTCGACGAGCCGTAGGGGGCAAAGGCTCCGCGCGTCAGAGGTCGCGAAGCGGATAGGAACCGCAAATCCGCCGCTACTTCACGTGTTCCCAGGCGTGGTAGGAACTGCGGACGAGCGGGCCGGATTCGACGTGGCGAAAGCCGAATCCCAACGCGTCTTCGCGCAACTCGGCAAACGTCTCGGGCGGAACGTACCGGACAACGGTCAATTGTTCCGCCGTCGGCTGCAGGTATTGGCCGAGCGTGAGGATGTCGCAGCCGTGCCGGCGCAGATCCCCAAACACCTGCCGCAACTCGTCGCGAGTTTCGCCCAACCCGAGCATCAGGCCGGACTTTGTCAGGATGTCGCCGCGAAATCCCTTCGCCATTTCCAGCACCCGCAACGAACGTTCGTACACCGCGCCCGGCCGGACCGGCTTGTACAGACGCGGGACGGTTTCCATGTTGTGCGCGAGGACGGCCAGCGGCGTGTTCACGACCCGCTCGACGCACGCCGCTTCGCCGCGAAAATCGGGAATGAGCATTTCCAGTTTGCACGATGGCAACCGCTGATGGATCGCCTCAATCGTGCGGGCGATGTGATCGGCCCCCTGATCGGGCAAATCATCGCGCGTCACCGACGTGAGCACGCAATAATCGAGTTGCATCGCGCTGACGACCGTGGCCACGTGCTCCGGCTCGGTCGCATCGAGGTAACCCGGTTTGCCCTTGTCGACCGCGCAGAAGTTGCAGCGCCGCGTGCACGTGTCGCCCATCAGCATGAACGTCGCCGCGCCGTGTTCCCAGCATTCGCCCATGTTCGGGCACTTGGCCTCTTCGCAAACCGTGTGGAGCTTGAACTCGCGCATGACGTTCTTCAGGTAGGCGTAGCGTTCGCCGCCGGGGACCCGCTGCCGAATCCACTCCGGCAGACGTTGTCGCGGCGCGCGCTCAATCGTGACCAGTCCTGTGTCCATGTTGACGAGTGAAAGAATAAATCACACCGCGGCATTTGTCACGTGAAGCGTGTCGTGTCTCGCCATTCGCGGCGGTTACAGGAGGGGATCGTCGTTCTCGGGAGATTGGCCGGAGGACAAACGGCGCGACACAAAAAAACAGCCCAGCGCGAACAAGCTGCTGGTCGTGGCGATGATCATGGCCAGCGATTCGGGCTGCCGGAACGCGTTCGACACTCTGAGCGCCAACAACCCCAGTTTCCCATTGTACATTTCCACGTCGTGCGAGGAGGCTTTCGAGTCTTCGATCGACAGACTCTGATCCTGCCAGTCGCCCGGCGCGCCTGAGACCCCCGGCCCGGTCGACCGGCCCGCGCCCATCACCAACACGATGCTGGCGGTGCTCAGCCCCACCACTAGCACGATCACGCCTACGATGTTGAGCGTTGACTGTCGCTTGGGGGACGAACGTGGCAAGTATGACCTGGCGTTCACATCGCGGCGCTCATTGTTCATCGGGAGGATGGGCCAGGTCCCGTTGCAGGTCGTCGATTTGCCGCAGGAGTTCCAGGACGACAGCCACGCCGTTGATGTTGATGCCCAGTTCGCTTCGCAGTCGCTGGATCCGGCGCAGGATGTGAAGGGAACCATCGTCAAATCGCCACGCATGTTCATCGTGTCCTTCCCCCGCCACGGGATCGAGCAGCCCCAATCGAACGTAGTTGGAAACGTGGGCGGGATGCATCCGCGCGAGGCGGGCCAGCGTTTCCAGGTCATACAATGCCTCATGGGCGGGAGAGTGAATGTGCAGCCGCACGATGGTCAACCGGCTCGAACTGGATCCATTCATAGCGTCACCCTTTCGTGTTGGACGTCGATTCGCGACGGAGTTGTTCCCATAAGGCGCGT
>JBEKBH010000006.1:0-137639 GCA_050015495.1 Verrucomicrobiia bacterium
GAGATCGCCGCGAAAGAGACTCGGCCCAGCTTTGCGCGTGACGCGGGCAACATTGAGAATTCACCGGCGGTGGTGGTCGTCGGCGTGGAAGCGAATACGGCGGGATTGAATTGCGGGTTCTGCGGCCAGCCGTCGTGCGAAGAGTTGGAGGAGGCGGACGGCGTGTGCGCGTTCAACTCGATTGACCTCGGCATCGCCACCGGTTCGGCGGCGGAAGTGGCGGGGCGGTTCCACATGGACAACCGGATTATGTTTTCCATCGGTCGCGCGTGCCTGGACCTGGGCCTGCTCGGGCCGAAGGTCAAACAGGCGCTGGGGATTCCGTTGAGCGTGACCGGCAAGAATCCATTCTTCGACCGTCAGGCGTAGGTCCGCGGGGAGCTTGCGGCTGGGTCGATGGTTGGGACTGGCCGCAATTCCTTCTTTCACCAGTGCTGCACGCCTTACGCGTGGAGGCAGCCGAGAGAGCGGAGGACGGACGACAGCAAGCGCCATTCGCGGCGGTATTGGGCGAGAACCTGGCGGCCGGGGGCGCGGATGCGATAATATCGTCTCTCGCGGCCGGCGACCTCCGCCCGCCGCGACGAGAGCCAGCCTTCGCGCTCCATTTTTCTCACCAACGGGTAGAGCGGCCCTTCGTTGATTGGAAACAACCCCTTGGAATTTACTTCCACCTCGCGACGCAGCCCGTATCCATAAAGTTCGCCGCGCTTTTCCAGCGTGGCCAAGACAATCCAGGCCGTCGTGCCTTTCCGGATCTGGGCCATCAAATCGCCACGAACCGACTTCTTCCGGCGCCGGAACGGATGTGTTGGCCAGAGGCGCAAGGGGGAGTCCGTCGGCCGGGTCGTGGGTCGGCGCGAATGCGGCTCGTGCATATGTTACATATGTATCATACCGCGCCGGGCAAGGCAAGGGTGAAACGATGCACGGAAGATCAAGTGCGGTGAGAGGTTGGATACATATGAAACACAGGTATCATGATGTTGTGGCGACGAATCAGGACGTCAGAATTCAGCAGTCAGGAGACAGAGGTCAAAAGTCTGGAACAGGGGATCCGGTCGGGAGGTCGCCGAAGGAGCAGTCCCGCCGTGGCTAAAGCTCTGGCGGGCACGCAGGCGGCGAGAGGCTGATACATATGTTACATAGGTATCATGGCATGACGAAGAGAAAATTGTGTGGAAATGTACCAATGATTAGACCTGGCCCCAAGTCCCAACGACAAAAGCGAGACCCATAAGGCGATGGGGAGGTTGGTTGGAAATGGATCAATGATTGGACCGAAACCCAATTCCACCAGGCATGGCCGAACGTCAAACAGGCGCTGGGAATTCCGTTGAGCGTCACCGGTAAGAATCCGTTCTTCGACCGTCAGGCGTAAGTCGGTGGGGAGGCTGGGTGGAAATGGGGCGGTGGGTGGACCGGACCGAAATTCTCTTACCCGGGTGAACCACACCATCCACCCTTCGCCCTTGACTCGTCTGCGTGACCGCGTAGTGTGTTCTCGCTAGTTGAAAGACAATACAGGCATATGAGAGCTCCGCCAATTCTTCAATTTTCCCCACAACCGGGACCGGTTCAAACCCTTGCCCTTGCCCTTGTCCTTACTTTTGCCGCACCTGTTACGTCTCGCGCCGCTGCAGCGGATGATTATGCACCTTGCGTCGTCCTACTTTACAACGCCAGCATTACCCCTTCCACAAATAATCAACCCGTTCTTCACGTAGAATCTGGAACGGGGTTCTTCGTCGCTACGACCAACTACCGCCCCTATTTGGTAACGGCAGAGCACGTTTCTAAAATCCTATCTCCTAATTCCCACATTGTCTTCGACCCCGAACGCGACACCCCCACAGATTTGCCCCTGACTAGCTTGCTTCAATCTGGAGTTTGGTTCACCGCACATTCCCAAGCCGATGTCGCCGCTGTCCCGATTGAACCCCGACAAAACACCGTCAATTTGTTCGCAAACCGTTGCTTCCCCATAAACTCCCTCGAATCTCAAAAGACGGCCCCTCCTCACTACGTAATGCTCACAACGATAGGTTTTCCCACGTCTGTATTTCTCAGCTTCCCCAATTCTCCAATTTTTAAAGAGTCCAAGTCTGCGAGTGGCCTCCGAACTATGCAACGCTTCGATACCAATAAGCCTGCGCTTTTCTTCCTTCTCCAAGACCCGACTGTAGGAGGCCTCAGTGGTGGCCCCGTCTGGGATTTTCTTCTGCCCGAACTGAATGGCAGCGTGGTAATACGTGCTGGCCAACCGAAGTGCTATGGAATCGTTCACGGCAACATTGCCGATGAAACAGGGGGGAAACTCGCGGCCATCACCCCATCTTGCTTTGTAGTAGAGCTAATCAACCAAATCGAATCTGGACAGCGCTAATCCCACTCGAATAACACACATCATCCTTGATTTTTGGCAAAGCCAAGCCGTGTCATCTACCTTCCTCCTCACCGTTAACCCCTCTTCTATTGAAGTTACGGAGCGCGGGGCGGCGCGGCCCTGACGGGCGGCGGATCAAAAGGGATTCCGCTGTGGACAGCGGACGCTACACGGCCATGTGGGAGTGACGGTGTCGGAATGTTTATGCGGGGCCGACGGCGCGCGCGGCGCGAGCGCCCTACCAACGACGAACGGCGTGATGACCGACGCTCATAGAGCGCCGCTACAGTAGGACGCGCGGCAGCGCGTCCCTACCGTCAGAACCATCGGTCGCGAAGAAGGCGGAAAATCAAAAGCGCTCGGGCGTGGCTCCGTCGTGCAGTTTGGCGACCGCAGGCACGGCCTCGACTTCTTCGTTGTCGAGTTCGTAGGAGAGCTTGCCCTCGGCGATTTCCTTCAGGGCGATATCGGAGAAATCCATCCGCGCATCGGTCTGCGTCAGAGGGTGATGCCCCTGGATGAGCTGGCGGACACGCCTTCTCACCACGTTGATGAGCAGTTCGGGGCCGGGAATGCGTAGCTGCGCCGGCTCCAGATAATTGACCTTGATGCGTAAAGGGACTTTGACCGCATCGGAAACCGGTTCCATCTCATCCATCTCAAGCATTAGTTTACTTTCTGCCACGAGCGTGTGGGCCGCCTGATCGACCGCCCCGAACTCATGGCGTGGTCTGAACAGTTAACGAATCGTTATGGGCCTGGTAGTCCATGCCGCCGCCGTAGCCCCCGGGGAGACGGACGGAGTGTTGTACTCCGTCACCTCGGTGAGGCAGCATTCGGTGGTCAGCACAAAGCCACCAACAGAGCAAAGTTAGCCTTGCCCGAGAATTGCCACAATGGGGTAAACACCGTATGCCGGGAGAGAGGTGGAGGGGGCCGAGGTCATGAGTCAGAATCCAGAATCCAGGAGTCAGGAGACAGAAGACGGGCGCAGAAAGGACCGTACCCCTCACCTTAATCCTTTGCGACCTGGGCACGACGTGGTCACGTTTGCGCCGACAGCACACACTCGGCGCGTCTCAGCGGCTAGTGCCGCTTTGGCTCCGAAGACTCGGCTCCCCCTCTGGATGGGTTCGGTCGGGGTACGGCGCGGCGAGGAAATGAACCCTCACCCTGACCCTCTCCCTTAAGAGGGCGAGGGGAATGCAAAACGGCTCGTCACCCGCGCCGGCTGTGAAATTCAGGCGGGGGCGGAGGCGCGTTTTTGGAGGGCATGGTGGTAGACGTTGGCGTATTGGCGGGCGGAGGTGGCCCAATCGAAGTTTTGGGCCATGGCTTGTTGCCTCAACTTGGTGATGTGGTGGGGGCGGTCGAACCAGGTGGACACGGCCCAGCCGATGCACCAGTAGAGGGCGAGACCGGAGGGTTCCCAGAATTTGAAGCCGGTGCCGGTGCCGGCGGCTTCGCTGTAGTTCTCGACCGTGTCGTCGAGGCCGCCGGTGGCGCGGACGACGGGGAGGGTGGCGTACTTGAGCGAGTAGATCTGGTTGAGGCCGCAGGGTTCGTACAGGGACGGCATGAGAAAGAAGTCGCTGCCGGCTTCGATCAGGTGACTGAGCTCGTCGGAGTAGCCGATGTGAGAGCCGACGCGGCCGGGATAGGCCGCGCCGAGCCAGTGGACGAAGTTTTCCGTGTCGGCATCGCCGTTGCCGAGGATGACGCATTGCATGACCATGTTATTGAGGGCAGGCGGCAGTGCTTCGCGGAGGAGGTTGAACCCTTTCTGGTGGGCGAATCGGCTGACGATGCCAAAGACGGGCAGATCGGGGCGAACTTCGAGATTGAAGCGACGCTGGAGCGCGGCTTTGCAGGCGGCTTTGCCGGTCATGTCCTTGGGCGAGAATTTTTCCGGGATGAGCGGGTCGGTGGCCGGGTTCCAGCGGGTGTAATCCGCGCCGTTGAGGATGCCGAAGAGATCGGCGCGGCGGTTGTTCAGGTACATCGCCAGGCCCTGACCGCCGATCGGGCCGAGGATTTCCTTGGCGTGCGTGGGCGACACTGTGGTCAGCGCGTCGGCGAACCAGATGCCGCCCTTGAGCAGGTTCGTCTTGCCGAAGTCCTCGAATTTGTCGGAGGTGAAATGTTCCGCGCCGAGGCCGAGGTAGGGCATGACGTTCGCGTCGTACTTGCCCTGGTAGCCGATGTTGTGGATGGTGAGCACGCTGGCGGTGTTCGAGAGCGGCGAGAGAATGCGGTCCCAGGTTTTGAGCAGGGCCGGCAGGATCGCCGTGGGCCAGTCGTGTGCGTGCATGACGTGGGGGATGAACTGGAGATCCTTGCAAATCTGGAGCGCGGCTTTCGAGAGGAGGCCGAAGCGGAACGCGTTGTCCATGTGATGACCGAACGGGCCGTCGTAAATGCCCGGGCGACCGAAGTAGGCGTCGAAATCGAGGAACCAGACCGGCACCTCGTCGTCGAGGAGGGTGTGGTGGATGCCGACCCAGTGTTCGCTGCCCGCGCCCATGTGGACGCAGGCAGTGCCGACGGGTTTGATGGCATACTTTGCGCGGTCGATGGACGAGTACAGGGGGATGAGGATGCGCGCGTCGTGTCCGAGCCGGCGCAGGGCCTTGGGCAATCCCGCGACCACGTCGCCGAGGCCGCCGGTTTTGGCGAACGGCACGCACTCGGACGAGACGAACAGGATGCGCAACCCGTCCGGGCGCGGTCCCGCGGGCAACCGGGTGACCGGCTGGTGCGACGTTGGCGCGCTCATCGTGGTAGTGGGGGGCATGACCGAGGGAAGTTTAGCAGCGGCGGTTTGCGTCCGCAAGCGTTTCACGGCGAGAACGCACCGCGACATCGGTTGTCGGGGCGACAATTCGGCGGCAGTGTCAGGGGCTGGGAAACAGTTGCTGCAGCGGCTCGTTGGTCTGGTCGAGAAGGGTATTTGTGGACGCGGGGGGAAACGTTGTGGTCATCATGCCGAGTGGCCGGCGATTGTTGTTGAGCCACTCGGCGGCGCTGATGTGCATGGTCAACAGCGAATCGCAACGGTCCGGTTTGTCCGAGGTGTAGTAGATGCTCGCGTCGGCGCGGGTCTGATCGTCCGACCACGAAATGTCCACGCGGTAGGGGAACGCGGCCAGTCGTTTCTCCCGGTCCGCGCCGGCCTCGATGCCCGGCACGGCGGTAAACGAGCCGAGACCGGGGCGTTCGCCGCCGGATTTGCCCGACTGGAGGGCGCGGCTCCTGGGTTCGCCGAATTCTTGCCGCAATTCCTTCTCGATGCGGTCGGGCGCGACGCGGCGCGGGCGCGCGTCGACCCAGAATTCCTTGAGGAGGTTGTTGTAGAAATGCATCGTGGCGGAGTCAACGGCGCCGGCCCCGGTGACTTCGTAGACTTCGGGGACCATGCCCCGGGTGTTCTGCAGGCGGAGGGTGAACCGTTGCTGGAGTTGCTCGGGATTGGCGTCCAGACGGATGCCGAGGAATTCGTCGATCGCGTTGGTGACTTCGGCGCGCGGTTCTCCGATCACGGGCGGCGGGAGATTGGTCTCCGACGCGGTCGGCACGGGAATCGAGATGGCGTCATCGCTCAGGACCGGCGGACGATGGTCGAGGCGCTCCTCCACGAGGTAGATCCAGAATGGCGCCAGCATCACGAGCACCAGCGACGCGCCGACGAGGTACACAAACGGTCGGGGGATGGGTTCGAAGATGCGGCGCAATCGTCGCCGTCTCGATGATGGCCGGTGATCCGCCGGATGCGCGCGGTGATGGGCGGGCGAATCCGTCGGCGGGTGCGGGACGTTCGTCAACCGGCCACAGGCTGGACATTCGACCTGGGGCGCGGCCGGGAGCGCGGCGAGGACGACGCGTTGGCCGCAATGTTGGCATGGGAACTCCATCGGTGTGGTGTAGTCTATCCATGACGGGGGTGAATTTCCACACGGAAAAATTGTGGGCGCGCGGGCGCGCTGTGATATTATAGCGGCTGGGACATGTACCGACTGCTTTTCCAAGAGCGTTTCGCATCACGGGGACCGCTGCTGATCGACCGTCCGTCGGCGATTATCGGCCGCCGCGCGGATTGCGACGTACAACTGGCCGAGCCGGGCGTGGGCGACCATCACGCGACCATCGAGCGGCGGTTGGACGGTTATTACCTGCGCGGCCTGGACAGCCCGAACGGCGTGTACGTCAACGGCCAGGCCATCACGGACCAGCGGCTGTCGTCCGGGGACGAATTGGAAATCGGCCCGGTGCATCTGCGGTTTGAGTTCGTGCACGACGGCGGCGTCAAGCAGCGACGCCGTCCCATCGACTCGTTGCAGGTTCTCGCGGTCGCTGTCGTCGGCGCCGTGATTGTTGGCGAAATCGCGCTGCTGGGTCGGATTTTCTCCGAAGACCGGCCGAGGAGGGTGAGATTGGACGTGGTTCGCAGCACGCCGTCGGACCAGGCGGTCGCGTCGGCATCCGGTTCCTCGTCGCCGTCCGCTTCCGGTTTCAACGGGCCTGCCGGATCGGGCGATCATGTCGCGACGGCAATTGTTGAGCCGCCGTTGTTGAACCACGTGATTCGTCTGGCGCGGGTCGAGCGCAGCGACAATGGCGATGTGGCCACCGTGACCATCCAGGCGAAAGCGCAGGCGGGCGAACGCGAACTGAATACGGCGTCGGTCGCCATCGCCGTGCAATTCGCGACGGTCGAGGGCGCGGGGCCGGGCGTGGGGTGGGGCAAACCGGTCTGGCTGCCCATTCCGTCGTGGGAGAATTTCTCGACGAAGAACTTCACGGTGCGGTTTCCGGGGACGGCGCGTGAACTGGCGGGATTTGTGGTGCGCACGTACTATCACCGCGTGATGCAGGACGTCGCCGCCGTGCCGCCATCGATGCGGCCGCTGGCGCCGGTCCCGTCGCCGGAGGGATCACCATGACCGAACCGTCGTCGACATCCGACCCGCTCGTCGGCCGGACGCTGCGCGGTTACGTGATTGGGATGCCGATCGGCATCAGCCGCTGGGGCAAGGTGTACCGCGGGGTCCAGACGACGATGGGGCGGACGGTGGCGGTGCGGGTGTTATCGCCGGGGATTGCCGCGCTGCCGGGCAAGATCGAGCATTTTCTGGAGGAGACGCGCGCGGATGCCTCGCTGATGCATCCCCATCTCGTCACGGTGTACGAAGTCGGACAATCGGACGGGACGTACTTCTGCGCGATGGAGTACATGAACGGGCCGCCGCTGGCGCGGTTCTTGCGCAAGGGCGACGCGGTGGACGAACACCGGCTGTTGCTGGCGATTGCGGGCGCGGCGCGCGCGCTGGATTTTCTCTGGCAACGGAATGTCCCGCACCAGCCGCCCGCGGACAAGAACGTGCTCACCGCGAAGGATGGCACTGTCAAGCTCATCAACGTTGCTCCCGCCGAAATGCCCGCGAGTCCGTCGGCTCAAGAGGACGTGATCAATCTGGCGGTGATGATGGCCACGCTCACCAACGACATCGGACCGGTCACCAAACCCGTGAGCGAGTTCGTGGAGGGAATGCTGGGAGCGGAAGGTCGGAAGCAATTCACGTCGCTGGCCGAAGTGACCGGCGCGGCGGAAGCGCTGGATCGCGAATTGTTCCCGCCGGCGCGGGTCGCAAAGTCAGGCGGTACGCGAAGCATATCAAAGAGCGACGGACTGTTGCGGGTCATCGTGATCGCGGCGGTGGCGATTGCGGTGGTTGCCTTCGTGGCCTGGTTGCGGTCGCGCGGCCACATTCGTCACTGAGACTCTGCCGCCGCGGTTCTTACTTTGAGACCGACGCCCAACGACTCACGAGATCCGGAAACTGGCAGTGACGGCAACCGGACTTGTCGTTCACGCAAAAATCATGAAAGACCTGCATCAGGCCCTGCTGTTGGCGCGTCGTCTTGGTCGCACGGCGCGCGAGCGGCGCGTTGTCGAACAACTGGCTGGCGGCGAGGCGCAGGATGCTGTTGGACGGCGCGGCGGGCAGGCGTGAATAACCGGTCTTCGCCGCTTCGTACAGTTTGGCGTCGCCATTGCTTTCCGCGTAGGCGGCGACGAACGGCAGCGCGATGTTGGCGACGATTTCCCGGGCGCGGTCGAGGCCGATCAACTCGCTCGCCCGCGACTGCGTCTTGCCGCCCAGGGTGAAATGGCGGCTCCAGTAGTCATCGCGAATCTCGGAGAAAAACGTGGCCGGATCGCCGCCGCTCTCGACCGCGCCGACGACCTTCTCCATCAACTTCGGATGTTTCTTCAGCAACGCGACGGCGGCGCCGAGCCGTCGATGGGGATGATTAGCGGGACGGACGCCGGGAAATCGCCACGCGCCGGCGGGCAGGATGCGGTCTTCCCTGTCGGGCCGCAATTTCCACCAGGCGTTCCACAGTCGCCTGACGTGCGCGGCGGCGGCGGTGTTGCGTGCTGTCGGCGCGCCCGTCGGAAGAAAATTGGCGACACCGAACAGGATCGGCCCGAGGTGCGACCGGTGGTCGTTGATGTCGGACACGGGAACGCGCTGGGCGAGGAGTCGGAACGCGGCCTTGTTGGCTTTGTAGCCGAGCGCTTCCATCCAGCCTTCGTAGAACGCCTGTTCGGGACCCACCCGATGGATCCAGCGCAGGAACCGGCGGACTTTGGCCGCGAACCGTTCTTCGCCGGCGGTATCGAGCAGGGCGGCGAGCGATTCGGGAGGCAGCGCGTGCAACACATGGCTGCATTGTCCGTGATGGTTGCCGACGTTGTGCGGATACGAGTCGAGATCGAGCTCGTCGTAGAGTTGCTCGAGCGGACTGTCCAACTGATGCTGGATCACGATTTGCGGGATGATCTGGCCCGCGCGCGTCCGCGGGACGTGTTGGCTGCGCGCTTCCCACAACACGACGTGCAGGATGACGTCGTTGAAGTGGCGGTCGTGTTCATGCCCGTGATGATCCCAATCCTCGGCGCGCAGATGGATCTCGATATCGCCGGTGTGCTCGGGCTCGTCGCCGATCTGGAGCGTGGCGTGCCGAAAATCGGGGCCGGCTTCGAGGTTCCACCACCCTTGGAACACCACGCGGACAGCGCGGCCATCGGTGGTCCGCAACGAGCCGGAGTTGACGCGTTGATCGTACCAGATGCATTGGACGAGTCGTTCGCTGACGGGGATCGGGACGTAATTGCTGTCGGCATCGCGGAGGACGACGGGCGCGAAGGTATTCGGAAAACTCCGACGCATGAGTTCGTTGCGCAGTTCGCCGTAGCGGGTCAGTGCCATCGCGTGCTTCTCCAGATTATAGTCGAATATACTCCAGCGGCGTGAAAATGCGAACCGGATTTTGCGGCTGGCGAAACAACTAAGCGATGTCAGCCCGGGGGACATGGTCACTCCCTGCCATCGTTCGGCGGACACTGCGGAGAAACGGCTAGGAGCCTTTTTCAACCAACTGAGCCACTCGTTTGGTTCGGAAGATGAAGCCAAGTGCCAGCGCGAGTTGAATGACGTGTCCAATTATGCGTGTCCACCAAAAGGTGTTGTAAACGGTGAACGCAGCCGACAAGAAATCTGACACCAAACTCACGATGCCCGACACAAAGAAGTACAGCCCAAGAATCCTGACCCAAAAGAGCAGTTGGGCATGGGGAGCAAGGGACTCCCGGTTCTGGATGGGGTCGTTGCCGGACTCGCTCATCAACATCTCAGCGATGCGCCTTCCTTTACAAAGGAAAAGCAGCGCGAAGCCCAGATACAGGAGGGTGGTGAGGCACGAGAACAAGATGTAGGCGGTCCTGTTGGCGATGTATTTTGCGCCACCGGACGAAATGGCTGCTCCCGCGAGAGAAATCGTTTGCAAAAAGAAAAACAGGAGAGCAAGCCCCATGACCTTGATTGCAATCTCCATCACATCACGCTTTGCCATCTTGCTCTCCTTGTCGAGTTTGCTCGACACGAACCAGAATCCATTCTGGTTCATGCGTCCACAGTATGCAGGAGAGCCACTCAAAACGCAACCCATCCTCGTCCCCCCTCATCGATGCCCGTCTGTGGCAGGTGTCGGCCCGCGCCTTGATACTCCTGCCAGTTCGCCGTGTGTTCTTTCCGCAAAAATGTTTCGCGGCTACAAGAGTCGGCGGCCACGACACATTCGAGAGCCTCAGTGCAGGCGGAGCCCCGAAAGGGATTCGGGGTAAACGTGGCCCTCCATCGCGATACATTGCACTGCAATGTATCAGGTGCCGGGCTGACGCCTGGTAGTACGAGGTATCGGGGACCGGCGGGGTAACACTTCACAACTTTCAAAACCCGTAGTCTCCCAACAGGGACTCGGGGGTCCAGGCGGCGGGACGCAACGGCGGGGGCCACGGCGGCTGAAAACGAAAGGAGAGTCGAGGCTCATCTCTCGTTTTTAAACCCACGAGCCGTTCCCAAGGGTGGGTATTTCTCCCAGAAACAATCTTACTTGACGAGAGGGTCGCTCAACTCTCCGCTGCCAGTGTAGGACTGATTGCGGGAATAGCAACAGATTGTTTCGTGGTGTGCGGCGAACGGCGGCAGGGGCCATCCGGCAAGAAAGTGGCCAATGTCTCGCTGAAAGCGCGGTAGTCCCAAACTGCACGATACATGGCACTGCAATGTATCATGTGCCGGCCTGACACCTAGTAATACTAGGTATCAGCGATCAGAGGGGGTGAACTCCGTCCGGCTCGATGCGTTTAGGAAATGAGCGCGGCGAGACGAAAATCAGCGACCCAGACTTCACCCGTGCGAGCGGCGGGCCACCGCGCCCTACCGTACAACCGGAAAGGCGACGGGGCCGCGCTTTGCCGCCTAGGAACGACGAGGCGGCCTCTCGGCGAGTCCGCGCGCGGCTACAAAAGGCCGGCGGCCACGACACATTCGGGAGCCTCAGTGCAGGCGGAAGCCCCGATCTGGGAATCGGGGTAAACGTGGGCCTCCGAGAGGGCGCGGGTTCACGGCCAGATGAATCACACGATCTGACAGCCTTCTTCAAAAGCGAGACGCGGGTTGCGCGGATGGAGCCTGGCTGGATCGCCGTGACCGAGGTTGCAGAGGAAGTTTGATTTGACCGTGGTCCCGGCGAAGAACGCGGCGTCCACCTTCGCGTTATCGAAGCCGGACATTGGTCCGCAATCCAGACCGAGCGAGCGAGCCGCCAGGATAAAGTAGGCGCCCTGAAGCGATCCGTTGCGCAGCGCCATGTACTCCAGCACATTCTCCGGCAAGTCTTTGAACCAGGCCTTGGCGTCCACATGCGGGTACAATTCGGGCAGTTTCTCATAGAAATGGACGTCCATGCCGACGATGGCCGTGACGGGTGCGGCCATGGTCTTGTCCACATTGGCTGCGGACAGGGCCGGCTTTAACTTCTGCTTGGCGGCCTGCGACTTGACGAATACGATCCGCATCGGGCACATGTTGGCCGACGTGGGCCCCATCTTGGCGAGGTCGTAGGCTTGGGCAAGCAGCGCGTCGTCAACGGGCTTGTCCAGCCAGTTGCTATGCGTGCGTGCGTCACGGAAGATCAGATTCAGGCATTCGTCGTTTACTTTGAGCATGTTGAATCTCCTTTCACGGTCAGGAAACTCAGTGGCCGCGGTTGCACCCACAGTATGCAGGGGAATCACTCAAAACGCAACCCGTCCACGCCCCCATCAATGCCCGTCTGTGACAGGAAGCGATCCGCACCGCGAAAGGGTTGCGACAGGGGCACGACGATGTCGCGTCTACTCGGCTTGGCGAGTCCGCGCGCGGCTGCACCGGACGGCACGCCGGAGGACCGGGACGCGCCTCACAGAGGCGCGGCTACAAAGGCGGCTTACGTACAACTGGGAAATGTCGGGTTGCATGTGTGGCGGGGCGAAGGGTAAGCTCGTGGCCGGTCAAGCGCTGAGGCCAGGTTGACGGATGAAGAGCACGCTCGCGAAATACTCCGTCTGTATCCCCGTGGTTCTTGCGGTGGTGTATTCCATTTCGGATTGGCACAAGCACGGGGACGCGCAGTTCTGGGCGACCATTGTGCTGAGGAATCTTTTGGTGTACGCCTGCGGCTGGCAACTGGTCGGGGGGGCGATCGCGCATTTGTTTTTTGGCGACCAAGTTGCCGAGTACATCGGCTGGAGCAAGGGTCATCCGTTTCAGCTCGAGGTGGGGTTCGCCGACCTGGGGATGGGTATTTTGGGAGTTCTGTGCGGTCGGTTTGGAGGCACTTTTTGGCTGGCGACGATCCTGATGGTGACGATCTTCGGATGGGGATGCGCGGTCGGACATGCCCGGCAGATGGTCAACGGCAGGAACTTTAGGCCCGGGAATGCCGGATATTTTTTCTACTGGGACATCCTGTTGCCGGTGGCACTCATTGCTCTTGGAATCGTTCACCTCAACCACGGCGGGCGGTGACCGGCGAGCCTCTGGGGCGTGGTAGCAAGTGATCGGTTGGGGAGGGTGACGGGGCGCGTGCGGTTCGAGCCGCGGATTGAGACAGATCGGCACGGGTAGCGCCGCGTTCGGCACTGCGGCGACAAGGGGAGGGTTCGCGGCCAAAAAGGTCGCTTCCGGTGCCGAAAGAATCGGGTCTGGCGGGCCATGCTGGCACATCCGCTGCTCTATATAATAGGAGATGAGCCTACAGATCAGGAAATTTGTGTCTCTTTTTGTCGCCCTATGCGCGTTCGGCTGCATCCAGCAGAGGGTCGAAGAACTCAGCGGGCCGGTTGAAATCACACTCCGTTCACCCGACGGCCCGGCGGGGGGCGTTGCCGTGAAGATCGTGGACGAAGCGGCGGTCGCCAAGGCGCTGGGCACGCTGGCGGTGCATCAGGACCTCAAGAACACACTCTCGGAGTCGGTGTACAGCGAGTTCTTCAACACGCTCACGCTGCCCAAGGGGTTGAGCGTCGTGAAAACCAAGAAGGATGGCCGGGTCCTCCTCAAACAACTCGGCGAACCGTATTTTGTTGTGGCGCAGGAGGGTCAACATCTGTGGGTTGCCGCCGCGGCGGAAGTTCGCGACCACCGATTGCCCATGGGACCCGACAGCATGGGCGGCCAACACGCGCTGAACCTGCTGATTGCCCAGCCGGGCGTGTTGCGCGAATTGACGGCAGCCACGATGGAGATGGTTCGCCAGGGAAAAATCGACCAGGCCCGGGCGATTGCCCGGTGCGCGCGTTCGCGGGCGTTGATGAACGAGATCGATTGGGAAGAAGCCGCGCCGTTGCTGGCCGGGGCGGAGCACGCGTTGCAACAGAAGGATTACGAGACGGCGCGGCAGTTGGCGAATCGCGTGGAGGACCTGATCCCGAACCAGGCGCGAACGAAGAAACTGCTCGACGAGGTTTCGGCCGCTTATGGCGGCGAAGTGCGGTCGCTGGCGGGTCACAAGGGCGCGGTGACGAGCGTGGCGTACAGTCCGAGCGGCGCGTACCTGCTCAGCGGCGGGGAGGACGGCACGTTGAGGTTGTGGGAGCCGGCGACGGGCCGGGAGGTACGGACGTTTACCGGCCACAAGGCCGGCGTCACAGGCGTGGCGTTCAGCCCGGACGGGTCGATGGCGGTGAGTGGGAGCAACGATAGTACCCTGAGGTTGTGGGATGTGGCGTCGGGACGCGAATTGCGCGCGACGGACGGACTCGGTTGGAAGATCGCCGGGGTCGCCTTCAGTGGGGATGGAAAATTTGCCGCCAGCGCCGCGGACGACAATCAGGTGAAACTGTGGAGTGTGCCCGGGCTGGGGATGGTGCGCGCGTTTGCGGGGCATGGGTGGCGCGTGACCAGCGTGGCGTTCAGTCCCACGGGCGATTCCTCTCTGAGCGGGAGCGAGGATGACTCGCTGAAATTGTGGGACGTAGCGAAGGGACAGGAGACGCGGACGTTTCGCACCGGATTTGCGGCGGTGACGTGCGTGGCGTTCAGTCCTGATGGGCAATTTGGATTGAGCGGCGGCAAGGACGCGGTGGTGCGCATCTGGAATTTGGACAATGGCCGTGAAGTCGAGCAGCTCAAGGGACACAGCCAAACGGTGCGGAGCGTAGCGTTCACGCGCGACGGACGGTTTGCGGTCAGCGGCAGCGAGGATCGGACGGTGAAGGTTTGGGACGTGAGCACCGGGACCGAGATTCGCTCGTTTGCCGGGCACACGGGCGCGGTGTCGGGCGTTGCCGTGAGCCCGAGCGGCCGGTTTGTTGCCAGCGCCAGCGCGGACGGCACGGTGAAAATCTGGCAGCTCCCGCAACCTGTCTGGCCCCGTAGTGAAGAAGTGAAGAAGTGATCGGCTCTCCAGCCTGATGCAGTCGCGCGGTGACGGGCGCTTTGCCCGTCCTTGTTTCGTTTGTGCTCGATCCGCCCCCTGCGCGGTTGAACACTCCGCCTCTTGCCAATGTCTATGCCGATGTGCTAGAAACACGGGTACTTTCCGGCTGAAGGAATGGAGGAGGAGGTCGCACGGAGTTTCGGGGCAGTTTCTCGCTGTGTCATGCAACCGATGATCAAAGTGGAAGACCTGACGAAGCGTTACGCGGGCGCGACCGCGCTCAACGGCGTTTCGTTCGAGGTTCAGCGTGGCGAAATCGTCGGGTTCCTCGGCCCGAACGGCGCGGGCAAAAGCACGACGATGCGGATTCTAACCGGTTTTATTCCCGCCTCGTCGGGGCGCGTCCACGTGGCGGGGCTGGATGTGTTTGAAAACTCGCTGGAAGTGCGGAAACGGGTGGGGTACATGCCGGAAAACAACCCGTTGTACACGGACATGCGGGTGAGCGAGTACCTGAGGTTCCGCGCGAAGCTGAAAGGGCTGCCGCGCGCCGAGCGCCTCGAGCGCATTCCGGAGGTCATGGAGCTGACCGGGATCAAGGACGTGGCGCATCGGATTATCGGGCATCTTTCCAAAGGCTATCGGCAACGCGTCGGTCTGGCGGACGCGCTGCTGGCCGAGCCCGACCTGTTGATCTTGGACGAGCCGACCATCGGCCTCGACCCCGTGCAAATCCGCCAGGTCCGCCAGCTCATCAAGGACCTCGGCAAACGCCATACCATTCTGCTCTCAACGCATATCCTGCCCGAAGTGGAAATGACCTGTAACCGCGTCATTATCATTCACCACGGACGCATCCTCGCTTCGGACACGCCCGACGGTCTGACAAAGACGCTGAATGCGGGCGGATCGATCCACGTCGAGGTCCGCGGGCCCGGCTCGGAAGTGCAGGCCAAACTGCGGGCGGTCGAGAATATCGAATCGGTCGAGGCCAAGTTGATCGAGGACGGTTATGTGTGGGTGATGTTGACGCCCAAACCCGGCACCGACCCGCGCGAGAAAGTGTATCAGGCGGTGGCCAGCAATGGATGGACGTTGCGCGAATTGACGCGCTCGCGAACGACGTTGGAGGACATTTTCGTGCAGATCACGCACGAGGAGGACGAGGCCGAAGAGGAACGGCGCGAACAGCGACGGAGCGTGCTGCGATGACGAATGTGCCGCCCCTGCTGCGTCGGGAATTGAACGCGTATTTCGCGTCCGTCCTGGGATACGTGGCGCTGATGTTTTTCCTGCTGGTGATGGGTGTGACGTTTGCCGTGGTCATTCGCTACCTGAACACCGGACCGACCCAGATGACCGCCATGAAGATTTTGTTTAGCATGTTCTGGCTCCCGTCGCTCGTGGTCGTGCCGATGATCACCATGCGATTGTTGGCGGAGGAAAAACGCGCGGGCACGCTGGAGATGCTGATGACCGCGCCGGTGACGGATTTCGAGGTCGTGCTCGCAAAATTTCTCGGCGCGGTCGTGCTATACGCGATGATGTGGGCGCTGACGGGTTTCTACGTCCTGATTGTGCGGCATTTCTCCGGCAGCGAGGCGATGCTCGATTTGGGCCCGATCTTCAGCGGGTATCTCGGCGTGATTGTGATCGGGCAATTCTTCATCGCGGTCGGTTTGTTGGCGTCTTCGATGACCAAGAGCCAGGTCGCCGCCGCGTTGATGTCCTTTGCGGTCGTGTTCATGATGCTGATCGTGTTGAACTGGCTGACGTTCCTGTTTCCCACCGGGCCGCTCGGCAGGATTTTCCATGCCGTGTCGGCGTTCGATCAAATGGAAGATTTCGAGCGCGGCATCGTGGACGTGCGACCGGTGATCTTGTACCTGAGCGGGACTGTCCTGGCATTGTTCATCACAACCCGCGTGGTTGAATCGAGGAAATGGAGATGACAGAAGTTACCAGCGATTCCTCCCAACCCAACCAGAAACCCCCGACGTTGCGGCGACGGCGGCTGGTCATCGGCGCGAACGTGCTCGTGCAAATTGTGGCAGTGCTGGCGCTGGTGGTGATGGTCAACTGGCTGACGTCGCGGCATTACCTGCGGTTCGACTGGACAAAGTCGGGCTACTACAAGCTGTCCGAAAAGACCAAGCAACTGGTCGGAAGCTTGAAGGAGCCCGTGGACGTGGTCGTGTTCCTGCCGGAGTCCGGTCGTGAGGAATATGTTCAGAAGGTCCTCGAAGACGTACGCAACCTGCTGAAAGAATTTCAGTTTTATGGCAAGGACAAATTGCGGGTCGAGTACGTCGATCCGCAACGCGACCTGGCGCGCGCCCAGCAGCTCGTCACGCTCTACAATTTGGATTCGCCCGATGTCGTCATCTTCGCCAGCGGCACCCATCACAAATACGTCAGCCTTGATGACATGGTCGATCTCGACCGTGGTCAGTCGGAAATGGGGGAAGAGCCGCGGGTGAAAGCGTTCAAGGGAGAGGGTCTGTTTCTGGCGGCGATCCAGACGGTCACCGAAGAAGCATCGCCCAAGGTCTATTTCCTCACCGGGCACGGCGAACGCGACGCGGAGGATTTCGACCAGGCGAACGGCTATTCGGAGATCGCGCGCTATATCAAGCGTGACAATATCACGGTGGCGAAGTGGAATCTGCAGGACAAACAGGCGTTGCCGACGGATGCGGGCGCGATCGTGATTGCGGGGCCGCGCAAGCCATTTTCACAAATGGAGTTGGCCGCACTGGATCAGTATTTGAAAAACAAGGGACGGCTGCTGATCATGCTCGATCCGCGCAGTCAGAGCGGTTTGGACGCGTTTCTGCGTCACTGGGGCGTCCAGGTGGACGACGACTTGGCGATGAGCAAGGCGGGCGTGTTGCTCGGGACGGAATTGTTGAACGTCAACGCGGTGGGCACTGATTACGCCACGCATCCGATTACGGCCAAGCTGGCCGACACGAACACGGAATTCCCCTATGCGCGGTCGGTTCGTCGCGCGCCACAGCCCGAGAACGGGACGGCAGACCAGCCGCGGGTGACCGAGTTGGTCAAGGCGGGAGCCGAGTACTGGGGGGAGACGAACCCGGACACGGAGCACGCCGCGTTTAATCCAGCGACGGACTTCGCGGGGCCGCTGCCTCTGGCGGTCGCGGTGGAGACCAGCAAGCCACAGGGAGTGGATGTGGGTATTGGCGTGACGCGCGTGGTCGTGGTGGGCACGTCGCGGTTTGTGGACAACAGCGACCTGGCGGGCGGCAACCTGGACTTTTTCATGAACTCGTTGAACTGGTTGCTCCAGCGCGAGCAGTTGGTGGCTGTCAGTCCCAAGACGCCGGAGGAATTTCGCCTCGACATGTCCCCGCACCAGCAGATGGCGGTGTACATTCTGGTGATGGGAGGGATGCCGCTGGCCGTGGCGGTGATCGGGTTACTGGTGTGGTTGGGGCGACGGAAGTGACGACCGCCGGCGGCCGGCGATACCACCCATGGCAAATGCATTGATATGAAACCGCGGACGACACTGGTTCTGGTCTTTCTTGCGTTGGTCTTCGGCGGTTTGGTCGCCTTGGATTATTTCCGTGGCACCTCCACCGAGGAAGCGCAGACAAAGAGCGGGCGTGTCCTCGATTTTCAGTCGAAGGACATCAGTAGCGTGAAGATCGAGTTGACCAACCAGGTCTATGCGTTGGAGAAGGCCGGTGATCAATGGCGGATCAAGCAACCTCAGGACGTTCGCGCCAACTACAGCACGGTCAGTTCGATTCTAGATGAACTGGAATTTGCCGAACGCAACCGCACGATCACCAGCCAGGAAATGAAAGGCGCCGCCTCCGAAGGTTTCGGCCTGCGGAACCCGCGCATCCGCCTCACTCTCCAGGGGAAGAAACAGCCAATGGTACTGCTCGTCGGCAACGAGACGCCGACGAAAGACGCCGTCTACGTTCAAGTGCAGGGTAGCGAAAACGTGCTCGTGGCGCCCCAGTCGATCTACGACCGCCTGAACCGGTCTCTCGATGATTTGCGCGACCGCACGGTGATTGATTTTCTTCCCGCCTCCGCCACGCGGATCGAGATCAAGAGCGCTGACCGCGACATCGAGTTGGCGAAATCCAGCGCCGCGACGAACGCCGAACCGCGTTGGGCGTTGACCCATCCGTTGGCCGCACGCGCCGATCAACACAAGGTCAGTGAATTGCTCGCGGATTTGAACGACCTGCGGGTGGCGGATTTTGTCAGTGAGGATCCACGGGACGTTCACACCTACCAACTCGACGAGCCGGAACACGAGGTCACCATCTGGACCGGTGAATTGGGCAAAACGCTTGTGCTCGGACGAGCGCTGACGAATGACGCCGGTAAAGTGTATGCGAAACTCAAGAGCGCGGATTCGATTTACACCGTGCCATCGACGATCGCTCAGAAATTGGCGGTGCAGGCAAATGATTTGCGCGACCCCCAGGTGCTCGCGTTTTCCGAAGACGATGTCCGTGGGATCGAGTTGCTGCACGGCACGGACAAGATCTCTCTCCTGCAGACCAATTCGGGCTGGACGATTACGGCTCCCGTGGTGGTGGCCGCGGAGGAATCCGCCGTGGAGCAGTTGTTGAGTCATCTCACCGGCCTGAGCGCCCGGCAATTCGCCGCGGATGTCGCCACCGATCTGGACAAGTACGGACTGGCGGCGCCGACGGCCACGGTCAGCCTGCGCGGCCGGGCGACCAACACGATTGCCCAATTGCTCGTGGGCTCGCTGGACCCATCCAATGCGGTCCGCTTCGTGAAGCGCGACGACGAGCCGTTTGTCTATGGGGTTGATACCAACATCACTTCCTGGTTGCCGTCGAACTATCTGGCGTTGCGTTCCCATCGTCTCACCGACGTGCCATCGGAAGAGATCAAGAGGCTGGTGATCGAAGGAAAGGCGGGAAAACTGGTTGTCGAGCGCGGGGCGGACAGGAAATGGAAGCTCGTGGAACCGTCGCAGGGGGTCCTCGACAACGACGCGCTGCAGCATTTATTGGATGAATGGGGCGCGCTACGAGCGGAACAGTTCATCCGCGAGGGCCGGGACAGCCTGGCGGAGTACGGACTCGACCAGCCCGAGGTGACGATTACCGCGACGGCCGTCGAGGGGACGCACTCTCTGGCGCTGGGCAAGTTGCAGGGCCCCGACAGCCAGTACGCGCTGTGGAGCGAGCCGGCCTTGGTCTTCACAATCTGGACCAGCGGCGCCAATACGCTGGCGAGGAGCATTGTCACGCCATCCACACAGCCGACGACGACGGTTCCGACAACCAACCTGCCGCCAGCAGCGAGTTCCCCTGCGGCGGAAGCGATCTCGCCATCTCCACCGAATGCCCCACCGAAACCGTGACGGTCCCGAGAACCCTGGTGAATGGACCGCTGATTCCCGAGATCTGGGGGCCCATGAGGACGTTGACGACTCGAGTTTCGGGGGAATCACGTTGACGGGCCGAGACCGTGAGCTTAAGAATCCGGGAAGTGAAAGTCCTGTTCCGTTTGTTGGTCCGGTTCATAATCGTGCTGGTAGTGCTGTCGGTGCTATCACTCGGCTACCTGCACTTCTATGGATTCCCGGGTTTCCTGAAGGAAGCCCTGATCGGGGAGCTTCGTAAGGCAGGCTACTCGGCGCAATTCGGCTCCATCCGGCTGGACCTATTTCGCGGGTTCGTGGCTTCGGAAGCGACGTTCGCGGATGTCCGGGCCCCCGAACAACCACTGGCGCAAATCGATGAACTCGAACTGCGGTTCAATTTGCGGCGGCTGATCCACAAACAGAACCCCATCCAAGCTATTCATATTGCCAACGCCGTGGTCGCGGTGCCGACGCCTCCCGACGAAAGTGGCCCGGCCAAGTTTACGGCGTCCGATGCATATGCCACGTTTGAACTGGGTGACGATGGCTCGGTCCGGGTGGACAGGCTCACGGGCGTCTACTGCGGCATTCGCTTGAACGTGTCGGGGTTTATCCTGCGCGGTGCGCCGCCCCCGCCAACGACGGCCACGGCGACACCAACGACCCCACCGCCGCCCGTCAATCGCGGACAGTTTCTGTTTCTCACGAAAGCGGTGCGCGAACTGAACCGCATTCAGGTGACGGAACCTCCGGAACTGAATTTGGATTTCAATCTCGATTTGAGTCAACCTCTGGCGAGCCAGGTTACCGCCAGGTTTCATGGCAACCACCTTCAGTACCGTGACCTGCTCGTGGATTCGGTCGCCGTCGACGTCGAAATGCGCGATGGAGCGATTATGGTGCGTCACTGCGACGCCGCTCTGTATGGCGGTGATGTGGCCATCCAGGGCCGCTACGACGTTGCCATGGGCCAATTCGACGTGGCCTTCTCCAGCACCACCGACCCCGTGGCCATCATTCCCCTGTTCCTTGAGAATGCCAGGCCGATCCTCCGCGACTTGCGCGTCGAGAGCAATCCGAAGATCACCGCCCACTATCGTCTCAGCCCGGAAACCGGCAGCCTGCCCGAACTCACCGGCACGGTCGAAACCGAGGGCTTGAGTTTCCGGGGAGTTGAATTCCGCTCGATCAAGTTCGCCTTCGAGGATCGTGGCCCGCAAGTCAAGTTGAACGACGTCGAGGTCGTGACGCCCGAGGGCCGGGTCATCGGTCACGGCGATTACAATATTGAAAGCAGCGACTTCAATTACGAACTCGATAGCACAGTGGATCCAACCAGGCTTCTCCCTCTGATGATCGGCAATGTGCGGCAAATCGTCGAGCCGGCATGGTTCGCCACACCGCCGCACATCGTCGCCAAGGTCAGCGGAGATTTCGTTGACCCGGACGCGTTCGCGTACGATGCGCAGGTCACGGCGGACCGGTGCAGTTACCGCGGCGTCGGGCTGAAAGCCGCGTCGGCGAAGCTCCGACTCCTTCGCAGTCAACTGGACGTGCAGGATTTGTTGTTGCGCCGCCGCGAGGGAGACGCGCGCGGGACGATCTTTGCGGACTTCAACGCCCACCGCGTCCGGTTCGACATGACCGCGCGGGCCAACGTTTCGGAAATGGCTGGTCTCCTCGGGGAACAGGCAGCCAGGGTCATGGCCCCCTATCGGTTTGGATCGCGGACCGATGCGAGTGCCCGCGGTCTGATCGACTTCGACAACCCCTATGGGACCGCGTGGTCTGCGCACGTAATCAACGAAGGTTTCTCGTATTGGAAGTTTACCGCCGCCCGCGCGCAAGCGGCGCTCGTCTTCACAAACAACACGTTGCAGATCAACGACTTCGACGCCGATTTCTATGGCGGGAAGCTTCGCGGTCGCGCGGACTTCGCCTTCTCGCGGGCCGACCCGACATACAACTTTGATTTTTCCGTGGACAGTTCGGATGTCAACGCGATGCTCAGTGCCATTGAAGACCGCGAGAGTACCGTCACGGGATTGCTCAGCGGACAGGCGACAATCGCCGGGCGCGGAGCGGATTTCGGCGCCTTGCAGGGAAAGGGCAACCTCTCCGTCACGAACGGGGTTCTCTGGCAGGCGCCCCTGTTCGGGATATTCTCGCAGGCTCTGGGGAACACCAAGGCGACACGCTGCCAATGCACCTTCGTCATTGCCGATCAATCGGTCCGCACCGAGGACATGGACGTCTCCGCCGGCGCGTTCACCGCCAATGCCCGCGGCGAGCTCGGGTTTGACGGCAAGATGGACTTCCGCGTGCAGGCGCAGTTCCTGAAATCATGGCCGGGCATCAACCTGCTCACGTGGCCTCTCACAAGGCTTCTCGAATACAAGGTTGGCGGTACAATTGGTGAACCGAACTACCGCCCGGTGAATTTTCCGAAAGAACTTCTCCCAAGCAAATGATCCGGCCTGCGCTCTCCGCGACGGTCGCGCGGTCGCCTACCGTTCCCTCTGGCTCCGGATGGCTGTACGAACGGTCCGGCTCAGCCTCGCGAGCAGGTTCATGGCTTTGCGATTGCCCTTGATCTCCTCCGCCAACGCCCGAAACGCCAGCTTGATGGCCCGCGGTGCGCGCCCCGGCACGAACGGCTGAGGCTGTCGCGCCAGCCAGTCCCGGTACGGACCGGCCGACCACCGCGTGATCACCGTCCGACAGTTCTCCAAGATCACCTCCGGCGCGCGGGCCCGGCGCAACCACAGCGCCGCGTAACAATCGCCCTTCTGGAGACACAGCTCGGGAATGTCCCGATCGGCCGTCTGGCTCAGCAGCCACCCGGCAATCGCTTCCTGCCGCCAGCCGTCCCGCAACTTGCAATTGATCTCCAACCGAATCGGCTCCGGAAGCACCGCCACGTAGTCCCTCGTCCGTACCCGAACAGGACCCGCCGGCCAACTCCCCGAGCCACCGGCATCCTGATCACCGCTCGTCGTCGTTGTCATGCCCCAATCCTCTCACACCCCCGGAAAAAGAGTGAGCGCACTTTGGAAGGTTTGGGAGCCGACTCCGAAGGGTTTCGGAGGAGACGCGACGCCGTAGGCGGCCCGAAGGGCGAGCCGAGCGGGAGCGAGCGAGCGCAACCGAGCGTAGCGAGCTGAACAAACCTTCCCACCATAGTCTCGCAATACAGTTTCATCCCCCAATCATCTCACACTTCCGCAAAAGGCGTGAGCGCACTTTGGAAGGTTTGGAAGCTTTGGAAGCTTTTCTTACTTACGACCGTGCCCGTCGTTTGACTTTGCGGGAGCGCTTGGCTAGGCTCGCGGTCGTGAGGGTGGAACTCATCAATACCGGCAGCGAACTCGTGCTGGGCTTCACGGTCAACACGCACCTCACGTATATCGCCCGCCAACTGGCCGGCATTGGCTTGCGGCTCGACCGCCAGGTGACCGTTGCCGATGACCGCGCGGAAATGCGGGCGGCGGTCGAGGAAGCGTTGGCGCGCAGCGATGTCCTCATCATCACGGGCGGACTCGGCCCCACCTCCGATGATTTTACGCGGGACGTCGTCGCCGAATTGCTTGGGCGGAAACTCGTTCGCGACGAGGCCGTGGCCGATCACATCCGCGAACGCATTCGCAAACGGGCGATCCGGCTCCCGGAATCGATTTATGTCCAGGCGCTGGTGCCGGTCGGCGCGCAGGTGTTGCCCAATCACCAGGGCACGGCGCCCGGCTTGGCGTTGGACCACGACGGCAAACTGGTTCTCTTGCTGCCCGGCCCACCACGCGAATTGAAACCGATGTTCGACGAGTATGTCCTGCCCGTGTTGAAGAAACAGTTTGGCGCGCAGGCGCGTTTCGATTGCCGCACGTTCAAGGTCGTGGGGCTGGCCGAGTCCATCGTGGAAGAGAAGGTCGCGCCCGCGCTGGCCGATCTAAAGGACATCGAACTCGGCTACAGCGCCAAGATGGGCGAGGTCGAAGTGCGGATCATCACCCATCTCCCATCGACTGCCGACGAGGCCGAAAAACGAATCCGCACCGCCCTGGCCGATGCGATCTATGGGGTTGGTGGCGACCGCTTGGAAGAGATCGTGGTCAGAATGTTGGCCGCCGCGCGCAAGACCATCGCGGTTGCCGAGTCCTGCACGGGCGGGGCGATTGCCAATCGAATCACCAACGTCAGCGGTTCCAGTGAAGTATTCATCGACGGTTGCGTCACGTATTCCAACGAATCGAAAGTGCGGTTGCTTGGAGTGCGGGAGGAAACATTGGCGGCCCACGGCGCGGTCAGCGAGGAGGTTGCGCGCGAGATGGCCGAAGGGATTCGCACGCGCAGCGGGACGGATTTCGCCATCAGCACGACAGGCATCGCGGGTCCGACCGGTGGCACGCCGGACAAACCGGTTGGCCTCGTGTACATCGGCTTCGCGACGCCCGAACGCACCGACGTACGTCGCCACCTCCTGACCTTCGACCGCGAAACCTTCAAATTCTTCGTGTCCCAATATGCGCTTGATGTCGTGCGGCGCGAGCTATTGCCTCCGCCGAAGAGGTGACAAGAAATGGGCAATGCGATAAGCTGACCGGGTGAGATCCACCAAGCCCAAGAAGAAATCCAGCCGTCATGGCGGATGGGAGCCGATCTTCCGCGCGGCGGAGCGCGGCGAGCTGCCTAATCGTCTTTTGGCCGTGTTGGAGACGATGCAGTGCCGTTGTGCCGCCCGCAAAGCGCGTTGGAGCCGACCGAAGGGATTGGGCAGGACCCGATGATCACGTATCTGGAAATCCTGCGGGCGATGCACGAGAGCGGCGCGGATTATGTCTGGATAGGTATGAACGCCGCAGGAGCGTACGGTGCGACGATGTCCTCGACTGACTTCGATTTCTTCATTCGCCCAGAATTGGAACATTTGGATCGCGCACGCCGCGCATTTCGGAAGCTCGGAATGCGTGAGTCGTGGGCGAAGGCCACCTCAACCAACCTGCTCGCGGGCGGTGTGACCGATACCTTCTCGGATCCGGATGGAGGGCCGTCAGTCGACTTGATAGTCGAGGTGTCCGGGCCAACCTTCAAGGAAGTATGGCGAGACCATCAGATTCTCAACTTTCAAAAGCAACCCGTCTGCATTGCCAGTCTGCGGCACATTGTGGAATCGAAGCGTGCGGCCAACCGACCCAAGGACCGTTACATGTTGAAGCAACTGAAAGAAGACTTGGGTGATAAGATCAAGGAACGGAAGGCTGCCTATCGTGTCCGGAAGCGGACGAAATGATCCGCGCGTTCATTGCCATAGACGTGCCGGACGATATTCGCGCCGCCATCGAGGAGGCGCAGGCGCGGCTGAAACGGGCGTATGTCAGCGTGAGAATTTCGTGGACGAAGATCGACAATCTCCACATCACGCTGCAATTTCTCGGCTACATCGGGGAGACGCTTGTCGATCAGATCAAGTCCGGGCTGCAAACTGCGGCGGGGGAGAACCGGCCATTTGACCTGTCGGTTCATGGCGCGGGAGTATTTCCGAACGAGGCACGGCCACGAGTCATTTGGATCGGCTGCGATGATGCTGACGGACGGCTGGAGGCGCTGGCGCGGTCGATACAAGCGGCGATGCAGCCGTTGGGCTTTGAGCCTGAGCACCGCGAGTTTTCGGCCCATCTGACACTCGGACGCATCAAAGTCCCGCGCGCGGACGTTGCGTTGACAAGGGCCATCGAATCCCTTAAGAATACGACGTTCGGGACGTTGCGAGTCGAGGCCATTCACCTGTTCGAGAGCCAGCTTCATCCCGAGGGTTCGATTTACAGTAAACTTTCGACACACACACTGGGAGAGCAGTAACCAACAGGAGACTTCGCCATGCCCGCTAAAGATGAGTCCGCAAAAGGGGACGCCAAGGAAAAGGACGCCGCCAAAGCCAGCGCGCTGAAAGACAAGAACCTGCAGGCGGCCCTGGCCGCCATCGAGAAGCAGTACGGGTCGGGCTCGATCATGCGCTTCGGCGACGAAACGGCCCGCGTGAACATCCCCGTGATCCCCACGGGCGCGTTGTCGCTTGATCTCGCGCTCGGCGTGGGCGGCATTCCGCGGGGCCGCATTACCGAAGTGTTCGGCCCCGAAAGCAGCGGCAAGACGACGCTGATGTTGAGCGTGATCGCCAACGCCCAACGCGCCGGCGGCTTGGCGGCGTTTGTCGATGTCGAGCACGCGGTCGATCCCTCGTACGCCAAACGCATTGGCGTGAATCTCGATGATTTGCTGATCAGCCAGCCCGATAGCGGCGAGGAAGCCCTGACGATTACGGAAACACTCATCCGCAGCAACGCGGTGGACGTGATCGTCATCGATTCCGTCGCCGCGCTCGTACCGCGCCAGGAATTGGAAGGCCAAATGGGCGACGCGACGGTCGGCGCGCAAGCGCGGTTGATGAGCCAGGCGATGCGGAAGCTGACCTCATGCATTCACAAGGCCAAGACGGCGTGTATTTTCACCAACCAGATTCGCGAGAAAATCGGCGTGATGTTCGGCAATCCCGAGACGACGCCCGGCGGGCGGGCGTTGAAGTTTTATTCCAGCGTCCGCATCGACATGCGCCGGGTCAACGTCATCAAGGACCCCACGGGCAAGGTCGTCGGCAGCCATGTGCGGGCCAAGGTGGTGAAAAACAAGGTGGCCCCGCCGTTCAGCGAGTCCGAGTTCGACATCATGTACGACGTCGGCATCGCCAGGGAAGGCTCGGTCATCGACGTGGCGACCGATCTCGGCGTAATCGAGAAGAAAGGCTCGTGGTTGGCCTACGACGGACAGCAAATCGGCCAGGGACGCGAGTCCGCCAAGGATTTCCTCCGCGAGAACGGGAAGATGCTGGATGCGATCATCGCCTCGGTGCGACAGAAACTCAGCGATGGCGCCACCCTCGGCAAGCGCATTGGTGGCACCGAGTAAGCGTCCTTCTTTATGCTGTCACCCTGAGCTTGTCGAAGGGTCTCCGTCGTTTTCCGTAACGGCTGAGATTCTTCGCTTCGTTCAGAATGACAAATCCAGTAGATTGATAGGGTCATGACCTCAGTTGAAATACGCCAGAGCTTTCTGGATTTTTTCCGCGAGAAACAGCACACCATCGTGCCGTCGAGTTCGCTGCTGCCCGACGCGCCGAATTTGCTGTTCACCAACGCGGGCATGAACCAGTTTGTGCCGATCTTTCTCGGGCAGCGCGCCCCCGACGTGGACAAATGGCCCGGTGCGGTGCCCGGTTCGCCCACGCGCGCGGCGGACACGCAGAAATGCATTCGGGCGGGCGGAAAACACAACGACCTCGAAGACGTGGGACTCGACACGTATCACCACACGTTCTTCGAGATGCTCGGGAACTGGAGTTTTGGCGATTATTTCAAGAAGGAAGCCATCGATTGGGCCTGGGAACTCCTCGTCGAACGCTGGCATTTCCCGAAGGAGCGCCTCTACGCGACGTATTTTCAGGGCGACGACAAAACACCCGCCGACGCCGAATCGCGCGATTTGTGGAAACAGCATCTTCCCGCCGATCACGTCGTCCCTGGCAATCGCAAAGACAATTTCTGGATGATGGGTGATACGGGTCCCTGTGGCCCGTGCAGCGAGATTCATATCGATCTTACGCCCAATGGCGACGGCGGGGCGAAACTCGTCAATTCCGGGAGCGCGCAGTGCATCGAGATCTGGAATCTCGTCTTTATCCAATACAACGCCAATCCGGACGGCTCGCTGACGCCGTTGCCCGCCAAGCACGTCGATACGGGCATGGGCTTTGAGCGCGTGTGCTCGATGATCCAATGCACGAATGGCTTCAAGGATTTCACGCGTCGCATTTCGAATTACGAAACGGATGCTTTCTCGCCGATCTTCCGCGAATTGGAGAAACTCAGCGGCAAGAAATACACAAGCACACTCCCATCCGATAACGCCAGCGAACAGATCAAGATCGACATCGCGTTTCGGGTCATAGCCGATCACATCCGCTGCCTGAGCTTTGCCATCGCCGATGGAATCCTGCCTTCCAATGAAGGCCGTGGTTATGTTCTGCGTCGAATTCTTCGTCGCGCTGTGCGCTACGGACGTAACCTTGGTTTCCATGAGCCGTTCTTCTACAAGCTGGTGGATGTGGTCGCGGCAAACTTCGGCGATGTCTTCCCTGAATTGCGGCGCAACAAGGCCAAGATTCAATCAAACATCAAGGCGGAGGAAGAAAGCTTTAATCGGACGCTGGATCGCGGGATTACGCTATTTGAGAATGAGGTTCTCGCGAATACCATTCAAGATGCTGCAATTAGGTCGGGTTTTAACTCGCAAGGCGTCTTTGATGGCGTGTTTGTGGGAAACTCTCGGAAGGAATGGGGTGAAGAGAGACTCTCACGGATTCGGCTGTCAAGAGATGGAAAGCAAGTCACGGAGGCCACGAAGGAGGAGATACGGTCTGGCGCTTTTGAAAAGTATCTGACTGTTCGGCCTGAAATCTCTGCTGCGGATGCATTTCTTTTATACGACACTTACGGTTTTCCGATTGATCTCACAGAGTTAATGGCTCGAGAACGCGGGTGGAGAGTTGACGTTGCTGGTTTCGAGAAATTGATGGATGAGCAACGACAACGTGCCCGCGAAGATCACGACAAGAAGAAATCGGTGGTGACGGTTTCGACGGAGGATTTGCACGTCGAGCCGACGAAATTTCTTGGGTATGACAATCTCGAAATCGAAGCCGTGGTTGAGGTTGTGTCACCCGGTGCGGAGAAGTCTTTCGATGTCGTGCTCGACAAGACGCCGTTCTACGCCGAGATGGGCGGGCAGGTCGGCGATACGGGGCTGATCGGTTCGGCAAAGGTGGTGGATACGCAGAAGCAGGGGAATGTATTTGTGCATCGCAGCGCCGCGCCGCTCGAAAAGGGCCAACGCGTCCGCGCGGCGGTGGATGCGCCACGTCGGTCCAACATCCAGCGGCATCACACGGTGACGCATTTGTTTCACTGGGCGCTGCACGAGGTGGTGAGCCGGGACGCGCGGCAGAAGGGGTCGCTGGTCGCGCCAGATCGGTTGCGGTTCGATTTCAATCACCCGGAACATTTGTCCGACCAGCAGATCGCCGACATCGAGAAGCTGGTGAACGAGCGGATCAAGGAGAACGCGGCGGTGTATTGGTTCGAGATGCCGTATGCGGACGTGCGCGGTAAGCCGAACATCATGCAGTTTTTCGGGGACAAGTATGGCGATATCGTCCGCATCGTGCAGATCGGCGGGCACGACAAGGCGCTGGATGGCTATTCGATGGAACTCTGCGGCGGAACGCACACGAAGATGACGGGCGAAATCGGGTTGTTCAAGATCATGCGCGAATCGGCGGTCGCGGCGGGGATCCGGCGCATCGAGGCGGTGTGCGGCCAATTTGCCACGGAGTTCATTGCGAAACAGGGCGAACAGGAGAAAGCCGAGGCCGCGAAGGCCAGGGCGCGCGAACAGGAGAAAGAACTAGCCAAACAGCGGCAGGCCACGACGCAATCGCAGGCGCCGGCGATTGCCGAGCAATTGCTCGCGAAACAGCAGGGCAATCTGCTTGTCGGAAACCTGGGCGAGGCGGGTCCCGAACTGTTGCGGGCGGTGGTCGATGTCTTGAAGACAAAGGTGACCAGCGGCGTTGTCGTGTTGGGTGGCGCGGCGGACGGCAAAGTGTCGCTGATCTGCCACGTGACACCCGATCTTGTGAAGCAGGGCAAACATGCGGGCAAGATTATCGGGGAACTCGCCAAGATTTGCGGCGGCGGCGGTGGTGGCCGCCCCGATACGGCGCAAGCGGGCGGCAAGCAGCCCGAGAAACTGGCGGAAGCATTGGCGGCAGTGCCGCGTATTGTCGGCTTGTAGATCACAAATCCCTCACCCTGACCCTCTCCCTTGAAAAGGGCGAGGGGAGAACTTGGGCCCATGTCGCGCGAGACTTTTCCTCTCCCTGCTCTGCGGGGAGAGGATCAAGGTGAGGGGTAGTCGTTGCTTGCGCTTACGAGCCTTCATTCGTATCATCCGCTCCCATGCTCGACATCAAACTCATTCGGGAGAAACCGGATTTCGTGCGCGAACGGCTGGCCAAGCGCGGGCGCGGCGACGAGACGCACATCGCCGAGATCGCCGCGCTGGATGAACACCGACGGAAGTTGCTGGCGGAAGGCGATAGCCTCAAGGCCGAGCGCAACAAGGTCAGCAAGGAAATCGGCGCGCTGAAGTCGAAAGGGCAAGATGCAAGCGGGCCGATGTCGGCGATGAAACAGGTGGGCGAGCGTGTCGCGGCAATCGATGCCGAGGTGGCGAGTCTCGATGGGAAGTTACAAGAAATCCTGCTGATGGTTCCGAACCTGCCGCACGAAAGCGTGGCGGTCGGGAAGGACGCTGCCGACAATCCTGAAGTGCGGCGTTGGGGCGACGTGCCGAAGTTTGCGTTTCCACCGAAAGCGCACTGGGACATCGGGGAACAACTCGGCATTCTGGATTTCGCGCGCGCGGCAAAGATTTCCGGTAGCGGATTCATTCTTTACAAAGGCGCAGGCGCACGGCTGGAGCGGGCATTGATTAATTTCTTGCTCGATCTACATACGAGCCAGCACGGCTTTACGGAAGTATTCCCGCCGTTCCTCATCAACCGCAACGCGATGATCGGCACGGGCCAGTTGCCCAAGTTCGAGGAGGACATGTATCGGTTGCGGGACGAGGACATGTATCTCGCGCCGACCGCCGAGGTGCCGGTCGCGAACATCCACCGCGAAGAGATTTTGCGAGAGGACCAGTTGCCGATTTACTACTGCGCGTACACGCCCTGTTTCCGCCGCGAAGCGGGCGCGGCGGGCAAACAGACACGGGGGATGATCCGCGTTCACCAGTTCGACAAGGTCGAAATGATCAAGTTCGTCAAGCCCGAGACGAGCTACGATGAACTCGAGAAAATGACGGCCAACGCCGAGCGCGTGCTGCAATTGCTCGGGTTGCATTATCGCGTCGTGCTGCTGTGCACGGGCGACATGGGATTTGCCAGCGCGAAGACGTACGACATCGAAGTGTGGGCGCCGGGCCAGAACGCCTATCTCGAAGTGTCGAGCTGCTCGAATTGCGAGGATTTCCAGGCGCGGCGGGCCAACATCCGGTTCAAGGGCGCGGACGGCAAGAACCGGTTCGTGCACATTCTCAACGGCAGCGGCACGGCGCTGGCGCGGTTGTACGTCGCGCTGCTGGAGACCTACCAGCAGGCCGACGGCAGCGTGAAGATCCCCGAGTTGTTATTGCCGTACATGGGCGGATTGAAAGAAATCCGGCCTTCCTAACGAGGAGTCATGCTCTCGAAAGTTCAAGCGGCTCTGGCGAAGATGCTCGAGCCGGGCGAGGCGCTCCTCGTGGGTGTATCCGGCGGACCGGATTCCGTGGCGCTGCTCGATGTGCTCGTCAAATCCGGCTGGCGTCCACACGTCTGCCACTTGAACCACCAGCTCCGCGGCCCGGCGAGCGACGCGGACGCGGAATTTGTGCGCACACTGGCCACGCAGTATGGATTGAAGAATACGATTGAGTGGCGAAAAGTGGCCGGCGATGAAGACGGTGCCCGTCGGGCGCGCCATGAATTCTTCGGGAAGGTCGCGGCGGAAACGGGCATTCAGAAGCTGGCCCTGGCGCATACCGCGGACGATCAGGCGGAAACGTTTCTGCTGCGATTATTGCGGGGAGCGGGAGTACCTGGCCTCGTGGGTATCTGGCCCGAACGCCAGCTTGGCAAACTACGGGTGATCCGGCCGATGTTGAAGGTGCGAAGGGCCGAAGTGCTGGAGTACGTGAGCACACAAAGGCTGAAATACCGCGAAGACGCGTCCAACGCCGACACGCGGTTCACGCGCAATCGCATTCGCCACGAGTTGTTACCGCTGCTGGAACGCGACTTTAATCCGGCGATTCGCGAGGTGCTGCTTCACACCGCCGAGATTTTGCGCGACGAGGATTTCTATCTCCTGCATCACGTTGCCCAGCGGTTCTACATGACGGTTTGCCAGAACGACGCGGTGAACGTGAAAGCGCTGGCGAACTGTCCGGTGGCGATCCAGCGACGGGTGTTGCGTTTTTGGCTGGGTGGCGACGCCGAGAGCGGGCCGAGGTTTACCTTCGATCAAATCGAGGCGGTCCGTCATGCGGCGCTGGGCGATTCGCCAAGCGCGGAGGTCGATCTGCCGTACGAACTGGTGGCGTACCGCGAGTACGAGTGGCTGCAGAAGGCGAACCGGCGAGAACTGGAGCCGGTGCGCGGCCGGTGGCCGTTGAGTTTGTCCGGGGAAACGACGATCGGCGAACTCGGCGTGAAATTCGTGATCGGCGAAGAGGGCGAGCGGTTTGACGCGGAGGCGCTCGGGGACGGATTGTTCGTGCGGACGTGGGAGAACGGCGATCGATTCCGACCGCTGGGCATGAGCGAGGCGAAGAAGCTGCAGGATTTCTTCGTGGACGAGAAAGTGCCGCGGCGGAAGCGGGGTCGGGTGCCGTTGGTGTGTGCGGCGGATGGTCGCATCGCGTGGGTCGTCGGGAGCCGAATTGCCGAGCCGTTCAAGGTGACGGAGCGAACACGGCGCGTTGTGCAGGTGAGGGCGGAGCCGATTCAAGGTTGACAAATCTTGGTGTGGCGGGTTGTAATCCCGCAAATCCATGGAATCCAAAGCCAAAGCGGCGCCCCAGCGGGTCCGCGTCGATCTGGGTGAGCGCGGCTATGACATTCTGATCGGCAGCGGATTGCTGTCGCAAGCCGCGGAGCACCTGCGTCCGCTCAAGTTGGGCAAGCGAGGCGTGATCATCACCGACACCAATGTCGAGCCTCGTTATGCCGGTATTGTGCGCGACGGGTTGGGTAAGAGCGGGATAACGGTCGAAGTGCTCAGCGTGCCGGCGGGTGAGGCGTCGAAATCGCTGCGGCAGGCGAATCGGCTTTTCGAGAAACTGCCGTCGCTGGGGTTGGATCGTCAATCTTTCGTCATCGCCCTCGGGGGCGGCGTGGTGGGGGATGTGGCCGGGTTCGTGGCGGCGAGTTATTTGCGCGGGCTGGCGCTCGTGCAAATGCCGACGAGTTTGCTGGCGCAAGTCGACAGCTCGGTCGGCGGGAAGGTGGGCGTAAACCTGCCGCAGGGCAAGAACCTCGTCGGCGCATTTTATCAACCGCGGCTCGTTCTCGCGGACACCGACACACTGGCGACCTTGCCCGCGCGCGAATTGCGCTCGGGTTTCGCGGAAGTGATCAAGCATGGCACGATCCGCGATGCGGCATTTTTTGAGTGGTTGGAGCAGAACTACAAGCAGGTGCTGGCGTTGCACCCGGAGGCGGTAGCCCGGGTGGTGCGGCGCTGCTGCGAGATCAAGGCCGAGGTGGTCAGCGCGGACGAGCGCGAATCGGGGCTGCGGGCGATGTTGAATTTCGGCCACACACTGGGACACGCGATGGAAGCGCTGTCGGAATACGTCGGGTTGTTGCACGGGGAAGCCATCTCGATGGGGATGTGCTGCGGCGTGCGGCTGTCGATGAAGCGGGCCGGCTTGAGCGAGAAGGAAGCCAAGCGGGTAAGTGATCTGCTGGCGGCCAGCGGGTTGCCGACCCGGCTCGGCGGCAGTTTCAAGGTGGAGCAATTGCTGGCGGCGGCGCACCTCGACAAGAAGGCCCGCAACGGCAAGCTAAGGTTCGTGCTGCTGAAGCGGCTGGGCGAGGCTGTGCTCTCGGACACGGTCACGGATGCGGATCTGGCGGAGGCTGTCGATGTCTGCCGTTGACGAGGGGATTGTCCGCGAATTTTTCGAGCTGCACGGGTTCCTCGTGTGCCAGCGACGCAAGTATATCGTGCAGACGCGACAGAAAAGCGCCGATGAAGAAGTGGATTTGATTGTGCTGAATCCGGGAGCGCCAGCGGGAGCGATGCCGCCGGAGTTTGAAATCACGTCGAAGATGCTGTCGCAAGTGTCGCGGGCGATCGTGGCCGTGAAGGGCTGGCACACGGAGATTTTCGCGCCGGGCTTGCTGGCGCATCAGCCGAAGATTTTCCGGTTTGTGGAGAAGCGGGCCGTCGACGAAGCGCAACGGCTGGTGGGGAGTGAGGGATTGGTAAAACTCCTGGTCGTACCGGGATTGCCACGGGACAGCAGGACGCGACAGCGAAGCATCGAGTTGTTGCGGTCGAAAGGGGTCGATGGCGTGATCGCGTTTCGTTCGATTCTGCAGGAGTTGATTGCGAGCGTGGCGACGAATCGCAATTACCAGAAATCGGATCTTCTGCAAACCCTGCGGCTGCTGAAGAATTACGGGTTGCTGAAAGAGCCGCAAATGGAATTCGGGTGGAAGCGTCGCCTCAAGAAGGCGGCGGCATAGACAGATCGCGGTTTTATCCCGAATGGAAGCGCGTATGACCTCGCGCGAAGCCTACATCGCACTCAACATGGTTGACGGCGTCGGACCGATTCGTGTCCGCGCGTTGTTGGACCGGTTTGGCGAGCCGCAGGCGATTCTGTCGGCGACGAGAGCCGAGCTGATGGAGGTGGAGGGCGTGGGGGAAGAAGTCGCGCGAAGCATTGTGAGTTGGCGTGAGAAGATCGATCTCGATGCGGAGTTGAAGCGGATCGAGAAAGCGGCGGTGCAGGTTGTGACACGGGATGACCCGGAGTATCCCAAGAACCTGCGGGAAGTTTATGACCCGCCAATCATCCTATATGTGAAGGGAACGCTCTCGGAGCGCGATGCGCTGGCGATGGCGATTGTCGGTTCGCGGCGGACGACGATCTACGGGCAGGACATGGCACGAAAGCTGGCGTATCAATTGGGGCGCGTCGGCGTGACGGTGGTGAGCGGCCTCGCGCGGGGGATCGATACCGCGGCGCATCACGGGGCGTTGCAGGCGAAGGGGCGGACGGTGGCGGTGATCGGTTGTGGAATCGACATCGTGTATCCGGCGGAAAACGAGAAGCTGGCGAATGAGATCGTCGAGAAGGGCGGGGCGGTCGTGACGGAATTTCCGTTTGGAGTGAAACCGGATCGGCAGAACTTTCCGATGCGGAACCGCATCATCAGCGGTTGGTCGCTGGGCACGGTGGTGGTCGAGGCGAACCTGAAAAGCGGGGCGTTGATTACGGCCAACCAGGCGGCGGAGCAGGGGCGGCAGGTGTTTGCGGTGCCGGGACGGGCCGACTCAATTTTGTCCAGGGGAACGAACAAATTGATCAAGGACGGCGCAAAATTGACCGAGGATGCGGAGGACATTCTGGGGGAATTTGAGTACCTGTTGCCAAAAAGGGCCACCGAGCCGGCGGACGCCCCGTCCGCTGACGGAGGAACCAAACCTGCTTTGGTGTTGAGCGACATGGAGGAGAAAGTGATGGCGCACCTCGGCCGGGAAGAAACGGCCATCGACGAGGTAATTCGCGCCAGCGGTTTGACAACGGCGTGTGTTTCCGCAACCTTACTGTCGTTGGAGATGAAACGGCTGGTACGGCAACTGCCGGGAAAGATGTACGTGCGTAACACGGCGTTCCGACCGTGATGGCAATAGAACAGAAATGTATGGCGAAAAAACTGGTCATCGTTGAGTCCCCCGCGAAAGCGAAGACGATCAACAAGTATTTGGGATCGGACTTCAGCGTGAAAGCGTCCATGGGACACGTGCGCGATTTACCCGAGCGCAAATTTGGCGTGGAGATTGAGAACAACTTCGAGCCGACCTATCAGGTGTCCAAGAAGAAGGTCCAGGTCGTCAACGATCTCAAACAGGTCGCGAAGGACGCCGAGACGGTTTATCTGGCCTCCGACCCCGACCGTGAGGGCGAAGCGATTGCCTGGCATCTGCAGGAGATTTTGAAGAGCAAGCGGAACGGCCCGGAGTTCTTCCGCGTACAATTCAACGAAATCACCAAGAACGCGGTGCGGGCGGCCTTCGACCACCCGGGCCAGGTGGACATGAAGCTGGTCGATTCGCAGCAGGCGCGGCGAATTCTCGACCGCATCGTGGGGTACAAGATTTCGCCATTGCTGAACAAGCGGGTCGCGCGCGGGTTGAGCGCCGGGCGGGTGCAATCCGTCGCGGTGCGGCTGGTGGTGGACCGCGAACGGGAAATCCGCGCGTTCAAGCCGCAGGAGTATTGGTCGGTCGAGGCCGAATTGCGGAAGCTGGTCGATCCGAAGGACCATTTCCTGGCGCGGCTGATCCAGGTGGGCGACAAGAAGGTCAAGTCACCCAACGGCGAAGCGAAAGCCGACGTCATTATTATTGGAAGCAAAGAGCAGGCGGACGGGATTCTGGCCGACCTGCAGCAGTGCGAATACAAAATCGCCAAGATCGACATCAAACCGAAGAAGCGGAGCGCGCCGCCGCCGTTCACGACGAGCACCCTGCAGCAGTCCGCGTCGAAGGCGCTGGGCATGGGCACATCGAAGACGATGATGGTCGCGCAGCAGTTGTACGAAGGTATGGATGTCGGCGACGAAGGTTCGGTCGGCTTGATCACGTACATGCGTACCGACTCGTTCAACGTGTCGAAGGAGGCGCAAGCGGAGGCGCTGGCGTTTATCCGGGACACCATCGGGCCGGATTACGCGCCGGAGACCCCGAATTTTTACAAGTCGAAGAAGGACTCGCAAGGAGCGCACGAGGCGGTCCGCCCGACATCGGTGCGACGGACGCCGGAGAGCGTACGGAGGTACCTCGATCACGATCAGTTCCGTCTTTACAAGCTGGTTTGGGAACGGTTTGTCGCCAGCCAGATGACGCCCGCCGAGATGAAGGTGACGAGCGTTGATATCGACGCCCGGCGAGAAGCGAAGTTTTTCCTGTTTCGCGCGACGGCGACCGAGGTGGTCTTTGCCGGTTGGTTGAAGATTTACGGCGTCGAGGAAGAGGCGGAGAAGAAGGCGGAGAGCGAGAAGCCGTCGGAGGAGGAGGAAAACAAGAAGCTGCCGCCGCTGAGCGAGAGCGAGCGGTTGCATCTGATCAAGCTCCACCACGAGCAGCATTTCACCGAGCCGCCGCCGCGGTTCAGCGAAGCGACGCTGGTGAAGGCGCTGGAGGAACTTGGCATCGGACGGCCGAGCACATATGCGCCGACGATTGCGACGATCCAGAAGCGGCACTACGTGCTACGGGAGAAGGGCCGTCTTTCGCCGACGCAACTTGGCGAGGTCACAACCGACATTCTGGTCAAACATTTCACGAAATTGCTCGATGTGCAGTTCACGGCGCGGATGGAGGAGTTGCTCGACGAGATCGAAGAAGGCAAGGTCGAGTGGCACCACATGCTCGGGGACTTCTACAAGGACTTCGAGCCGACGTTGAAGGCCGCGACGGACAACATGGAGGACGTGCGGCCGAAACCGATCCCGACGGACATCAAGTGTGAACTGTGCGGCGAGATGTTGGTGATCCGCCCCGGCAAGAACGGGGAGTTTCTGGCTTGCTCGGCGTACCCGAAGTGCAAGAACACCAAGAATTTCAAACGCGGCGAAAACGGGAGCATTCAGGTCGTGGAAAAGGAAGAAACAGGCATCAAGTGTGAAAAGTGTGGCTCGGCGATGGTCATTAAGGGCGGCAAACGCGGCGAATTCCTGGCGTGTTCGGGTTATCCGGAATGCAGGAACGCGAAATCGTTTAGCCGGGATGCCGCGGGCAAAATTACGGTGATCGAGAAGCCGCAGCCGGTGGCGACCGACATCAAGTGCGAGAAGTGCGGTTCGCCGATGCTGATCCGCAACAGCCGTCGCGGGCCGTTCCTGGCGTGCTCGGGGTACCCGAAATGCCGCAATGCGAAGCCGTTGCCGGAGGAATTGAAGGACAAAGCGCCGCCGCCTCCGCCGAAGGAAGAGCCAGTGATGACCGACGAGAAGTGCGAGAAATGCGGCTCGCCGATGGTGAAGCGCCGCGGACGCTTCGGTGAATTTCTCGGTTGCTCGGCTTACCCGAAGTGCAAGAACATCAAAAAACTGGCGCCGGTGGCCGCGTAACAGACGCGCTGACCGAAGAGTTTCTCACTTACCTCCGCATCGAGCGCGACGCGTCGGTGCTGACACTCCGCAATTACTCTGCCGACATCGCAGCGTTTCACACCTGGTTCGAGCAGAAGTACCAACAGCCGTGCGACTGGCGGGCGATCAATGGGTTTCATCTTCGCGGCTATCTGGTTTACCTGAATGAGCGGAAATTCGATCGGGCGACGATCCATCTCAAGATGTCGGCGTTGCGAAGTTTGTTTAAATGGCTGGTGCGCACCGAGCGGGTGAAGCAAAACCCGGTGGTGGGGCTGACCCTTCCGAAGAAGACGCGGAAACTGCCGAAATTCCTGACGATCCAGCAGGTGGAAGCGCTGTTGAAAGCGCCCGTGAAAGGCAAGGCGAAAGACGGGTTGTCCGCGTGGCGTGACAAGGCGATTCTGGAGACGCTCTACAGCTCGGGGATACGCATTCACGAACTTGTCCAGCTCAACGATGACGACGTGGATGTGCTTGGTGAAGTTGTGCAGGTCCGCGGCAAGGGCAAGAAAGAGCGGCTGGGGGCGCTCGGCGGGCCGGCGATCGACGCGTTGCAGAAGTACCTCGAATTGCGGGCGCGGAGCACGCGCGGACCGCTGTTTGTGAACCGATTCGGGGACCGTCTGACGGCGCGTAGCGTGCAGCGGATGTTGAAGAAATACCTCGTTGCTGCGGGACTCGATCCGTCCCTGACACCGCACAAACTGCGGCACAGTTTTGCGACACACATGCTCGATGCCGGGGCTGATCTCCGCAGTGTCCAGGAACTCCTCGGGCACGCCAATCTCTCCACGACGCAAATCTACACACACATCACGCCCGAGCGCCTGAAGAAGGTCTACGAGAAGGCGCATCCAAGGGCGTAGATTATTGAACGCGCCCAGAGCGCGCTTCGAGTGCGTAAGTACGTAGTTCGTGGCGAACATCAGGATTGGTGGCTACAAATCTGTCTATAATCCCAGCCACGTCGTCGGGGCAGAGGTGCTGCCAGTGTCCTAACCCATGAAGGGCGCTCTCCACGCAGGCGTCTTGGTTCAAATGCAAGATTCTCTGCATCGTTGATAACACATCGGCGTCCATGTCTGTGCCGATTCGTCCTTCAGGATCTTGTGCTTCATGGGAGAGGAAATCCCACCACATGTAACAGACAACATTCAGAGGGTTGGCCCCTTGCTCGTCGATGTTCGACAAATGCGAGGAACATTTGATCGCGAAGTATTTCTCGAAGAGATTGTAAATAGAGCGGATGCATCGTTCGCGTTGGGATCGCAGCACGGCTTCTCGATAAATGCTAGGCACCCCATCGCAGAAGATGCCAATTCCCAAAAACCAGAGGCCTTGGGCTGCTTGTGCATCCGAATAAGCAGATAAGAGCGTCGGGGCTTCTTCGAACAGTCGCGTGATGTAGTCAACAATAACCACAGGGGAGGCTGTCCAGTGTTCGGCGTTCTCGCTCTCGTACCACTCAGGCTCAGTGACAGGATGGTCGAACACCCATTTGACCCAACCTTCAAATCCCCCGTCATTGGCTTGACTGTCGGTCAAGAGAGCTGTCTCTCGCGGGTGGGCCGCAGTTTATGCCCGGCTCAAATACTTACCGGTGCGGGTGTCGACGCGGATGGTGTCGCCGGGGTTGATGAAGATGGGGACGCCGACTTCGATGCCGGTCTCGAGCTTGGCGGGCTTGGTCACGTTGGTGGCGGTATCGCCGCGGATGCCGGGCGGCGCGTCGATGACCTTGAGGTCAACGGCGGGCGGCAATTCGAGTTCGGCGACCTTGCCTTCGACCTCGGTCAGGCTGCAGCGGAGGTTTTCGGTAAGATAATTCTTGGAGTCGCTGACGAATTCCTCGTTGAGCGTGATCGTCTCGTACGTTTCCGGGTCCATGAAATGGTAGCCGGCCTGGTCCTTGAAGCTGAAGTCCACGGGCTTGGTGTTCTTGGAAACGACCTCGATGGTTTCCGTCGAGGTGAAGCGGACGACGGAGGACTTGCCCGTTTTCAAGCTGCGCAGGGTGGCCTGGACGAAGGCGCGCAGGTTGCCCGGCGTGCGGTGCTGCATGTCGAGCACGACGCAGACGTCGTTGTTGTACTTGACGGCCATTCCTTTGCGAAGATCGTTGGCTGACGGCATAACAATAAACCTCTCGTTGATTTTCTACATGATTTTAAACTTCGGCAGGTCCTGTGAATCGACAATGCCGACAGGCTGCTTCTTCTCGTTGACCACGATCAAATCGTCAATCTGGCGTTGCTGGAAGATCTTGAGGGCCTCGACGGCCAGCGCGTCCTGGCGAATGGTGATCGGGTCGGGCGTCATAATGGTTCCGACCGGTTTCTTGAGCAACTCGGCTTCCGAACCGCGCGCGAGGGAAATGTGGCGGCGGAAATCACCATCGGTGAAGACGCCGGCGATACAGCCTTGTTTATCCACAATGCTGATGGTGCCCGATTTGGCCTTGGTCATGGCGAGGAGCGCGTCTTTCACACTGCGGTAGTCAGTGATGACGGCATTGCGGTTGCCCGTGCGCATGATGTCCTCGATTCGGAGCAGCATCGTGCGGCCAATGGCGCCGGCGGGGTGCAACCGCGCGTAATCTGATTTCTTGAACCCGTGCGCTTCGAGGACGCACATGGCGAGAGCGTCGCCGAGCGCGAGCATGGCCGTGGTGCTCGATGTCGGCGCGAGATTAAACGGGCAGGCTTCCTTCTTCACGTTCACGCGCAGGACGATGTCGCTATGGCGGGCGAGGCTGGATTTGGCGCGCGAGGTCACGGAGATGACAGTGACGTCGAAGCGTTTGATCGCCGGCAAAATGCGGGACAACTCCTCCGTCTCGCCCGAATAACTGAGGGCGAGGACGCAATCGCCATCGTTGATCACGCCGAGGTCGCCGTGCAACGCGTCGACGGAATTGAGCAGGACGCTGGTGGCGCCCGTGCTGGTGAGCGTGGCGGCAATCTTGTGGCCGATATTGCCGGACTTGCCGATGCCGGTGACGACGACCTTGCCCCGATTGGCGAGGCACTTGACGATGGCCTCGACGGCCCTGGAAAAGTTCCCGTCGAGACAGCCGCGCGTCCGGCGCAGGCCGTCGATCTCGATGTCGAAGACAGTTTTCGCTAGCGTGACGTAATTCATCGGAGCACGGGAGACAGTAGAGTAGCGGATGCGGCGGCGTTTGGCAAGGCGCGCCTCACGCACATCGCGTCAGGCGTGTTTCAAGCTGTCTTCGTACCACTGAATGGTGGCGGGGCGTGTTGGCGCTAGGAGCCGGTGACGAGTTGCGAGCGGCTGACGATGAGGCGGGCCTGGCAACCGAGCGTGGAGAGCAACACCGCGACGCGGTCGCGGTCGCTCATTTCCTGCAGGACAACGGCTTGGAGGCCGCGGAGCGGGCCATCGCTGATTTCGACGAGGTCGCCGGGGCGAACCCCCGGGCGGACGGTGACGACATCGACGGTCTCGCCCGCCCATTGCTGGAGCTGGTGGATGATCGCGTCATCGACGACGGTGGGGCGTCCGCCGAAGCCGACGACGCCGATGACCTGGGGGGCGTATTGGACGGCGCGAAGATTTCGAGTGAGATTGAGGCGACAGAAGAAATAGCGCGGGAAGAGCGGGCCGATGACGTAGCGTTTGACGCGGCGGATGGTTTTGAGGCGCTTTAGCTTGGGATAGTAGGTGTCGAGACCGAGCACGTCGCGGCAGTATTGTTCGGCGCCGGTTTCCTTGCGGGGGCGGGTGTGGACGCAGAGCCAGCGGGTGACGTTGGGCAGGGGCGCGTCTTCGGGTCCGCCCTTCTGCGTAGTCGCCTTGCTGTTCACGGAATCCATCATCACTCAAACGGTGGTGTTTGTACAGTACAGGGGCGGCGGAAGGTTCACCACCCTTCGACTCCGCACAGTGGAGGGAAAGGGCTTGCGTCGGAATGAAATTCGGGCGTATAGGTTTGTTTACTGAGCCCGTTGGGGCCATTTCTCTGGGCCGAGGAAGCGTTCTGTCTGCGCGGAGGGGTGGGAGTCGTTTGTGGTTTGGAGGGAACGAAGACAGGAGCCGATTTGGCGTTGAGGAGAAGGTGTAGTATTTTCCATGAGTCGTGGGGTGGTTTGACCGTTGGGTGCCCGGCTGGCGGTCTGACTCAAACAGATTCCGGGCAAGGAGGCCAAGCGTATTATGAAGAGCGTGAGAAAATGGGTGGCAGTGAGTGTGGTCGTGGGAGTGATGGCAATTGCCGCGGGGATCGTCTTTGCGTCGCTGACATCGAGCCGCGTGTTTCGGACGGTGGTCTCGATGTTGACGGTGCAGCAGTTGACGGGTCCGCTGGAGTTTGAGTATCATTTGCAGGATGGTTCCAATCTGGTGGCCCTGGCGTTGGGTACGACGCCGTCCAGCAATCAGGTGTTTGCGATGGTGATGAACTGTGAATCGAGCGAGGCGAACCTGGTGATGTATGACGAGTCGAACTCGAATATTTTGGTGATTGCGACGAGCGAGAACGTCACGACGATCAAGCAGCAGGCGATCACGCGGCTGACGGCCGGCAACACCAACGACGAACGGTTTGTGGCGCAATTCAACGTCGAGTCGGTGGGCAATCTGGCGGGCGGGTATTTGACGGTGGCGGGCCGGCTGCATCTGGACACGAACGGGTGCCCCGTGGCGGTATTGATCGCGATGAACCGTGACGCGGAGGATGCGTCGTTCGACGACAAGGATGTGACGGACGTGGAACAGGACGGCAAGATCAAGGACATGGACCGGGCCGGGGAGGGGCATTTCATCGGGGTGCTGAACGTGATCAGCGGCGGATCGACGAACGCCTGGCTGGTGCCGTTGGGCCACATGTCATTTCGTCGTGAGCTGGAACAGCTCGCGCCGCTGAGCTAAGGGGTGGCGGCAAGCTGGAGGGCGGGAAGCGTTCACCACCCTTCGACGCTGCTCAGGGTAAACCCTTCAGCTTGGCTCACCTCGACACTGCTCCCTTCGGAGCTCGGTTCGACGCCCCGCCAGAGGCAGGGCAAGGCTCAGGGCGAGACCTTCGAGACTCAGGGTAAACAGGGCAGGGCGAGCGACGACCAAGGGAGCCGTCAGACTGTTCGGGGAAGTTATGGATAGCACGGTCCATAAATTGCCATCGGTTGGAGTGCGAGCAGGCGGATACATCGGTAACCGATGCATCATGGTTTGAGGGCATGGATGTCGAGAGCGCGGAGGGTGAGAGACGGCGGGCGATCCGCCTACGCTCGACGAGCTACGGCGGACGAGAGGGTCGCCCTGCTTCGCCGGGGCGGCTGACAGTATTCGCTCCCGTTCATACTGCCCGTGCGGGTGCCGCAACGACACGGCCTGTCTGCGACCAAGGATACTACGTGGTCGCGTTTGCGCCACCAACGAATCTGTGGCGCGTCTCAGCGGCTAGTGCCGCTTTCGGCTCCGTCCGACTCGGCTCCAGCGAGACCCTCGCGCTTCCGCTTCCCTTCGACCAGGCTCCCTTCGACGCTGCTCAGGGCAAGCAGGGTAAACGAAGGCCGGGGACGTGAGCCGAATTCCGCAACGCGTAATTGCATAGTGAGTGGACCTGACCCCACGGCGTTCCCACATCGCGGCGGGCGGAAGGTTCCGCGCCCACCGTGCGCGGCTACAGCAGAAGGGACGACGGACGGACGGCACACGCTTCACAACCCCGATCTCGCAATCGGGGTAAAAAGCGCGGCTACACGGGAAGGCAGGGGAGCGCCGCGTCGGGGACGCGGCCTACAACGGCAAGGCAGGCGGCGGGCGGTCAGGTATCGCGGCGATCAAATCCAATACGGCGTCGGGGCGGATCGGGCGGGGGTGCGAGGGGAAGACGGACAAACGCTCAACACGCAACTTTCAACGGGGAACGTTCAAGAACGGAGGCACGCCGGACGGCCGGCCCGCTTGAGGCGGACATCCGCCGTTGCTAAAGCTATGGCGCGACAGGGAGGGCAACGACCGCAAGCGGGGACGCTCGCGCTACCAAGGGCGAGGGATGGCCTGCGCTTTGTCGGGTTCATCGTATTATGATTGACTGTATATTTAGGTAGGATATGCTGGGGACGGTTTGGGTTGTTTGATATAGAGGAGTTGTTTTGCATTGCGACCTAGGCACTACGTGGTCGCGTCTTAGCGGCTAGTGCCGCTTTCGGCTCCGCTCGCGCCCGCTTGGTTGGCTCGGCTCAGTCCCCTTCGCGTCGCCCTTCGGGCGTCGAAACGACGCGACGCCGTCTCGCGGCTACCCTTGCCGCTCGGCTTTGACATAGAGGAGGGGGGGAGGGGTACCACAAGCGGTTGGGGTGGTGGAGAGGGCGCAGAAAAATGTTTTTCGTAAAACAAACCCAAGTTTAGTCAAGCCGGCGTGGAAAAGTTACCGAAACAAAGCCAAAAACGAAGCCAAGTTGGGGGGGAGGGAACGAAAAGGGATGAGGGATGGGACGGAAATGGGGATGGGACGAATGGGGGCTGCGGAGACCCACCCCTTTGTCCCCTCCGAGGAGGGGAGAGGGCGAGCGGATGGATGGCTGGATACCGTCGTCGAACTCGGGCATCCAGCCCTACAATTCCGAGAGAAACGGCGTCAGGCGGCGCGGTGGGCCACCGCGCCCTACCGCAGCCCGGAGACTACGGTTTCGGGGCGTACTTTTTCAGAAGCAATCGGAGTTTTTTGCGGGCGGCGGGGGGGATGGCGTTGGGGGTGGTCATGATGGCGGTGGCGAGGGCGTGGCGGCAGGTGCAGTCGGCATCGGGGTCGAGGGCGGCGGCGGCGAGGCGGATGATGTGTTGGGCGGTTTGGGAATTTTTGGCGAGGTTGCCGACGACGATTTCCACGGTGACGGCTTCGTGGGATTGGTGCCAGGCGTCGTAGTCGGTGACCATGGCGAGGGTGGCGTAGCAGAGTTCGGCTTCGCGGGCGCAGCGGGCTTCGCCGTAGTTGGTCATGCCGACGACGTCCCATTGCATGCGGCGGTGGAAGAGGGATTCGGCGCGGGTGGAGAAGGCGGGGCCTTCCATGTTGACGTAGGTGCCGCCGTCGTGGACGGTGGCGCCGGCGCGTCGGGCGCAGTGGACAAGGATGCGCTGGAGGCGGCGGCAGATGGGGTCGGCGAAGGCGATGTGGGCGACGACGCCGTGGCCGAAGAAGGTGAGGTCGTGGCTGCGTTTGGTGCGGTCGATGAACTGGTCGATGGCGACGATGTCGGTGGGTTTGTACTGTTCTTTGAGCGAGCCGACGGCGCTGACGCTGATGATGTGGGTGACGCCGAGCTGTTTCATGCCGTGGATGTTGGCGCGGTGGTTGAGTTCGCTGGGGAGGATGGTGTGGCCGCGGCCGTGACGAGGGAGGAAGACGATGTCGCGGTCGGCGATGCGGCCGGTGAGGAAGTGGTCGGAGGGTTTGCCGAAGGGGGTGGCGACGCGGAGCCAGCGTTTGTGTTGGATGGCGTCCATTTCATACAGGCCGCTGCCGCCGATGACGCCGATTTTGGTGGGTGGTGCGGTGCGGGGACGGCGGGCTGGGGTGCGTTGCATGGCTTTCGGAATAGATAATTCGGGGGCGAAGGGCAAGACGATTCACATCGGGCGCGCCGATGTGGCGTGGGGGACGAATGGGGAAGAAGGACGTTGCGGCGGTGCGAAGTTGACGTCTTCGCGCGCGCCGCAACGTGCTGACTGTCCGTGGCCGCGGGGGGTCTTAGTAGATTCCCCAGTCGATGCCGACGTTGGCCAGGGAACTCTTGGTGGCGGTGCTGATTTGGATCTGGCCCGTGCCGGTCGTACCCAGGGCATACGGGTTGCCAAGCAGGTCGTTGACGAACCAGGCACTTTTCAGGTACGTGTCGGCGGCCACCGTATCGACGACGGTGCCATCAGCGATGCCGCTGTTGACGGACCATTGGTCGATGGCGGCGTCCATTTGACGGCAGTCGTTCATGATGCGCCGACCTTGGGATTGTTTGCGGGCCTTGACGAAGCCCGGAACTGCCAGCGCGGCCAGCAGTCCAACGATTGCGACGACGATCATTATTTCAACCAGGGTGAAACCCTGATTATCACGTTTGAGAATATTGCTGCTCATGCTTCTTGTATCCCCTTATGATTATGTTTGGGTATTACAGTTTTCACTCATTTTCATAGGGAGCACTGAAAATGCCAGCCGATTGTTACGGAATCGAGTGGAACGGCTGAACGTCCCGAGATCTGCTATACCAACTCGGCCCGGGGCGGACCGATGATTTCGTAGGCAACAATGATGTTGCGGATGTTCCGGCGGTCGCGAAGCGCCTCGGTCCACTGTGATGCGCGAGATGGTAGCGCGGGGGGGGCGGCGTCCGCGATCGTTTGCTTCGCGGCGGGAGCTTCCGGCGCTGAGGGAAGCGGCTGTGGGGGAGGTAGTTCGGCTTTGGCGACGGGCGGGGCTGACCCTGCACGAGACGGCGCGGCCGGTTGGGGTTTTCGACCGGTTTGGTCTACAACCCGGCGGATATCGTCCGCGCTGACTTTTCGGGCGGCTGGCACCGGTACCGGCGCGGGCTGTGGCGTGGAACGCCGCATTACGGGCGGGGCGGCGCGAGGCATCGGCACGGTCGCCGGGCGTGGTCGTGGCTGCGAGACCGGCGGCTTCGGCGGGACCGGGGGCGGAGCGTCATCCGAGTCCGGTGAATTGGTCTCCTTGGACTGTTGCAGCTTGCTCCAGCCTTTGGCGAGGCTGACCATCACGAAGATGATCACCCAAATGAGGCCACCGATGTCCGCGAATTTCACCATGCTAACTCGCCGGGCCGGATTTGCCCACGTCCTCTCCCGAGATGGACTGGCGCATCCGCGTGTCGGACTGGATGTTTTGCATGCGGTAGTAATCCATCACGCCAAGGTGCCCGCTGCGAAACGCCTCGGCCATGGCCAGCGGGACCTGGGCTTCGGCCTCGACGACTTTCGCGCGCATCTCCTGGGTCCGCGCTTTCATTTCCTGTTCGTTGGCGACGGCCAGCGCGCGCCGCGTCTCAGCGGCCGCTTGCGCGATCTGTTTGTTCGCGTCCGCCTGCTCGGCTTGCAACCGCGCGCCGATGTTGTCGCCAACATCCACATCCGCGATGTCGATGGACATGATCCCGAACGCCGTGCTGGCGTCGAGTCCCTTTTCCAGCACGCGTTTGGAGATCGTATCCGGGTTTTCGAGAACGTCCTTGTACGATTCCGCCGAGCCGATGGCGGTGACGATGCCTTCGCCCACGCGGGCAATGATGGTTTCCTCCGTGGCGCCGCCGACGAACCGATCGAGATGGGTGCGGACGGTCACGCGCGCCTTGACCTGAAGCTGGATGCCGTCCTTGGCAACGGCGGCGATGGTTTGCTTGCCGCTGGCGGGATTGGGGCAATCGATCACTTTGGGATTCACCGAGGTCATGACCGCTTCGAACACGCTTTTGCCCGACTGGTGCGTGGCGAGGTCGATCGCGGCGGCCTGGTTGAAGCCGAGGTTGAGATTCGCTTTCTCGGCGGCAATGAGCGCGCGGACGACCTGGTTCACGTCGCCGCCCGCGAGGTAGTGCGCTTCGAGCTGGTCGGTGGTGAGCGGCAACCCCGCTTTCACCGCGGTGATGCGGCTTTGCACCACGAGCCCGATCGGCACGCGGCGCAATCTCATGCTCAGCAGCGTCAGGAATGATACCGGCGCGCCCGTCATGCGGGCCTGAATCCAGATGTTGACGAACGAGATCACCACGAAAAAGATGATCAGACAAATGACTGCCACGACCAATCCGAGCACTGTCAGGATAATTGAGCCAACGTCCATGATTGCATCTCCTTATTAACCAAGTTTCTGTACCACGAGTCGATTTTCATTTACCGCAATGATCTTGATGCGGCTGCCGCTTTCGATCACGCCTGATTCGGCAACGACATCCAGCCGCTGGCCGTCAACCAACGCGGCCCCGGACGGACGCAGGGGGGTATGCGCCACGCCCTCGCGTCCAATCCAGTCACTGGCTTGAAGCGACTGGGCCTGCCCACCCGTTTGCGTCTCCGCTAGGATCATCTTCCGGCCGGTTCGAGTCCGCGGAAAATACTTGATGGATGCGTAACTCGCGCCGAATCCGAGCGCCGCTTCCGCGCAGAACAGCAGGATCGTTTTGTTCGCGCTGCCGGTCGCGCCGTAGCCGATCAGCGTCGCGGCCAGCAGGAGCACCACACCGACGCCGGCCAGCACGAAGCTCGGCAGATAGAAATCGACCGCGATGAGCATCAGCCCCACCACGGTAAAGATGATAATCGTTGTCCAACCCATAAACACCGGTTACGCCGCGCGCTTCACCACCACCCGGCTACCCTGCACCTCCGTGATCGTGATCGGCTTGCCCCGCTCGATCAAATCGCCTTCGGTCACGACATCGACCAGTTGATCGCCAAACCGTCCTTTGCCCGAGGGCCGCAGATTCGTCTCGGCGACGCCCGTCGAGCCGAGCAACGTCCTGGCGGGGCCGGAACTGGTCGTATACCCCTCGGCCGCGCTGGTGGCCGCGGACAATTCCATCTTCTTGAACAACGTGCTTTTCGGCAGCCAGCGGGCGAGCAGGACGGCGCCGACCATCGCGCCGATCATGGCCCCGAAAACTTTCGCGAGCGGGACTTGCACCTGACCCCAGGTCGGTATGATCGGCTCACTCGGAAGACGGCCGGTCATGGCCAACACGAGCGCCGCCAGAACGGCAATGGTGCCCAAGGCCGCCGAAACGAAGTGGCCGGGAAACAGGAAGAACTCCAGCGCCAGCAGCGCCAGTCCAAAGACAAACAGCGCGATCTCTTCCCAGCCGGCGAATCCCGCGACGAAATAGCCGAGGAAATAGATGGCGAAGCAAATCACCGCGACGATGGCCGGTAACGCCATGCCCGGATGCGACAATTCGATGTACAACGCCAGGAACCCGACGAGGATCAGCAGCGGGGAAATCGCGGTGATCCAGCGGGCCAGTTGCTCGAAGCCGTAGGGCGAAACCTGGAACGTGCTGGCGTCTTTCAGGCCGACCTTCTCCAGTAATTCGTCAACCGACTTGACCGTTCCGGATGACAGCAACGGTTTCAACGGGTTGCCATATTTGCGGGCCGCTTCTTCATTGGTCAGGGTCAGTAGTTTGCCTTTCGGCGTGATCTCTTTGTTGTCGATGGTCAATCCGCGGTCGGCGTCCACCATGGCCTCGAACACGTCCGGGTTGTAGCCTTTTTCCTGTGCGGTGGAGCGAATGCGGGCGCGCATGGCGGAGGTGAGTTTTTCCTCGTAACTCTTGGGCAACTCCTGCACGCCGGAGTCACCGAGCATGATCGGCGTGGCCGCGCCGATGACGCTGCCGGGCGACATGAAGATTTTATCGGTCGCGGCGGCGATGTACGCCCCGGCGGAGTACGCCTTGTCGTTGACGAACGTGTAGGTTTTCATCGGCGCGTCTTCGAGCAGCCGGATAATGTCTTCGGTCGCGTCGACGCGCCCGCCGTTGGTCTGCATGTCGAGCACCAGGGCGGCGACCTTTTTCTCCTCGGCATCGCGCACGCCACGCCGCACCAGGTACACCGTGTTGCGCGTGATGTCCTCGTGGATGGTCAGGACGCAGACGGTTTTGGAAGAAGCGTCCTCCGCCCGCGACGTTGTTCCCGCCGCGCCGAAAACGACGAACGCCAGCGCAGCCAACACCGCTGCGCGCATGGCGCTCTTCACATCCCGACGAACGGCTTGCCTCACAGACATCGCATATTCTCCGTCGGCGTATCGTGCTACAACCGGCCACCCAGTGCCACTACAAAAACGCAGCCTCTTTGTAATCACCGCAGCCACCACTTCTGTTTATGTAGGCCTGGCGACGGCGCCGTACCACGAACGCGCGGTAGGGGCTTTGTCGTCCGTTATTGCCGCGAACTCGGGGTGCGCGTGGAAATCGTGATGCGGTTGGAAACTCGACTGTTTGGTAGTGAAACGAAAACCGAGTCGTGACGGCGTTCCACGAAACCGTCACGACTCGGCTTTGTTAACAGTCGGTGATTACTTCCGCCGACGGGAACGAATCAGCGCCAACCCTGCGAGCAGCCCGCCACTCACCGCGACCAGGTCAATCGCACCCGGCTCGGGGACCGCAATCGGGATCACCTCTTGCGTGAAGTCGAAGTGTGAGGCGCCGCTGAATTGTATCGTGTAGCCGAAGTCCAATTCGTCCCCGATCGCGAGTGGCGTTCCTCCTTGAAGGTTCAAAGTCCCCTCGTAGTCGCCCGCGAACTCGCCGCTGGACACCACAGGCTCAGAGGAGGGCTCGACGACGCTGGCCACAGTCCAATCATTGTTGGGATTGTCCACGCTGGGAGCGAGCGTACCGGTGTTTACGATCGTGAAGGTCGGAACCTCGTTCGTCGGCATGTACACATTCACGGTATAGGCGATCCACGCGAAGTTGGTGTCATTGTCTATGGAACTGCCGAGAGTGAGTCTCGGATCCCCCGCGTCAGACAGTTGTCCCCCTCCCACCATGTGCCCCGGTCCCCAGAACTGATCGCCCTTCATGCTCAAGGCTGAGGCGCCCGAATCCCAACTGGTAGAACTACAAACGAGGGCACCATCCCCATCGTCCCACCACGACGCGCTGGTAATCGTGGCATGGCTGGTCGAACAACAGAGCACGGTGGTCAACACGCTTAGAACGATACCCCGCATTTTCATGAAATGCCTCCCACTTCCCCCTTTACCCGGGGGCTTCACGAACGGGGTACTCGCAACATTGTGAAAACTATCACTAGCGTCATCTGAGTGTCAAGCACTATTATGTGTCTAAATGGTTACGTATCTGGACCAAATCGGGGTCTAGTCCCACCGTTTCCGAGTCGCCTTCAGTGAGGCAGGCCGGTATAATGGCGGCGGGATGGAACGAGCGGAACTTCTCGATTTGGCGGAGCGGGTGTTGCGGCTGCCGACGGCACCGTACCACGAGCATGCGGTACGGGACTTTGTCATCCGTTATTGCCGCGAACTCGGGCTGCGCGTGGAGACTGATCGGGTGGGGAACCTAGTTGTGAAGTATCAGCGGCCACGGGCAGCAACCCGTTCGACGGATTCGGCAGGCTCACCGCAAGCAAGGTCAGGGCAAGCGCGCGCGCCACTTGTGTTTGTGGCCCACATGGACCATCCGGGGTTCGAAATGCTGGACGGCAGGCGGGCGGAATTTCTGGGCGGCGTGCCGAAGCAGATGTTGGCGAAAGGGGGCCGGGTGCGGCTGTACACCTCGCCAGACGACGTCGGGCAACGGCCTTCCACGGTGAAGGCCACGATTCGGCGGTTCGACGGGTCGAGATGGCCGAAGCGGAAGATTGTCGAGTTGACGGTGGACGGCGCGGTGCGCCGGGGTGATTTGGGGATGTGGGATGTGCCGGCGTTTCGGGTGTCGGGTGGCCGGTTACAGGCGACGGCGATTGACGACGTGCTCGGATCGGTCGTGATGCTGGCGACATTGACGGAAGCCGCGCGGCGGAAGCTGCGGGGGAATTTGTGGTGCGTGTTCACGCGCGCGGAAGAAGTCGGCTTCCCCGGAGTGATCGCGGTCATTCAATCCGGGAAAATTCCGAAGACCGCGCTGGTGGTGTCCGTCGAGATGAGCCAGGAGCGTCCGTGGGCGCGCATCGGCCACGGCCCGGTTGTGCGCGTGGGGGACCGCGCGTCGATCTTCGATCCGGCGGCATCGGCGTTTTTGTGGCGGGCGGCGGAACGGTGTCGCGCCAGCGAATCAACGTTTCGCGCCCAGCGTTGTCTCATGGATGGCGGGACGTGCGAGGCGACGGCGTTCGTGGGATTCGGTTATCAGGCGGGCGGGTTGTGCCTGCCGCTGGGCCACTACCACAATATCGGCCCGAATCGGCGGCCCCGCGCCGAGTACGTGAGCGTGAGCGACCTGGAACAATTGGTGAGACTGACCGTGGCGGCCACGGCGGAATGGCGGGGGTCCGGCGCGACGAATGCGATGTTGCGGCGTCGGGTGGTTGCGATGGCGCGGACCGCGCCGCGAAAACTGACGAGGATATGAGTCAACGCACCATCGGCCTCGGGGTGGGGTTGGTCCTGCTGGCCGCCGCGGCGGGCGTGCGCGCGGGCACGGAGCCGGCGCCGTCGGCACCGATTCCATCGACTCAGGCCGTGGTTCAAGCCGGGTCACCGGCGACGACGCTTACGCCCGACCAGGTGGCGCAAGGCCAGTTCAATCTCGGGGTGGAGTTGATGCGCGAACGCAAGTTTGCCGGGGCGGCACAGGCGTTTGAGCGGGCGACCAACGCGCGCACCAATTTTCCCGAGGCGTACAATAATTGGGGCATCTCGCTCGTGCAACTTGGCAAACAGGCGTTCAACGAGACGCAGCAGTTGCAGGATTTCCAGGCGGCGGCGGAAAAATTCAGCACGGGCGCCAGTCAGAAACACGACGTGAAGTCCACGTATATCCTCTGGAGCGAAACACTGTTGCTCATCGGCGATCTGCCCGTGGACGCGCGGACGCGGTTGGCGTGTTACCAGGGTGCGGCGGAAAAATGCCGCCAGGCGGCGGAACTCGCCCCCAACGATTGGGATTCGTACAACAAGTGGGCGGTGATCCTCTCGACGAAACTCCCCGCGTACGCGGTGAATGACCCGGCGCGGTTCGCGCTCTACCAGGAAGCGGCTTCGTTGTACGCGAAAGCCGCCGAGCGCGCACGGTTCAGCAGCGAAATCGGTCCCGTGTATGCGAATTGGGCGAGCGCCCTGGTTGAGGCAGCGCGCATTTCGTCGAATCAGGAAGTGAGGGCGGGGCTGTTGCGGGAGTCGCTGGAGAAGTTTGACCGGTCAGCAAAGGTGCAACCGAATGCGGCCGGCACCTACGCCATGTGGGGGAGCGCGTTGATCGATTTGGGCAAGATGAGCCATCGGCGCAACGATTTTCACGCCGCCGCGGAAAAGCTCGATACGAGCCTGGATCTTCGGCCCGATGACGCCGGTGTGCTTTACAATCTCGCCCGGGTGTACGCGTTGCTCGATGAGCCGGTATTGGTGGTGGAGAATCTGAAAAAGTGTTTCGCCGCGGACCCCACGCAGTCCTATCGACAATCGGCGACGCTGGATGCTGACTTCGCCGGGTTGCGCGGGGACACGGAGTTCGACGAGCTGATGGGACGGACGGCAGCGCACAGTGTACCGACATACAACCCTCGCCTGAGCGATTCGCCGCAATAATGAGGTAAAGCAGCGCGCGAGACATAGCCGGTGGCTTTCCCGGCGAAGATTGCGCGTTTTTTTCCAGCAACGCGGGCGGTGGGGGATCCTGCGGGGGTGGTTACCACTTAGAACACTCAATATCAGGTAGTTAACATGCCATGGCAGCCGCGGGTCCGCGAGGTGGTGTTGAGTGGGTTTTGGGGGTAGCGACGGAAATGCCGTCGGGCACTTGACAAAGACGAGGTTCGGCTACAATATATAGCCCAATGTGTGTGAGGGTGGGAGTCGTTAAGGCGGCAGAAGAGTTGACACTCAAGGCTGGTGCCTCTTCTCAGAACCAGTAACAATACAGTGGCGTATAACCTCAGGGAAGAAAGGGAAAAAGATGAGGGGCTGCGACTGGAACGGTACGGCTGTTTCTGCGAGAGTTGGCAAGTTTAGCAGCTAACCGTTCGATTGCGAATTACATCTGGTCCTTGCGAGGGTCTGGTATTTCTATTTGGCGGATCCCAGTGAGCAAGGCGTGAGTCGTTTTGGTTGAATACAGACGTACTCGGGCGAGAGAGCATGCAAACGATTATTCCATTTTGGTATTGTGCACGGACCAAACCGAAGCACGACCACATTGCGGCCGCCAACGTGAGGAAAAACCTTGGTTTGGAGGTGTTTCACCCACAGTTGCGAGTGGAACGGGCGACCAAGCGCGGCGTGGTGCGGGCGATAGAACCTCTGTTCCCTTGCTACATCTTCGTGCGCTGCGTGCTCGAAGAAAGCCTGGCCGATATTCAGTACACCGCCGGAGTCAGTTCCCTGGTGCGATTTGGGAATGGAATCCCCACGGTGGCCGATTCGGTGGTCGAGGAATTGCAGGAATGTTTCGAGTCGACCGAGCCGATGACGGTGCAGGATCACCTTTCGCCCGGGTCGGAAGTGGTGATGGCCGATGGCGCTTTTGCGGGCATGAGTGGGGTGGTGCTGCGGTTGTTGCCGGCGAGACGGCGTGTACAGGTTTTATTGGATTTTTTGGGGCGGCCGACGCCGGTGGAAATTCCTCGCACGTCGATTGCGATCGAGAGGGATTCCATGGCCGACCGGATACCTTTGTTGGCAGCGTCGTAAATGGGTTTGAATCGGGTTAGCAAAGCCGCATTTGTTTGGATGGCAGGCACAGAGAGTGGGACGTGCGGCAGAACATGAACGTCCGGCTTGGCAGATGGGCCGGAGCGAAGCGTGGTAGTTGGCGGGAAAAGTGCGACGCCAACAAGTGCGGAGCCTTGTCGGAAAAATCAAGGCGCAGGGAACAATAGGGTGAGAGGGTATATGGGATTGTTATACGGTCTGTGGCAAAGGCTGGGAGCACCCGGGGAACGGGCATACGGGTCGCTGCGTTCCGCGGGGCTGGTGCTGGGCGTGTTGAATCTCGGGAGCCGGCAACTTCATGCCGTCCCGGCCGGCCAACGGGTATTTCATTTACAAGCATGAATCTCCCCCAAGAACAACCTCCGGTCCGGAGATCGCCGAGCAACGATTCGGCGCGAATGCCCCGCTGGAAGCGGGTCCTGGATATTGTGTGCATCTTGGTCGCGTCGCCGGTCCTGCTGCCGGTCATGGCGGTGATCTCGGTGCTGATCAAGCTCGGGTCCAAGGGGCCCATTCTGTTTCGCCAGGAGCGGATTGGCCACCTGGGCCAGCGGTTCACGTGTTTGAAGTTCCGGACGATGGTGACCGACGCGGACACCTCAGTTCACGAAGGGCATTGCGCCCGATTGATCGATTCCGATCTTCCGATGGTCAAGATGGATTCGCGTGGGGATTCGAGGGTTGTCTTCTGTGGGCGACAACTGCGGGCGACCGGGCTGGATGAATTGCCGCAAGTTATCAACGTGCTTCGGGGCGACATGAGCCTGGTGGGGCCGCGTCCCTGCCTGCCGTGCGAGTACGACCGGCACCTCGACTGGCAGAGACAGCGATACAACACCCTGCCCGGCCTGACGGGTCTCTGGCAGGTGTCCGGGAAGAACTCGACCACTTTCAATCAAATGATTCGTTTTGATCTGGAATATGATCGAAACAAATCCCTGTGGTTGGATCTGACGATCATGCTGCGGACCATTCCCGCCGTGATAACCCAGGTCCGGGAAATCCTGTGGAATAGGAACGTCCAGAAGTCATTGGGACAGCCCACGCTGGGTATGGGCAACCCACTCAAACCGATCAGCCAACCGATCGCCTTCACTGAATCGGCTTCCGCCGGTACCCCCGTACCGGTCGCGGGATCCATCATCGTCCAGGAGGAATCATGGCGAAGCAAATAAAAGTTGGTGTTGTCGGGTGTGGATACTGGGGACCAAATTTGGTTCGCAACTTCCGGTCGCTCTCCGATTGTCGTTTGAAAATGATGTGCGATATCAACACGGAACGGCTGGCGCATGTCCGTTCCTTGTACCCCGACGTGCAGGGGGAAACGGATTACCGGCACATGCTTAATGGCGCGGGGCTTGATGCGGTCGTTGTCGCGACCGCGGTGAGCCTGCATTATCCGATGGCCAAAGCGAGCCTGCTGGCCGGCAAGCACACGCTCATCGAAAAGCCCATGGCGTGTTCTTCCGTAGAATGCGAGGAATTGATCGATATCGCCAGGAAGAAGGGCCTGATCCTCATGGTGGGCCACACGTTCCTGTATTCGCCCGCGGTGCGCAAGATCAAGGAGATCATCGACACCGGGGAAGCCGGAGACATCCGCTACATTTGCGCCCGGCGGTTGAACCTGGGCCTCTTCCAGCGGGACATTAACGTGGCCTGGGATCTGGCGCCACACGACATCGCCATCATCTTGCACCTCTTGCAGGAACAGCCACGGAGCCTCAATTGCCGCGGCACCGCGCATATCACGCCGGGCATCGAGGACGTCACGGCGATGTGCCTGCACTTTGGCCATGAGCGGTCGGCGATCATTCATAACAGTTGGATTGATCCCCGGAAAATCCGGGAAATGACGATCGTCGGCAGCAAACGCATGATCGTGTACGATGACGTCGCCCAGCAGGAAAAGATCAAGGTGTTTGACACCCGCGTCGAGCGCCCGCCGCATTACGACACGTTTGCCGAGTTCCATTACGCCTATCATTACGGCGACATGCACGTCCCGTACATCAAACAGGAAGAGCCGCTCAAGGCTGAATGCCAGCATTTCGTTGACTGCATCCGGTCAGGCGCCGCGCCGCTCACTAATGGTGAGCGGGGTCTGGAACTCGTCCGGATTTTGGAGGCCGCTTCCCAATCCATTAAGAGCAACGGCGCGCCAGTCGATCTTACGCACCAACCTGCCGGGGCCGGCGCCAACGGGAACGGGAATGGCCATGGAAACGGTCACAACACCAAGCCCGGCACCAACGGCGATGGCAACGGGAACGGTCACAACGGCGACCTCTTGCGGAAGGTCGAGCCGGCTTCCCCCCTGGGTCGCACCAAGAAGAAACCCGCGTCAGCCAGGCGGGTCGCAAACCTCCCAGCCAGCTTGCGGTAGGTTTGGCAGACCGTTCATGAGTGGACTACCGCCGTCTGTCCAGTTGATTGCGCCGGACGTGAAGCTCGGCAAGGGCGTTCGCATTTACGGTTTTGTCAACCTGTATGGGTGCGAGATCGGTGACGATGTAAAGATCGGCTCGTTTGTCGAGATTCAAAAAGGCGTGCGCGTCGGGAACCGCTGCAAGATCTCCAGTCACACGTTTGTCTGTGAGGGTGTCACGTTGGAAGAAGAGGTGTTCGTCGGGCACAACGTAACGTTCATCAACGACCGGTATCCCCGGGCGACCAACGGGGACGGGACCTTGCAGACGGAAGCGGATTGGGAATGCCTTCCCACCGTGGTGAAACGGGGCGCCTCCATCGGATCCGGGGCGACCTTGCTCTGTGGGATTACCATCGGGGAACGCGCGGTTGTCGGCGCGGGCAGCGTCGTCACCCGGGATGTGGCGCCCGGCGCAGTCGTCGCCGGCAATCCGGCACGGATCATGCACTCCAAGGCGAAACGGTTGGCGAATGCGGATACCATTCCTTGATTTAGACGCCCATCACCACGCTCTCGAGGACGAGATTCTGGCCGCCATTCGGGAGGTGATCGAGAGCAGCGCCTTTGCGGGCGGGCCGTTCGTCGCCAAATTCGAGAAGGATTTCGCGGCCTACTGTCATACGCGCTTTGCCGCGGGGGTGGGCAGCGGCACCGAGGCGCTGTGGCTCGCCCTGCGGGCCTGCGGGGTTGGCGTCGGCGACGAGGTGATCACCGTCCCCAATTCGTTCCTGGCGACAGCCGAAGCCATCAGCGTGAGCGGGGCCGCGCCCGTGTTTGTCGACGTTACTCCGCAGACGTACACGATGGACCCGGAATTGTTGGCAGCGGCCATCACCCCACACACAAAGGCCATCATCCCCGTACATTTGTTTGGCCAGATGACCGACATGGATCCGATCATGGAGACGGCGCGTCGGCATAATCTGATGGTGATCGAGGACGCCTGCCAGGCCCATGGCGCGGAATACAAGGGACGGAAAGCGGGCTCCATCGGCCACGCCGGCTGTTTCAGTTTTTATCCCGGGAAGAATCTCGGAGCCATGGGCGAAGCGGGCGCGGTGGTCACCAACGCCCCATCCATCCACGAGAAAATCCAGCTACTGCGCGATCACGGCCAACGGGCCAAATATCAGCATTCACACATTGGCTGGAACGCGCGGATGGATGGCATTCAGGGAGCGATCCTGCGGGTGAAATTGAAAGCGTTGGACCGAAACAACGCGGCCCGCCGGTCCCACGCCCGGCTCTACGAGACCCATTTGGGCAACCGCGGAGACCTGATCACACCCAAGGAAGCGGAATACGGGACGCATGTGTATCACGTGTACGCGGTGCGAGTCAAAGGCCGGGATCAACTTCAGCGCGCGCTGACCGACCGAGGCATCGCCAGTGGAATTCATTACCCGATTCCGATCCACCTTCAGGAAGCTTATGCACATCTGAAGTTGGGACGCGGTTCGTTTCCGGTTGTGGAACAGTGTGCGGAAGAGTTTCTTTCGCTCCCGATGTTTCCGGAATTGACGACGGAGCAGATCGAGACTGTCGTGCGGGAGGTCAACTCCCACCTGTCGCTTGCCAAAAGCGCGCATGCGTGTGCTGTCTGAGTGCGCTGCGGTCGCCCGCGACCCGCATTCACCAGTGGAGACGAGCCCGAACGGCGGTCCTGTGCGGTTGGTAAATCCCCTCGAAGATTCCAGCTGGGATGACGGGCTGGTGGGCAGCCCCCATCCATCCTTCTTTCACAGTTCCGCCTGGGCCAGCGTTCTGCACGACGTGTATGGGTACACCCCTGTGTATTTCGTCGTCCGTGATGCCGGACGCTTCCGGTGCCTGTTACCCATCATGGAGGTTGACAGTTGGCTCACGGGCCGACGCGGGGTATCGCTCCCCTTCACGGACGATTGTGACCCCGTATGCACGGATCCCCCAGCGTTCCACGGCCTGTTGGAGGAAGCCATGCGCCACGCCGGGGCGCGGGGCTGGAAATACATGGAATGCCATGGCGGGAGGGCGCTGTGGCCTGGCGCAACGGCTTCGACCTGTTACTACGGCCACCGACTCGGCCTTGTCGATAACGAGGACGTCCTGTTCGCGAACGTCGATGGCGCCGTGCGCCGCGCGATCCGGAAGGCTCGTAAGAGCGGGGTCACTGTGGAAATCGCGCAGGATCTCGCGGCGGTCCGCACGTTTTATGGCCTGCACTGCGAGACACGAAAGAAACACGGCCTTCCACCCCAGCCGTTTCGCTTCTTCCATGGCATCCACCAGCACATCCTGTCCCGTGATCGGGGATTTGTTGTGTTGGCCCGGCAGGGGCGGATGGCCGTGGCCGGCGCCGTATTCTTCCATATCGCGAACAAGGCGATCTACAAATTTGGCGCGTCCGACGATCGATTCCAGCATTTGCGGGCCAACAATCTGGTCATGTGGGAAGCGATCCACTGGTATGCCACACACGGGTTTGACGAGTTGGATTTTGGCCGGACCTCGCTGGACAACGAGGGCTTGCGGAGTTTCAAGCTGGGGTGGGGCACCCAGGAGCGCCGCATCGAATATGCGCGGTACGACCGTCGGCGCGGCGGTTTTGTGACGGTACCAGATGAAGCGTTCGGCTGGCATAATCGCGTGTTCCGGGCGCTCCCCGGTCCGGTGTCGCGGTGCGTTGGAGCCGGGCTTTACAGACACGTGGCGTAGGCGTTATGGTGGGAGAGGTGATGTGAATGAATGATCGACAGTCCATGAACCAACGGTCGCGGTTGACCCTTGATGACGTGTATTACGTGCTGTTCAAGCACAAGTGGAAAATTATTGTCTGCTCGACCGCAGGGGTGTTGGGAGCCGTCGCGCTGGTGGCGTTCCGGCCGCCGATGTATCAATCGGAAGCCAAGCTGTTCATCCGCTACGTGCTCGATAGCAAGTCTCCCACGCCCACGCCGGACGGTTCGCGGATGATCTCCTCCTATGACGGTCAGACCATCATCAACTCGGAAATTGAAATCCTCAACAGTCTCGATCTCGCCGAGCAGGTGGTGGACACGATCGGGGCGGACAAGATCCTCGCCAAGGCCGGTGGAGGCACGGATCGCATTCGGGCCGCCAATGTTGTCCGCAGCGGGTTGGTGGTCGAGGTGCCCAACAAGAGCAACGTGATGCGGATTCTCTTTCAGCATCCGGACCCCAACGTCGTGCAACCGGTGCTGACCGGGTTGATCGACAGCTACTTCAAGAAGCACGCGGAAATTCACCAGGCGTTCGGCGTGGTGGACGATTACCTGTCGCAGGAGACGGACCAGTTGCGCGCCCAGTTGGCCCAGACAGAGGAGGCGCTTCGACAGGCGCGAAACAAGGCCGGGGTGATTTCTCTCGAAGACAGCAAGAAGGACTACACCGACCAGATTGCCAAGATACGTCAGGAGATGTTTGATGCCGAGGCCGAATTGGCCGAGCATCAGGCGGCGTTGAAGGCGATCACGCCCGCCACGCCCGTCAGCGCGGAACCGACCAACGCCGAGCCCACTGCGGCCTCGCTGCCCGTCGACGAATACAAGAGCGTCTCGTCGCGCGTCGACGAGTTGTGGAAGAAAGAGCAGGAATTGGCGGCGCAATTCACCGATGAGAACACGCTCGTCAAGGGCATCCGCCAACAGATCGCCGAAGCGGAACAGTCCAAGAGGACGCTGGAAGAAAAATATCCCGCGTTGACCCGGCTCGGCACCCCTGCGTCGAACCCGGGTACCCCGCGCACCGGAAACTCGATTGATGTCGGGACGGAGACCACCCAGGTATTGGCCATCCAGTCGAAAATCAAGGTCCTGAGCGGGCAGCTCGACCAGATTCGCCAGGAGGCGGGCACCATGGACCAGATGGACTCGACCATCTCGGACTTACAACGCAAGAAAAAACTCGACGAGGCGAACTACCAGTATTTTTCGTCGAGTTTGGAACAGGCTCGCATTGACGAAGCGGTGAACCACGGAAAGCTCTCCAACATCAGCAAGATTCAGGCGCCGTCACCTCCGTTCCGTGCGCCGGCCGGTTCGCCCAAGAAAATCGCGATGATCGTCGCCGGTGGCGTGATCCTGGGTTTGGGATGGGCGTTTCTGATCGAGCTGTTGCTCGATCGGTCGGTGAAACGGCCGATTGACGTGCAGGCGAAGTTGCGATTGCCGCTGTTTTTGGTCATTCCCGACGTCAACCGCAACGGACACCGGCGGCTCGCCAGGGCGAACAAGGATAAAGTACGCGCGCTGAAGCCGGCCGACAGCGGTGCGGCGCCCGCACCCGCCGTCAGCGGCCCGTCCCCGGACACCGGAAGTCGCGGGATCGAGACGTGGAATCCGCGGCTGCCGTTGCGTCCGTTCTACGAGGCGCTCCGGGACCGGTTGGTCATGTATTTCGAGGTGCGCGGCATCACGCACAAGCCCAAGCTGATCGCCGTCACCAGTGCCGGCCATGGCGCCGGTGTCACGACCACGGCCGCTGGCTTGGCGGCCACCCTCTCGGAGACCGGGGACGGCAACGTCCTGCTGGTGGACATGAACCAGGAACAGGGATCGGCTCAACAATTCTGCCAGGGACGGCCCGTGGCCAAGCTGGAGGAAGCGTTGTACCAGAAAGACAGCGCCCTGGTGCAGGACAAGTTGTACGTCGTGACCGAGACCGAGGAGGCGAACGGCAGCAAGCTCCCGCGGATTCTCCCCCAGCGGTTCACGAACCTGGTGCCGAAACTCAAGGTGAGCGATTACGACTACATCATTTTCGACATGCCGGCGATTACGCAGACCAGCGTGACGCCGCGCCTGGCCGGATTCATGGACATGGTGTTGCTCGTGATTGAATCGGAGAAGACGGATCGCCAGCTCATTCAACAGAGCTGTGCGCTGTTGGCGGAATCGAAAGCCAATGTTTCCGCGGTGTTGAACAAGACCCGCACCTACGTCCCGAAGCGACTGCACCAGGAATTTCTGAGCGACTCCTGAGGATGGGATCACTGGCGCCGTCGTGTTCCTTGGGTCGGAGGGGTTTCCGGTCGGGCGCCAGGTGAATCCGTTCACCGAATTCTGGTTGGCCAACCGCCCATGCTGAAGAACCGCATTTACTATCGGGTGAAGCCCTATCTCCCGTGGCGTTTCCGCATGGGGCTGCGGCGGGTCTTTGCGCGGCGAACGTTGCGGGCCTACAAGGATGTGTGGCCGATCAACCCGGCCGCCGGCCGACCACCCAAGAACTGGCCCGGCTGGCCGGACGGCAAGAAATTCGCCCTGGCACTCACGCACGATGTGGAAGGCGCCCGGGGGATCAGCAAGATCCACCACCTGATGGCGCTCGAGATGAAGCTCGGGTTCCAGTCATCGTTCAACTTCGTTCCGGAAGGCGAATGCGATATCCCGCGGGAATTGCGCGCCGAGTTGGTTCGGAATGGTTTCGAGGTGGGGGTGCATGATCTTCACCACGACGGCAAACTGTTCTGGGATCGTGCAGAGTTTGCCCGAAAGGCCAAACGCATCAACTCCTACCTGAACGAGTGGGGTTCCTGCGGGTTCCGCTCGGCGTTCATGCACCACAATCTCGATTGGGTTCACGACCTGGAAATCCTCTATGATGCGTCCACGTTCGATACCGACCCGTTTGAACCGCAGCCGGATGGCGTCACCACGATCTTTCCGTTCTGGATGCCGGGCGCGGACGGACGGGGATATGTGGAGCTGCCCTACACCTTGCCCCAGGACTCCACGCTGTTCCTGCTGTTGAAGGAATCGTCCCCCGAGATCTGGAAGAGGAAACTCGATTGGATCGTCGAGTGCGGTGGCATGGCGCTGGTGAACGTGCATCCCGATTACATCAGCTTCGACGAGTCCACAAAGACGAATCGGAGCTTTCCCCACGCGCATTATCAGGAGTTCTTGCAATACGTCCGCGAGAAGTACGCGAATCTCTACTGGCAGGCTCTCCCGCGCGATGTGGCCAAATTCTGCGAGGTTCTCCGGCCAGAGAGACCGGTGGTGTCCAGCCGTCGGGTGTGCATGCTGACCCACTCGATTTATGAGAGTGACAACCGCGTGATGCGCTATGCGGAGGCGTTGACCGAGCGAGGTGACGAAGTCGACGTGTTGTGCGTGAAGCGGGACCTTGACCAACCGGATACCGAGACCATCAACCGGGTCCGGATACACCGCATCCTGCGACGATCTCGCAAGCGCGCCAAAGGCCAGACATTCTATCTGCTGCCGCTTCTGCGGTTCTGGCTGAACTCCGCGGTGTCGCTGACCTGGAGAAACCTGAAACGTCGGTACGACCTGATCCATGTTCATAACGTGCCCGATTTCCTCGTGTTTGCCGCTTGGGGTCCCAAGTTGACGGGGGCGAAGGTGATTCTGGATATTCACGATATCGTACCGGAGTTCTACGGCAGCAAATTCGGCAAACAGGAAGACACGACGGTCGTCCGCATGCTGAAATGGATGGAGCGCCTGTCGGCCCAGTACGCCGACCACGTGATCATCGCCAACCACCTGTGGATCGACAAATACGCGCAACGGACCCGCACCAATGGTAAATGCTCCGTTTTGATCAACTACGTGGATACGCGAATCTTCCAACGCCGTCCGCGGACGCGGCACGAGGGCAAGCAGGTCATTCTGTTTCCCGGCGGCCTGCAATGGCACCAGGGACTGGATATCGCCATCCGCGCCATGCCCAAGATCAGCGCGCGGATACCCGAGGCCGAACTGCACATTTACGGGGATGGCAACATGAAGGAGGGCTTGGTGGCGCTGGCCCAGGAATTGGGATTGAACGGGCATGTCCGCTTCTTCAATCCACTGCCGGTACGTCAGATCGCCGCGATCATGGCCAATGCCGACGTTGGTGTGGTCCCCAAACGAGCGGATTCATTCGGCAACGAAGCCTACAGCACAAAGATCATGGAGTTCATGTCCTTGCAGGTGCCCGTTGTCGTGTCGAACACCAAGATCGACCAATATTATTTCGATGACTCGGGAGTGCGCTTTTTCGAATCCGGTAATCCGGACGCACTCGCCGACGCCGTGTGCGAAGTATTGCGCAACCCGGAGTTGCGTCAGCAAATGGTGGAGCGGGCGTCGGAACACGCGGCCCGCAACGACTGGGCAACTGCTAAGGTGGAATACCTGAAGCTGGTGGACGGCTTGTGTGCGGAGAAGTAGGGCCAGCAGTCCATCGGTTGGTGGAGCGGATGGCGGTGGATCAGCGCGGCCAAAAACCCGGTGCCATGTGAGTTTGCCAGCGCGGCTGGATCGGTCGTGCGGTTCGACAGTCAATCCCTCGGATTTCCCCGTGTGGCGGTAGTATGCGCCTCGACCGTCTCATTACCTTGGGCCTCGTCCAGCCGATTCATCGAGCGGTGTCGGGTCCGAGGCGCGTCCAATTGCCGATCCTCATGTATCACAGCATTTCCGAGGGTGCGGAAAGCGCCGTGTCGCCCTACTATCGCACCGCCACCCGCCCGTCGATCTTCGCGCAACATATGGATCTGTTGCGCGTCGAAGGTTATCGGGTGGTAAGTCTGCAAGCCGGGTTGACGGAGTTTCGTTCCGCGTGCGGCGATAGGGAAAAAACGGTGGTCCTGACGTTCGACGACGGTCTGCGTGATTTCTACACCAACGCCTTTCCCATCTTGCAGAAGCACGGACAGACGGCCTCGGTCTTTTTGCCGACCGCGTACATTGGAGATCAGCCGGGTCATTTCAAGGGTCAGGAATGCATGACGTGGAGTGAAGCCCGGGAACTGCACGAGGCGGGAATCGAGATCGGCTCCCACACTGTCAATCATCCCCGGCTCTACGAACTTGGGATTGATGAAATCCGCGCGGAACTGGCGAATTCGAAGGCGGTGATTGAGGACCGGCTCGGCAGCGCGGTCGTCTCGTTCGCCTATCCGTACGCGTTTCCTGGCGCGGACCGGTCGTTTGTGCGGGCGTTCAGCGACATGGTGGCGCAGACGGGCTACCGCTACTGTGTGACCACAGCACTGGGATGCGTGAAACCCGGCGATGACGCCCATTGTTTGAAGCGGCTGCCGGCCAATTCCTCCGACGACGCCGCCTTGTTCCGGGCGAAACTGGAAGGCTGCTACGATTGGCTGGGGGTGCCGCAACGCGCGTTCAAGAGCTGGAAGCTGCGGTTCCTGGATTCCGGGAAGCGGGGAAACGGTTCTTCGGGCTCCACGGGAGCCTCGCTGAATTAGGACCGGGTGATCGGCGTGACCCCGAGCTATATCATTATCACCCCCGTACGCAACGAGGGGCAATATCTCCAGACCACGATTGATTCCGTGGTCGCGCAGACCCTGAGACCGCGAACATGGGTCATTGTCGATGACGGATCCACGGATGACACGGGCAACCTCATCGACGCGGCAGCGCAGCAGTATTCCTGGATCAAGGCCGTCCACCGACCCGACCGGGGGTTTCGCAAGCAGGGCGGTGGGGTCATTGAGACCTTCTACGACGGCTTCAAGCTGGTGGCGGGGGAGTCGTGGGATTTTCTGGTCAAACTGGATGGGGACCTTTCATTCGACCGTGATTATTTCGAGAAATGTCTGGGCCAATTCGCCGATGACCCGAAACTGGGGGTTGGGGGAGGGAGCATCTATTCCAAGGTTGACGGAATCACGGTGGAGGATTCGCCGAGCGATCCATCGTTCCACGTCCGGGGCGCCACCAAGATTTATCGGCGGGCAACCTGGGAGGCCATCGGCGGTCTGATCCAGGCGCCCGGCTGGGACAGTCTGGATGAACTCAAGGCGAACATGCTCGGGTGGAAAACGCGGTCATTCCGCGACCGGCGTCTGTTCCAGCATCGGGGGACCGGAGCCGTGGATGGAGCCTGGAAGACCTCGGTTAAGAACGGACGCGCCAATTACGTGGTGGGTTATCACCCGCTGTTCATGTTTTGCAAGTGCGCACGGCGGTTGCTCGAACGGCCGTACGGCGCGGCCGCGGCCGGCCTCTGGTACGGCTACTGGTCGGGATATTTCTCCAGTACGGAGCGGATTCGCGAGCGGGATGTGATCCGGTATGTCCGACGCGAGCAGATGCGGCGACTGTTCCTCCGCGAAAGCATCTGGGCGCAAAAATAGGTGGGGGCGCGTATGTGCGGCATATCGGGGAAATTTATCTATCGCGAGAGCGCGAGCGTTGACGCCGGGTTGATGCAACGTATGACCCGTCTTCTGGCCCACCGGGGCCCGGACGGGGACGGGCATTACGTCCAGGGAAGCATCGGTCTGGGACATCGACGGCTCTCCATTATCGACTTGTCTACGGGAGGCCAGCCCCTCGCGAACGAGGACGATACGGTCTGGATCGTGTTCAACGGAGAGATTTATAACTTCCACGAGCTTCGGGAGGGGCTGATCAAACGGGGGCATGTGTTTCGCACGAAGTCCGACACGGAGGTCATCGTTCATCTGTACGAAGACGAGGGGCCCGAGTGCGTCCAGCAGCTCCGCGGAATGTTTGCCTTCGCCATTTGGGACGCGAAGCGACGCCGCTTGTTCGTGGCCCGCGACCGGGTGGGCATCAAGCCGCTGTATTATTTCGACGATGGCCGCGCGTTGTGGTTCGCTTCGGAATTGAAAGCCATCCTGGCCGATCCATCCGTTCGCCGCGAGGTGAACGTGACGGCGATTCGAAGGTTTCTGGCGTTCAACTATCTGCCGGGCGAGGAAACGCTGTTTCAGGGCCTGTGCAAGCTCCTGCCCGGCCACTATCTGATCGCCGAAACATCGGGTGTCACCACCCATCAGTATTGGGACCTTCGGTTTCCCGAGTCACGCCCATCGATGTCCTTCGACCGAGCCGTCGACCAACTTCACGACCTGTTGCGCGTGACCGTACGCGACCACATGATTGCGGACGTTCCCGTGGGAGTTCTGCTGAGCGGCGGGGTTGATTCGTCCGCCATCACCAGCCTGGCAGTTCAGGCGACGGACAAGCAGATCAAGACGTTCACCGTCGGCTTTGATGGCGCCGAGGTCGTCGATGAACGGCCGTTCGCCCGAATGGTCGCCGAGAAGTTCGGCACCGACCATTATGACATCAGCATCTCGGAGGACGATTTTTGGGATTTTCTTCCGTCGTATGTGTGGCACATGGAAGATCCCGTCTGTGAACCGCCGGCCGTGGCGCTCTACCACGTTTCCAAACTCGCGCGTCAGCACGTCAAGGTGTTGTTGTCGGGCGAGGGTGGGGATGAGGCATTTGCCGGGTACCCGAATTACCCCCACATGCTGAAACTGGACCGCATCCGCGCGGCGCTGGGGCCCCTGGCGCGGCCGGTCGGCGGCGTGGCCGCCCGCGCGGGCGCGTGGCTGGGAAACGAGCGGGCGCACCGATACGGGAACGCGCTGGGTCGTCCGTTGGCGGACTGCTACTACAGCCGCACCTCGGGTCCGACGGGCTTCTTCCAGCAGCAGGCAAACGAATTCTTCACGCCGGAGTTCCTGACGACCAGCCAGTCTCTCGCGCCGGCGCGGGAGATCGCGGACTTGTTGAAGCCCGCGGCCAACTGGGGCCTGCTCGACCAGATGTTGTACGTCGACACCAAGACGTGGCTGCCGGACGATCTCCTCGTGAAAGCGGACAAAATGACGATGGCCAATTCCGTGGAATTGCGCGTGCCGCTGCTGGACCATGTGGTGATGGAGTTTGCGGCGTCTCTTCCTCCCCATTTCAAAGTGGGCGCGGGGGACACGAAGCGCGTGCTCAAGGCCACGTTCGCCAAATTGCTGCCGAAAGAAGTTTTGAAGCGAAAGAAGGCGGGATTTCCGGTGCCGTACGGGATGTGGCTGCGCAACGGGCTCAAAGACCGGGTCGGAGACATCCTGCTGTCGGATCGTGCGGCATCCCGAGGCTATTTTCAGAAAGGCGAGATCCAGCGCCTGTTGCAGGCGGATTCGCGGTCCGGCCGGTTCGGCAAAGCGATTTTTTCGCTGTTGGTGGTCGAGTTGTGGCATCGGGCGTTTGTGGACGGTGGCCGTGCCATCTGATGTCATTGGGGAAGAACCGGGTCGCCAGATGAATCGCGGAAGCAAACCAGTGCGGGTCCTGTACAGTTTCCCGCTCAAACTCGGCGCAAGCCGGATCTGCACCACCGCGTGGTACCAGGTGGATGGACTGGCAGCCGCTGGCGCCGACGTCACGGCGTTCCCCGCGTCCATTATTCGCTCGCTGCCGGCCAACGTGAAGATCAGGCCGACGCTGGCCCGGGGCAAACTTCGGGTGCCGCACAAATTACTGGGCCGGATGGCCTATGCCCGTCTGCACGACGGGATCGTGGCGCGACGAATCGAAGGAATGGCCGGCCAGATCGACATCATTCACGCCTGGCCGTTAGGGTCGGTGGAAACGCTCCGAACCGCCGCGCGCCTGGGAATCCCGACGGTGCTGGAGCGGTGCAATGCGCACACCCGGTTCGCGTACGAGGTTGTCGCGCAGGAATGCGATCGCCTCGGCGTGCCCCTACCGGCCGACCACGAGCACGCCTACAACGCCGAGTTCCTGGCCAGGGAAGAGGAGGAGTACCGACTCGCGTTCCGGCTTTTGTGCCCGTCGGATTTCGTCGTAAAAACATTCCTCGACCAGGGGTTCTCCCGCGAGAAACTGGTACGGCATATTTACGGATTCGATGAGACCGTGTTTCATCCCGATACCAGCCCACGCGAGCCGAAGCGCGGGCTGACAATGTTGTCGGTGGGCGTCTGCGCGGTCCGCAAGGGGCTCCATTACGCGTTGGAAGCGTGGCTCCAATCCCCCGCGTCCCGTGAAGGCAAGTTTCTGATCGCCGGCGAATTCCTGCCGGCCTACCAGCAAAAGCTCTCGGCCATGCTGGCCCATCCAAGCGTCAAGGTGCTTGGCCATCGTCGTGACGTGCCTGATTTGATGCGTCACAGCGACATCCTTGTCCTCCCCACCATCGAGGAAGGGTCCCCGTTGGTGTGCATGGAGGCCATGGGGAGTGGGTGTGTCCCGGTTGTTTCGGATGTATGCTCCGGCATCTGTCGCCATATGGAAAACGCGTTGGTGCATCCCGTGGGCGATGTGGCGACGTTGAGCGAGCACATCACGATGTTGCACAACGACCGCGGGCTTCACGAGAAGCTGCGGTGTACCGGGCTCCGCGGTGCGCCGGGGATCACATGGGCTGCAGCCGGGGTTCGATTGCTTCAGGTTTACGAGGAAGTCGTGCAACAGAATCAACCGTCTCGCAATTAAGGAAGTCGAATGTTGCGGGCATTGCGCAAGATCCACCACTACCATTCGGTTCTCGGCCTCTCGGGGGTTGTGGCCTTCCTGTTCGCAAAGCTGTCAGGTATCCGGCCGCTGCTCTCCAAGAAGCTGGTCGGAATCCGATACCCCGTGTATGTCCGGGTTGGTACCACCGACATCTCGGTGCTGAAGCAGGTGTTTATCGAACGGCAGTATAGCCTGACAATCCCCATCGAGCCGAAAGTCATCGTCGACGCAGGGGCCAACATTGGCCTTTCCGCTGTTTTCTTTGCCAACCAGTATCCCGGCGCGGCCATTTTCGCGATTGAGCCCGAACGATCCAACTACGAGATGTTGAGGAAGAATGCGGCGGCGTACCCCCAGATCCAACCCTTGCACGCGGCGTTGTGGAGTGAGAGCAAAATGATCTGTTTGGTCGATCCTGGGAATGGTCATCATGGGTTCCAAACTCTAGAAGGAGACGCGGAGAACCCTGACAATCGCGTCATGATTCCGGCGATGAGCTTGGATGCTCTGATCCAGCAGAAGGGATTGAAGCGGATCGATCTGCTCAAGATCGACATTGAAGGCGCGGAAAAAGAGGTGTTTGAAAACTCTTCGTCATGGATCGGTGACGTCGGAGTGATTATGGCGGAATTGCATGAGCATTTGAAAGCCGGATGCAGTCGGGCGTTTTCCGATGCAACCCGGGGGTTTTCCGAGGCGGCCTCAAAGGGGGAGACGGTTGTGCGCGTGAGCAAGAGCGCCTCGTCAGTCACCTGAGCATCCCCGTGGTTGAAGAAGCATTAAGATCATCGGCGACAACAATGAATGCGCAGGGATTACACCCAGTGCCAGTGTCGCCTGAACCGCCGCATTCTGGCAGAGGGGTGCGTCGGGACGTAGATGAACGACGGTATGGCAGCGGCGGCGTGACCCGGACAATTCTCCCATGAATGCGATCGGGGCATCTATTCTGACGGCGGTGGCTCTCGTCGTACTGTTTGGTTCACGACGCTGGGCGATCATAGCACTGATGGTGGGCGTGGTGTACGTCCCGCAGTCGCAACATATTGAGGTCATGAACTTCAATATGTTCTCGGTCCGGTTTCTGGAACTCGCGGGATTCATTCGCGTCCTGTCTCGTGGAGAGTATTCATTTTCGAAGCTCAACAAGATCGATCGAGCGCTGCTGCTCCTGTATGCATTCACCGCCATCGTGTTTTCGCTGCGCTCCAGCGAGGGCCAGGCGTTTGTGATCGGCACCGCCGTGGACGCCTGGCTGTGCTATTTCACGTTTCGAGGGCTGGTGGTCGACATGGAGGACTTTCGATGGTTCCTGCAGGCGTTCGTTTTCCTGCTGGCGCCGTACGCCGTGTTGCTCGTGATCGAGACTTTGACAAGGTACAACGTGTTTTCCCTGCTGGGGGGAGGCATGTACGAGTGGGAACGCGAAGGCAGATTTCGTTGCGTGGGCAGTTTTCGGAATCCGGATTTGTTGGGGACACTGGGGGCGAGCTTCCTTCCTCTGTACATCGGGCTGGCCTGTGGAAAGACGGGCCGGATTCGGGCGTGCATCGCCGCCGGAGTGTGTTTGGTGATCGTCTGGTCCTCCAACTCTGGCGGGCCGGCCTGCGCCGCGGCTGTTGGCCTGGTGGGCTGGATGTGTTGGAAAATCCGAACGAATATGCGGTTGGTGCGCTGGGGAATTGTCGGCACGATCCTGCTGGCGGCCCTGCTGATGAAGGCCCCGGTGTGGTATTTACTGGCGCGCATCAGCGATATTACCGGGGGTGACGGTTACCACCGGGCCTATCTCATAGACGTGTCGTTCCGGCATCTCGGCCAGTGGTGGTTTGACGGCATCCCCATGAGCGACACGATGGACTGGTTCCCCTACAGTCTGATGACCGGGGCGGATATTACCAATCAGTTCATTTCGTTCGGGCTCAATGCCGGTATCGGAGCTGTCGGGTTGCTGATTCTGTTGTTGGTTCTGGCATATAGCGCCTTGGGCCGGGCCCTGGAAAGCGTCCGCTCCCACTTTCCTGAGTCGAGCGACAGCGAATACCTGTTGTGGGGGTTGGGGGTCATGCTGGCCGTACACATTATCAATTGGTTTGGAATCACCTACTTCGACCAGTTCTACGTAATCTGGTTCATGCAACTGGCGATCATCTCCTGCGTCACAGAGAATGCCGGGGAAACAGGACCGGCGCTCGAAGTGGATGAAGCGGGAGCCTGGCCCGAACACGAAGAGGCTCTCCGAACTTGACACGGGGCCGGTGACTCGAAGTGTGGGCCGCAACGGCCCCCCGAGACATTCGCTACGTTGACTCCTGCAACATGTTGGTTAGCGCAATAATTCCGACCTACAACCGTGCTCGGACCATCGAGCGCGCGGTGAACAGCGTGCTAGGCCAGTCCTGGCAACCAATCGAAGTCATTGTTGTTGATGATGGTTCGACAGATCAGACGACGGACATCCTGGCACGATACGGCGACCGGATCCGGCTGATTCGCCAGAAAAACCAAGGGCCAAGTGCCGCTAGAAATGCCGGTATCAAGGCTGCCCGGGGGGAGATCGTCACCTTTCTGGACTCGGACGATTCGTGGTTGCCCGACAAGGTCGAACGACAAGCGAAACTGCTCCAAGCCACCGAATCGCAGGGAGTCGCCTGCTGCGTGTGCAACGCGCGGATGGAGTTCCTGTCCGGGACGAGGTATTCGTTCGCGGCGGCATCGCTCCATCCCCGGCACAAGGAAGGGATCTGGAGCAACCCGGCGGAGATACTCGTCACCCGGTTTTTATTTTTCAATCAAGTGGCCGCCATCTGGCGCACCGCGTTGGAGGAGACGGGCTATTTCCGTCCGGGAATCATGGAAGATTATGACCTGGCGTTGCGACTATCCTTGGTCGGGCCCTGGGCGTTCATCGCCGATCCGTTGGTGGTGTGGTATGAGCAGAAGGGGGATAATCTTTCTCGCACCCATAGTCCGCGTGAGATCACGGAACGGGCCTTGAAGATTCTCCTCGACATACGCAGTTCATCCCGTTGGGGCACGCTCCTGCCTGACCGCTTGCTGCGGCGGCGAATTCGGGAACTGCAACGACAGGTTTTTGCCCAGCGCCTGTCTGTGGAGCATGGTTGGGCAGCCAAGGGGTTGGCGAAATGTCTAGTCGCGTATTTACGAATTCAGCGGCGTGTCCAATTGGATTTGCGAGTGTATCCGTCAATGGTCACGCAAAAGCCGTAAGCTGTGTCTGGTGTCAACCGGAAGAACCAATGGTTGCAGGCGACGAGACAATCGCAGGGTCGGTTCATAAATCTGCGATGACCATGGCCGAATGGCCGACAAACTTGAGAGGAACGACGAACAGTGCTGCGACACAACATTCGTATGTGTCTGGAAATGGGCGGTGGCACCGATACTGCTGTCTTGGGCAGCCACATGAGTATAGTTGTACCGACACTGGAAAGCGTGTCGCTCCGGGATCGCTCTCCTTTCATCCGCCATCCGGTCACTGTCTGCCTCGCTGTTCTCCTCATGGCATGTGTGAATGCCTTCGGAACCAGTTACTATGTGGACTATTCAAGCGGTGCCGACGGCAACTCCGGCACAAGCACGTCGTCGCCCTGGCAGCATTGTCCCGGCGATCCGGCGGCGACGGGCGCGGCGCTGGCGCACGTGCCGCAACCGGGCGACATTTTCAATTTCAGGGCCGGAACGACGTACACGCTGACGGGCGACGGCAGTACGCTGTACCAGACCGGCATCGGCCTGAACTGGTCGGGATCGAGCGCCGCGCCGATCACCTATGCGTGCAGCGCGAACTGGAGCAACGGCAGCAACACCAACCGGGTGATTTTCACGGACGGTTATACCTCCAAGTACATCGCGGCGTTCTACGCGCCCGGCGCCGTGGCGAACATCGTGATCAGCAACCTGGAGATCGGGCCGATCGGTGGCAGCGCGACCTTGCCGGCGGATCCGGGCACCGGCGTCCCCTCCAAGAACGGGTACGGCGTGTTTTGCGGCGGGACATTCCAGAATATCACCGTGGCGAGTTGTTACTTCCACAATCTCGGGTACGCGTTCAACACCATCCCGATGGACGGGAACTCGCTGGGCCAGAGCGACGGGCGGCTCTCGAGCGCGGGCATCGAGCTCTACGGCAGCGGCAGCGGCGTGACCATCACCAACTGCGCGTTCACCCACATGCACACCGCGATTGACCTCGCGTGGCAGGCCGACACGTCGGACATCACGATCACGGCGAGCCGCTTCTACGATTTCATCGTCTGGGGCATCGACGTGGCCGGCATCGCTGGAAACCTGGACTACTTGACGATCAGCGGGAACAATTTTAGCGGCATGGGCTGGGCGTACTCGCCGCCGAACTGGACCGGCTACAACAACATCCCGGCGACGTGTTCGACGTGTTGGGCGGGCAGTCCGCACCAGGACCCGATCTTCTTTCGGACCAGCGACCTGAGCGTCACCTGCGGCCTGCACAACAACATTTACGGGAACGAGTTTCACACCACGCATCCGAACGAAGTGTTCACGGCGGACCTGTATCTGGAATATGCCCCGAGCGTGAACATCTACAACAACCTGTTCGACAATCCGAATGCGGGCGTCTCGACGACGGGTCAGAATATTTACACCAACTCGACGGGCATCATCACCACGAACAGTTGGAGCGGCGGCGGCGCGCCGGCCGTGGAGATCTCCTACGAACTCAACCAGGGCGGCACAATCCGCATTCTCAACAACACCGCGATCGTCAACCTCCCCGGCTCGGCCCAGAGCGCGGCGCTATTGTGGGGCGCGTGCGGCTGTCTCACCCCGCCTCTGACATGGCCGAACAACGCCTACCTGCAGGTCGAGAACAACTTGGGTTACTCGTGGGCGACAACGGGCCAGCAAGGTTCGCTGCTCATACTCGGCGTGGTAACGAATCAATACCCCGTTGCGCAATGGACAGTGGATTACAACGACTGGCATTCGCCCCACGCCAGCGACCCCTACTTCTGGTGGAACAACCAGCCCGGGTTCAACCTCGACGGCGGCCTGGCCGTCGAGCAGAGCGTCGGCTTCGACGCCCACGGCATCACCAACGACCCCGCCTTCGTGAGCTTGGCGTACGGCGCGACCACCAACAGCCCGGGGAATAGTTACCAATTGCAGTCCAGCTCGCCCGCGATTGGGGCGGGAGTCAATCTGAGCAGTCTTGGCTTGCCGGGCCTGAACACCGACAAAGACGGCAATCCCCGTCCGGCTTCGGGTCCGTGGGATATTGGAACTTACGAGTACAACACGAACAGCGTGGCGCCGTCCCCGCCTGTGGCCTCGTTCAGCGCGACGCCGACCAGCGGAACGGCACCCCTGACAGTGACGTTTGCCGATACATCCAGCGGTACTATCACCGATCGCTTCTGGCAGTTTGGGGACGGTAATGTGACCAACACGATGGCGACGACGGTGATCTACCAATATACCGGAGCCGGCACCGACACAGTCCAATTGATCGTGAGCGGCCCGGGCGGCTCCAGTACGAACGTGCAGGCCAATCTGATTACGGTCGGTTCAACTGGCAACACGAACAGCGTTCCGCCACCGGTGGCCGCGTTCACTGTCGCGCCGACCAATGGCACGGCTCCGTTGACGGTAACGTTCACGGACACATCGACCGGCTCGATCACGAACCGTCTGTGGCATTTTGGGGACGGGACTTTGACCAACACATTGGAAACCACAATGGTGCACCAGTATACGGCAGCGGGCACCAATACCGTGTATTTGCGTGTGTATGGCTCTGGCGGTGAGAGCCTCGATCTAAAGCCCAATCTCGTTACGGTCAGTTCAGCCGGCAACACGAACAGCGTTCCGCCACCGGTGGCCGTGTTCAGTGCCGCGCCGACCAGCGGTACGGCTCCGTTGACGGTGACGTTCACCGATACATCCACCGGTGCCATCACCGATCGCTACTGGCAATTTGGCGACGGTAATGTACTGGACACGACAGCGACAACGGTGATCTACCAATACACCGGGCCCGGTACGGACACGGTTCAGTTGGTGGTAAGCGGCCCGGGCGGATCCAGTACGAACGTGCAGGCCAATCTGATTACGGTCGGTTCAGCTGGCAACACGAACAGCGTTCCGCCGCCGGTGGCCGCGTTCACCGCCGCGCCGACCCGTGGTACGGTCCCATTGATGGTGACGTTCACGGACACGTCGACCGGCTCGATCACGAACCGTCTGTGGCTTTTTGGGGATGGGACATCGGCCAATACGTTGAGCACCACGACGGTACACCAATACACGACGCCGGGTACCGATACCGTGCAACTGGTTGTTACCGGTCCGGGAGGCGCGGGTGTCAGCACGCAGGGCAACCTGATCATCGTCAGCCCAAGTTCACAATCAGGCGGCGGTACCAACGGCGTCCCGCAGGTTGGCGGTCATTACCACTGGCGGTTCCTGACCGCTCATTAGCGCCCCTGACAGAACGCCGGGATCGTGGAAGGCCCGCTCCCGCATGGTCGAGAATATCCGGGGAATATCACGGTGGCGCAGAAACGCTACCCACCCAGAGAAGCCTTCGTAGGCGCGCGTAGTCTGTTCCAGAAACGGTCTCGGCAAGCAAATAATCTACATCGGTCTCGCCCACGGTGTTATCACAGCACCGCGCGGCGGCGGTGGGAGGGTGATTTGGAGATTCCCGTTGACAACGACGCGATGCTGAACCGGTTGATGAGGTAGCAATGGGTATCGGAACGATAGAATGGCTTGACCACGCCCGGTCGCGGGTTGTGACGAGATTGTACACGCTGCTGTTCGCGAGCCAATTCAAGGAATTCGGCGCGGGATCCAGGATTGCGCCGCCGTTTCGCTATTACGGCTTGAACCAGATCAGTGTGGGGGAAAAGGTAATCATCAACCGCGACTGTTGGATTCAGGTATTGGGTGGCCGTCAGGACGACACATCCGCGAAGATTGTCATCCGCGCGCACGCCGGGATTGGAATGGGCGCCAGCATTTCCGCCGCACAGCAGATTACCATTGGCGAGTACGTCCTCTTGGCCCGCAACGTGTACATCTCCGACCACGCCCACGCGTACGAGAATCTGGACGTGCCGATCATGCGTCAGGGGATTGACGGTATCGCCCCCGTTTCCATCGGCCGCAATACGTGGCTGGGGGAGAATGCGGTCGTCCTGCCCGGTGTCACCATCGGCGAGCATTGCGTCATTGGTGCCAACGCGGTGGTAAATACGTCCATCCCGGATTTTTCCGTCGCGGTCGGCGCGCCGGCGCGCGTGGTGAAGCAGTTCAATAAGAACAGCGGACGATGGGAACGCGTCGGTTGACAGCTCGGGGAGCGCCCCGAAATCGAGTGTGCGATCCGGATGTCTCCTGACAGGCACGACAGGGCGGAAGGCCATTGAGCAAGACACTGAAATCGAGAGCGCTCGGCGCTGTGATGTGGAGCGCGGCCGAGCAATTCAGTTCGCAGGGCGTGCGGTTTGTCATTGGGATTTTTCTGGCCCGGCTTCTCCTTCCGGAACAGTTTGGTTTGCTGGGAATGATCGCCGTCTTCCTGGGAGTCGCCCAGGTGTTTGCGAGTTGCGGTTTTGGGCAGGCCCTGATCCAACGACAGGACGCCACCCAATTGGATGAAAGTTCCATCTTCTACGTAAACGTATTCCTGGGATTGATCGCCGCACTCGGTCTGTTTCTGGCCGCGCCATGGGTCGCCGCGCTCTACAAGCAGCCTCCGCTGCTATCGCTGACCCGGATCATGGCGGCGGACGTCTTGATCAACGCGTTCGGGGTTGTGCAAACGGCGCTGCTCACGAAGAAAATGGACTTCAAAACCCAGCTCAAGATCAGCATAACGGCAAATTCGGTGTCGGGAGTCGCGGCGGTGTTCCTGGCGATGCGCGGGATGGGTGTGATGAGCCTCGCGGCACAAATCTTAATTGCCGACACGTTGCGGACGGTGATGTTGTGGACGTCGCATGTATGGCGGCCGTCGCCGGTGTTCAGCCTCGCTTCGGTTCGCCGGTTGTTTTCCTTCGGATCGCGCATGTTCGCCTCGGGCATGCTGTACGTGGTGTTTCAAAATCTCTATCCCTTTACCATCGGCAAGCTGTTTGCTGCGGCGTCCCTCGGTTACTACACTCGGGCCAGTTCGACACAGGAAATGGTGTCGTCCAACCTGGTCAACGTGGTGGGGCGGGTTTCGTTTCCGTTGTTTTCGGCGCTGCAACACGACGTGGCAAGCATGAAACGGGCGGTACGGAAGGCGTTGATGTCCATCGCGTTTGTCAGTTTTCCCGCCCTCATGGGTCTGGGGTGTACCGCGGTGCCGCTGGTGCGGGTGCTGATCACCGACAGGTGGCTGCCGTCGGCAGGGCTGATTCCCATCTTTTGCGTGGCGGGTGCGGTGACCGTGCTGGATTCCATCCATTTGAACGCGTTGATGGCCTTGGGAAGGTCTGACCTGTTTTTCCGTTTGGAGATGATCAAGAAGGGCCTGATCATCTTGGCAATTATCACGACGTATCACTACGGCATTCTCGGACTGGTCTGGGGGCAGGCTTGCGTGGCTGTGCTCTGCTATTTCATCAACGCGTTCTACTCCGTCCGGCTGTTGTCATACTCGTGGCGAGAGCAATTCGTGGACCTGCTTCCCTATCTGAGCATCTCCGGGTTGATGGGACTGATCGTGGTGGCGACCAACGTGCTGCTCGGCATAAAGAGTCCCGCGGTATTGTTGTGCGTCCAAATTGCGCTGGGTGGCGTCGCGTACGCCACCGGGTCCGTCTTGTTGCGTGTCTCGGCGCTGGTCGACACGTGGAAGTTGGTCCAGGAGCGAATGGTTCTTTCGTGACCGCATAACGCGGTGGGGCGTAACGCGACAAATCGATTGCTTTGGCAGGACAAATGAACGTGGTGGGTCGTCTGGTGAAACTTTCGGTAAGTATCGTGGTCGCGGCGGGTGACATGGTGATCAGGGGATTGCGCGTTGGCCGGGTGCCAGGGTATTGCGTGGTCATTAACTATCATTCGGTCTCCGACAAGTCCGCACCGTTGTTGCGCAAGCAATTGGACGCACTATCGCAAATGGCGCGGCCCCTGCGGGCGGCCGTCCCGTCGACTCTGGAAATCGGGGCGCGTTACGTGGCCATAACGGCTGACGATGCGTTCTGCAGTTTCACGGAGAACGCCTTACCAGAGCTTTGCACGCGCGGGATACCGGTGACAGTGTTCGTTCCGACGGGGTATGTGGGACGTAAATCAGCCTGGGACGATTATGGCGGCGAAAACCGCGTCGGGGAATGGGTGGCCACCGCGGAGGACCTCCGTCGTCTGGCCAGTTGGGAAACCGTGGATTTCGGTTCGCATTGTGCGTCGCACCCGGACCTGCCACGGCTATCGGAGGTGGAAGCCGCCCGAGAACTGCGGGAATCGAAGGCCGCGCTGGAAGCGATGGTGGGACGCAAAGTTGTCGCCGTGAGCTTCCCCTATGGAAACTATGGTTCGCGGGAATTGAAGCTCGCGGCCGAAGCGGGATACGAATTCTTTTTTGATTCCACGCCGCAGAGCGTGTCGTCGGCAATGCGGGGAGGTCTCATGGGACGGGTGTCCGTGCAGCCAACCGACTGGGGTATCGAATTCCGGCTCAAGTTGTTGGGCGCATATCGGTGGGTGAGATGGGGCTCGGCCGTCAAGCGGCGCGTGTTGACGTCGCTCGGTCGCCAGCCGATACCGGTGGTGAGAAACTAGGGGTTCCATGCGCAGTCAGGTGGAAATTGATCGGGTGACGGCGGCGGAATGGGCCGAACTGTTGGAATTGTTTGTCGACGCCAATGTGTACCAGACCTGGAGTTTCGCCGCGATTCGCTGGGGTGAGGGCAATCTGAGCCATGTCGTGCTCAAGCAGGGCGGCGATGTGGTCGGGATTGCGCAGGTCCGGATCGCTTGTGTGCCGGTGGTGGGCTGTGGAATCGCCTATCTCCGCTGGGGGCCGTTGTGCCACCGGCGGGGACGGGAACTTGATCCCGAAGTTCTGCGAGACATGGGACAGGCGCTCCAGACGGAATACGTCGAGCGTCGGAGGTTGTTTCTGCGGGTTCTGCCGAATGCATTCATCGGATCGCCCCGTGCCGAATTGTTCCAGACCGAATTCTCCCAGTTCAAGGCAGAACCCGCCAACAAGGTCAACACGTACCACACCATCGTCGTCGACCTGTCGGGCACGCTCGACGAGTTGCGCAAGCGGCTCGATCAGAAGTGGAGAAACCAATTGAACCGGGCCGAGAAAAACGGCCTGCAGATCGCCGAGGGGACCGGTATCGAGGAATACCGGGTATTCGCGGCAGTCTACAAGGAAATGTGGGAACGCAAACGGTTTGATACGTCGGTGGACGTGGACGAGTTTGGCTGCATTCAGGAAGGACTGCCCGAAAGCCAGCGGATGAGGGTGTTGATCTGTCGTCAGGGCGACACCCCTGTCGCCGGGATTGTTTGTTCCGCCATGGGCGACACCGGAATCTACTTGCTCGGGGCGACCAGCGATGACGGCTTGCAGTCCAAAGGCGCTTACCTTCTTCAATGGACCATGATCCGCTGGCTCAAAGAACACGGATTTCGCTATTACGATCTGGGGGGAATCGATTCCGCGTCCAATCCAGGTGTCTACCATTTCAAGAGCGGCCTTTCGGGAAGCGACGTTCGCCACATGGCCCCATTTGCGGCGTGCAACAGCCTCCTGGGATCCGCGTTCGTGAAGGCGGTCGACCTCGTGCGCCAGCGGCGGGGCGGAGATCGTCATGTGGCCCAAAGTCGACCCCAACGCCCGAAGTCGGAACCCCTGCCCGGAACAGAACCTGTCCGCTAGGCCGGCGAGAAGAATTGAACCTCGGAGTTTCGTCATAGCTGTCATGGATGTATCGGTCATCATTGTGAATTGGAACGCCCGGCGGTATTTGGAGGAATGCCTGGCCAGCGTGTACGAATCGAGTGCGCCGTCGGTGCCGGAAGTGATTGTCGTGGACAACGCCTCGACGGATGGGTCGCCGGAAATGGTGGAAGAGCGCTTCCCGGACGTGAAGCTGGTGCGATGTCGAGAGAACCTCGGGTTTGCCAGGGCCAACAATATCGGGATCAAAGAGAGCCAGGGGCGCCATATCGCGTTGGTCAACTCGGATGTGAAGCTGTTGGGACGGTGTTTGGACACGCTGGCGACGTTTCTGGATCAGAATCCAAAGATCGGGCTGGTGGGTCCGCGGATTCTCAACGCGGATTTGACGTTGCAGAGCAGTTGCCGACAATTTCCCAACCCGTGGAACACCTTGTGTTCGGCAACCGGCCTAGCGCGGTTGACGAGCCGCCACAAAGTTCTCAGCGGCGAACACATGCTGTATTTCCGACATGATCGGGTTCGCCCCGTGGACGTGCTGGTGGGCTGCTTCTGGATGATGCGCCGCGAAGCGTGGGGGACGGTGGGGGTGCTCGACGAGCAATTCTTCATCTTCGCGGAAGATGTGGACTGGTGCCGACGCTGTTGGAACGCCGGATGGGAGATTGTTTTCTGCCCCGACGCGCAGGCGATCCATCACCGCGGAGGCAGTTCGGTGAACGACCCCGTCCGGTTCGCGGTGGAACAACAGCGCGCCGTGCTGCGTTACTGGCGGAAACATCACGGGATTCTGGGCCGCCTGTACATGGTGGCCCTCTTGGGTTTCGGACAGCTCCTGCGATATCTCTCGGCGTTCGTCTCGACACTCGTGCGACGGTCGGCACCGTCAGACGGTCGGCTGCGCATGCGCAAAGCCAGCGCGTGCTTGCGGGCTTCTTTTGGCAGGGATTGCTCCCGGGCGTCGGGGGGCGTGGGAGCATCCGGGTGAGCGTGGCTCGAATGAGATTTCAGGATCCGATGAATCGCGCTCTCTCGTATTGGCAGCGACATGGCGTCGCGGCGACCCTCCGCCGCGCGTGGCTGGGGCTGGGCCGGGTGGTCTGCGGCAATGGGCTCATTCTATTCTCCTGTGATTTGGCGGTGTTGCCGGCGCGGAAGAATGGCCCGATGGATGATCTCAAATTCGAGCGCAAAACCCGGGAGGCGGACCTGGACGCGCGTGACCGGGAACAGATCGTCAATTTCTGGAACCCGGACGCCACCGGGCGACAGATCACGGAACGGTTTGCAAAGGGGGCGTCTCTCTGGCTGGTCCGGGCCGAGGGCCAGTTGGCCGGATACGGCTGGACGCTCGTCGCCGACACGATGGAACCCCACTACGTTTCGCTGGGACCGGAGGACGTGCATCTTTTCGATTTCCTCGTGTTCCCAGATTTCCGCGGGCGGGGAATCAACCCCGCTCTCGTCGTCCATGTCTTGGAAACGGTTGCCGGCGAGGGAAAACGCCGGGCGTTGATCGAAGCCGCCGAGTGGAACACCGCGCAATTGTCATCCCTGCGCCGGACACCATTTCAGAAGTTGGGTGTGGTACGGAAGCGCGGTTTGTTTGGCAAACCGTCGGTGGTGTGGAGTAGCCAGGACCTGCCTCGGCGCGCGGTTGATGATGCGGCGATGAACAACGGGAAGGGCCGATCATGACGAAACCCCGATTCAGTGTGGTGGTTCCCGTGTACAACCGCGAGCGGCTCGTCGGTCCAACCATTGATTCGGTGCTGGCGCAGACGTTCACGGATTACGAACTGATCGTGGTTGACGACGGATCGACCGACGGCACGCCTGAGGTGCTGCGATCGTATGGAACGAAGATCAAAGCCGTTCGTCAGGCGAACCAGGGACCGGAAGTCGCCCGCGGCCGGGGCATCGCCCTGGCGACCGGAGAGTACGTGGCGTTGCTGGACAGCGACGACCTTCTCTGGCCCCACGCGTTGGAGATCTACGATCGAATCATTCGCGCCTGCCAGTCACCGGGGTTGATCCTGGGCGCCACGACGTACTTCGAAGATGGACAGATCCCGCATCCCGACGGAGACGGAGCCGGCGACATCGAGGTCTTCCAGTACCGCGACTACATGGCAAAGGACGTGCCGGTCGGCCTGTACGGCAGCAGCGTGGTGACGAAGAAGTCGGTCTTCGACCAGGCGGGCGGACTGCGCCAGAGTACGCCCACAACATTTCACATGGACATGCTGGATACCATGCTGCGCATCGGGGTTTACGGGCCGTGCGTGGTGGTGAAGCGGCCCGCGACCATCGCGTATCGGGTGCACAAGACGAATTCCATCCGCGATATCCAGGGAGTGGCCAACGGCGTTTTCCCGATTATTGACGCCGAGCGGCGCGGACAGTACCCGGGCGGTCCGTCTCGGCGATTCGAGCGGTACGCGTGCATTGGCGGCGTAGCGTGGTGTTGGTTCAAGTACGCGCTGGCGGATCGCCAGATCCGCATTGTTGGCAAATACATGATCCATTGCAGCCCGATGATCGCGGCGGGTGCCCTCAAGAAACTTTGGGGACGCGTACGCGGGGCGAGTCGCCCTGTGTGCGTGCCTCGTGGCTAGAAGACGCAACACAGGGAAACCGGGGTCAGCGAAGTTATGAGCAGCTCATCAGGAAAATTGCGTCCCGGCGATGTTGTCGAAGTGCGACCGTGGCCGGAGATTCGCGCGACGCTGCATCAGGGCCAGGGACAACATAGGGACATAAACACCGGCAATTCCGATGCAAAAAGTGAGCCCAGGTAGGACAAGGCAATGAAACCACGGTTCAGTGTGGTGATCCCGGCCTACAACCGGCAGAAGCTCGTCGGTGCAACGATTGATTCCGTGCTGGCGCAGACGTTCACGGATTACGAGTTGATCGTGGTGGACGACGGATCGACGGACGGCACGACCGAAGTGCTTCGATCCTACGGGGCGAGAATCAGCGTCATCCAGCAAGCAAATCAGGGGCCGGAAGTCGCCCGCAACACGGGAGCCTCCGCGGCGAATGGCGAATACCTCGCGTTTCTGGACAGCGACGACCTTCTGCTTCCCTGCGCTTTGGCGACCTACGAGCGCGTCATCCAGGAGTTAGGTTCGCCAGCATTGGTGATTGGAACCGTGACCCATTTCGAGGATGGGCAGGCCGTGCATGCGGACGCCAGCGCTACCAAGGCCATCGAGTTACTGCGATTTCGTGACTACTTGGCCAAAGATGTGGCCATCAGTCTGTACGGCAGCAACGTAGTGATAAAGAGGTCCATTCTCGACCAAGCAGGCGGATTGCGAACAAGCACGCCCACGACGTTTTATTTGGATATCTGGGATATGATGCTCCGCTTGGGAACCTACGGACCTTGCGTGTTGGTGAGACGGCCGGCGACGGTGGCTTATCGGTTTCACAACACGAACGCCGTTCGCAACGTGGAAGCGATGGTCAAAGGCATGTCGCGTTTGATCGAGGCCGAGCGGAGAGGACAATACCCGGGCGGGCGATCCCGCAGGTTTGTCCGATATGCCTGCCTTGGTGGCATGTCTTGGAGTTTGTTCAGCTATGCGCTGAAAAGCCGTCGTCCCAGATTGGGGTTTGGAGCCCTTCTCCGGAACAGTCCGGTGATCTTGGCCGGCGTGATGAAGAAATTATGGTGTCGACTTCGCCGAACCAGCTCGGTGTTGCGGCTGCCGGAAGCCTGCGAAACAGAGAGAACGATGAAGAGTGAGAACCCTCCCGGGGGCGGCTTTGATTCCGTGAAAGTTGCGGACGGGCGCTGATGATGGGCCGGAAACCGCGTTTTGGCTGCTGCCAATGACAACATCCTGCGCAAACATGACTGTCTCGGGCGTGGAATTGATCCAATCGAACCTGAAGAGTCGGTATGTGTTAGTGTGCTCTCGGAAGATTGATGGACGTGTGGCGGCCGGTTGGATGTCGCGTGAACTGGAAGACTCCGTCTGGGACAACTTTCTTCAGGGGACTCCACTGGGGCATTTTGAGCAGTCGAGCTGGTGGGCACGAGCCAAGCGCATCGAAGGCTGGCGGCCAATTCGGATGATACTCACGGTGGATGACCAAATCGCCGGGGGCTTCCAAATACTGGCGCGGGACACTCGCTTTGGCGGTGTTGGGCACATTTATAAGGGGCCTGTGGTTGCGCCCGAAGAACCCGCTTTGCTTGATTTTCTGATCGAACTTGTTGCCTCGGCCTCCAAAGCCAACCATCTGCGGGCGCTGGTAGTCCAACCTGCGGACGGGAGCACGATTGAAGGGGCGCGGTTGGCGTACCATCGGTTTTTGCCCAACTATCTTGCCACTGTCATTTCCGCCACGCTGGTTGTGGATCTCTCTGGTGGGCTGGACGAGATCAAAGGGCGAATGCGTCGAGCCACTTGGTCGCAGATCAGACAAGCCGAGGAGAGAGGGATCACGATACGTGAGGGCGGTGAACAGGATATCGGGACATTCTTCTCGTTGATGGCAGCGACGTGCCAGCGGCAGCGGACCAGGCCCGCTCCGGCGACAGAATCGGCCATACTGGAGATTTGGAAGGCGTTTCACCCCCATGATTGTATTCGGCTTTCTTTCGCTCAGTTCGAAGGAAAGTCTATTGCCGGTGCGCTCTGTCTCTGCTTTGGTCAGAGGGTTGTCGCTTGGAAAAGAGGATGGTCAGGAGAGCATCGCGAGCGGCGTCCCAACCAACTATTGATGTTTGAAGCGATTGAGTGGTCCCATCGTCATGGCTACAAGGTATTCGATTTTGGCGGACTAAGCCGTGAGATCGCCGTGACACTGTCGCATGGTGAACCTCTTTCAGAAAGCCAAAAGAATAGCGGTGACTTCTTTCATCTTGGTTACGGGGGCAGGCCGGTGTTGTTCTCGAAATCACAGGTCTACATCGACAATTCCTTCGCCCGATTCGCCTATAAGACTGCAGGTACTAACGCATGGCTTCGGGCGCTGGTGGGGAACGCGTTGAAATGAAGACATTCACAGGGATCCAGAGTCGTGGCAAAACGGGAGGCCTTTGCCTATCGGGTGCACCAGACCAATTTGATCTGTGACATCTCGGGAGTGGCCAACGGTGTGTTCCCGATTATTCGTGCGAAACGGCAAGGGCAATACCCGGGTGGTTCATCACGGCGATTTGAGCGCTACGCGTGCATTGGTGGAGTTGCTTGGTGTTGGTTCAAGTACGCGCTGGGAGTGCGCCAGATGCGCGTTATTGGCAAGTACATACTCCATTGTGGACCAATGATTGTGGCGGGTGCACTGAAGAAAATGTGGGGGCGCATACGCGGGGCCAGTCGCCCCGTGTGCGTGCCTCGTGATTGGGAAACATAACACAGGGAAACTGGGGTCAGCGAAGTTATGAGCAGCTCATTAGAAAAATTGCGTCCCGGCGATGTGGTCGAAGTGCGACCGTGGCCGGAGATTCGTGCGACGCTGGACGAGAACGGCCTGTCCGAGGGCCTCACGTTCATGCCGGAAATGTTGAAGCATTGCGGTCAACGATTCGTGGTCAGTAAACGAATCACCGGCGCGTACGAGAGCGCATTCGGCGGCTCACAAGCCATTCGGGATGTGGTTCTCCTGCGCAACGCGCGATGCGACGGATCCGGCCACAACGCATGTGCGAAAGCATGCATCCTGTGCTGGAAACAATCCTGGTTGAAACGGGTGGACAGAAGCGCCGTGGAACAGGCGATTGCCCCGCTGCTCGATCAATCGCCGACAGCGTTTCCTTATCAGCTTGCGGACGGACGTTATCGCTGCCAATACGAATTCCCGGCAGCGCTGGGGAGCAGTGTTGTTCAACCCAAAGCGCGCGCGGAAGGGACGGGCCGGCTCTATCGAATGTCGGTGGATGAGTATGCGGGTTTGCAGCAGGCGGTCGGCGAAACACTCGTCTGCGTGGATGGGCACTGGTGGCGGCGGGTGCGGGCGTGTTTCTATCGGCCCTTGCTGCCATTTCAAGAATTCCCAGCCAGCTCACGAGCGATTCCGTGGGCGGCCTGGTGGGGAGTCGCGCAGCATGCCGTGCCGTGCGGCCAACAAGCCAACTCGACGATGAGTTTTCTGATGTTCATCGATGGCGCGGATTATTCCATCGACGCGCTTCGAAAGAAGCCGCGCCAACAGGTGCGCTGGGCCGAAAGAAAGTTTGTCGTCCACGATCTCGCCGACCGTGACGAATTCAAACGGCAAGCCTTTCCAGTGTACACGGAATTCTATGCCCGGACTCAATACTATTACCTGGCGGGACGGTCGAAACGGGAGAATTTCGACCGCTGGGCCGACGCAATTTACGACTACAAGTCTTCGCTCATTCTTGGAGCGTATCGAGGGCCGCAACTTTGCGCGGTCAGCATTGCGCAGGCGGTTGAGAACACCTTGATTTACTCGACCATCTTTGCCACCGCCGAGGGGTTGCGGGATCACGTATCGAGTCTTTTATTGCACACCGTAAGAGGCAGGGCGAGGGATGATGGAGGTATCACCCAGGTGTACGCGGGAATGCCCAAGACATCCGAGGCGCACGGGATCGATGAATTTTCGATGCGGCGCGGGTGCCAGTTGGTGACCAAGCCCGCGTTCATGTGGTTAAATCCCGCCAGCAAGCTGCTGTTGCGCAGCCTGTTTTGGGGCCAATACGCGCGTTTGCGTGGCGACCAGAACGGGTCGGAGCCGGACTCGGTGAGCTCCGGCGAATCGTCATTAGCGGAATAGCTTCATCGTAGGCCATCACAGAAGAACTACGGGCAATTCCCGAGATCACACCGAATTGTTAGCGCACCCGCTCAAGTAACGAGCAACAAACCTTCATGATACTGCTACTGGGAGCCAGCGGTTATATCGGGCAGGCGTTTGCTGCGGAGCTGCGGCGGCGGCGCTATCCGTTCGTCCCGCTCACGCGGATGGCGATTGATTACACCCAGTTCGACATCCTGTTCGATTACGTGCGCAAGATGAGGCCGAGCTTCATCATCAACGCGGCGGGATACACCGGCAAACCGAATGTCGACGGGTGCGAATCCGCCCGAGCCGAGACGCTGGCGGCCAACGCGCTGCTTCCCCAAACCATTGCGCGTGTCTGCCTGGTGACGAACACGCCGTGGGGACACGTGTCCTCGGGATCGATTTACAATGGGGCGAAGGTGCTCGATAACGGGGGCACCCGAATCGAAAGCGACCTGAGCCGGCCGGAGACTCGCTGGCTGTTCGAACAGCACCCCGAGAGGTTCTCCGGGTTTACGGAGTTGGACGAGCCGAACTGTTCGTTCTTAAGGCCGCCCTGCAGTTTCTACAGCGGCACCATTGCCTTGGCGGAAGAAGCGTTGCGGACGGTCAGGGAATGCTATGTCTGGCGCTGCCGCATCCCGTTCAACGAAGACGATCAGCCGCGGAACTTTCTATCGAAAATCCAGTATTATCCCAAAGTCCACGACAGCGTGAACTCGCTTTCCCACCTGGACGATTTCGCGCAAACCTGTCTGAATCTCTGGGAGCGGGGAGCGCCGTTTGGCATCTACAACGTGACCAACCCCGGCGCGGTCACGACGCGCCAGGTGGTCTCTTTGATTGAGCGGATCTTGAAACCCGGCCGAACGTTCTCGTTTTGGAAGGATGACGACGAATTCTACCGCGACGGTGCCACGGCGCCTCGCTCCAATTGCATCCTGGATGTCTCGAAAGTCCAGGCCACCGGGGTGCGGATGCGCTCCGTGCACGAGGCTCTTGAAGAATCGCTGCGGAGGTGGCACGTCAGCAGCCCCATGACGTGGCCGGTCCGCCGTCCGTTGCAACCTGTTCGCCATCAACCTGTTCACCGCTAAAATAAAGTGATAGAATCAATGACTGGAATACGATCGGAACGGATTATCATGGTTGGCAAAAGATGGATTCTAAGCGGGTGGTTCGGGGGAGCGTTGTTTTGCCAGTTGACCCTCGTTGGCGGCACACAAGGGCAAGAGGTACTGACCCCGCGCCCGGTGATCTCAACGACACCACCGGCGGTCGAGGACGTCCAGACCAACAGCGCGGGGTTCATCGACTTCGGAAATGCGGTTCCCGCCGCCGCTCTTCAACAACAACCGTTTCAAGTGGGTCCGTTGGATCTGCACCCGCATTTTTTTTATCAGTTTCTGTACGCGACCGGGATCCAGTCCGCGCCGGGTTCGCCTCACGATTCGGTCATTCAGGACGTTTCCCCGGGCTTGCTGGTGGATCTCGGAGAACACTGGACCTTGGATTACACGCCGACGTGGACATTCTATTCCAACAGCCAGTCTCATAACACCAACCTGTTTCAGAACACCCTCGACCACGCGGTCACATTGAACGGCGGGCTTGCGTACGGCGACTGGCTGCTCGGATTCAACCAAACGTACACTCGATCGGACACGCCCTTGATTGCGACCGGCGCGCAGACCCTGCAAGAGACGTTCGGCACCGCCTTGACGGGGTCGTATCGGTTCAACACCGTCATATCCATGGATTTGAGCGCCAACCAAAACTTCACGTACACCGACAAGCTGACCAACTCGCGCGAGTGGTCGTCGCTCGATTGGTTGAATTACCAGTTCTGGCCCCGGCTGGATGGGAGCCTGGGCTTGGGTGGCGGCTATGACGCCGTGAGCGCGGGCGTCGACTCGGTCTTCGAACAGTACCAGGCACGGGTGAACTGGCGGGCGACGGACGTTACCAGTTTCCTGGTCCATGGCGGTCTGGAAGACCGGCAATTCGTCGATACCAGCGTGGGCGATCTGATCAATCCCATCTTCGATGCGCAGGTCAAATACGCGCCGTTCGCGGTTACGGCGATCGTGTTGGATGCCGATCGCGTCGTGTCTACGTCGCCATTTGAGAATCAAATCGTCGAAAGCACTGATGTCACGGCGACTCTGAGTCAGCGGCTCTTAAAGAAGCTCTTTTTGAGCGCCGGCGGCGGGTACCATTGGGACACGTATGTGTCCACGTCAAGCACCCTGAACACGAGTCGCCGTGACCAGAATTATTCGATCAATGCCAGTCTAACCTGCGTATTTCTCAAACACGGCACGGCGGCGGCAACGTACCAGCACAGCGAGAACTGGTCGACGCAGTCCGTCTTCGGATACAGCAGCAATCAATACGGGTTCCAGCTTGGATTCCAATATTAAAACGGTTCCCTCATTGGAGGCGACGTCGGCGGCGGAGCAACACCCGGTGTCACTCGACCGCCCGGGATGGCCGAAGAATCTTGTCTGGGCGACGATCGTTCTCGTGGCCTGTTTCAGCGTGCCGTTGTTCCGTCTGGTGTGGTTCGCGGCAACCAGTGAGTTGTATTCCCAGTGCTTGTTGGTGCCGTTCGTGAGCGCGTACCTGGCGTGGTTGAACCGGGGCAACGTGTGGGGCTCTTCCGGGCCGAACCGGCGATTCGCCGTGTTCGCATGGTCCGCCGGGTCAGTTTTGCTGGCCGGATACTGGCTGGCCATTTGGTCCCGTTGGCCCATCACCAATCAGGATGGCCTGGCATGGACAATCTCGGCCTTCGTCTGCCTCTTTTTCGGCATGTGCGGCTGGTTCGCCGGCCGGGAAAGACTCCGCACCATGCGGTTTCCCTTGTGTTTCCTGGTGTTCATGGTGCCGTTTCCGATGGTGGTACACAATTGGCTGGAAGGCTTTCTCCAGCGAGGATCGGCGCTGACGGCCTATGGGTTCTTTCAGTTATTCGGGACGCCGGTCTTTTACAGCAACTTGAATTTCCAATTGCCGGGCTTTGCGTTGCAGGTGGCGCCGGAATGCAGCGGCATCCATTCCAGCCTGGTGTTGTTCCTGACCAGTCTGGTCGCGGGCCACCTTTTCTTGCGATCGCCATGGAAGGGGGGAATCCTGGCGCTGGCCGTGCTTCCACTCGGACTGTTGCGAAACGGGTTTCGCATTTTCGTGATCGGCCAACTATGCATGCATATCGGGCCCCAGATGATCCATTCCGTGTTTCACCGGGACGGCGGCCCCGTCTTTTTTGCGCTGTCCCTGGTGCCGTTCTTTCTTCTCTTGCTTCTCCTGCGGCGATCCGAACAGGCGCCGGCGGGATCGACAGACCAACAACGGAGTTCTTGACCCACACCCGTCCATGACCACGACACACCCGAACACGCTTTGCTCCGGTTTCTTGCAGTCGGTCGAGAGGGTTCCGGACCGCCCGGCCCTGGAGGTCTCCGGCCAGTGCCTCACCTACGCGCAACTGTTCGACAACGCCGCGTCGCTGTCGGCCACGCTGGCCGCGCTCGACACGGCCAACGACCCGCCGTTGACCGCCGTCTTCGCGTATCGCTCGGTGACGGCATTCGCCGGTGTGTTGGGCGCGTTACTCCGGGGCCATGGATACGTGCCTCTCAATCGCACCTTTCCCCCGGACCGCACCCGAACCATGCTGCAACGCTCCGGTTGCCAGGCCGTGATCGTCGATGCCCAATCGGAGAGCCAGTTGACCCAGGTGTTGGAGGGAGTTGACCAGACCCTGGTCATCGTGCTGCCGGAACGGGACGACGTGCGCGCGCTGGCCGCGCGCTGGCCAAACCATCGATTCATTGGCGCCCGTCAGCTGGCGTCAAGTGATCAGTGGCGCCCGGTGGAGACGTCCCCGAATTCCATTGCGTATCTTCTGTTCACTTCGGGCAGCACGGGTGTGCCCAAAGGAGTCATGGTCGCGCACCGCAACGCGAACCATTATGTGGAGTTCATCGCCAATCGTTTTTCGATCACCCACGAGGACCGGTTTTCGCAGACGTTCGACATGACGTTCGACCTGTCGGTGGCGGACATGTTCGTGGCCTGGGAACGGGGAGCCTGTGTGTGCTGCCCGTCGGAGAAGACGCTCATCAACCCCGGGCGGTTCATCAACGACTCGCGCCTGACCATTTGGTTTTCCGTTCCATCCACGGCCGTGTTCATGAAACGGCTGGGGACCCTGAAACCGGGCCTGTATCCGCGGTTGCGGGCCAGCCTGTTTTGCGGCGAGGCGCTCCCGGCCGAGGTGGCGAGGGCCTGGTCGGAAGCCACTCCCCATTCGATCGTGGAAAATCTGTATGGCCCGACGGAACTGGCCATCGCCTGTATGTTTTACCGGTGGGACCCGGCGCGGTCGGCCGCCGAGGCGGAAAACGGGATTGTCCCTATCGGCGAACCGTTCCCCGGCATGATCGCGCTGGTGGCCGATGAGACCTTTCGCGAAGTCGCGCCGGGCGAGGACGGCGAATTGCTCATGACGGGTCCACAGATGTCGCTCGGATACTGGCGCGATCCGGAAAAGACCGCGGCCAGCTTTGTCACGCCGCCGGGCCGGAGCGAGGTGTATTACCGCACCGGTGATCGCGTTCGCCGACCCGTGGACGGCCAACCGATGGTGTACTTGGGGCGAGTGGACAACCAGATCAAGGTCTTGGGCCACCGCGTCGAGCTGGGCGAGGTGGAGGCCGCGCTGCGCGAGCTGTCGGGCATCGATGGCGTGGCGGCATTTGGATGGCCGCTGGTGTCGGGTGGGGCCAGCGGAATTGAAGCGTTTATGCAGACCGAGAGCGTGGAAGCGGACGAACTCCTGAAAAAGGTCAGCTTGCGGCTTCCGCTATACATGGTGCCGCGGAAGATCCATTGCCTGCCGGTGTTCCCGTTGAACCCGAACGGAAAGATCGACCGGAAGGCTCTCCGGAAAGTGTTGGAGACTACCAATGACTGAGATCCGTTCCGAACACGTGCGCGCGTTTCTGGTGGCGCAATATGCCGACCAGATCCAGGGAAAAGGGTTTGACCCCGACGTCTTGCCGGACGATTTCGATTTCTTGCTGAAGGGGGTCATCGATTCGCTGGGCGTGCTCCAGATGGTCGGCGAATTGGAAAAGAAGTTTCAAATTGAGCTGGATATGAGCAGCCTGGACCCGGAGCAATTGACCGTGCTCGGCCCGCTCAGCCGGTATGTTGCCGAGGCGGCCGGCCGCGACGGCAAAGGCGGTGCGCGCCCGGGCAACCAACACACGGGAGCGTCCTGAAGGCGGCTTTCCCGTCCGTCCAAGGTATCGCACAATGATTGTCCGTTATCCAACTCCCGGTGTGTTCCTCTGGGGACTGACCCAGAAGCTCGGGTCCGTCCGTCGGGATTTGTCCGAGTTGAAGGCGTCCGATCTGATCGGCAACCCGGTCGAAGAGCTGGCGAAAAACGGCTACCAGTTCAACCGCGGGGCCGGCAAGACCGAGGACCTGCTGTCCCTGGCGGCGGGGCCATTCGGGTTTCTGTTGAAGTGCTGTACGAACCCGAGCGCGGTTGTCGTTCACCACTCGTATGGGGAGAACGCGTCGCTCCCCAGGGAATCGGAAGACCGGGATTTGATGTCTCGGGCGACGTATTTCCCCGCGCTCCTGCTCCGGCAATTTGATGTGGATGACGTCCCGTACTTCGGTTCGTTTGCCAGCGGCTGCACCGGTTTTTTGTCGCTGGTGACGATGGGGGCCGGATTGCTGGGATCGGCCGAAGACCCGCCGGTCATCTGTCTCACCGCCGACGTGCGGCCCAAGGGAATGTGGTTTGACGCGGGGCGGGAGAAGATCCTGACATCGGATGCGGCGTCGGGTTTCCTCATGGGCCGTGAGCGAAGAGGTTTCCAGGTTCTCGGGGTCAATCACTATTCGACGGGTCGACGGCTGGTCCCGCTGGTGGAAATCGTCAAGCGCACCGTGCACATGACCCGGGAGTTGGCGGACCGAGTGGGGGTAGGCGGGCGGCTCGGCGAAGCCGTGGTTCATTACCCGAATATTTTCCCGCAGGCCTGGGACATGGTCAGCGGCTACCTCAAGGTCAGCCCCGAGCGACATATTCTCGACCAGTTGGCCGAGCGGGCCCACTGCCTGAGTTCGGATTCGGTCATCTCGTTGGGAAAACTTCACTCCGGCAACGAGGGTCGGCTTCACGTGGTGGTGAATTTCGGCAGCGGGGTGCATCTGGGAATCTGCATTTTGAGCGAGGTCAAGGCACATGCACGCGCCGATTGACGCCATGCTCCTGCGGGTGCCGGAGTCGGCCCGTCCCGCGGTGTCGGAAGCGCTGGGGGAGACGCCGACGTGGGTGAAACTGCGCCGGGCGAATGCCGCGCTGGAGAGGACCGAAGCCGGGCTTCGGGGACCCGAGGTGGCGGTCAATCTTCTGGCCAGCTTCAACCTGGAACCGATCGAGCCCGCGTTGCGTTTGGGATTGCAGTGTATTCCCTGCCGGCCACAATTGCGGATTGCGCCGCTGAACACCATCGAGCAAACCTTGCTCGACAAGGGGTCGCCAGTCTATCAGGAGAGCAGTTTGGCCACGGTGATCCTGTGGCGGATCGAGGAACTGCTGCCAGAGGTATTGCTTCCGTTCTCGTCCGGTGGCGCCGACGTCTTGAAGGGTCAGGTCGAACTCCTGTGGTCGAGAATCGAACGAGTGTGCCGCGCCCATCGGGAGACGGGGAAATCACTCCTGTTTGTGTCGACGTTTCCGTCGCCACGCGTGGTCTCCGGGCTGGTGTTGAACTCCCCGTCGGTTCCGGGACCCACGAGCGCGGTCGCGGAACTCAATCGTAAACTGTATGAACTGGCCGCATCGGCACCGGGGATTCACGTATTGGATCTGAACTGGTGGGCCGGGCAGGAAGGGGCCAGCGCCTTCGACCCGTTGATGGAGCACATGGCCCGGCAACCGCTGAGCCTGCGGGGAGCGTTGTCGTTGGGGTTGTTCGTGGCGCGTCATCTGCGGCCGTTGCTGGTGCCCCGGCGAAAGGTGCTGGCGTTGGACCTGGACAATACCTTGTGGGGCGGGATCCTCGGCGAGGACGGCATTCATCATCTCAAACTAGGGCACGATTTTCCCGGGAACATTTTCCTGCGCATCCAGCGCGAAGCCCGCGAACTCAAGAGCCAGGGTGTGCTCCTGGCCTTGCTATCCAAAAATGACGAGACTGAGGTGCGGCAGGCATTCCGGGAATTGCCGGACATGGAGCTAAAGTGGGAGGACTTCGTTAGCCGACGGGTCAATTTCAACCACAAACACGAGAGCCTCCGCGAGATGGCGGAGGAATTGGGGTTGGGGATCGACAGTTTCGCGGTGTTGGACGATTCCGACTACGAACGGGAACAGATCCGCATGTTTCATCCGGAAGTGCTCGTCATCAACCAACGGAGCGACCCGCTCCACATGCTTCAGGCGCTGCAATCCACCGACGCCTTCGACGCCTACGCGGTGACCGCGGAAGACCGGGGACGACATCGGGAATATGAGTTGCGGGAAATGCGCCGCACGCAGGGACGCGAAACGAACCTGGAAGAGTTTCTCCGGTCCCTGCATCTCCAGGCGACAATCGAATCCATCCACGACGGGAATGTGGACCGCGTGGTCCAGATGCTGTCGAAGACGAACCAGTTCAATCTGACCACGCGAAGACATCGACTGGAAGAGTTGAAAGCGCTGGTGGCGATACCCGGCAGCGTCAGCCTGACACTGCGGTTGTCCGACAAATTCGGCGACCAGGGGATCGTCGGCGTGTTACTGGCGGTTCCCGCCGATGATGGACGGCGGCTGCGAATCGACAGCTATCTGGTCAGTTGCCGGGCGTTGGGCCGCGGGGTGGAGGAGTTTCTCTGGGCCGAACTGGCGAGACAGGCGCTGGACCACAAGATTCACGGGATCCTGGGCGAGTACATTCCCACGCCAAAAAACGGTCTGGCGAAGGGATTCTATGACAAGCTGGGGTTCACGCGGGTCGAGGAAAACGCGTCGATGACCCGATACCTCATAGAACCGCTGACACCGGTCGAGCCACCGGTCTGGTTGGCCAGCAACGGAGGACAATGAACGCGGAGACGGATCGATTGCGGGACCTGTTGATTGAATTTTTTGAGCTTCCCCCGGATACGATGGCGTCGGACATCGTGCAGGAGCGGATTGCGAAATGGGACTCGCTGGCCATGGTACAATTGATCGCGGAGCTACAAACGGTATTCGGCGTGGAATTTGACGTGGACGAAATCGACCGGCTTACGAGCTGCTCGCAGATCGGTGAGGCGCTCGGCCGCAAAGGGGTGAAGGTCTCACGATGAGAATTGTTCTGCTATCGGGATTGAAGAATCGAATCCTGCAAATCCTCGCGAGAGTATCGCCGGGGGCCAGCAGTATTCGCGTCTGGCTGCATCGGTGGCGCGGCGTGAAAATGGGCAAACGCGTGTGGATCGGCTACGATGCGATCATCGAAACTGAACATCCGTATCTGGTGGAGATCCGTGACGACGCCGTGGTCGGGATTCGGGCAACCATTATCGCCCATTTTCGAGAATCAAAAGGGGTCGTTATTGAGGAGGGCGCGGTGCTCGGGCCGGGAGTGATTGTGTTGCAGGGAGTCACCGTCGGCAAGGGCGCGGTGGTGGCCGCCGGCAGCGTGGTGACCCGGTCGGTGCCGCCGATGACGATGGTGCAGGGCAATCCCGCCAAGCCCATCGCCAAGCTCGGGCAGATGTTGACCCGGACCACAACCCTCAAGGCATTCTCCACGAGTCTTCGGCCACTGTCGTAACCCGCCTGGCTATTCCCATGGAAGGATTTACCAAAGAGCCCCGTCTCGTTGTGCTTTCGTCCGAACCCTCGGCCGTTTCGGACCGGGCACTGGCCAAGTTTGCCGGGTTTTTGGGTGTGACAGCGCCGCTGGTACCGGTCCACGCTGAACTTGCCGGGCCTCCACCGGAAGCTCTGATGGCGCCCGCGACCGAACGCTGCCTGGCGCTGAGTCTGGCCACTTTCCGAATTCTCAAATCACAGTCGTGGTTTCCGAGCCTGTTGCCGCAAGCGAAGGCCATCCTCATCTATGGATTTGGCGTGACGGAAACGGAATGCGGCGACTTGAAAGAACTGACGCGGGGGGCACTGGCTTCTGTGGTCGCAGTCGACGCGAAAACATTCGAGTATCACATTCATGGGGACGGCAAACACAAGGCGTTTCCAATTTCCGGCAGGTCGTACACGGTCGAGTTACCTGCAGTTCCTCTGGCATTTGGTTCCCCGTCTGTTCGGGATGGCGTTGACACCCTGATCTCGGTGAACCACCAGCCCTGCTTCGTATCGGTGCCGAGCGGCCGGGGCACACTCTATCTGTTGTCCAGCCCCACGTTGGTGGACATTGACGTTCCCCTCCCATCGAATTGCCCGTCGCGGCAATGGTATGCCGAACTGCTGGGCTTATCCATTTTCCTTCGCTCGGTGTTCGGCCGGTGGTGCTGGACCGCTCCGGCCCGAACGGCGACGATCGTGATTGATGATCCCTATCTCAAAAAGCGATACGGTTTCCTGCGTTACGAATCGCTGGCCCGTGAACTCCAGCAAACGGGTTGTTCCCTGACGGTGGGATTCATTCCGTACAATTATTGGCGCAGCGACCGGCGCGTTACGAACATGTTGCGCGGCCAGCGGGATCGTTTTTCCATCGCGGTCCACGGTTGCGACCACACGACTGCCGAATTCGCCAGTCGGGACGAAATGTGGCTGAATCAAAAGGCCCGGTGGGCCTTGGAACGCATGGACACCCACACCAAACTGACCCAGATGCCGTATGACGAGGTCATGGTGTTTCCACAAGGGCGATTCTCCACAAAAGCCATTCAGGCCTTGAAGGAGTGCCGGTATCTGGCGGCCGTGAACACGACCGTGTGGCCCGTGGATGCCGCGGAGAACCCGCTGACGCTCCGGGACATTCTGGATGTCGCGGTCACAAAGTACGACAACTTCCCGATCTTTGGTCGGAGGTATCCGCAGGATGTTTTCGACTTCGCGGTTGACGCCTTGTTTCAGAAGCCGTTGTTGATCGGGGAACACCATGCGTTTTTCAAGTCCGGGTTCGAGCCGCTACGGCGGGTCGCGCGCGAACTGGCGACGCTCGATACGCCGCCGGTGTGGATGCCGCTTCAGGGAGCGCTGACATCGACCTTTGTCGTCAAGCGCGCGGGGTCCGGTCATTACGATGCCAGGTTCTTCACGTCCCTGTTGAGATTGCGGAATGCCACGGGTGAGCCATGTCTCTACTCGCTGACGAAGCCCGAGGCACCCGGGCTGGTGGAAGCGGTGACGGTGGGGGGCAAGAGCGTGCCGTTTGAATGTCGGTCGGGCTTCTTAAAGTGCGACGTTCAGCTTGGTCCGGAGGACGAGCGTGACGTGAAGGTGTTGTACCGTGCCGCGGAACACAGGAGCAATCACTACCGGCGCTCTTGGAACTTTCGCTCGCGGGTTTTTGCCAGAAGGATGTTGTCCGACATGAGGGACAATTATTTGTCAAAAAGCGACCGGCTGTTGGCCGCCGCGGAGAAGGTAAAGGATCGCTTGTTCAAAGACGGCATCGTCTAGATGCATCCGCGATTGCGCCACGATTCGAGCGGACGCGGATGGGTTGACGCGTCTGACATGGACATGGCACAATGCACGATGTGATTCCCCGCTTATCGAGGACGCGCATACATTCCGTTGAGCCGGGGGAATCCGGTACCACAAACCGATGAGGGCATTTCATGCGACAGTTTCTGTTTAGAATTCTTGCGTTGGCGGCGTTGTTTCTAACCGTCATAGCCGGAAGCGGTTGCACACAAGCAGCCAGACGAGCCCGGCACTTGGCCCGTGCCAATCAGTACTTCGATTCCGGCGAGCTGGACAAGGCCGAGATCGAGTACTTGATCGTCCTCAAAACGGATCGGACGAATCCCCGGGCCATCGGTCGACTCGGCATCATTTATTACGAACAGGGGCGATATGGGCGCGCGATTCCGTTCCTGATCAAGGGGAAGGAGCTCGCGCCGGAAGACCTGGACCTGCGACGGAGGCTGGCCGCCGTCTATTTGTCAGCGGGCAAGACAAAGGATGCAAGGGATGAGGCCATCTTCGTTCTCGATCGAAATCCGCGCGACGATGAGGCGCCGCTGTTATTGGCCGAGGCATCGGCAGCCACAAACGCCGTGGCCGAGGCACAGGCGAGATTGAAGGCGGCGGTGCAGAAGGCGGGTGAGACCGCGGCATTGGATGTGGCCCTGGCGCATCTGGAACAGAACCGCGGAGATTTTCAGGCAGCAGCAGCCGATCTGGAACGGGCCAAGGCTCTCGACCCAAAATCGAGTTCGGTGTTTTGGGCGTACGGGAACCTGTATTTCGCGCAAAACGACCAGAAGCAAGCCGGGGAGGCATTCCAGACGGCGGCCAAACTGTCTCCTCCCCGATCTCCGAGGCGATTGCGATATGCCGAGTACAAAATCCGGGCCGGGGATCTGGCAGACGGCAAACAGCTCTTGCAGGACATCACCCGGAAGACTCCGGACTATTTGCCCGCATGGAGGTGGCTGGCGGAGATTGCCCTGGCCGAAACGAACTATGACCAGAGCGCGGACCTTGTCGGCAAAATGCTCGCGCGGGATTCGCTCAACTACGACGCGCTGCTGTTGAATGGCCGGATCTATCTGGCGAAAGGGAACGTGGACAGGGCGATCGGAGAGTTCAAGAAGGCGGTGACGGCATATCCACAGGCGCCCGAGACGCATTATCAACTTGCCGTCAGCTATCTGGTGAAAAATGAAGTCGGTCAGGCGGTGATCAGCTTGAATCAGGCGTTGAGCGTGGCGCCGAATTTTGCGGAGGCCACGGTATTGCTGGCGGGAATCAAAATGAGAACCGGCGAAGTGGGTGCGGCCATCGCTTCGCTGAAGCCGCTGGTGGAGAAGCGACCGCACTTTGTTCAGGCCCAGCTTCTTCTGGCCGACGGGTATCGCGCCCAGGGCGATTTCGAGTCCGCGATCGAGATCTACCGCGCCATGGAGAAGTTGGCTCCAAAGAATCCCGATGCGCCGCTCCTCATGGGGATGACATTTCTCCAGGAGGAAAAACGGGATGAAGCCCGCGCGGCATTCGGCAAGGCCGTGGAATTATCTCCCGATTACCTGGCCGGGGTGGAGCAGTTGGTGGACATGGATATCGCGGACAAACAGTATGAAACGGCCCTGCAGCGGGTCCAGCCGCTCCTCGATCGAAACCCCAAGTCGGCAGAAGCGCGGCTGGTCCAGGCGAAGATTTTCCTGGCGCAACAAGACGCGAAAGGGGCGGAAGCCGCGCTGGTGAAGGCCATCGAGTTGAAGCCGGAATCCCGGGCCGCCCATCTCATGCTCGCGCGGTTGTACGTCGACACTCACCAGCAACAGAAGGCGTTGGATGATCTCCGGCCGTTCGTCGAGAAAAATCCAAAGGACGCCGGGGCGTGGCTGTTCATCGGCATGATCCAGGAACAGCAGAAGGATTACGATGCCGTCCGCGACACCTACGAGAAATTGCTGGCCGCCAATCCGCAGTACACGCCGGCCATGAACAATCTGGCGTGGTTGTATGCGGAAGATCTTGGACAGACGGACAAGGCATATGAGATCGCCAGCAAGGCTAGGGAATTGCAGCCATACGACCCGTTTGCCGCCGATACGCTGGGTTGGATCCTCTATCGGATGAAGCAGTATCCGAAGGCCCTGAGTTTGTTGCAAGAAAGCGCCGGCAAGATCGGCAAGCAGGCCGACGTCCAGGTTCATTTGGGGCTGACGTATTACATGTTGGACGAGGAAGAACCGGCCCGAACGGCGCTGCAACGCGCCAAGGAATTAAAGAAGGATGTTACCGGCCACGAGGAAGCTGATCAATGCCTGGCCATTCTAGCCATCGATCCCGCGTCGGCAGGGCCCGAAGCACGAACCATGTTGGACAAACGACTGGCGGCGACAGCGGATGACCCGGTGGCCCGAGCGCGGCTGGCGGCCATTGACGAACGCGAAGGGAAATTTGACAAGGCGACCGAGGGGTATCAGACGATACTGACCTCCAATCCTGACGACGTCAGGGCGTTGGTCAGTCTCGCCCGGCTCTACTCATCGCATGGGAATGACCCGCACAAGGCCATCGAATTTGCCAAGAACGCGTACAAACTTGCGCCGAACGATCCTGCCATCCCCCTGATCCTTGGTCGGCTGGCGTTTCAAACCGGTGATTACAAATGGGCGGCGAGCCTGCTCCAACAGGCGTCGAGCCAACAACCGCAGAATCCCGAGGTGCTCTTTGATTTTGCGCTGGCCTCCTACAGCGTTGGCCAGGTGTCTGATGCCGCAGCCAATGCGAAAAACGCCTTGCAAGCCGGGGCTGGGTTCTCGCGCGCGGATGCCGCGACGCGGTTTCTCGACATGATCGCACTGGCGGGTGACCCGGAGCGGGCGGTGACGTCGTCGTCACGCGTTCAGGAGATATTGAAATCGCAACCAGATTATGTGCCCGCGCTCATGGCGATGGGAGCGATTGAAGACCAAAAAGCGGATCTTCGCGCGGCGGAGCAGGTCTATGAAAAAGCGCTGTCGCTGTATCCTGACTTTGGACCAGCGAAGAGGCGACTGGCCATCCTGTACGCGGCGGACCAACCCGCTGACAATCAGCGGGCGCTACAACTCGCCATGCAGGCCCGAGAGGCATATCCAGTCGATCCAGAAGTTGCGAAAGCTTTTGGCATCGAGGCGTATCGGCAAGGGGACTACGCGAGGGCAGCCGGACTCTTGAAGGAGAGCGCCAACAGTCTGACGGCGGATGCGACTTTGATGTACTACCTGGGGATGGCGCAATATCGGAATAACGACCCGGCAGCCTGCAAGCTCTCGCTACGACGAGCTCTCGAATTGAATCTGAACGGTGAATTGAGTTCGGCGGCGAAACAAACGCTGGTGGGATTGAAGTGACGAGCAAAACAACTGGGCTTTGCGAGTGGGACAGATCGCAAGTTGCGGGTCAAACGTGACCCGGTTGTGATATCTGGAATATGGCCGCAATTCAGTTTCGGGAGACTCCGGCGGGCCAGTGCTTGCCGCACCGTCATTCCCCCTGCAAGGGAGAGTGTAGTAAGCTATCTGCGGCCCGACTGACCGTGAACCGAACAGAAAGGCGCGGCGGGACACGATTCCGACCGTGAACCAGCGATAGACCATGGGCTTGGCCATCACACTGGCCCTCACCAGCGCAATTCTTGCGTTTGGGATGGGAGTGACTGTTGCCGTCCGGGAGCGAATCTCCCTGGCATCCTGGACGTTCTTCGTCGGGATGACCGTATTGGCCGCCGAAGGCTTGCTGGCCGGACTGGCCGCGCAGGCGACCGTGCCGGACGAAATGGTCTACTGGGAGCAATGGAAACTTGTCGCAACATCCGTTCTTCCAGGCATCTGGCTGTTGTTCAGTGTGAGCTACTCGCGGGGTGATGTTCGAGAGACCCTGGTGAAATGGTGGTGGCTGATCGTCGGAGCGTTTGTCCTGCCGATCGGCCTTGCGGTGTTGTTTCGCGGGAACCTGATTACGGTCGCACGTCAGGCGTCCCCGCCGGACCATTGGATGCTCCATCTGGGCTGGCCGGGCGTGGCGTTGAACCTTCTGTTCTTGCTGGGCTGCATCCTGGTCCTGGCGAACATCGAGCGCACCCTCCGCGCGTCCGTGGGAACGATGCGGTGGCGCATCAAGTTCATGATCGTCGGCTTGGGGATCCTGTTCGCCGTTCGGGCGTACACGAGCAGCCAGAATCTGTTGTTTGGGATGGTGGATCTTTCCTGGGGAAGCGTGGACTCGGGAGCGCTCCTGCTGGCGGCTCTGCTGATCTTGCGTTCGCTGTTGCGGGCCGGACATTTCGACGTCAGCGTCTATCCGTCACAGTCGGTCGTGTACAATTCACTGACCGTGCTGTTGGCGGGGATCTACCTGTTTCTGGTCGGGGTGTTCGCCAGGGTGGTCACGTTTCTTGGCGGCGACGCGACGTTTACCGTCAAGGCGTTCGTGATCCTGCTCGCGCTGGTCTTGCTGACGGTCCTGTTGTTGTCCGAGCGGGTGCGGCTGCTTACCAAGCAGTTTGTCAGCCGTCACCTTCAACGGCCGTTGCATGACTATCGTCTGGTCTGGCGAAAGTTCACCGAGGGCACCGCCTCGCGCGTCGACCAGACGGAACTGTGCCGGGCGACGGTCAAACTCATCGCGGAAATCTTCCAGGCGCTCTCCGTGACCATCTGGCTCGTCGACGACACCAAAGAGCGCCTGACGTTTGCGGCCTCCACGTCGTTGTCGGATACCGCGGGCACGAATCTCAGCCCGCACGGCGCGGAGGTGGTGGAAGTCGTTCGTGGCTTGCTCGAGCAGACGATGCCGGTGGACATCGACACATCGAAGGAACGGTGGGCCGCGCTGCTGAGGCAGTGGCATCCAGACGAATTTCGCAAGGGAGGGAACCGCATTGCCGTGCCGATGATCACCAACGGAGAACTGCTCGGGCTGATCACGCTGGGTGATCGCGTTGGCGGGGTTCCCTTCTCGCAACAGGATTTTGATTTGCTCAAGTGCATGGGCGACCAGGCAGCCGCCAGCCTGCGCAATGTCGAGTTGTCACAGAAGCTTCTCCAGGCAAGGGAACTCGAAGCGTTCCAGACCATGTCGGTATTTTTCATCCACGACCTGAAGAACACCGCCTCGACGCTCAACCTGATGCTGCGCAACCTGCCCGTCCACTTTGACAAGCCCGCCTTTCGTGAAGACACGTTGCGCGGGATTTCCAAGAGCGTGGATCACATCAATCAACTGATCGAGCGGTTGAGCCTGTTGCGTCACGAATTGGAAATGCAGCCGACGGAAACGGACCTGAACGAGGTGGTCTCCCAGGCCGTCGGCGGCTGGGCCAAAACCGGCGACGTTGATCTGGTACAAGACCTGCATCCGCTGCCAAGGTTGTCTCTGGATCGGGAGCAAATACTCAAAGTGGTGACAAATCTGGTACTGAACGCGACGCAAGCGGTTTCCGGCAAGGGCCGGGTGGGCATCGAGACGACCCACCGAAACGGCTGGGTTGTGCTCGCGGTGACGGATAACGGCTGTGGCATGAGCGCGGAGTTCCGGAATCGATCACTGTTTCGCCCGTTCCAGACCACCAAGAAACAGGGCTTGGGCATCGGCGTGTTCCAGAGCAAGATGATCGTGGAGGCGCACGGAGGAAGGATCGAGGTGGAAAGTGAACTGGGCAAGGGTACGACGTTTCGTGTATTGTTGCCCGTCCGAAGGCCAGGTGAATGAATCCAAAACTACTGATTGTTGACGACGACGAAGAAATCCGCACCCAGATGAAGTGGGCGCTGGCGCAGGATTACGAGGTGTTGCTGGCGGAGGACCGGGCCAGCGCGGTCGAATGTTTCAAGTTCGATCGACCATCGGTGGTGTTGATGGATCTGGGCCTGCCGCCCCAACCGAACAGTCCTGACGAGGGGTTGGCGGCGATGGCGGAGTTGGTCGCGCTGGATCGGTTGGTCAAGGTCGTGGTCATCACCGGACAGGAAGAGAAAGAGGTGGCGCTGAATGCGGTGGGGGCCGGGGCCTACGATTTTCTCTGCAAGCCGGTGGACGCGGAGGAACTGAAGCTTCTGCTGAAGCGTTGTTTCCACGTCGCGCGGCTGGAGCGGGAGTACCGCGAGATGCAGCAACAACTTCAGGGGGATGCTTTCGAGAGCATGCTGGGCACGAGCCCCTCGATGCAGACCGCGTTCGCCTCGATTCGCAAGGTGGCCGTGACGGAAGCCCCTGTCCTGATTCTGGGGGAAAGCGGAACGGGAAAAGAAATGGCCGCGATGGCGATCCACCGGCGGAGCGCGCGAAGGGACGGTCCCTTTATCGCGATCAATTGCAGCGCGATCCCGGAAACGCTCCTGGAGAGCGAACTATTCGGGCATGAAAAGGGCGCGTTTACCGGCGCGCACATGCAACGGAAGGGGCGGATCGAAAGCGCCAGCGGCGGCACGCTGTTTTTGGACGAGATTGGAGAGATCCCATTGCCGTTGCAGGTGAAGTTGCTTCGATTTTTGCAGGAACAACGCATTGAACGGGTCGGTGGCCGGCAGGAGATCCGGGTGGATGCGCGCATTACGGCCGCGACCAACTCCGATCTCAAGAAGGGGATGGCCAACGGCAGCTTTCGGGAAGACCTGTACTATCGGTTGGCCGTGGTGCAGATGACGTTGCCGCCGCTTCGTGACCGGGAAGGGGATATTCGCCTGCTGGCGCAGGCGTTCCTGCAGCGATTTATGCGGGAGATCGGAAAACAGGGCCTGGCCTTCGATCGCGAAGCGGTGTCGGCGATGCGTGGTCACATGTGGCCGGGCAACGTGCGGGAATTGGAAAACCGCGTCAAACGAGCGGTGATTATGGCCGAGGGCAAGTGGTTGACAGTACAAGACCTCGAGCTGGCCGAATCCAAGGATTCCACACGCGCCACCACATTAAAGGAAGCCCGGGAGAACCTGGAGCGAGAGATGATTCTTCAGGGCTTGCGGAAACATTCCTGGAAGATCGCCGCGGCGGCCGCCGAACTCGATGTGAGCCGCCCCACGTTGTACGAGCTGATGGAGAAGCTGAAGATCCAACGGCCCGCGCAGGAGCCGCAGTAATACCGCCCGCAGTGTCCCCCCACCCGTCATCACGGCCGGCAACCGCCGCCGTGAGACATCGGAAGCATCCCGCCTCCGGCCGCCGCTCGTCTTGTGGAACCGTAACATCCCCGAACTCGGTCTGCGTGACTCATCGATCTTGAACCAACCCCGGAACCCCTGAATTGGTTGGACAGGAGGATCGGCTTGGTGATATTTTTCCAATGGTGAGGGGCATGTAGTCAGGACGCTCGTCTGCCCAGTCTCGGGTTCGAGTCGGTGCGAGAATGGATTCGAACCATGGTTCCGTCATCACGGGCGTGTTCGGTACCGAACGCGTCCCGAAGTTCTGTAACCTTTTAGTGAAGGCGAACGTGCGCCGCCAGCGCTCGCTACCCAGTTATCCATCCACGAAGTCCAACAGCCTGCCTCGCTGCGCGGAGAACACCATCATGAAAACATGGACCCCGAACACGATGGCCGGGCATTTCAGAACTGCCTACACGGCGAAGCTGCTGCCACTGCTGCTGCTCCTCTTGCTTCCACCGGCCGCCGTACAAGCCCAATACTCTTACAAAACCAACAATAACACGATCACCATTGTACAACCCTCCTGTGGCACCGGTGCTCTGACCATCCCAAGCACAATTAATGACCTGCCGGTCACCAGCATCGGGGAGGATGCGTTGTACGGCTGCACCGTCTTGACCAGCGTCACGATTCCAGCCAGCGTTACCAGCATCGGGGACGGGGCGTTTTCCGGCTGCTTCAGGCTGACTGCGATCATGGTGGACACAAACAATCTCATCTATAGCAGCGTGGATGGGGTGTTGTTCGACCAGAGCCAGACCACACTTATTCAATACCCGGGAGGCCAAGCTGGCAGCTACTCGATTCCCTCCAGCGTCACCAGGATCGAGGACGATGCGTTCTATGGCTGCGCCAGCCTGACCAATGTCACGATTGGGACCAGCGTCACCAACATTGGGAACTATGCGTTCGCGGACTGCACCAGCCTGACTGGCGTGACGATCCCCAACGGCGTCACTAGCATCGGGGACGATGCGTTCTTCAACTGCGCCAGCCTGGCGAACGTTACGATTCCCGCCAGCGTCGTTTACATTGGGTACAATGCGTTCGCGAACTGCACCAACCTGACAGCAGTGTATTTCCAAGGGAACGCCCCCGACCTTGATGGTTGTTGTGTGTTCTCAACTGACACCGGCACGTATGTGGGCTTTGACCCGGCGATGGTCTATTACCTGCCGGGGACCACGGGCTGGGGCACAACGTTTGGCGGTCTACCGACTGTTGACATGGCCTTCACTTACACGACCGCTAACGGTACGGCCACCATTACCGGGTACTTATGTCCCACCAACGGCACTGCGTTGACCATCCCCAGCGTGCTCGGTGGCTTGCCGGTCACCAGCATCGGGGACGATGCGTTCTATGGGTGCGCCAGCCTGACCAACGTCACGATCCCCGCCAGCGTCACCAACATTGGGGACAATGCGTTCGCGAACTGCACCGACCTGACAGCAATCGATTTCCAAGGGAACGCCCCCAGCATCGGGACGAATTCGACGGTGTTCTCCGGTGACACCAATGCGATGGTCTATTACATGCCGAGGACCACGGGCTGGGGCACAACGTTTGGCGGGCTGCCGACTGTTGATGTCGCCTTCACCTACACGACCACTAACGGTACGATCACCATCACCGGCTACACCGGTCCCGGTGGGGCGTTGACCATCCCCAGCGCGCTCGGCGGTTTGCCGGTCACCAGCATTGGGAGCGATGCGTTCTACTATACTGGCCTGACGGGCGTCACGATTCCCGCCAGCGTTACCAGCATCGCGAGCAATGCGTTCGCGGATTGCAGAAGCCTGATCAGCGTCACCATCCCCAACAGCGTCACCAGCATTGGGGACGGTGCGTTCGCGGATTGCGGAAGCCTGATCAGCATCTTGTTCCTGGGGAACGCTCCAAGCGTTGGTTCGGATGTCTTCGGTGGTGACAGTGCGACCGCCGTTTACTTGCCGGAGGCCACAGGTTTTGGCGCAATGTTTGGCGGTTTGCCGACGGCCGCAGAGTGGTCGTCGCCGCAGGATGAGGTGAAACTCACGGAGGCTTGCCAGGATAAACTCTTTTGCGATGACCTAGGCAATGTTGACGTTGATCCGACCGGCTCGTTCACCGTCCACGCCGTTTTGTTCACCAGTGCCGGACTTAACGCCACCAACCTCAATCCGAACACAGTGGTCGGAATCATTATCGGCGATTGGGCGTACCACGGTACATTGGGTGACAATCCCAAGTACAAGGACATGGCCACTAAGGCGACGTTGCGGCTGACTTACCAATATTATCCTTCTTCACTTAGCGATGATCCCATGACGAAGTCCGCCGGTGCCGTGACCCTCGGTTTTGGCAAGACGAACACGACGTTGGCGATCACTTCCAGGGCCGGTGACGCCATTAACAGGGACGGAGAGGATAACACCATTCAGAACTTCATTGCTGCCGATACTCTGACTGGCCAAGCCGCGCCCGGCAAATCAGTAGTCGTCAGCAATACGATCAGTGCGATCATTATCATTGACGACAACGCGGAGATGTTTACCAACATTGTCATAACCGGCACCGTTGCCGAGAAACTCTCGAAACGTACACGCGGTGGCCAGTGGTTCTTGGACACGGTGAAGATCAACGGCACGTCGCCGTAGCGAGAATCCAGGCGTACTCCGTCAGCCAAATACATACGATCCGCAGTGTCCCACCCGTCATCACGGCCGGCAACCGCCGCCGTGAGACATCGGAAGCATCCCGCCTCCGGCCGCCGCTAGAACCAGGAGAATTTCTCCGGCACGTACACGATGTCCGAGGGCTTCAGGTAGAAGGGCGTGCTCTGCTTGGCCTCGAGGGCCTCTTTCAGGTTCAGCGTGTAGTTCTTCGTCCCGTCCTTCTCGTTGCGGACCACTCGGACATGACCGAGGTTGGCTTTCGTGTAGTCGAAGCCGCCCGCTTCCATGATGGCTTCCAGCGCGGTGATCGGGTGGTCGGACATGATCTTGCCCGGCCGGATCACAGCCCCGGTCACGAAAACGGGAAACGAGGAAGACGTCACGGTCACCGTGACTTCCTTGGTGACCAACTGGGACGAGTAGAGTTTGAGAATCTCTTTCTCCAAATCGGCCGGCGTCAGCCCGGCGGCGACGACTTCCCCGACCATGGACAAGACAATCTTGCCGTCTCTTCGGATCTGCTGCGAGTCATTGAGATTCGGGGCGCCGGGAAAGGTGATCTTCAACACGTCGCCCTCGCGCAGGATGATCGCATTCGACTGTTCGGCGGCGGTATCGACGGGAGCGTTTGTCTGGGTGGTCTGACAGCCGGCCATGGCGGTCAGGATTGCGACCACCAGGGTCGCGAGCATCGTTCGCGAACGGCCGCCAACGAACACGCCTCTGTTGTTTGGCAAGCGGTCGAGATCAGTTCGAATCGTTGAACCCTTGGTCATTCGTCAGTCTCCTTCGGATGTTATACGCGGCTCGCACGGGAATGTGTGGCAAGTCCCGTGCCTCTCATGCGCGGGTCATTCTATTCGTGTGCGGTCACGGCGACAACATTAAAGCCGAGCTTCCGGGCACGCATCGTAGTACAGCGAGAGGCTGTACAGCGGGTCAACCCAAGCGTAATCCAACGGTCAGCATTGTGTAAATTGGCGTCGGAATACCTTACACTTATTGGCAAACTCTCGGAATCTCACGAACGAGAGTGTGATTTATAATAGCGTTATTACCAAGCACTTGGCGTGGTAACCCAGCCTGAATTTTGTCCTCGCGGCATGGGTAGTGCTAGGTAAGTGATTGATTCTGCAACGGGTGCCGTCGTTTGGTTCGACGGCAAGCAGAAGGGGAAGAAAGGGTATAGGGATGAAAGGGAAAATGTTGTTCTCGCCCCGGGTGGGGCTCTGTTTGGCGGCCATCGGGCTGGCCATTATCACCACGTCAGCCAGTGCTGTTCAATACACGTTTGAGGGTGAAACTGGCGGCGGGCTGGTGATGCGGATTCAGACGTCCGAAGGGGATATGAATGCTTTGGTGGGTCAATTGATCATGACCACTTCGGCACCCGGCTGGCAATCTCCATTGTTGACGTATTGCACCGATGTCGATGCGACCCTCGCCTCGACGTTCAACTACAGCCCGTACGCGTTTACGGCTCCACAAGCGACCGGGGTGGATCCGAAGTGGGTTTCGAACGGTATTCAGGATGCCGCCGCGATCTGGTACGCCTTCAGCGCGACCGCGGGAATGGACGCGACCGGCGTGAAGGAGGCGGGGCTCCAACTCGCGATCTGGGAAGCGTTGTATAACAACCAAGCCACCTACACGAGTAGCAGCTTCTTCAATTCGTCAAACGGCGGTTTTTACATTACGTCATATGATTCAGGGGACATCGCCTTGGCGGCGAATGACGCCGCGGCCTGGCTGAACAGCCTGGACAGTCTCCCTGCGGCCCCGGATGGCGATTGGCTGGCTCCGGTTGACTCCGACGACGTGATTTGCGGATCTCAGGGGCTGCTTTATCCAATTGCGGCACCCTGTGAAGTGCCCGAAGGAACATCGACGCTGATGTTACTCGGCGCGGCCCTCACGACGCTGAGCTTGGCAGGCCGTAAACTCCACTCGAAGTAAGCGGGGATTCAGCCGAGCGCTACGCGCGGGGCGGTTCTGACTGGACATCGTCCAATCGGAACCGCCTTGAAGCATGGGGAACGACTGCGGGCGGTCGAGCGAGCGGACAGGGCCCGGAAGCTTCTCTCGGGGTGTTTGCCGGGGATTAGCTGAGCTGGCCGGTGAAGGTCAGATGGCCCGTGGGAACCAGCACCGTGTTCGTTTGACCATTCGAGATCACGTCGAGCACACCCATGAAATGCGCTTGTCCGGAGCGCTGGGTAATGCCTTTGTGGTTCCCCGGAGTCAGCTTGACGATGTCCTCGTCCCCCATCGCCTTGTCGAGAGGATCGCGATCCTGGGCCGCCAACACAGCCGTGGCGCAGCCATTGGTGTCCAGATGCAGACGACCGGCAACCGTCAAATAACCTCCTGCGAGATTCCCGACCGGTTGAACATCAAAAATGGCCACAAACCGCTCCAGATTCGTCATTCCAGTCGTGAGGTCTGCTTCCTGCACGGTGTCGAAGCTCGTGGTCTGCGCAATCGTCGTTATATTCGAGTTGACCGTGTCGTAGACGACCAAGAGACCCACCGAGCTGTCGCAATTGATCGCGAGGGCCAGTACCTGGTTGTTCGTGGGTTGCGCGCCCGACGCGAGTGCGACGATGTCTGGTCCCCACCAGGACTGAATGTCATACCGGGGAATACCCCCGTCACTTGTCTGCGAAACCGCGATTGTGTAGGCCGCCGAGCCAACCGAAAGGAAGCCCGATGATCCGCCCCACACAGAGGCTACAGCCGCAACGAGCGATCCCACTCCCAGAACAGTCCACTTCTTCACATTCACTGCGCAACTCCTTTCACTACGTTACTTTCGCCCGAATGAATCATCGACTGGCGAGATTCAACTACATCATGATAGGCGAGCGTCTCGGCGCATCCGGTGCCAACCTGCTGGCGCGTTCGGTCTCAGGCACCACAATCCGGAATGGGGTGGGAGAGTGGTGGGATTGAGACTTATGAGCAACCGAGAGAACAACATAATTCAACATCGAGAATGGGTTTGAGCAGCTAACGTACCAGTAGCGGTCCGGCGGCTTTTCTGGCAGCTTTACATGGAAAATCCGACCCGATGGTTCTCAAGCGAGGGCAATCTTTCGTAGGATAGATACCCGTTTCTCTTTGCTGAGTGGGCTGATTCTCTCTGGTGCGGACAGCTGGGTCGCCGACTGTTCCGGCGGCAAGAAAACGCACGTCGCGAGGTTTAATGGCGCAACTCTGGCTTCCCTATGGACTTACCGCTATTCGAGGGGTTGAACGCAAGGCGGGCACGGCATGGCTATTATCTTGATAAGGAGGATGTTGAGATTGGGCCGTGACAAACGGGAAAAATCACTACCGTGTGCTTGTGACCGCTGCATCGGGAGCGGGTCAGACCCGGGGAAGGGCTGGTGGCATCGGCGCGTTGACTGACCACGCGTCGAGGGGGTTTACTTGCCCGCAATCGACACATCGGGTGACATCGAACCGTGCCCCGCAGTGGGGACATGCGGCATGCGTCACGAACGTGTCGAATACAGTCCCGCACTGGCCGCACTTCCAGAGCGCGCCCTGTGGCGGAGCCGCGTGGCAGGACGGGCAGGCAAACCCTTCATGACGGGGCGCCGCCGCCAGCCGGGCGAGCACACGGGCCTGTTGCAGGCCGCGCCAACAATTCATGAGGATGAACGCCGCCATAATGCCGAACCAGATCGATTGAGCCCGCAACGCCAGCACCACCAATCCTGCTACGCCGACGAAGCCGATGATCACCGCTGCCATCAAACTGCGCGCCCGGCCCATGACAAACCATAGCAACGCGCGCAGAATCTGCCCGCCATCGAGCGGATATACCGGCAATACATTGAAGATCAAGAGCACGAGATTGATGACCCAGACGGCGTACAGCAGTCCATACACGTCGGGCGCGGAATTCGGCCAGCCCCAGGAGGTCGCCGCCACACGCGCGATCGTAAGCACTGGGAACAGCACAACGTTGACCAGCGGCCCGGCGGCGATGCTCCACAGAACGGCGCCGGGACGGGGCGGAGGATCCACGTACGCCACGCCTCCGAGGGGCCAGAGCACGATTTGATTGGCGCGCCCGCCAACGCTACGGCAGGCCAGCGCGTGGCCGAACTCGTGCACCGTGACGATCACGAACAGCGCCAGATATTCCAGGCCGTTCCACAGCAGCGAGGAGTAGTCATGCCCGCGGTTGCTGATTTCGTATGCGGCCACGATGAACCACGACCAGTGCAGGAACACGGTGATGCCCGCCACTTGGAAGAGGCGGATGGAACCCTGCCGGGTCGGCATCATTTGTTCTGATCCCCGCACAAGGGCCCGTCCGTCATCGAAGCAAAATTCACGGCGCGGTTATAACATAGTCGTGGCCCACCACAAGCGTATTGCGGTCGCGTGTCTTCCATCAAAGGTGCTCCTGTCCGTTGAAACAATTGGCGTTGGAGCTTGTGGCTTCGCTGGAACGCAATGCGATGAATGAATCAGATGGCGGCGGGTTTTCCACCCGGCGCGCAGACGCGGCGATACAACGCTTCGTAGCGGGGCACGATGGCCTCCGCGGAAAATAGCTCGCGGGCGCGGTGTTGCGCCGCGCGCCCGAGCGTGGACCGGCGGACCGGGTCGTTGATCAGACTCTCGACCGCACGGGCAAGGACATCGGCATCGCCCGAGGCTACCAGCAGTCCAGACACGCCGTCTTCGACCACCTCCGGAATGCCGCCGGCGCGCCGGGCGACACTGGGACAGGCAAAACACATCGCCTCGAGAATGCTCAGACAAAAGCTTTCCGATTCAGAAGTGAACAATCCGAGGTCAGCCGCCTGCAGATAATCTTCGATGTCATTGACCCGTTCGCGTACGACCACCCGATCCTCAATGCCCAGCCGGCGCACGTCGGCGGCGAATGGCGCGAAATCCCCGCCGGCGAGAATAACGAGTTTGAACGCGGCGCGGGGACGGATGCGCGCGACGGTTTCGAGCAGTAGATCGATGCGTTTCAGCGGACGAAGATTCGAGGAATGCAGCACAACCACTTCATCGCGCACACCCAGGTCGCGCCGCACCTCTTCCCGCGTGCGCCGAGTCGGGCGAGGCGCAAAGAAACTGTGAATCACTTCGATGGGACGATCCACCGCGAGCAACTGTTGGGTCTCCTGTTGCAGAAATGCGGACACAGTCGTAATGGCATCCGAGCGGGCGAGAGCGTGGCGGATCGCCGGCCCATAGCCCGGATCACGGCCCAGCAACGTGGTGTCCGTGCCGTGCAGCGTCGTGACGACCCGCGGCTGTTGCTCTGGTGGAAGCATCGCCCGCGCAAGGATGGCCGCGGTCGCGTGGGGCACGGCGTAGTGAACATGCAGCACATCGAGCCGGTGGTCGCGGCTTACCTCCGCCATCTTGACGGAAAGCGGCAGCGTGTAGTCGGGGTATTTGAACAAATCGTAATCGTTGATGATCACCGGGTGGAAATGAATCCGTGGCGCGTCCACCGGCAGACGGAACGGACGTTCGTAGCTGATGAAATGCACCTCGTGGCCGCGACGCGCCAACTCCTCGCCCAATGCGGTGGCGAGGATGCCGCTCCCTCCCACCGAGGGATAACAGGTGATGCCGATCTTCAGTGGGCGCCCGGTCGTCATGGCAGCTCAAAAATGACGCGCACCCCGGCTCGCTTGTGCGAGCGAATCGAGAACGAGCGGATCGTTTGGGAACAGGGCCATGGCATGACCAATGCCGGCGCGCAGTCCCCACAACCGCGCGCGCGTGAGTTGCAACTCGACGTAGTTGCGGGTACGAGATTGCGACGCATGCGTTTCCATCGCGGCGGTCCACGCGGCGACGATTTCCGGCGCGGAGATGTCGATGAGCACCGGCGTGGCACCGGACGGTTCCGCTTCGGGTGTTATCGCGTAGAAAAAGAGTTGGTCGATCCCATGTGGAGGCAAGGCGCGCAATTCCTTCAAGCCGCCGTAACGAGCCAGCCGCGCCGCGTCCCGCACCAAATGTCCGAGCCGCGCATGGTCGGGGTGCTGATTTCCCACCAGGCTCGGTGCGAGCACAATGCCCGGCCGCACGCGTCGGAGAATGCCGGCCAGGTGAATGGCGTGAGCCGCGCGGACCTCCAGGCGGGCATCACCGCCGAGTTCGATAAACTCCACTGACGCGCCGAGGAGCGCGGCGGATTTTTTCGCCTCGGCGATCCGTTGCGCGGGCGAGCCGTGCGTGGCCGCCTCGCCGCGGGAGCAGACAACAAAGTGCGCCTCCCGGCCGGCGCGGACCTCACGCGCAACAACGCCACCGCACCCGAACTCAATGTCATCGGGATGCGCGCCAAAGGCGAGCAGCGGCGGGAGTTTACGAAGCGATTTCGGTGTAGGCTTCATCGGAACGGTCAATTATATCACGATTCACGCAGGTAATCTCCGGTGCTTGTTCCTTGTGCAGGTATGCCTGTTCGCCGGCGCCAGCGACGTAATGGGTACAATGCACGACGGACTGCATCCATCGCAGCCGCGTGTCGCGCGTCGGACTGATTTGCTCTTTGGTAAAGGTCTTTCCCGTCAGAGTCACGAAGCGGTCTCCACCCTCGTGCAGTGTTAGAACGTCGTTGTTGTGGCGGGCCCGCACAATTTCGCCCTCATGCGGGACATCGACGAAGAAGTCCTCGACATCGCAAGCCGCGCGGCGGAACGAAGGGTCGCTGGAGCGCGCCACGGAGATTCCGTCGAGCAGGCCCATGTGGCGATACATCTCCAGGCAAAAGTTGGCCACAGTACCGGCGGAAGTTTTCTGGAAGACATCGAGGCAACGGCGCTCGACATAGTTGGGCAATTGGAGAGCAGTCCGGGCGTGCCAATCAGCGGGAATGCGTTTGAGGTAGAGCGGGCAGAATTTTCGTTGGAGCCTGTTCTCGAACGTAAAGTTGAGCGCCGCCGATTCGCCGGTCTTGCGATGGCGGAGGATGGTCTTCGTTTCGCGCGGGTCATGATCGCTGTCATGATAGAAGAACACAATCTCGCCGCCGATCTCAGATTGCAGGCGGCGGGCTGTCCGGATCTTGGCGACAAGGAATCGTTTCGGGAAGAACCCGCACGGTTGCTGGCCGAAACAGATGACAGGCGCGCCGGTCATGGAGTGGTCAAGGCCCTGGCGGGCTTGACGGTGGGGCCGAGAGCGGCCTGGATGAGCAGACTGAACAACACGCAGGCGGCGCACCCGATGAAGTTGTACCAGAGATAGCTGATGTTAAGTGAAAAATAGAGGATGAAAACGAGCGCTTGGGCTGCCAGCGCTGCCCAGAAAACAGAGGTGCCGCCCACCCGTCGGATAAAGAACGCCACCAGAAACAGTGCCAGCACCACGCCGTAAAAAACAGACCCCACGATATTGACGGCCTGGATCAGGTTCTCTACCAGGTTCGCGAACAGAGCAAAAGCGAGCGCCACCAGACCCCAAAGAAACGTGAACCACTTCGACGCGGTCACGTAGTGCGCGTCGGTCGCTTCCCGTTTGAGCACGTGCCGGTAGAAATCGATGGTGGTCGTCGACCCAAGCGCGTTGAGTTCGGCGGCTTTCGATGACAGCGCCGCAGCGAAGAACGCGGCGACCAACAGCCCGATCAACCCATGCGGCAGATGATCCAGCACGAAAGTAATGAACACGTAATCGGCGTCGTTGGCCTTCGCCACCGGGTCCGCAGCCAGCAGTGCCGTCCTGGCCTCGGCGCGCACGGCCTCGCTGCGGTTAAGTGCCGCCTGCGCTTGGGCGTGGGCCTCGGCCTCAGCCGTGTGGTTGCCTGCGTGTTTGGCATCGATCCATGTGTGAATCAATTGTTCCTTTTGTTCGTGGATCGCGGTGAATTTCTGCTCGATGGAATGGAGTTGTCCGCCCGGGTCGTGTTGGGCCGCCAGGTTCCAAGCGGCCCTGTTGAAGAATACCGGTGGCCGTTCGAACTGATAGAATACAAAGACCAGCACACCGAGCAGGAGAATAAAGAACTGCATGGGGATCTTGAACACGGCATTGAACATAAGACCGAGCCGGCTCTCGCGCAACGAGGCCCCGGAAATATAGCGTTGCACCTGGGATTGATCCGTGCCGAAGTATGACAGCGACAGGAAGAGGCCGCCGAGCAAACCCGACCAGAGAGTATAACGCCGCTTGACATCGAGCGAAAAATCCACCGCCTGAAGTTTTTGGAAGCCGCCCGCCACGGTGAGGGCGTCGGTCAACGAGAAATTCGCCGGCAACCTCATCAACAGAACGACGAACGCGGTCACCATTCCACCGAAGATGACAGCCAACTGGTATTTCTGGGTGAGGGTCACCGCCTCGCTGCCGCCGGCTACGGTGTAAATGATGACCAGCAGCCCGCTGAGGATGATGGTGAGATCCAATCGCCAGCCGAGCATGGTGGAGAGGATGATGGCGGGCGCGTAAATGGTAATTCCGGCGGCGAGCCCGCGCTGGAGGAGGAACAGTGCCGCCCCGAGCAGGCGGGTCTTGTTATCAAACCGGTGACCCAAGAACTCATAGGCGGTGTAGACATTCAGCCGGCGGTACATTGGCAGGAACACCGCCGCGATGATGATCAGCGCCAGCGGCATCCCGAAGTAATTTTGCACGAACCCCAGCCCGTCCTGATAGCCCTGGCCGGGAGTGGAAATGAACGTGATGGCGCTCGCCTGGGTTGCCATGACCGAAATACCGATGGCGGCCCATCTCACGTTCGGGTCGCCCTTGAGATAGGCGTTGAGGTCCCGTTGGCCGCGCGTGCGCCACATGCCGTAGACGGCAATTCCGACCATGCTGCCGATCAAGACTACGAAATCGAGCGGGCTCATGAAAACATAACCGTCAGTGCGGCAAGCAACCCGACCCAAATGACAAAGGAAATGAATACGAAGACGTAGACACCGCGCCACGTGGCAAGGCCCGGCAATCCGGTCGTTTGGTCGCTGTCGGCACCCGCCGGCCCGGGCGGCCCGGCGTGGGAATTGGCGGTGTCGTTCTGCGGCTTCATTTTCCCAGCGAAATCAGGTTGGCAAACAGCCGGTAGGCGCCGGGCACGCCCTCGGGCAACTCACGGAACCATGATAGCCCGGTATAAACGAAATACCCGCGACCGTAGCGGGCCACCAAGAGGCTCCCCGTTTTGGGTGACTCGCCGGGGTCGTTGCACGCCAGTAGCGGCGTGAAATGGTCGTCCCATTCGCTGGCAAAATACAGTCCGCGCTCCTGCACCCAGCCATCGAAATCGGCGGGAACAATGCGGTTGGGTGTTGTAAAGGCCGGATGGTCCGGCGCGAGCAGTGTCATCGGCGCGGTTGCGTCCGTGACGCGGTCGTGCGAGAGCTTCAAATCGTAGGGGGCGAGACGCGTGTTCTGCAATCCATCGGATGTGTTGTACTGGACGATGACGGTGCCGCCGGCTACGACGTATGCGAAAAGCCCCGGCAAATTTTGGGTGAGGTCCGTGCGGGTATTGAAGGCCCGAATGCCGATCACCACCGCGTCAAGGCCGCGCAGGTGTTCCGCTGTCAGGTCGGTGTCGGTCAGGAACGTGACCGCATAACCCATCCGTTGGAGGCACTCGGCGACCGAGTCGCCGGCGCCCGGCAGATAACCGATCTGATGACCGCGAATCGCCAGGTCGACACTCAGGGCCTTCAGACGCGCGGGCGGCTGTAACAAGATCGTGGGGATATGGTCGTGGTGGATTTCGACGTGTCGATTGTGGTAGCTCTTGCCGTCGATCTCGGCGGTAGCCAGGATGTTTGCGGTCGTTGTGTTCGTCGGGGCCGTGACGGTGAAGGTGAACCGCGCAAGTTCATTGTAGTTGGTCATGGCGAAAGCGTACGTCGCGGGCGTCACCTTCCACTCGGCGGGCGCGTCCAGATGCAGTGTACCGGTCGCTCCGGCGCGAGCTGAAGTAACCTCGACCGCTATGGGACGGGACGAACCCGGAGCGAACAGCTCCAGGTTTTCGGGAAAATTGAGGGAAACCGGCGGGGTCACATCCAGACGCCGACGAATCTCGCCTTTCACGCGGTCGCCGATGACTTGCACGGGTTCGTCCGGGATGACCAACGTTTGGCCGCCGACCTCGAAAACAAACTCAACCGGAAAAGCAGGCGGATTCTCGGGACGACCGATGAGTGATGGATCGTCCACCCGGAACATTCCGATCGTGCCCTCTTCGCGCAACCAATACGGTTGGGTGAACGGCGTGGTGGCGGGGAGAATCCGGGGCGATTCGTGAGTCACACTTTGGTTTGGCTTCAGGTCGGTGTTGATACCAAGTTCGTCTCCGCCTGCCGGGTAGCGCACGGCAGTCCAGCGCACCGGGACATCGGCCCGCACGATGGCGACATGATGCATTTTGAGCGTTTCGCCCGGCACGGCTTCGGCCAGCGGTATGGTCGTCTCGACAAACAACCCGAGACAGCCCTGCAAAATGTGGTCGAGCTGTCGGCGTTTGTCTGCGATCACGCTGTCTGCGGGCAGGGCGGCGAGGCGGCTCCGCAATGCGAGCAATGCCGGCACACTGGCGGCCGGATTCTGCGGATTGAATTGCGCAATGACGTCATCGGCCAACCGCCCGATCTCGGCGCCGCCGGGGACGCGGCCCCAGGTTGTATCAACGCCGTCGAGAATGTCCTTGGTGGCGGGCTCGCCACCGAGGAGTTGAAAGGTCTCGTTGGCCGTCCCGCGCGTACCGACGCTGCCAAAGCCCTGCGTCTTGTGCATGCTTCGGCTGAGCGCGGCGATTTCACCGTAGGACTGGCCAAGGACCGGGTTGTAACCGCCGACATCGATCTGCAGGCTTGGCGCGTTCGTCTCGCTGTCCGGACCGCGTCCGAATCCTCTCGGGAAACCATTCCAGAGGACGCGTTTTGGTTGCCACGGCTTCAACTCGCTGAGTTGCTCGGGAAAAGCGTTGGTGTCCCCGGCGAGCTTGAAGGCTTCGACCGCGAGGATGGCGGACGCCGTGTGGTGACCGTGAGTCCCGCCGGGCACGGTGGAAAAGCGCGTGATGAGCACATCCGGTCGGAACTCGCGGATGACACGCACAACATCGGCCAGCACCTGATCGCGGTCCCAGATACGAAACGTTTCACGGTAATCCTTGGAGAATCCGAAGTCGGTGGCCCGCGTGAAAAACTGCTGGCCGCCGTCAACCCGCCGGGCGGCCAGTAACTCCTGGGTGCGGACCACACCCAGTTCTGAGCCCAGCTCGGGACCGATCAAGTTTTGGCCGCCATCGCCACGGGTCAGCGAAAGATAGCCGGTGCGGTAGCCCCGACCGCGGGACAGATAGGCAATGAGACGGGTGTTTTCGTCGTCGGGATGTGCGGCGATGTACAGCACGCTGCCCATTTCGCGGAAACCACGGAGTTCCTGCAAGATCGCCGATGTTGATTGAGGTTCGGCGGCGTAGATGTCGATGGGGAATAGGGTCAGCGCACAGCCGGCGGCGGCGAGGAAGCTGAGGAGCCAGCGGATGTGGCGGGAGGCAGACCTCTTAAATCGAATTCTGGCATGCATGCGCGATACTCATTTGTCTGAGAACTTCACAAGAGCGACCCGAACAACAACCCACGAAGACGACCGCATTTTGCGCTGAGGAACGACCTGTGCCGCCGGCTATTTCTTGACCGTGAACGGCACGGAGAACTGTGTGCTTTCCCACATCATTTTCAGCACACCGCCTCCGGCCGGGTTCTTTTCGACGGCAATCGTGAACTGATCCACCGGCTTGTCCAACGCGTCCTTCTTCAAATCAATCCGCGCCACATCCAGAGCCTCGTCGTACACCTGCTTCGAGTCACGCGGGCTAACACCCCATTGACCGATCTGTTTGTTGACGATCAGTTTGGCCGTGCCACCTTCATTGGGCAGGGTCCACAAGGTGAAAGCGCCCGCCGGGATCGTTGTCTCGCCAAAGGCGATGGGTTTCTGCGTGATGAGGAGTGTGGCTTCGTCGGCCCCGGTGCGCCAGACCTTGCCGTAGGGCACGAGGCCACCCCAGATTTTTCGTTCCTCACCCGTCCGGGGATCCTTGGTATATGGACGCCCGTATACAATCGTGACTCGATTGCCGTCGATGACCGTGCTGATCGTCTCGTGCGGGCTGAAACGCTTTTGCTGGGCCATGAGCGGCGATGCGCTGAGGATGACTGCGGCAACAACGAGCATGGATTTGAACTGGTTCATGCTATCTCCCGTGCGTTGGGGTTATTCTGGACTGAAATCCCATTTCCTCGAAATCCATCGCCACCATCAATGGAGGCTGGAGATCAAATCCTGATTCATCTTCACGAATGAGCTGTTGGGGCCTTCCGCCTGGACCGCCAACTCGCTGGACTGTTTGGCGGCGGCAATCGCGCCGTCTTTGTCTCCCTGTTTCGCCAGAATCCTGGCCTTCAGGTTCAGCAGTTCGTACGCGATCCTGGGCTTGTCAGCGAGCCCGGTATCCAGCCAGGCGAGGGCCTTTTTCAGATCCAGATCGTGGTTGAAATAGAACGTCGCCGCCTGAAAGTAAAACTGCGGCTGCTTCTTGTCGGGCGACGCCAGGGCGGCCTCGATCTGCGGCACCACCTTGCTGACGACGTCAAGTTCGAGTTTGATGGGGACGACCGTCTTGTCCCAAGACAGGTTGATGATGGCCGATTCGTCGCGGATATGATTGAACTCGATCACGAATGTTTCGATGGACGTGTCCGCAAGTTGTACAGGCGTGACCTTGAAGCGCACCAGATCGTTCTCCTGCTTGTAACCGAAGGCCCCAAACGAGTTCGTGTCCTTGGAGATGATCACGGTCCATTCTTTTTCACCCGGTATCGTGTAGAGCGCATATTTGCCCGCGGGAACCTCGTTGCCGTTGAGCTTCACGGCGGTCGAAAAGGAAATCTTCGTGGATGCGTTCGCGCCGGTGCGCCAGACCACATCGTAGGGAACGATACCGCCAAAGATTGTCCGCCCTTTGACACTAGGTCGTGAATATACGATTTCAATGTCCGTAAGACCGACGTGCTGCTTCAGGGTCGCGGTGGGGCTGGCCGCGGGGAAATCGACTTTGGGTGCTTGCGCGAGGAGCCCCGTGGTGAAGACCGACCCGAGAGCAAACACAATAGAAAACCAACGTGCCGTTGTGTTCATGATCGGAAAAACTAGCACAATCGAGGCGAAAGGAAAGCGGGAAGTGGTGGGTATGAGACGGCAACGCAAGTGGGACATTGGCGCCATTTCCGATACGCACTGGCTGCGGCGTCCCGAAGGCGTCGATGCTCTCCAATCCGTCGCCAGCCACGAGGCCACGATAGACGCCGGGAAGTTGCTTCGGGATGCGCGGCGAATTGTCTTCCTTTGATGCCGGGGAGAACCTGTATGCTCAAACAACTCGTCACCCATTCCAAAAGCACATTCCCAGCGCCCTCAAGCCCACACGCCGGCAATCCTGGTCTGGCAGTACTTGCACTTCCCGTCGGCGATGTCCAGTCGCGTAACGGCGAAGATGTCGCGCTCGACAATGGCCCGATGACAATTCGGGCAGAACGTTGTCTCGGCATCCGGCAACCCGCGGACGTTCCCCACATAGGCATAACGCAGACCCGCCCGGCGCGCGATGTCGCGGGCGGCCACCAGCGTGTCCACCGGCGTTGGCGGCAAATGCTCCAGCTTATGCGCCGGGTGAAAACGCGAGAAATGCAGCGGGTGATCCGGTCCGATGTTGCTGACCAGCCACTCGCACATGCGTTTGATTGTGTCCAGATCGTCCGTGTACGTCGGCACCACCAGGTTGATGACCTCGAACCACACATCCATCTCCTGTAACGTGACCAGCGTGTCGAGAATCGGCTGCAGATGGCCCGAGTTGAGCCTCTTGTAAACTTCGTCATCGAACCCTTTCAAATCCACGTGCGCGGCGTCAAGGTGCGTGGCCAGATCCCGTAGCGGCGTCTCATTGATGAAACCGCAGGTGACGAAGATATTCTTCAGATTGTGCGCGTGGGCGAGCCGAGCCGTGTCCGTTACGTACTCGTAGTAGTCCGTCGGCTCGGAATAGGTGTAGGCAATCGACGGGCACCCCAACGCCTCGGTCACGGCCACGACGTCTTCGGGCAACATTGTCAGCCGCTGCGTGTCGTCCAGCGTGAGTGATTCCGGCAACGGCGGGCGCAGTCGCCGTGAGGGGCCGGTCGGGTCCTTGGTTTCTTCCGGTTGTTTCTGCGAGATTTCCCAGTTCTGACAATTCAAGCAGCGGAAACCGCAGCCGGAAGTGGCCAGCGAAAAACTCGTCGTGCCCGGATGAAAATGGAACAGCGGCTTCTTCTCGACGGGATCGACGTGAAAAGTGCACGGATCGGCATAGGCCATCGTATAGAGCGTGCCGCCCCGATTGACTTTGTTACGGCAATGGCTGCGGTCGCCGGGCGCGAGCAGGCAGTTGTTCGGGCAGATTTTGCACTGGACGTTGTCGCCGAGTTTGAGATAGTGCGCCGCTTCCTTCACCCATCCACGCTGTTGCCAGAGCGCCCACACCTTGTCACTCGGTCCACCGCCCCGGAACGCGCCGGTGAGCGCGATCTCCTCGCGGGCCTGCCGGAACAGATACCACGCCAGCCCGCTGACACCAGCGGCACACGCCAGCCCGCTGACACCATAACGGATCGCTTCCCGCCGCGTTATGGGTCGCTGCGGAGCGCCCAGCAGTGCAGCATCGAGTCCATCCTCTCTCTCCGGTCCCGTCGGTTTCACCACCGGATCCATCGCTTCCTTCGCATCGCGAGGTAAATGCCACCCAGCGCGTGCAGCCCAAACATTACCAGCAGCGGCACGTGCAGCAGGCGGTGAATGGCGAGCGCCATCCTCGGGTTGGCCCGACCGCCGAGCGTGAACTGGCCGCTCATCACATACCCCGTTGTGATATAGGTTAGCACCAACGCCAGCAAAAACCAACTCGTAAACCGCAGCGTGCGGATGACTATGTAGCCCGTCCGAATTCGCCGGCGCGGCTGGTTCATCGAGTTCCTCCCGCCAACAGCCACACCGCGCTCGCGGCATTCAAACCCCCCGCCAACAGGCACGTTACCGTCACCCCCAGAAGTGGAATGAGAAGTGTGCTGGCCAGCAGTGCGCCGAGGCACGCGCCGGTGAAGTCCGCAGTGTACAATCTCGACGCCGTTCCGGTCACATCGCGGAAGCTCGTCCGCGTCGCCAGGGGAAACTCCATGCCGACCATGGACGCCAACGCGAGCGTGAGCAGGGCGATCACCGCGTGGATGATCGGTAAGGGAGCGTGCTCGAGCGATTTCAATCCAGCCGGGAGTATCGCCGCGAGAAGCGCGATCCCCAACGCGAGTCCCGCCAACGGAATACGGTTGCCGATGGGGCGATACCGCGTCGCCGCGGACGCCCCCACCGCCAAGCCAGCCATGAACATCGTGACGATCACACCAACTTGACGATACACGGAGCCGCACAGAATTTGGAAGCCCAGGAGCAGTACAACCTCCAACGCCGAGGCCGCAAACCCGGAAGCGAAAATCGCAAACGGTACGGCCTGCATCCGCGCAAGGTACGCCGCGAAGCCGGAGACCAACACGATCGCCCACAGGCCGTAGCGCTCACGGAACTGGCTCATCCAATGCAGGAGGTGATAGTAGTATAGCACCGGGTTGAAGTCGGTGTTCACTGTCGCCCGCGCCGCAGTGGCTCGCTGCATGTCCGCCAGCCGGTCGGGCGTCAACACCGCGCTGAGATAATGCCGGTTCACCAGGTGAGTTGACACGCCCGACTGCTCGATGCGCGTGGAGATGTCTGCGTAGAGTTCGCCGTCCGAGGCCAGGAAGAATACCCGCCCGCCGGGAATCACGAGTTGGTGGCGAAACGTCCGCTGCAAGGTCGCGGATGCCGAGGCCAGGACGCGCGCCAGTTCGGGACTGACGAAGTTTTCATAGTGGCCCAGCGAGAAGGCGAACACACCCCCCGGCGCGAGCACCCGCTTCGCCTCGTCAAAGAACTCGGAAGTGAAGAACCGGTTGATCTGCGACGTGGATGGCGGCGGCACATCCACAATCACCACGTCAAATGTCTCCCGCGTGCGCTTCACGAACAACCGGCCGTCGGTGTTCAACACCCGGATCCGCGGGTCGGCGAGGCTATCCGGAAGGAAGCGACGGCCCACTGTGATGATCAGGGGGTCGAGTTCCACGTACGTCACCTCCGCGACGCCGTACTTGAGAATCTCACGCGCCGTGCCAGACACGCCGCCGGCAATCAGCAAGACACGCTGGGCGCGGGGTCGTTGCGACATCGCGTAATGCACGGTCTCCTCGACCTCCTCGACGTTGTGCGTCGCAATCACCGGGACGCCGTTCTCGATAAAGTTCAACTGGCCGGCGGATTCGGTCACGACCAGTTTACCGTAGGGCGAGTTGCCGCGAAACACGACGCGCTGGCTGGAAAACAGCCGCGCGGTGGAGGCACCGTCCACGTCCATCGCGACCAACGCCGGCACCAATCCCGCGGCCATGATACCCGCCACCGCCGCAACCCAGTATTGCCGTTCATGCCAGGCGAGCCACCCGGCAACCAGCAGACAGACAAGCGCCGGTAGGCTCAGGAGCGCGAAATGGTCGAACCGCCGCACCAGGACATAGGTAAATAACGCTCCACCGAGGACGCTGCCAACACTGTCAGTAACGTACACGGTGCCGATGGCGCCGCTGCCTTGGGGCGTCGCGAGCGCGCCGCAGGCCAGCGTCAGCATATAGCCGGACACAATGCAGAACGGTGCCAGCCACAACAGACTCGCGATCACGGTTTCCGACAGGCCAATCGCTGCGCCCCGGACAAAGACCACGTTGCGCAGTTCGCGCAGCATGAACACTTGGGCCAACGGCAGGAGAGCGACGAACACGAGCAGGAGCGCCAGTGTGCGTTGCGGGTGACGCACGCGACCGGCCGTCCGTCCGAGCCAGGAGCCAAGTCCCGTCAACAACAACCAGTTGCCGAGGATCACGCCAAGAGCCAGTTCATTGCCGCTGAACACGCACAGCATCTCGCGCATGAGCGCCAGTTGCGTCATCGCCGCCATGACGCCCAGCGCGCAGACTGCGAGCCCCACGCGGCGGTTCACTTCTCCGATTCCTTGAAGGATTCTACGCGGTAGATGAACACCTGCGTGCCCGGTGCGCGCCAGTCGTCCGCGGCTGCGCCCGCCTTTTCCGCGAGCGTGTCCAGAAACCGCGTCTTGTCTGGTATCTGCTCCCAAACCTGCGGCAGGTACGTCGCCGTTCTACCGTCCATCCGCAGGACGACGCCATCGCGATATGGCTGCAATTTGGCCAGCAGGTCTTCCGGCGAACTGAACGCCAGTGGCTCCGGCACCGTGAGCACGCTGATTTCGATCTCGACCTTGTCGAGTTCGTCCGGCCGGACGGGCTGGAATCGGGGGTCACGCGTTGCGGCGTTCAGGGAGTTGTCCATCACCGCCTTGTAGAGCGGCTCCTGGGGTTGGATGTGGCCGATGCACCCGCGCAGGCGACCCTGTTCGGTGAGCGTGACGAAGCATCCTTTTACATCCGCGAACTTCCGCGGAAAAGCGTTGGTCTTCACTTCCGGCAGTTTGTCGTTGGTGACAACCTCCGTGAGGCTCTGTCGGGCCAGTCGCAGCAGTTGTTCCCGCTCTTCATGGCTGAACGCCTGCAGCGATGGGGAGCAAAAGGCGATGGCGGCGTAACCGACAACGCTGTCCTTCCGTCCGGCTGTGTCGCCGCTGTTACGAGCATCGAGCAATGTGGCTTTCCAGCCTTTTGCTCGTGCCAATGAAAGCAACGTCAGCACGCCGGTCTTGCCGCAGGCCTCCTCAGCCTTCATCCGGTCAACATCAAGATCGCAGATGGCGGACACGCAACGCGCATCCTTCTCGCGCGCGATGTCATATGGATAGTAGTGACTCAGGTCCGTGCTGACCACCAGTAGCGTGTTGTTGTCGAGACGGTCCGCCAACGCCTGCGCAAGCTTCGCGGGGTCAACCTCGCCGGTAATGATCGAGACGAGCGAGAAATTCGTCAGCGTCTTCTGCAGGAATGGCACCTCCACTTCCGCCGAATGCTCCCACGTCTCCGGAGTATCCTCACCGAATTCCGGCTCCGGATGCGAGGCCTGCTTCGACCACGGAGGACGCTGCACCAGACACTTCGGTTCGGGCACGAAGGGCCCGGCTTCCGCCCATTGCCTGGCCTTGGGCGATACGGACACAAGCCCAAGCGGTGTCCGATACGCGTCCGCGGCGATCACTGACGCGCCTCGAAACAACGCGTAGTGACTCGGCGCTAGGATGACGACGGTATCGTACACGCGCCCCGCCAGCAGCCGGTAGGCTTCGGCAGCGACCGGGCCGGAAAACTCGTAACCGGCGTGCGGACACAAGATGGCGCGCAACTCGCCTTCAATCACCCGCGGTTTCGCGCCCGCCAGAAGGGCGTCAATTGTCTGCGACAGTTGTGCCGCATCCCGGGGATAGAACAACCCGGCTACGGCCGGTTCTCTCACGACCAGCGGCGCCTTGAGATTCTCAGACGATCCGGTCGTGCTGCCACCGGATTGCGCAGTACGTTGAATGTTGGTCGCGACCGCGCTGGCGCTCAGACCGACCGCTTCCACCGGAGACGCGACCGCGATGACCGTCAGGATCGAGGCCACAAAGAGGACGGTACGGCAGAAGGATCCAGGCGAAGTGTAGTGCTTACGGCCGCGCGGCATTTTCATTTCCGATCAACTCCCACGCGACCCGAAGGCGTTTGCGCCGACCGCACACGCCCACCGACTTGGCAGAATTTTCGCCCCGTGCCCGACCCTTGGTCAAGTCGGAAATCCGCCTCAGTCAGGGCGGTAGAGGTTTGCCCTTGGTCTCGGGAGCGAACGGCAAGATCAGAAGGCCGACCAGATAGACCACCGCCACCGCGCTGGCGGCGCGGCCAAAGCTACCCAGCGCTGTGACGAGACAGCCGGTCAGAAACGGGCCGGTCGACGCCAGCGCCCGCCCGACGTTGAAACAAAAGCCCGCGCCGGTCGCGCGAAGCCCCGTTGGGTACAATTCCGGCAGGTAAATCGGAAAACCGCTGAAGATCCCGTTGTTGAAAAAACCCAGCAACGGCAGCAACAGCAGCACGTGAACGTAGGATCGCGGCGTCAGAAACGTGATCGGGAGCATCACCAGGCTACCCACGCACATCGACGCGAATACCGGGCGTCTACCCAAACGGTCGGCCAACGGACCGAAGCTCAGATAACCGAATACTGCTCCCACGTTGAGCACCATCGTCGCGTAGCTGACCCGGCCTGTGAGCTCCGAGGGACTCAAATCTCGGAGATCGGGCAATGCGCGGATGAGTGTCGGCGTCCAATTTGTCGCCCCCCACAGGCCAAACACGGCGACAAACGCCAGTCCGGACCCGACCATGGTGGAGCGCACCAACCCCGGCGCGAACAATTCCGCCAGTCTTTGTCGGCCCCGAGTGCGAGACTGTCGTTCCTCGGCGCGGGCGTTGATCCATCGCTCCGGCTCCTTGACCCACAGGCGCACGAGGAGTGCCACGGCGGCCGGCACGATGCCGACCACAAACACCGGCCGCCACCCATGGTGGCGCAGGAGCAGGGCGATAATTGCTGCCACCAGGAATCCCGCAGCCCAGGCTGACTGCAGCAGACCCGCAGCTTGGGCCCGCTTTTCTTCGGGAAATACTTCGGCCACGAGTGACGCGCCGGCCGCCCACTCCCCACCGATGCCCAGCGCCGTCAGGAACCGAAACAGCGCCAGCTGCCACCAGGTCCTCGATAGAGCTGCCATGCCCGTGAACACCGCATAAATGAGGATCGTGAGAACCAGTACCTTGGTCCGTCCGAAATTGTCCGCAACGACGCCGAAGAAGACGCCCCCGATGGCCCAACCGATCAGGAAAACCGAAAAGATGATACCGCCGTACCAGCCGATGACGTCAGCATTGACGGGCCCGACTCCCGGCGCGCGCAACAGGTCGTGAAGTGCCGGCTGCATGACCAGCGCGTAGATCGTCGCGTCCATCGAGTCGAACACCCAGCCGAGCCACGCCACGAACAGCACCAGCCATTGGTAGCGTGTGACGCCGTCGCGCCACGAAGTGGGTCTCACAAGGTTGGAATCTAGCTTCCGCGACGGGAAGCTTCAACATCGATTCCTCGTGTCGGCCGGTGCCAAACCCGGCCAGCACCATCCCGTGCGGAACCGGCATCTATGGTTTCGCGGTCTCGTCGCCGGCCTTCTTCATGAACGGCGTGAACAGGTCCATCGGGATCGGGATAAACGTCGTCGTGTTGTGCTCGCTGGCGATTTCCGACATCGTTTGCAGGTAGCGCAACTGCAGCGCGATGGGCTGGGCTGAAATCATGCCCGCCGCCTGGACGAGTTTTTCGGCCGCCTGAAATTCGCCTTCCGCATTGATGATCTTCGCGCGGCGCTCCCGCTCGCTTTCCGCTTGTTTGGCCATCGCGCGCTTCATCGAGTCCGGCAGGACCACGTCGCGAACTTCGACGGAGGTGACCTTGACACCCCACGGCTCGGTGTGACGGTCGATGATTTCCTGGAGCTGCTGGTTGATCTTGTCGCGCTGGGCCAGCAACTCGTCGAGTTGCGACTGGCCAAGCACACTGCGGAGTGTCGTCTGGGCGATCAGCGAACTGGCTTTGAGGAAATTCTCTACCTTGACCACCGCTGCCTGGGGATCAACGACGCGGAAGTAAACGACAGCGTCCACCGTCGCGGGCACGTTGTCGCGCGTCATGACCTCCTGCTTGGGAACGTCGATGGTGATAACGCGAAGGTCCATCTTCACCATGCGGTCCACAACCGGGATGAGCAGGATCAGCCCGGGCCCTTTTGCGCCGAGCAGTTTGCCCAATCGAAAAATCACCCCGCGCTCGTACTCGCGGAGGATGCGGATCATCTGGGGTAGCACGACCGCGCCCAACACGAACAACACCACAATCCAAGGGATCAGACCAAACGATTTTTCCGCGGCGTCCATGATACGCACTCCTTTAGATGAGTTTGGGTTTCACTTTCAACGTCAGTCCCTGCATCTCGACAATCTCAACGCGCTGGCCTTGCGCCACGGGCACGTCACTGACCGCCTGCCAGTATTCTCCTTCGACAAACACTTTGCCGCCCCGCCCGTCAATGTCTGTCAACGCCGTCACCACCGTGCCGCGCATCGTCTCCGCCCCGGCCTTGACGGGCATCCGTTGCGCCCGCAAGCCGCTGCCGACCACGAAAATGAAAAACAATGCCGTCACCACCGTGGCCGGTACCACCCAGGTCAGCGACAGCCTCAAGTACGGATCGGAACGGTCAAACAGCATGAGCGCGCCGAGGAAAAACGCCACGATACCGCCGGCCGTCAACACCCCGTGCGTCGGGGCAAACGCATCGATGAGAAACAGCGCGATCGCCACGCCGAACAACACCAGTCCGGCGACGTTCATCGGCAGCGCCGTCGCCAGATACAGCAACAACACCAGCGCGATCACGCCTGCCACACCGGGCAGAATCGCGCCGGGGCTGGTCAGTTCCCCAATGATCCCGTACATCACGATCAACGTCAGCACCAGCATCATCTGCGGATGCGCGATGGCCTGAAAAACCCTTTCGCGCAGGGACAGCGGAATCTCCACCACCGTCGCCGTAGCCGTCTTCAGCTTCTTGCCATTCCCCTCGCGTCCGTCAAGTTGCCTCAACAGGTCGTCGCGGTCCTTCGCGATGAAATCGATGACTTTCATCTGCAGTGCCTTTTCCGCGCTGGTCGCCGCGCTCTCGCGCACCGACGACCGCGCCCACTCCGCGTTCCGTTTTCGTTTGACGGCGATGCCCTCGATGTAACTGCTGTAAAAATTCTCCAGCTTCTCCTTCATCGTTTTGTCGATCTCGTCGCCGCCCATCTCGACGGGGTGCGCCGCGCCGATGGCGGTTGCCGGCGCCATCGCGGCTACATCAGCCGCCAGCGTGATGAAACAGCCGGCGCTGCCGGCCTGCGCCCCTTGTGGCGCGACGTAGACGACCGTCGGCACCGTCGAGGCAAGGAACTTCTGCACGATCTCCTTGGTTGGATCGAGCAGTCCGCCGGGGGTGTCGAGTTGGATGAGCAAACATTGCGCGCCTCGCGACGCCGCCTCATCGACGGCGCGGGAAATATAGCTGGCCGTTGCCGGTCCGATCACGCCGTTAACTGTAATAAAGCACACGATCTCTGCGTGCCCGGTCCCCTGACCAGTCCCACGAAGGGTTGGGATTGCCGCGAGAAGAACGATGCAGGCGGCTACAATTGCCCCCCGGCGTTTCATGGCTGCCTCAACCTATCACATCCCCCGCCTTGGGCAACGCAGAAAGTGCACCGCTGAGAGAGATTGTGAATTCGGTGCGATCACAACAACAGGCTCAAGCCGATCGGTGGCTACCGGCCGTGCGCCGCGGGTGGCGTCCACTCCTCCTTGTGGCCGAAGCTGATTCGATTGTCGATCAACCGGATCCATGTCGTGTCGATTCGCCACATCGCGGTGTTCGCCAACTCTCGCGTCAGGATTGCGCTGGGCTGTTGCAGGAAGGGGAACCGGGCGCTGTAAATCTCCCACGCCCGCGTCCGCTCCGTGCTTTCGAGTTGGCGACAGATGCCGCGGAACTGGATGCCCTGAATCTCGTGCCAATGTTGACGGTCGAGTTGGATTGTGCCCGCAACGGACGGATTTGCCAGCATCGCCTTCCCGTGGCGTGTTGTCGGATCCGTCACCACATGGAAACGCAATTCGTCGTCGACGGCATAGAACAGCGCAGCCGCGTAAGGGGTACCGTCCTCTTCGGTGACCGCCAGCGTCAGCACCTGATGTTCGTGCAGGAACTTCAGCAATCGTTCGCGCACCTCAACCTCAGTAGTTCGCTGAGTCGTGCCCTGCTATCAGGACAAATTCTTCACGGTGCGAATGGCTTTCTCGGCATCCTCAACCGTGTCCAGCGCCAGATAGCAAACGAACTTCTTGCCGATGGCGGCGGCTGAAAGTCCCCTCAGGTTGATTCCCGCATCGGCCAGTGCCTTGGCCATCATCATGCCCAGCCCCGGCCGGTCGGGTCCCTCGATGCGAACCGAGTGCAGGCTGTCAGCCGGCAGGAAGCCGGCATCCGTGGCGCCCTTGACCTGCTCGGTGCCCGCCAACGGAGCGACGAATACCACTCCCTTGCCTGGCTGCTCGGGCGCCCGGCGGGCGATGACGAATTCTAGGTTGGCCCCGGCCGCGGACAACGGCGCCAGCTTATGCACCAAGCCGCCGACGTGATCCTCGATGGTTGCGGCCCACACCTCCACCTTGTTCACCTTGAGTCCCATGATGACCTCCTCGTGGTTGGTTTCGTGTCTTTTGAACGATCATGCTTCGTCTGTCGACGACTGCTGTGACAAATGCGATTGCGATTTCCACACCTTCCCCAGTATCTGCAGCGTTTCGAGTTGGAGCGCTTTCTCGATCAGGGGAAACACGGTCCGTTCCTCCTCGCTGAAGTGAGCGCGACAGGCGTTCAAGGCCGCCTTCAGTCGGGTGCGGGCTTTTTGAAGATCCTTGATCCCTTCCACTCTTTTCAGGAGCCCATCGATTTCCTCATGATCGTGGTGCAGACGGGTCAGGTGGTTCTGCTGATGCAGGATGTGATCCAAGGCGATATAGGCCAAATCCGTTTCCGCCCCGCCGTGGTCGCGAAGTGGCGCCTCTAGGAGGCGGCACATCAACGCGATTTCGTCCACGGTCTTGACGCCGGGCAAAGCGCGTTCAACCTGGTCGAAAAGCGTCAGGAACACGCGGTGCTCAGCCACCAAGCCATCGATAATGGTCATGGCAAGTGAATCCTAGTCCTCGCACGCGCCAAGTCAACTCCGACCTCTCGCTGCTATTTCTTCTGCGCCGCTTTCAGTGCCTTCCACCGCGCCCGCTGCGCTGCGGCGATCCGAGCCAGACCCGCCTTGGTAAATACCGGTTTGCGTCTGACTGCCGGCGCGGATGTTTCATCGAGTGACGCAAGGGCCTTTATCGCCAGATCCAGCTTTTCGAGTTCGCGCTGGGTAAGTTTACGCTGTGTTTCCAACTGATGGACGATGTTGCTGATCGTAGGCATGGATCCTCCCGGATTGTTGAACGTTTAACACCTCTCGCCAATTGCCAACATGATAGCAGGGCGGTGGGTCTACTTCAACTGTTTCCCCTCGGGTCGCGAGAGCAACAATTGAGTGGAATCAGGCGACAGGACCGGTGAGCGGTCATATGGCAGAACGGCGGCGGCGGGACTGATCGCCCTATCTGCCATTGCGTCAGGCTTCAGACTGGGTATGTTTTGGTTGTGGCATCGACATGCTTCATTGGAGTTGGGGCCGTCGGAGCGGCTCTGGCAAGAATGGCGTGGGTTTTGTTGCAGGGAATTTTCGGCAGGCGTGAGTAACGAAAACCTTTGGCGACTGGCGTTGAGTGTTGCGCTATCACCAGAAAGGTCTATCATCTCCTGACATGAAACAGTCGCTCGGCGCTGTGACCCTGATATACCCCGCACCGGTATTCCTCGTCGGCACGTACGATACGGCCGGCAAACCCAATATCATGACGGCTTCCTGGGGTGGCATCTGCTGTTCGAATCCTCCCTGTGTTGCCGTGTCCCTGCGAAAGGCGACCTACTCGTTTGCCAGCATCGTCGAGCGCAAAGCATTCACCATCAGTATCCCATCCGAGAACCAAGCCAGGGAAGCCGACCACTGCGGGCTGGTTTCCGGGCTCATCACCGACAAGTTTGCCGAAACAGGGTTGACGCCTGTGCGAAGCGATTTGGTCGATGCGCCGTACGTCAAGGAGTGTCCCTTGGTCGTGGAGTGCAAACTGGTCCACACCTTTGAACTGGGATTGCACACGCAGTTTGTCGGCGAGGTGCTGGATGTCAAAGCCGACAAGGAAGTGATGAAGAAGGACGGCTTGGTGGACGTGCTCAAGGTCAAGCCGTTGATCTTCACCCCTGACACCCAGGAGTATTACGGAGTCGGCCGATTCATCGGCAGGGCGTTCTCCATGGGTGAGAACGTCTGAAGTTGGGCCCTGACCAGAACCACATCTTGCTGGACAACATCGTCAACAGCCGTGGTGAACGGTCTGATTCACTTGGGGTATCCGACAGTTTGCGCCAGGATAATCCTCTGGTCGGGACGCAACTTCATTGACCGTGACAGCGCCGTCCTGTCAACCGAGCCTCGAACCACCACCGCCAGCCCTTGGGAGGCACAATACAGGTAGACGTTTTGGGCGATGAACCCAACGTCGGCAGCACTGTAAAGCCGTTTGTCATCCTCTGAGGCATTCGTTATCCTGGCCAGATCAACAACATAAACAAGATTCAGCGGTGCGTCCTTGACGAAGCTCTGCCTTCCGGTTGCCTCCCGGAGGTCTTTGCCCACCACCGGCGCCAAGGTGTGCGTCTTGGCCTCGTACAGATAGAGCCCCTCCGGCAGGGCGACGTAGACATCGACCTCCTGCCAGTTCATTGCTGAGGGCGCAGTTCGTTTGCCGGAGTCCGGTCGATTAACGCCATCCGCCGCCCAGAGAAGGTTGGAAAGTTCCTGGGGCGGCAGTGGCTTGGAATCAAAGCTTCTGGACGACTGGCGTTGTTTTAGCGCCTGCATCAGGGGCCTGCCGATGTCGGTCTGCGGCGGCGGCAACTGAATCGACTTCAGGTCGCCTGCAAGAACAAATGCCACGCGGAATATGCATCCGACAACAAGCACGGATAGCAAGAGTTTCGGTAATTTCTTCATCGCTGGCCTCCTGTTTTGAAACATTGCGACAATGCACAAATTGTTTCCCTACCGGTTAACCGCCTTCATCGCTTCAGCGGGATAGCGATCGCCCGCCGTCATGCCCATCGGCAGTTTCTCGTCAATCTCCTTGAGTTCCGCTGGCGTCAACTCGACCTCAACGGCATGAACGTTTTCCTCCAGGTATTTTCGCCGCTTGGTGCCGGGGATTGGGATGATGTCCTTGCCCTGCGCCAACAGCCACGCAAGGGCGAGTTGGGCAGGCGTGCATTTCTTCCGGTTCGCCATGGCTTCCACCCGGCGGACGATCTCCAGGTTACGCCGCAGGTTCTCCCCTTGAAATCGGGGCATGTCGAGTCGCCGGTCTCCTTGCTCCAAATCTCCGGCTGCCTTGAACCTGCCGCTGAGAAACCCGCGACCGAGCGGACTGTAGGGGACGAAGGCGATGCCAAGTTCTCGACAGGTTGGGAGCACCTCCTTCTCCGGATCTCGCGTCCAAAGCGAATACTCAGTCTGCAATGCGGCAATCGGATGAACCTTCACAGCCCGGCGAATGGTGGCAGGGGCGGCCTCGGACATTCCCAGCCAGCGGACTTTACCGGCGTGGACAAGCTCGCCCATCGCCCCGATGGTGTCCTCGATGGGGACATTCGGATCGACCCGATGCTGGTAGTACAGGTCAATGACATCAACGCCCAACCGACGTAAGCTCGCGTCGCAGGCGGAGTGGACGTACTTCGGATGGCCGTTGACGCCGATGAATTTGCCCTGTTCATCCCGCACATTGCCGAACTTGGTTGCGAGAAAAACTTCCGCGCGGCGGTCTTTGATGGCTTGGCCGACAAGGCGCTCGTTTTTGCCGCAGCCGTACATGTCGGCGGTATCGAGAAAGTCGAGCCCCAGACCGAGAGCCCGGTGGATGGTGGCAATGGATTCGGCGTCGTCTTGCGTCCCATAGAACTCGGACATGCCCATACAGCCGAGACCGAGGGCGGAAACTTTCGGGCCGTTTTTACCAAGCGTTCGTGTCTCCATGGCAGATGACCTCCGTAACAGATACCACACTGACCCCCGCCACGCTGGGCGGCTAGAGATCCTTCGACAATTTCTTGAGCAATAGCAGCATATCGGTATTGGTGACGATCCCGACGAGCTTGCCGCCCTCGATGACGGGAAGGCTGCTGATGGCCAGACCCAGTATCAGGTCGAGTGCCAGGCCCAGGTCGTGATCGGGCGAGACAGTGGCGGGCTCCGTCGTCATGACATCGCGGGCTTTGAGTGCGTCGTCGATGTGATATTCTGCGGAGCTCTGTGGGTGCTTCTTGAAGATGAGGGCGACATTCAGGAGATCGCGGTCGGAAACAATACCGGCGAGTTGATTGTCCCGGTTGACAACCGGTAAGTGGCGGAGGCGGCGAGTTCGCATCAGCTCATATGCGTCTTTGGCAAGTGTGTCCTCACTGATGGTCACGACATTGGACTGCATTAATTCACGGATCTTCACCTGGCACCTCTGACACCCACTGTAACAAATGATTGGTCGCTTTGGAAAGCGCCCAGAGATCGCGACGTTTCCGCCCGCGGCAACGTGAAGCGCAACGTCGCCCCTTGGTGTTGCCGAAGTGCGGCGCTTACATTAGGGTGGTCGAGGACCATCGCGGACGAGCTGGTGGCAATTATGCAACGCAAGGAACTTGGCAAAAGCGGCGTGCATCTGCCGGAAATTGGGTTGGGCACCTGGAACTACCACGGCGGCGTGGAACCGCTGCGAACGGGACTGGAGATGGGGGCGCTGTTCATCGACACGGCGGAATCCTATGGCACGGAGACGGTCGTGGCCGAGGCCGTGCGAGGCATGAGGGACCGTGTGTTCCTCGCCACGAAAGTGTCGCCGGATCATTTTCGTCACGACGATGTCCTGAAGGCAGCCGACAACAGCCTGCGCCGGTTGCGGACGGATCATATTGACCTCTATCAACTGCACGAGCCAAACCACCGGATCCCCGTGGAGGAAACTCTCGGAGCAATGGAGGAACTCGTGGACGCCGGCAAGGTGCGGTTCATCGGTGTCTCCAATTTCACTGTCACGGAATTGCAGCGCGCGCAACGAGCGATGAGGAAGCACACGATCGTTTCCAATCAGGTCCGCTACAACCTGGTCGACCGCACGATCGAGAAGGATTTGCTGCGTTACTGCGAGGCAAACGGAATCGTGGTCATCGCCCATACTCCATTGGCTCGCGGGCTGCCACACATCCTGGATCGCGACCCGGGCGGCGCATTGGTGGAAATCGCCGGGACCCTCGGCAAAACCCCGGCGCAGGTCGCGTTGAACTGGTGTCTGCGCCACCGCGCCGTGGTGGTGATACCCAAGGGCAATTCCGCGGAGCACGTCGCCGAGAACTGCGGCGCATCGGATTGGAGATTGGATCCCGAACACGTCCGTCGCCTGGATCAGGAAATCCGGTTTCGGCGGCGGGGCCGGCTGGAGATATTCCTGCGACGCCGGCTGCCTCCCGGGGTCAAGAACGGCATCCGGAGCCTGGTCCAACGTCTGCCACGCGGCTGAAACGCCCGCGCAGATGGATCGTCCTAGGCTGCACGCGCTGGACTCCGCACTTCCCCTTGACCCCGGCCGCATTTCGCCCATGCCGACCAACTGCGCCCCGAACAACAACCATGGCCAACCGTTCAAGATAACTCCCCGTGTTGGACTATTTGCGAACCTGACGATTTCAGATTCCGAGGTTTACCACGTTACTGGCGAGCTCGCAGTTGCGCGAGCGCGCTCTGCGCTTGCGTGAAATTGGGCTTGATCCGCAGGGCCTGCTCGTAGTGCGCGATGGCTTCCTCGATCTTTCCCGTTTGCGCCAAAGCGGTCCCCAGATTGTAGTGCGCCTCAACGAAATCGGGCTTAATCCGCAGGGCCTGCTCGTAGTGCGTGATGGCTTCCTCGATCTTTCCCGTTTGCGCCAAAGCCACCCCGAGGCTGTTGTGCGCCTGGGCGAGATCAGGCTTGATCCGCAGGGCCTGCTCGTAGTGCGTGATGGCTTCCTCGATCTTTCCCATTTGCTCCAAAGCGGTCCCCAGATTGTAGTGCGCCTCAACGAAATCGGGCTTAATCCGCAGGGCCTGCTCGTAGTGCGTGATGGCTTCCTCGATCTTTCCCGTTTGCTTTCCCGTTTGTGCCAAAACGCTCCCGAGATCGTAGTGCGCCTGGGCGAGATCAGGCTTGATCCGCAAGGCCTGCTCGTAGTGCGCGATGGCTTCCTCGATCTTTCCCATTTGCTCCAAAGCGGTCCCCAGACCGTAGTGCGCCTCAGCGAAATCGGGGTTGATCCGCAAGGCCTGCTCGTAGTGCGCGATGGCTTCCTTGATCCTTCCCGTTTGCTCCAAAGCCACCCCCAGACCGACGTGCGCTTGGGCGAGATCGGGCTTGATCCGCAGGGCCTGCTCGTAGTGCGTGATGGCTTCTTCGATCTTTCCCGTTCGCTCCAAAGCCACCCCCAGACCGACGTGCGCCTGGGCGAAATCGGGGTTGATCCGCAGGGCCTGCTCGTAGTGCGTGATGGCTTCCTCGATCTTTCCCATTCGCTCCAAAGCGGTCCCCAGACTGTAGTGCGTGTCAGCGAAATCGGGGTTGATCCGCAGGGCCTGCTCGAAGTGGGCGATGGCTTCCTCGATCTTTCCCATTCGCTCCAAAGCCACCCCCAGACCGACGTGCGCTTGGGCGAGATCGGGCTTAATCCGCAGGGCCTGCTCGTAGTGCGTGATGGCTTCCTCAATCTTTCCCGTTTGCTCCAAAGCGGTCCCCAGACTGTAGTGCGCCTGGGCGAAATCGGGCTTAATCCGCAGGGCCTGCTCGTAGTGCGTGATGGCTTCCTCGATCTTTCCCGCTCGCGACAAAACCACCCCCAGATCGACGTATCCCTCGGCGTAATCGGGATCGATTCGGAGAGCGTTCTCGAAGACTCGGATGGCTTCCGTTCCCCGGCCCTTTACCGCCAGCACCCGCCCCACCGAACAGTCCGCCTCCGCGTAGTTCCTGACGCTCACCAATACGTTAAAGATCACCGAGAAGCCCAGCAGCAGCCCCCAACCACAGCGCGCGGCACGCCGGCAGACCCTCCGGTCAGCCAGCCCCGACTCCGAGGCTTGCCCCGACTCCGAGGTCGGGGTCGGGGCCAGCGCGCGCTCCAATCCGAGGATGCCAACCACGGCCAGAAGCACCAGCGCCGGCAGGAAGTCTACCGCATAACGTATGTCTGCGGCGAAGAAGGTGCCATCGGTCAACGCGTTAATCCCGAAGAGCAGGGCTCCTGCCGCGACAAACCAACGCAGGGTCGAGCCTGCCTGACCAGACCGTCTCCGCCACGCCAGCGGCGCCGCCAGCGCCAGCCACACCAGCGGAATGTTTGTCA